>JAGLGN010000001.1 GCA_023144005.1 bacterium
AGTGGGAGCCAGGATGAAATAAAACTGGATCCCACGGTCGCAAACTCCCTCTGGATGACATTCTCCTCTTCTTTATTTCCTTCCCGCATCCGCTCAACGGGAGCCCGGCAACGCCGGGCGACCAACCCAAAAGAGTTTTGAACCATTTAAGCGACATTGACATTTTTAACGGCAGGAATGAATGGTGGCGAAGCCGAAAATATCCAATTGTCTGAGTGAGCTAAAGCTAACGAGTTTTGGGATTTTAGTGAATGATGGACGTGGTGAGTAGCGTCACAAAAAATGACATGAGAACAAAGACGGATCAAAACTCCATCAAATAATCTTTATTCAATTGTCAATTTTACATTGACAATTCAAAGATGATATTTGGTACGGTCCTTTAAAAAAGAGGCAGAATACTATATAATCCCCTATATGAAAAATGAATTCAGATCCGGCTTTGTTTCCATCTTCGGGCGCCCCAATGCGGGTAAGTCGACACTTATGAACAATTTCCTTGGAGTGCCCCTTTCTTCGGTCTCCAGGAAACAGCAGACCACAAGAAACAGGATAACAGGAATTCTGAATGGAGATGATCATCAGATCGTGTTCCTCGACACCCCCGGGATCACAAAGGCGGGTGCCGCGCTGAACCGCATACTCAATCAGTCAGCGAAAGGAGCGCTAGAGCTCTGCGATATAGTTCTCTATGTGATAGACGCATCAAGATACAGGGATGATCCCGAGCTCGAAGAATTGCTCCAGCGATCGGGCAAACGAGTCATATGCGCGCTGAATCAAGTTGACAGAATGGACAAAAAAGCACTATTACCCATCTTGGAGAAATTCAATTCAAAGAAATTTGTCAGTGAAATAATCCCGATATCGGCTTTGAAGGGATCTAATCTTGATAAATTGAGAGAACTGCTTATAAGAGAATTGCCGCAAGGTGAAATGTATTATCCAGCGGAATACATTTCGGCGAATCCTGAGAAATTCATTATCGCCGAAGCGGTCAAAGGCGCTGTTTTTAATTTAACTGGCGAAGAGATTCCGTACAGCACCGCTGTTATGGTAGAAAAGGTTGAGGAGAAGAAAAAGATCATCGTGGTATGGGTTGTTATTTATGTGGAAAGAGCCACGCAGAAAGGAATGATCATAGGCAAAGGGGGCAAGATGGTTTCCAGGATCGGCACATCATCCCGTATTCTGCTTGAAGAATTATTCGGCAAGAAATTCTACCTGGAGATATTCGTCAAGGTGAAGCCGCATTGGTCTAAAGACCAGGCCTTTTTAAAAGAATTGGGGTATACATACTGATATGAAGAAGTTCGTAAAAATTTTGAAATATTCAGAAGAATTCCAGAAGAAGGAAATACTTAATAAAATGGTGGAGCAGGCAGATGGAGATGAAGACCTTTTACAGCTTGTCTTGGAAAGAGAGACTCATTCTCCCACCTATATCGGGCACTTTACCGCGATACCTCATCTGATCTCTCCAAAGATCAAAAGCGATCATTATATCCTTTTTCTCCTTGACCACAAGGTCCAATGGGGAGAAAAACAGATGGACCGTGTGTCATCCATCCTGCTTCTTTTTTCCTCTGACAGGGAGAAGATCAAACATTTTATGTCAAAAGTGGCATTGGTCTTGCTCAAAAAGCCGCGGGGAGAACCCTTTTCAGGATCCGACCTGGAAGAGCTGATGAATGAAGAATAATAGAAGCAAGACCCTTATTTACCTGCTTATGCTCTTTCTATTGCCGGCTTCGGTCTGTAATGCGAAAGCAATTTACCGCACGGAAACCATTTACATACCCTCTCCCGTGACCATGCATATCTTATCTTTTGAAAAAGACGACTTCTTCATTTCCGTTCATACCGTTGAAGACCCCTATGTGAAAGAACTATCTTCCATTGTCGAGAGTTCCGGCGCGCTTTTCGGCCTCAACGGAGGTTTCTTCGGAAGAGAAAATAATGAAATACTCGGCTTGCTCAGTTCAAACGGCAAGATCATTTCAAAGAAGAAATTATTCGGACGGGGCTCATTGATCGTGGGAAATGATAATTCCATTCGAATAGATATGTTGAGCAGAGAGGATCTGACCGGGGAAATTGCCCTGGAGGAACGCTTTATCCTTTCGGGCGGACATATAATTCTACGGGACTCCAAGGTACCCGAATTGAAGAGTAAAAAAAATCCGATGACAGCAGTCGGATACAATGCGGACCGAATCTATCTCGTTGTCGCGGAAGGAAGAAATCTTACTTCATGGGGTATAGATGAGAAGCGTTTGGGCGCGTATATGAGAGAAATTGGTTGTACACATGCTATCGCGATGGACGGCGGCGGGTCCTCAGAACTCTGTTTTCATTCAGGAGCCGATGATGAGATCCGTTGCTCAGACGATCTATTCTCCAGCAACGGCAATCGGGCGGTAATAGTAAATGATACATCCGACGGCGGTGAAAGGCCTATCAAGACAGCAATACTCTTTTTTAAGAATGATTTTCTCTTTAATCCGGGAGAAGACCTTTCAGACCGGATCGTGAACAATGTGATCGCAAAACTGAACCGCCATTCATTTCATATTTCGAAAGCGGCGGGTACTTCGGATATTTTCAATGTGCAGCGCGCACAGAGAGAAGCGGTATATTCAGGTAAATACTCGTCCGGAAAAAGCGAAACAGAAGATGTCATGGTGCTTTTTGGAAAAAAAGGTAAAAATTATGTTCCAAAGCTCACCTTTTTTCCGGTACAGTCAGGAGAACCCCTGATCGAGATAACCGACGGACTGGAATATTATTCTATCGTCTCCAAGGACTCCAATATATATTTCTTCAACCTTCCTAAAGAGGAGATGCTCCGGCGGGATAAGCTCTGTGAACTTTTGATTTTTCATACCGTTAGTGATATAATTAACAGTTCTAAGGAGTAATAATGTCGGAAATCCGAAAGAATCCTGTTACCAATGGCTGGATAATCATATCCACTGAGCGGGCAAAGAGGCCCAGAGACTATCATGCGGAAGAGATCCCTGACAGAGTCGATGTTCCGTGCCCATTTTGTCCGGGAAATGAAAGCCTGACCCCCGGGGAGATATTTTCATACAGAGCGCCGGAAGACGATGGGAAATGGTGGCTCAGAGGCTTTCCCGCACAGGCGCCAATACTCAAGATCGAAGGGGAAATAGACCAAAAAGGATTCGGTATATACGATCATCTGAACGGTATCGGCGCACATGAGATCATTGTGGAAACCCCGGATCATCACGAGCGTTATGCGACCATGAACACCAATCAGATAGAAAAGATACTCTGGGCGTACAGGGACCGGATCATCGATCTGAAAAGGGATAAGCGGTTCCGATATATACTGGTCTTCAAGAATCACGGCAAACGCGCAGGTGCGTCCGACATCACTCATTTACACTCACAGATCATCGCTCTTCCTGTAACTCCAAAGAAGATCAAGGAGGAGTTGGAGAACGCCAGATTCCATTATAAACTCAAGGAACGGTGTATATTCTGCGATATTATCGATCAAGAAATGCAATTAGAAGACCGGGTGATCATGAAAACAGCACACTTCATCGCTCTTGCTCCATGGGCACCCAGATTTCCTTTTGAGACATGGATACTGCCCCTGAAACACTCACATGATTTCACTCAGATCTCCAAAGAGCAGGTAATGGACCTGTCCTATCTTTTCCGCTCCCTCTTCCGGGGACTTTCTGATATCCTGGGGGCTGACTTTTCATTCAATCAGATACTCCATGACACACCAAATTTGATCATGCAGGAGGGGTATTGGGATACCATTGAAAAGGACTTTCACTGGCACTTCGAGATCATTCCCAGATTAACCGATATTGCGGGTTTTGAATGGGGAACAGGATTTTACATCAATCATCTTCCACCGGAATATGCCGCCAAAGAATTGAGAAAAGCCATTTATAAGTAGGTTGTGATGAAAAATATACTATTGAAGAAACTCAAGAACCTGAAGGGAAAGAAGATCGCTGTTATCGGAGATATTATCCTGGATAAATATGTTTACGGAGATGTCGACCGAATCTCCCCCGAAGCACCCGTCCCGGTTGTCAAGGTGAAAAGCACCGATCTGAAACTCGGGGCTGCGGCCAATGTCGCAAAGAATATAATATCATTGGGAGGCACACCTATTCTGATCGGTTTGATCGGAGAGGACAGCAATGGAAAGATCATCAGGGACCTTCTTCTCAAAGAGGGCATAGAACCCTATTTCCTCATCATCAAGCAGGACTTCATTTCAATACTCAAAGAGAGGGTGATAGGGTTAAATCAGCAGGTGGTACGCATTGATTACGATCCCCCGGAAAATAATTTCAGGATCGTAAATCAGGTGATGGAGCGGCTGGAAAAGACAGAACCTGATGCCGTTATCATTGAGGATTACAATAAGGGCCTGATATATACAGCAATGGTCAGCAAGGTCACTAAGTGGTGTAAAGGCAAAGGGATTTTTACAGTTGCGGATCCGCACCCGACAAGATCATGCACCTTCTATCGCGGAGTGAACGCGATCACACCCAATTCAAACGAGGCCAAAGCTCTACTTCATCTTAAGAACACGCCCTCGCCGGAAGAGATGACGAGAATGCTTTCCTCAAAATGCGGAACAGATATCACCCTGATCACGCGCGGAGCGCAGGGGATGCTTCTTTTTCACAGAGGGAAACACCATTTCATACCTACAAGGGCGAGAAAGGTATATGATGTCACCGGCGCGGGAGATACGGTCGTCGCGCTCTTTACAATGGCAAATGTATCCGGTTTTTCTCCCCTGCAGGCGGCGCAACTCGCGAATTACGGAGCCAGTTATGTGGTAACTGTAATGGGAACGGCGTCGGTCAATGAAATGATCCTGAAAGAGATGATCAATGGAAGGTAGCATCCTCACCGATCCTCAACTTATCAGGGACATCAGAAAAAGTAATAAAGGAAAAAGGATCGTCTTTACGAACGGATGTTTCGATCTTCTCCATGCCGGGCATATAACCTATCTGAAAGAGGCAGCTTCTCTTGGTGATATTTTCGTAATAGGCATAAACACGGACGAATCCGTTTCAAAACTCAAGGGAGAAAAAAGGCCTCTTGTGGAGTTAAAATTCCGGGCAGCGGCACTGGCAGACCTTGGATTTGTGGACTTTGTTATTCCCTTTTGCGAAGATACGCCGATCAAGCTTATCGTAGAGATCACACCGCATGTACTTGTCAAAGGCGGGGATTATACTTCCGATGATATTGTTGGAGCGGAACATACCAAGAGCAATGGAGGGGAAGTTATCACGATCCCGTTCGTTCACCGGATCTCCACTTCCATGATAATAGATAAGATAACAAAGAGGTATTGTAAATAAAAACTGCGATCTGTATCCCTGTCAGAATGGGATCTACCAGATTTCCCGGAAAACCACTCGCCAAATTAGGCGGAAAACCAATGGTGCTGCATGTATGGGAGAATGCCCGGACAAGCCACGCGGGAAGCGATACCTTTATTCTTACGGACAGTAAGGAGATCAAGCTCGTCTGCAATGAGGCAGGAGCTGATGTTATAATGACACCGGAAGATGTCGCAAGCGGAACAGAGAGGATCGGGTCCGCCATGGAACGGCTTTCACAATATGATCTCATAGTCAATCTACAGGGTGATGAGCCCTTCTTTACAGGTGAGTCACTGGATCTTCTGATGAGCGCATGGCCCAATGAGAAGAGTACCGTAACTGCATCCTGCTATTTTCCCATTTCCTCTCAGGAAGCGAAAGATCCCAATAGAGTCAAGGTTGTATTGGATAATCACTCAAATGCAATATATTTTTCAAGGTCCCCCATACCTTACGGAGGGCCTTTTTACAAACATATCGGTGTTTACCTTTACAAAAAAGATTTTATCCTCGCCTATTTGAAGCTCAATAAGGGAATATTGGAAGTTTCGGAAAGATTGGAGCAGCTGAGGATACTGGAAAACGGGTACAAAATAAAGATGGTGCAGATATTTGAAGATACTTTGGGCATAGACACCCCTGAAGACATGAAAAGAGCGGAGGAAAAGATTGGAAAGATTTAAATTCATCGGAGGGCCATGCGTAATAGAGAACAGAGATCATACATTATTCCTGGCGGAAGAGATACTCAAGGCGACAAAGGATATGGATATTGACCTGTACTTCAAAGCATCATTTGACAAAGCGAATCGAACCGATTCCGCCGCTTACAGAGGGCCGGGAATCGATAAGGGTCTGGAAATACTTCGAAGCGTCAAAGAGGAACTCGGACTCAAGATCGTCTCTGATATACATAATGTACAAGAGGCAGCTCAAGCCGCAGAGGTCTTGGATGTGATACAGATACCCGCTTTTTTGTGCAGGCAAACAGACCTTATCAAGGCAGGGGCGGAAACCGGAAAGATCTTAAATATTAAGAAGGGGCAATTCCTCTCACCTGAAGATGCGCGATTTATAGTGAAAAAGGCCCGTGATTTCAATGCCGTCGATATCTGGCTCACCGAGCGGGGCAGCACTTGGGGATATGGCGACCTTATCGTTGATATGACAGCAATACCGGTAATGAGGTCCTATAAGGTACCTGTGATCATTGATGCCACTCATTCCGTCCAACAGCCCGGTAAAGGGTACGGAAAAACCGGAGGTCGGCGGGAAATGGTGCCGACAATAGCGCTGGCGGCAATAGCGGCGGGTGCTGACGGGCTCTTTTTGGAAATTCATGATGAGCCCGAGAAATCTCCCTCAGATGCTGGAAATATCTATCCCGTTTCCCAATTGAGAGTTCTGCTTAAAAAGGTATTGGACATTTATGAAATTTTAGGGTAAAATACCGTATGGAGATAAAAACTAAGAAAGTAAAGGGTATGATGATCTTCTATTTTGGAAAGGAAGAGAACACGACCCTCTCTATTATCGCTATGAACCCTCAATTACAAGTTACCTGCGAAGTAGAAAATCATCCAACCAATGTGTTCATGGCGCTCTGGGACCATTCAATGGACCTTAATTACTACCTTGATTCCGACATGAAATTTGTTTCTCAGGAGATCAATTCCGGCATTAAATGCCTCCCCCATTATGAGGAGACACTGAAGAAGCAGTATATGGAGATCTATGAGGAACTCAATAATACTTCGGACAGAAATATGAAGGGGCTTATGATAAAATCCCTCGCCAATTTGAAGGCCGCTTTGGTATTAATAAAGTGGTTCAACGGAAATTCCGACAAGTACGATTTCAGTACTCTTTAGACATTATATTTAATATCTCGCTTAATTGTTCGGTTATTTCAAAGAGAAAGAACAACTTCAGATCGGAGTCGGATAATTTATCGATATCGTCTTCAATGATCTTATAATAACGATTCAGGTCCTCGGAGATAAGAGATAGCTTTTCATTGGCAGACATACCCTCTTGAATTCCCCCGACCTTAAAGAGATCTCCTTTATGGAAGGCGGGGTCGCCGAATTCATTCTCAACATGGAGAAATACGGAAATGCCCTTTCCCACACGGGCAAGGACCCCCGCATCGGAAACATTGATATCCATTCCCAGGCCGGCCAGGTAGAAAAGGAATGTAATCCTCATCCCCTCACTATCGCCGATCCAGGATGCATAGCTTTCAAAATTCTTCAATGCCTTCTTTCCCGGCTTTCCAAAAGGAAGCGAGGAATAAAGCAGTTTATTGTATCTTGCGTAAGCGGTGAGTATCAGGGGATTGACCCCCGCAAAACTGAATATTATACTATTCAGGTATCCGTTAAGGATCAACCCCATACCCGTTCGTACCCTCTTTTTTTCATTTATCAGTATCTCATTCAGAAGAAAGAATGCTGATAATTTCCTCAATTGAGCTGGATCTCCTGCAGAAGAGATATTCTCAAGTTTAAATATGATCTGAAGCAGAGTCCTGTGCCTGCGTATATAAGAATACACATCTATCGAATAACGCTTCAATATAAGCAGGACCTTCTTCTCAAAGAGGTCTTCCGGGAGTATTCTCATTTATCTGTTAGTCAATTGCTCCAGAAGTTTCTCTCTGTCTGCCTTCAATTTGTAGAGTTCGTTCTTCTTCCTCATCACTAATTTATCAGCGCCGAATTTCAAGGCTTGGTCGATATATTTGATCGCATCGTCATACATGGCCTGCGCCTGATATGCAACCGCGAGATTGTACAATGCTGCCTTCTGATCCTTGGGAATACCGGCCTTCGCTACCTCTTCCCACATCGGAGCGGCATTATCCCAAAGGGCGTTCTGAGCGAATTTCACACCTTCTTTGAGACGAGGGTCTTTCCCGGTAAGCAATCTCTCCGACTTGTATATAGTGTGGGGAGCGATCATGTTCACGAATTGCTTCGTCATCTTCTTCTGCATTCCGGAAAGCATGGAGAAGCCGCTTGAGAGCGCCTTGGCAGCCGCAAGCTTTGTGGGTTTTGATACCTTTGAGGAAGTGCTCTTGTCAAAGGTCTTTGACGCGATGATCTCGCCTGTGCTTACGGAGATGATCTTGAAGTTCAATTCAATGCGTGCTACACGCTGAGCATAATAATACCTCTCTGAGATCTTTTTCTTTGTTTCAGGATCTGTCTTCGTGCGTGTCCTATACTCCCCTGAATCCCTGAAAGAGTAATCGGAGATAGTGCCGGTAATTATGGCATCCGCTCCAAGCAGCTGGCCGACCTTCTGCGAGGCGGACTCTGCAGTAAGGCCGAGGATGGTAAGTTCATGTTCTCCTACAACTTTCTGCAGCTCTGATCTTTCGATAACCTTATAGAATTGATTGTCTAAAAGAGCTTGTGTTAAAGAAACGCCTACCTCTTCGGATGGTTTCATCCCGAATGAGCGCACCGCTCTAAAATCCATCACAGCAACTGTCTTTATCCCCGGCAATGAAAATTCCGCCGGTTCTAGCATCTTTATGCTGATCATACCGCCGCCGCAGCCGGCGATGATGGCAAAAACCAGTATCAGCAGGATCGAGTGAAAATAACTCTTCTTCATAATACACCTCACAGGGTATTCTACCCTTTTAAGGATAATATTTCAAGAATAATACTAGGATTGAATAATGTGAATTAAAAAAGAAGAAGGGGAGGGCCGCCAAGGACCCTTTCCCCCTTTTTCGGAACTTCTAGAAGTGTAGTCCCAGAGAAAATTTCATGACATTGCTTAAGGCTTCTTCTGTTCCGATGCCGTATGAAAAGTCAATATCTATGAATTCGTATTTTACACCAACACCTGCGGTAAGGCCTTCGTTATCGGTATTACCCTTATATCCGATCCTCAATGCGATCATATCCGCAAGAACATATTCTGCTCCAACGGAGAATTTCACACCGCTTTCCATGTGATAGTCGACCTGACCGAAACCGGTAATTCCGTCCATCACCTTGTATGCCAGTCCGAATCTGAGTATCATTGGAAATTTGAAGGTTTCTGTATATCCGATCTCTCCGAAGAGGTTCTGCACAGAAAGGCCAACACAAATATTGTCCATGAACTTGGCTCTGATACCAATGTCGGCCGTGAAAGCGGTTGCTGTTTCTGTATCGATCTTCTGTGATACATACTTCCCGCCAACACCGATCCCTATGGAATCAGTGATCTTTCGTCCATAGGCCAATGTAAGGGCCATGTCACCGGCACTGAATTCTTCGCCTGCGGTGCCATCTGGATCTGTCAGAGTTGTTCTGAGCATATCATCGGCAAAACCAAGGTTTACAAGTCCAAGGCCAAATGTGCCAATTCCATCAAGATTATAGGTCAATCCGACATACTGTGTGTTTGCATCGGCGATCCAATCCTGATAGGATGCATTAAAGTGAATACCTTTCTGAAATCCTAAAGAACCCAAATTCCAGAATATTGCTTCCGCACCAAAAGGTGCAGCTACAACCGCGTCTCCCAGCGCTCCGGCCTTTGCACCTACGGGGATCTTAAGAAATGGTGCTCCCGTGGTACCGGCGCCGTCGGCGGAAAATGCGGCCATCCCAACCAAAAATACGGTCAGTAAGACCAAAATTGCTTTTCTCATATGTAAAGCCTCCTAATATGATTAATAAAGAGCGCAGGGGGGATCAGCGATCCCCCCTTATTACGGTTATTTAACAAGAGCTACCTTCTTATAGATGGTGTCTCCGCCTTCTGTGGTCATAACTATGAAATACACTCCCGATGCGACCGCGTTGCCGTCGTCATTCGTGAGCATCCAGCTGACCACCGCTCCGGTCTTATCGACCGCGGTATTGTAATCGCCGGGAAGTGTCATACCGGATATCGTGGTTTGATCGTAGAAATCAACACCCTCGTCCATGGTCGCGACCTTTTCACCTGCGATATTGTAAATATTGACCTCTGTGATGTCATCCTGTAATTTGTCAACTATGATCCTGTCTATATCCACGCTCGCAATTGCTGGATTTGGGAATATTCTGACTTCATCAAAGTTATCAAAGAGACTTGCCTTAGGAACGGCCAATACAACATATACACCCTGCTTTTCGATGGTAGCGAAAGCCGCCATTGTAACATTCTCTTCTATCTCAAGGATATTGGAGTCAATGGCCTCTAAGCCATTGGATGCCACATAATAAAGCTGCAATCTGTAATTGTCAAGTCCTTCCACATATGCCTTTCTGAAAGTGAGCTCAAGCTCTGTGCCTTCAGGCAGGAAGCCGTCCTGCGGCTCAGTGTAGATCTGCCTTGATGCGCCGAAGTACTTATTGCCTTCAGGGATCGCGATCTTTCTGGTAACACTCTTGATGCTAAGGTCTTTATATCCGTATTCGGAAATTTCACCCTTGATCTTCACAGAGGTGCCTGAATGATCTTCCCATTTGTCGCCATAATCGCCGGCCTTGGTGCTCCACCCGCCATAAACATTATCAACATCGGAAAATACCTGAAGTGTTGTTACAAGTGTCTCGGGATTATAGACGGAATACAAGAGCTTATCTCCGCCTTCCGGAGCCCATTTAACAAATGCCTGTGACGCATCGCCAGCGGCTGCCTGGCTGGGGAATATTGATTCCGGATCAGTCCACTCTCTTGCATAAACATCAAAGTTGACACCGTCCATCACTTCCGCGAATGTCGTGCCTGCACCCGTCAGCCCGGCATAGGTAACATTGTTGAAGGTATCGTTCATATCAACATTAAAGGATACCACATCTCCGTTCTGTGAGAATGAAGGTGACCATGCGGGATGCACGCCTGTCTGGTACACTTCGGTGATCCTTGAATCATCAAGGTCTAATGCCCAATTGGCTACAAGAGGTCCGTCATCGATCTCGGCAATGATGCCGCTCATCACATAAACACCGGATTTCTGAACACCGGAGCCTGCGGGCCTGTAAACGAATACTATAGAATCGCCGTCAGGAGACCACTTGGGATTGAAACACTTGGGCTCAAGCGTTGAACTGTCAGACTGATCGGTCTGGAAATTGGTCAATCTTTCCGCATCCAGCGTCGTCGCATTACTGGGACTTTCGGCAACATAAACAACCAGCTCACCGGCATGACAGGCAACGATCCTTGCCTTTCCGTCGGCAAATACCGCACCGTCTATATAATCGGGATCATACCATGTCGTTACATCAGGAGATGCGACAAAGCCATGAGGATAATATGCGGCACCGGGAGTACTGTCATCGGTGGGAACCTTGTATATCTCGATATCGGTTCCATCCGACTGAGCATAATAGATATTGTTCGGCCCTACCGCGATCTGTGAAGAATGATGAAGATTAGCGGACACATTTGTGAATGTTGTCAGCGTGACATCACCATAAAGCGCGGCATTTGCCGCCTTCACGATAGCGGGAGAGGAGCCGTAATGTGATTTGACATAGAAGGCATCATCGGGATTGGCTCCCGGATAACCCCAGATTGGGTTCTGAATGGGCGCTGTCTCTGTAACAGTAGCAACACCACCGTATCCGAAGAATTCCATGATCGCTCTCACATAATTGTCAAATGTGGAATTATAATAATACACATCGTCATAAGGAGTAAGTCCGGGCATACATGAACCCGATGCTACAGTTTTCACATCGTAATTCTGCGCAACACTGGCTCTGTGCCAATGCGCAATGGTAGTCGACCAGCCGGGATTGAGAAGCTGCGGAGCACTTGAACACTTGGTCTCAGAGACAACAAGTACCTCATCGGTATCTATCGCATTCCTTGGCACCATAGAATTGTGGATCGTATCGGGATCCTGCTGATTGTCAAATTGGAATCTCATGCCGTTACAGACGGAGAAAGTATTCGACTCGCCATTAAAGGCGGAGACCATTCCGTCAGTGGAGATATAATCACCGCTTGTTGTAACATTCCAGGCCTCAACATTTGCTGACATCGAATCCCAGAATATACCTTCCTGATCGGTAGGATATGTCCACTCATAAGTCATTATCCACCAATCCTCAAGATACAGCCTCTTTCCGTCCGTATGGAGGTAATTATTGATGGCTATCATATCATTCGGTGAGAATCCATTGGTTACATCCATTGGAGTTACATCATCATAGAATGATCTTGATGCATTGAAAAGAAAGACGACGTCATAATCGGTGAGTGTGGGAAGAATGTCGATATTATTGGGATAACCCTTTTCTTCGGTGACATCGATCTGATAATCGTAAGCAAAACCGAGGTTCTGCAATGCCTTGACAAATGGGTCAGCCCATATATCGCCCTTCGCGCCGGAATCAGTGATCCCATTGAAAAGCGAAGGGTATGTACCGCCCCAGAACCCGGCCAATCCGCCGTATGTCGTATCAACAACAAGTATGGCGGGTGATGCGAGTGTGCTGGGAACATAAACATAGGCGCAATTCGAATATGAAGTAAGCCCCTGATCATCAGTGGCTTCAATCATGAACCAGAAGTCATTTCCGACCAATCCGGTGGCTACCATCGTCTCGGCCGCGCCCGCGGCTGAAGGAGTAGGTGGGGTTCCGGTGGCTACTGCCTGCGAACCGAACTGTCCTGAAGTAAATGCCGCTGAATTGGAGTACCTTGCCTCATAAGAGGTTGCCGCTCCGGCTCCACCGCCGATAACTTCGTCATCGCCGGGAGCGTCCCATGCCAGTCTTGCTGAGCCGGCAGATGCGCTCGGGAAGGCGGTCAGAGTAAAGGGTGCCGGAGGAAAGGAATCGGTAAAGGCGCTACAGCCGAAATGACCGAGTATCCTGTCAACATAATCTTCCTGCTCTGCTGCATTTGTCATATAAGAGGTAAGAGCAGTGGAAAATACAGAATTGCCGTACTCTGTAACAATATTATAAGAGTTATTCGTCTCATAGGACATTGTCCCGGAACCCGCTGTCATACTGCAGTGGATTTCCCAATCAACGCTGAAGAAGGCTGAAAGCGAATCGCCTGAAGCAAAAGCACTGCCTGCCTGGCCTGTCGCGGGAGCGGTCCATGCGTTAAGAGCCCCGCCGAGTCCGTAATTGTCCCACATACCGGCATATGAGGCACCGATATAATTAGTGGCGTAATCCGAATATGCGAAAGTGCCTTCGGCCCATTGAACTTCACTATAGAGGAAACCGCCGCCGTCGATCAGATTCTGAGGACGACTGGATTCTATAGATGTAAAGAGTGATTCCTGATTACCGCTGAGATTACAGATACCACCCATATAAAGAACCATGTCATAACTGGTAAGGTCGCCTATATCACCGGCTGTCTGTGTCTGTACATAGGAATAGCCGAAATTGGCTACTCTTGACGCCCACAATGCTGCTGATTCGGTGGCACCGCCGAAAAGATCTCCGCTGCCTTCTATCCAGATCAGTATCGCTTTTCCGGGATATGATGGTCCGCCCCAACCCACGGGAGCTGCAAGAACATCTATTGAGATCACATCGGAATAGCCGGAGTAATTATTTGCCTCATCCTGTGTTCTCAATCTGAAATCATAACTTTCGCCAGGTGTAAGTCCGGATGCGATATAGGATTCACCGCCTTCGGGCATTGCCGGAGGAGATGGTTCGCCTGTAATATCAAGCCATGTGCCTGAAGAAGAAAGTTTGTATTCCAAGTCATAGTATAAGTAACCGCCGGCAGCATTATTATTTCTGCCTATCCAGACATCATCTCCGGGAGCTGTCCAAGATATCGCAACAACACCCTCATTATAAGGATTGAGCTTCGCGGAAAGCGAAGTCACCGCAGGTGCCGTAACATCCGTGGGATTCGTGGACTGTCCCAATGTATTAAGTATATCATCCATATACTGGAGTCTGTCGGCATCATAAGGAACTGTAGAGTTGATACCCGAGAAAAGAATATCGGAGAATATCGTATCGCCCTCACCGCCGCCTATATTCCAGTAAACGACACGGGTAACACCATTACCCTGATCACCGTCAGAGGTTATCGCAGTGGAACCGTCGGTCGGTGAAAGCGGGGTATTGAAAGAATTTGTATAAGCTCCCCAGCCAGGATTATTATCATTGCTCTCATAGGCACGATTGGAGCCCAGATTTGCGCCGGGGCCGGCGGAACCTGAAACATCGTTAATATTCTCTACCTGATCATAACCGTCATTGTCCCAATCAACAGCCGCGGCATCTGTGCCGAATTTGGCCCAGATCGAGGCACCACCATAAGTTCCTGAACGGCCGGCACCTTCAAAATAAAGACCACCGCCATCAGTAACATAATCCGTGAGTATATCGCATTCTTCGCCGGTAAGTATCATAACTCCGCCGGTCGGGGATCTTGCAGGGCTGTAATATGCGACATTTCCCGCAAGGACGAATACTACGTCAACTATCGCGGGAGAAAGGTCGGAAGGTACATTGTACTTGGTCAGATACTGCCAGTTCAACGCGCCCAATGCATCGTAAACATATTGTTCCGTGGGCTGTGAATATCCATTCACCGCGGCACCGGAATCGACATCAACGATCAATATCGGAATGCCGCCAACGGTCATTCTGAATGTTCTTGTGGTCGAGTAATCCTTCGCGCCTGAATCATATTTACCGGCAATATACAATGAGAATTCTATTTCATGCAGATTAGGTGTACTGGCATGTATTTCGATTTCCATCGTATCGGAAGCGGCTTGAGTTCCACCGCCGCCGGCGATATTGGCATAAGCGGAAGTATCGTCCGTGATATTGATCCAATAATCATCCAGACTGATCGTTGCGGTACCATTGGTGAAAGTCGCTATAGCATCCGAACTTCCGTCATTTTTGAGCGTTACATTGATCTGAATGGTCTCGCCGGCTTCAACTATGCCGTCATTATCTCCGCCTGTGGCGTCTGATTTCGTTTTTGAATCAAAGACAAGGAACGGGCTGGGAGAACAAAGCAACAATGCCGCATTTGCATCCAGAAGTCCATGACCGTATTGCCAGTCATATGTCTCGGTACCTGAAATGGCTGAGGTCGCGGTAGGATTTACATTTCCATTGCTGGTATGATCCGCCGTACTTCCAAGGATATCAATGATAACCTTGGGATCGACCGTTCCCGCTGAACCCATGAGCCCGATCAGAGCCGCCATGGAGGGGCAGGAATATGATGTACCGTAATTGCCTGATCCCCAGTTTTGATCAGAAGGATCAGCGGTCGCACAATCGTAACCTGAACCGTTCCAGTTGGAAAAATCCATACCCGTACCGTACATATTTGCGCTCGGAGTAATACAGAACAACTGATCCAATTCCGCATTCGCGAAATCACCGGCAAGATCACCCTGCCAGCCTTCCGTTGAACCTTCGTCCCAATTGGATGAATTCCACCAGGAACCTGTAGAACCGGTCGCGCCAACGGCGAATGAGCGGATATATCCAGCGGGATAACCCATTGCATTCGCGCCGTCATTACCTGACGCGACTATTACTAATGTACCAGCATTCCATGCGTTCGTAACAGCGGTCTGTACCGTAGCTGAATAAGATGGTCCGCCATAAGAGCAGTTTATTGCAAGAGCGTTAATCGTACGGCCGTAGTCAATACCCTGCAGGCCATAAGCGATCGTACCGCCGCAGCTACCAGATTTATAGGGAGCGAGCATACATCCCGGGGCCATTCCGGCGCCGTCCTCACCATCGTTCATATCACCGAACATCATATTTGCTATGAATGTTCCATGACCAAAATCATCTTCGCCGTCGGTATCACTATTATAAAGATCGATTATAGTCGCACCGTTATTGTATATGGCGACATTCTGAAGTTCACGGCTCTTTACATAGGATCCGGTGGGTTCAATATTTGCCGGATTAACCGCATCGGCATCTGTATAAACTGAAACACCGGAGTCATTTACAACAAGGATGACCGAAGAAGAACCTGTTGTAATATTCCAGGCATCTTCCATATTCATCAATGTCCAATGCCACTGACTCGAATAACCCGGATCGGTGGGAGTGTAATATGTGTAATTGATGGGCTGATATTCAGCATAATCAACTTCAGCATATCCATTCAGCTTCTGCACAAATGATTCTATCGTCTCGCCTTCGGGTACTGAGGCATTAAATGCATTCTCATCCGAAGCATAGAATTGAGGGAGTATTTCAGAACCGAGGTCCTTTAAAAATCTCCCTGCGCTGGCATGCGTCTTGGTGTCATGATCAATAAAACGTACCCAGACCTTATCGGCCTTAACCAGCACGGCCTTGCCGTTGCGGAGATCGGATACACCTTTTACCACAATACCGTCACAGAGTTTCTTTACTTCACCTAATCTTACCTTAGGTTTGAAAAAAACCTTATCACCGGCATCATACTCCTTAAAATCGTCTGCATTGAACTCCTCTACCAAAGTAGCGTCGTCCCTTACAAGCGTATTAGGAGCTTTGACAAAACCATCGTCGCTTGCGGCAAAACCCGCGCTTAGAACGACAACAGCGATCAAAAGCAAGAAATACTTTTTCATAAAAACCTCCAAAATATTCATGCCTACGTAGATGCAATATTTATGCCATCATCTAAGTACCGATATATTGGACATAAGACAGCGTTTTTCTTCCAGATTTCTGAAAGAATTTCAGAAATTAGAATGAAGTCAAAAAAAAAAGGGGAGCACCGGAATAGGCACTCCCCTGTATATACGGTTAAACGATCAATGCACTAGTTTCTAAGTTTGATCACCTGAACGATCGAGTCAGAGTATCCTGATTCATCGACGAAATCAAAGGTGAGTGTCACAGTATTACTCCATGGCCCACCGGCTATAAGGGCAACCTTCTCGGGTCCTTCGGGATAATATGCCTCCACAGACAACATCACTGTTCTTACAGGTGTCTCTAATATTATCGTGGCCTGGAGAGCGGAATCAATAGTAAGAGCGTCGGTATCGGTATTTTCATAAATATTAACAATGAATTCATCCGCCCAGGTATCCGCAGCATCCTGTTTCACCACTGAAATAGTGGCGGTAACAGTTGAGGCGGGGTCGGAATCATCATCCTGAATATCTATAAAATATGATTGTTTTGTGGCAGCGACCTCAACCTTATAAGTAATGGGATTAGCAGGAGCCGCACCGTTCCATTCTACATTCGGAGGGCGGGACAAAACAATGATAGAGAAGACGGATTCTGTAGTAAAATTACCGTCAGAACCGGTAGCTCTGAACCAATACCTTCCCGCTGTTCGCGGAGAATACCATTTAAAGATATCCGGATCATCGGTTACCGCAGGAGGAGCTGCAATCTCAGGGTTAGTCCTTTCCGGATCGGCAACGATGGAAAACTCGACCACATCGCCATCATAATCTGTATAGTTAACAGTGACTGTAACAGTGTTATTACGAACCACCGTCTGTGGAAAAACATCAAAAAAGTTGATCATCGGAGCGCGATTATCCGGATCCAGCCCTTTTTCATTTGTCAAACAACCGGTCATAAAAAGCCCGGCTATAATAAGCAGACTAATAACGGAAAAGTAAACAACCTTCTTCATAAGGTCCTCCTGATTTTTTTAAGTATATCAAATATAAAAACACAAGTCAAGAAAAAGTGAGTGTGACGTATGACGTTACTTGACTACCCCCAGTACCTTTAAATCCCAGGTTATTTCATTTATCTTGAAATTATCCCATGGGAAATATCTGAGTCCCGTATATACGCCCGGTTCATGAGGAGCATCTCCCATATTCTTCAATTCTTTTTTTGCCTGCCTGATTATTCTGTCCACTCCCTCTTTGGGTTGGGAATGCTTACCGGAAAGAAAAAGTTCAGGAGAATTATTCAGGAGCCAGAAATCTCTTGCATTTTCGCGACTTGGGTCATTGAATAAACAAATGAAATCTACAGCATTCTTTTGCAGCATCTTCATAAGGTCTTTCTCTCCGCTTCCGGGAAGGGAGCTGTCAAAAACAAGGTACACATGATATGTCTTCTCGGCGGGCTCATTTTCGAGTTTCATCACAGAATTAAATAGATCAGCTACTTCACCGACGGACGGAGATAATCTATGATAGGAATAATCCCATTGTTTTATTTTCCCCGCAGCCAATTCCAAAGATAATTTCCCGATCTTCTTAGAATTATAATAGGACTGCGCTTTGATAGTATCTCCATTCATCGAAGGTTTCTTAATAAGAATGCCGTTCATTCCGAAAAGCACCATATCCACATGCTTCAATTCAGCCAGTGCCGTAGCGGTCTCATTATTGACAAAGCCCGCGACCACGATCAGGTCGTTCTTCTTTCGCTTTTCCCTGATCACCCGCTTGACCGCGGCGATCGGGTCACCGATATCATCGGCTGAAAATTCCTTGGAAATACTTACAGCCTTCAGGTCAGGGACCGAAACGCCAATTATCAGGATCCTTTGATCACCCACTCTCTTAATAACATAATCCTTGAAGAGCTTCAATTCACCTTTATAATTTGCCATGACGAAATTATAACCAAGGGAAGAAATTGTCTCCCTAAGGTAATTTGCGGAATACTGGAACTCTGATAATCCCGGAATAACGGCGGCATAATCAATGCGCCTGTAGGCATCCTTGAGTAATCTGTTGCGCTCTTCACCCTCAAGGGTGCCGAACCATTCTCCGTAGCCGCCGGCGAACATTCCGCCGGTATCTATAAAGATCGAATTATCATCCTTCACATCACCCAGAAATTTCACTCGGCGGGATATACCGCCGTCAGGGTTGATAGGGCATGTACAAGGAGCTATCGAGCCGAATGTTTTACCTGTGAAAAATATATTCACTCCGGTTGATAAGCAAATGCTGGGAAAAATCAGAAGAACAAGGATCGTAAACAACAACTTTCTCATGTGTAATTGTATTTTAATCACCATAAAAAATCAAATCTCCTATTTAGTGTAGTGTTTCATACTTTATTTAGAAATGAACAGCTTCAACGCAATGGCCATCAAATAGACCGCAAAAACCTTCCGCAAAAGATCCTCCGGGATATTAATGGCAATTTTCGAGCCAAAGTACCCGCCTATCATGAAGCCCGCGGCAATAAAAGCGCCGGCGGTGATATTAACAAATCCGGCTTTGTAATAGGTCATTGCAGCCAGGAGGCCGATGGGAGGGACCAGCAGGGCAAGTGTAGTCCCTTGAGCGGTTTTCTGAGTAAAACCGAACAAGAGCACCAATAAGGGCGTTATCATAGTTCCGCCTCCTATCCCTATGACCCCGCTTATCGAACCTGCAGCAAGTCCCAATATAATAAAGCCGACAATATTCATCATCACTCTCCTTTGTATCTTATTATACATTATAAGGATAAGAAAAAGTTTTTCAAGAACTATTGACAATTCAATATTAAGTATTATAATATTCTAAAACTCAAAGGAGTCAGCAATGAAGAGAGCCATATTACTGATAATCACCGTCTTTCTGATGCTTTTCACCCTTATTAACGCAGAAGGAATTTTCGAAAAAGAAGATAATGCCATCGTAACATTTACCGTAAACGGGTCATTTATTTCAAAAGAGGGTCTTCTTCTGATAAGCATCGGCTACCGTATCAAAGACAAGGTTCACATCTATACCTTTTCACCGATCGCCAACGACCTGGCCTTTGAAATAACCTCTGGAGAATTAGTAAAGGCGGACTTCCCCGAAAAGATCGAAAAAGACAATGAGATATTTCTGGCCGAGAAAGGAGAATTCTTCCTTTATATAAAAGATGCTCAGGGTGAGGGTAATGTAAAAATATCTTATCAGGGATGCTCCGATGCCGGATTATGTTATATTCCGGAGAGCAGGAAAGTAAGTTATAAAGCAGAGATCTCTGAAGACCTGCCGAAAGAACTCTTTCAGAATGACACAAATGCTGAGCCTGAAAGTAATGAAATAGAAGCGGAGAGCCCTTCAGAAAGAAAGGATAAGAAATTGGAGGGATTATTGCGTAAGCATATCAACAACCCTCTCTGGGCGATCCTTCTTGTCTTTCTGGCGGGTATACTGACATCGCTGACGCCATGTGTTTATCCGATGATCCCTGTTACCATATCCTACTTCGGAAAAACCGGAGAAGGCGGATCCGTTAAAGGAAGTTTCATCGCGTCTGTCTTCTATGTACTGGGATTGGCGGCAACCTATACATCTCTTGGCGTCCTGGCGGGATTGACCGGATCGGCATTCGGCAGCTTCACAGGAAATAAATTCATCCTCCTTGCGTTCGCCGTATTGTTCTTCTTCATGGCTTTTATGATGTGCGATTATATCACCCTCCCCGGAACCGCTTTGATCTCAAGCGCAGGAAAAAGAAATAAAAGATCGTTCTTTCAGCCTTTTATCTTAGGATTAATTACAGGATTGGTAGCATCACCCTGCGTCGGGCCTGTGGTGCTCTTTCTTCTTACGATCATTATTTCAAGCGGTAATATTGCATACGGAGCATTATTGATGTTCTTCTTCTCTCTGGGGTTGGGACTCATATTTATCTTTATCGGGACCTTCTCAGGAGCATTGAACAAACTGCCGCGTGCGGGAATGTGGATGGAAAGGGTCAAGGTGATCTTCTCGATCCTCATGGTAGGAGTAGCGGTCTATTTTCTCCAAACAGCACTCGGATCATTCATCAAAGCGGGAGCAGCGGAGATATCGATCGGGATCGGAATAATGTTCGCTCTGTTCTTCCTGGGATTTTTCGATATTGATAATTGGAAAAATACCTCTGACATTTCAATGAAAAAGAGAGGACTCAAGATATTTCTTCTTTTCCTAGTATTTCTTCTGGGAACCGCCTTACTTATCAAGGGAGTGATCATTTCTTCCGGATATTTCTCTGCGGATAGATTAGAGAAAAGCGCTGTCTTGAAATGGCATGCTTCATTGGAAGAGGGCAAGAAAGCGGCTAAAAAGGAAGGTAAACTTATTTTCCTGGATTTCAGGGCGGATTGGTGTGTGATGTGCAGGGAGTTTGAGAATTTAACAACACATGACAAGCAGCTGCAGGATGCCTTGAATAATTTCATTCTGGTAAAACTTGATTACGATAAGAATGCCAAGCTCGCAAAAGAAAAGTTCAAGGTAATGGGATTGCCTACTTTCCTCATCCTGGATCATAACGGAAAAGTCCTTCTCCGTGAAAGCGGCTTCTTAAATCTTAAAGAATTCCGAAAGGATCTTCTTGAAAAAATAGGGACGGTGCTTTAATTCTTTAGTTTTTCAAATACTGTGTTATTCTGCCAGGACTTCTCCCAACAGCACGAGATATACCCGACTTACTATAACCCCTTTTATATAAAAAGCGCACTAATTTCTTTAATGTAACAGTGAACTGATGATTCCATTTTAATTGGAATATATCCTCATAGACATAATCCGTTTTCAAAAAATATTTATCGATCACTTCTTTTATGGGGGCTTTCTTCTCTTCAGAGCGCATGTCAAAGGATTTTAAAATAGTTTTCCTGGATCTTTTTGCAAGGTTCAAGTACTCTATTTTATCTCCAATTATATTCATACATTTGGGAATCTCTTCAAAGTCTGGCGATGCAGAAAAATCATCCATCGAGGTCGTTTGCAAGAATCCAGGGATCTTCACAATGTTCTTAACATTAGAATTGTTTTGAGGATCGAAATAAATGCGATAGCTTGAGAAAGAATAATCCCCCGGCTTATCACAAAGATGTGCCTTCACAGGATTCATGTGTATGTAATGTATCAGGGAAATGAGATAATCTTCCTTCGCCACATAGAAAGATTTAAATCGGCCTTGAAAGACATGGCCAACCGTCATATATTTGGCATTAAAATATATGGCATAACTCGTATTCAGCGACCTCATCATTTTCTGAAGAGAATCAGTTTTCCTGTGTAGCAGGAAATGAACATGATTCCTCATCAGGCAAAAGGCATTCAAATCTATCTTAAGTTCGCTCAGTAATTTTCTTAATATTGCGAGATAGACCATCATATCATCATCAGAAAAGAAAAGTGGGTTTTTCCGCTGACCTCTGGAAATGATATGAAAATAGGAATCCGGAAAATCAAATCTTGCAGTTCTATTCACACATACCCCCCTACGAAAACTAAAGAATTAAAGCACCGTCCCTAAGTTATAACAATTGTACCTTTACTTATATTAAATTTGAAGGACTTTTTTTGAGGATGGTCCTTGATCTTCTTCAGGAGGGGTATAAGTAATTTCCTCTCAATAAATGAGGATATCTGATTTGGTACTACCTTGGTTTCTTTGAAGTATTCCTGAGCAAGATAGGAGACCACCGACTTTGTACAGTTGATCTCAAAGCCCTTTTCTTTGATTTGGTCTTTTACCAGGGCTATCTTCCTTTTGAATATTTCATGATAATCCTCGACGGAAATATCGTTGAATATATAAACACCATCAAGGAGTGAGACAAATTCCGATCCGTATTCACTTGCGATAATGGTCTTGATCTCTTCATTTGTCTTCTCTTCTGTGGGGTTTTGAAAACCTATTTTCTTGGTGAGATTCTTAACAATATTTTTGTCCAGCGTTAGAATTAATACTGCATTTTCAAAGGAAAGCTTCTCCCCCTTGATAAAAATATGCCCCTTAGAGAATATCTGGGTCAATAGAAAGAAGAGTTTTTTAGAAATAAATTCAAAGTGCTTGATCAGGAAAACCTTGTCTCTATCGGTCTTGACCATCTCTTTGAACATGAAAGATTGAATATCCTCGCGTGACTCAACTTCGGATGGTGGGTTCTCATTGGCGATATTCTCAATTTCGTCCAGCATGCTCAAATCCAATTCCGCCACACTCTCTCTTGACTCAAAGACCACTTCCGCGATTGAATAGGCCAGTTCCGATTTCCCTGTGGATTTATTTCCTATGAACATAAATACACCGTTGGGCAAATAGGGTTTCAAGTCCAAAGAAAAATATTTCAATACAAGGAAATCCGAGATATCCGAAACAAAATCCCTGTTAAGGAATACCTTGCCGAGAAGATCATTTTCAAAATTAAATGGATCTATCTTTTTTCGGCGGGGACGGTGTGTGGGAGGTTTTAATTCTCCGGGTTTGAATTGACGGCCGAAGGTTCCCCTTGAATTCAGGATCGAATATCCTTTATCATACATATCCTGAGGGATATTTTTTGTTTTTACTCCCAATCTCAACGCCGATAGGACCAGATGGTTCAGGTCGATCTTCACTGAGAGATTATTTGAGGCAATGGTCGCCGCTCCGCTGAGCACCATTTCAAATTCATTGTCAAAGAGGACCTTTGATTCATTTTCTTTTAAGAAATCCACATATGTGGAAAAGAGTTCCACTGCGGAAGAGGATTCGGGAGAGATATATTTATTCCCGCTCGCCGCGAAATGTGAAAGTATCTTAAAAAGTCCGGGGTTCTGCGATTGATCATCCGCTTCTTCTCTGATGTCATTTAGGAATTTAGTCAATGCCTGAGAATATTTCATATTATAGCCTAATCAACGAAGCCCAGGAAGGAAGGCCTGACATCTCTGTATATATGGACCAGCAGATTGAGAAAGAACGGCAACTCGGCGGAAACCGTATCTGTTTCTTTCAATAATGTGTAAACGATCTCGTTCTTCTGCTGTTCAACCGCAAATCTGCCATGCGAAGTTTCATCGTAATTCAGCTGGAGCAGGCGCAAGAACATTGCCCATTGTTTTGAGGGATTGGAAGGAAGATCCCCCATAGAAGCAGTGAGCCTTAGAAATTGACCGCTTTCATCAAGTATCTCCATCTGTATCTTTATCACAGGGCCGTTCTTCTCTGTTTGAATGGAGAAGAACCATAGTCCCGGTATATCATCGACCTTTTCAAAAGGGATCTTCAGCTTGTTCAAGCCCTCATCCAACTTTTTTGCCTTTTCAAGAATAAGTTTTTTGTCCATGGGGACCTCCTTATTGTATTCTATCAAAATATTCTCTGAAGTAAAGGGGATCAGAAAATAATATTTCCGCCGAAAGTAATTTTAAATTCTCTGTAATCAAGCCGGACTTCATTTAGATTATCGTAAATTGTGTATGAGATATTCGAGTTGAAAACGAAGTTCTTAGAGAATCTGTAATCAAATCCTCCATTCACATTGATATTATTTGATTCCGTGGCATTGATCTTATCGCTTCTTAGCATTGACATTGAAAATGCCAATTTGGTATTTACCGAGTTCTTTAATTTGATCTTTTTCTTCACAAAAGGTATCTTCAGCCCATACTTCAGGTCCATGCGGTAATTCCATGATGAAGAGAGTGTCAGATTGCCCTGAAAAGATTGAATGAGTCCCGCAATATTAGAGGTGGTCTCCACCCTATGTGAGTATGAGACACGCAAGGATTGATTGAGTTTTGATGAGAAATTGATGGGAAATGTCGCAGATGGTGTAAAGGTCTCCAGGCGGTAATTCGAATTCGACTTCTCATTGGATGTGTAATTGAATCCCAAGGTCAATGAAGTCCTTTTGAGGAATTTGAAGAATTTGTCCAACTTTGTGATGGAGGCGTTTGAAACCAGCGAATGAGTGAAATCTGAATACGAACTGCCCAATTTTACCGTATCGGCTCTGCGGTAATTATAATTTCCCGATAGCGCTATAAATGACAATGGATTGTAGTTCATAGAAAAGGCGATCCTTTCCTGAACTGAAAGATTATTGAATATCTCATCTTCAAATTGATCGGTAATGATCTTCACAGCATCTTCCACAGGGAAAATACCTGCCCAGCTTGAGATCTCGGACGCAGTAGAATAATCGTAGGAGGCATTGATATTTATAGTTCCAAGGGAAAGGAATTTGGTCTTTCTGAAGATTGTAGAAAGGGACATACGATTGGATATGGAAACATTCGTAGAGAATTTCACATTAGTAGTGTCCTCCTCCGCTGATTTGTAATATGTTCTTGTTAAGGCACTTTTCACGGTAATATTCGGCTGTAGGAAATGTTTGAGAAGTTTTAAACTGGTGGAAAGATTATAGCTCATATTATCATTCTGCTTGAAACCGTCCTTTTCCGTATCATTATAGACAAATGTATTTTTCAGCTTGAGGTGTTTAATATCGAAATTCAAGGTGGCATTGTTTCTTGCGTCAAATGAATCCGTATCGGTATTATCATAATCCTGATTGAATTTCTTCAAAACAATGTTGCGGCCGCCGGAAATGTTGATATTCTGCAGAATAAAAAGCATATTACGGATCTTCACTGATACATTATGGATCTCATTGATGGCATTTGACTTGAGAAGGGCATCTTCATCTCTGATGCCGTATGCCTTGTTCTGCCTGTTCGAATATGAATATGAGATCGACGGCAATTTAGACCAGAGAAGCTTGCCCAGATCCATATTTGTCGTAATACGGAAATTCTCACTTTCCGAGCGATAGTCGGCGACCCCGGAATCAGAGATATTGATGATCTCCTGAAGAGTAGAAGCGGAACTGGAATAACCCACCGTTATCGGAAGATACTTTATAGAATTCAGGGTAAGATTCGCGGATATTACCTCTTGGTCACGGCCGGTCCTTGAGCTTCCCAGAGAAGAAAAATTACCGCCGACATTTGAATAAGATACAGATACGGGCCCAAGCCCGGGAAGTTCTGTGGATACAGCCGCTCTATATGCTGAATCCCTTAACACTTCGGGTGATTTCAAGATAATATTATTGATAAGTATCCTTCCTTCAATTGTTGTTTCTGTCTCAAGTTCAATTGCCATATACTTCACATTGTAAAGACTCGGGTTTCCCTCTTTCGAATATGAACCGTCGGCAACACGGGCATCTATCTGTTTAATATCGACCTCATTGGGTGTCCAGGAGCCGAAAGAGGGCTGAGCGAGAGGGAATCTCCAATAATTATTCTCATCGATACCCATTCTGAAATACAGCGTATAAGCTGCCGTATCAGGAAAGTGAGAAACAGAGCGTGAGGAGATCTCAAAGAACTTGTAATTACTTATATTAATGGCTTTGGACTCATTTTTCTCGGTGTAGCCAGTATGCGGCTGCGTGGAATTGCCGGTAATATAATAATCTATCAGCAATGCCTCTCTGTCTGTGATATCATCCTCATCAAAGAAGGCATCTCCAAAGGCCGGATCGTCCTTAGAAGCATTGGACAGATTGAAATACTCAATGAGATCGCCATCTATCACGCGGCCCTTTTCCCATTGACTTCCTGAAATACCCAGATCCTGTATCTTGATCTGCACCGGGCCGGAAGTGGTCTCCACCCATAAGCGAAGATATTTAACGCTTGTAGCCGCGGGATTGCCGTATGTATCGGTTGCGGGATTGTCAAGGTTTAAAGGAATGGAGTAGAAGACCCAGCCGTCATTGCCGTCATTCGGGCCGGGAACGGATATAGAATAGGAATAATACCTGTCGGCGAAATCTACGAGGCCGTTGCCGTCCAGGTCCTCTTTCTGAAGGTAATTATCTCCGGCACCGTATGTGACCGGGCCGGAAGCAAAGCCGTTGAACTCTATTCCTATATCTTCAGAAATGCCGTCGACCTCGTCCAGACGGCCGTTAACGATCAATGTATCCTCGGAATCGTTCAAAGCATCGGCATCAGCATCCTCAGAGATCAGCCCTATATCGATATGCAGCGTAGCGATGGTAGCAGCGCCGGTATTCTTGATCCAGAAATCCAAAGTGGACCGCTGTGAAATATCCATTAATGAGGATGAAATACAATTCGTTATCCCTCCCCAGCTGTCACTTTCATCAAGCTTGATCACCAAAGAGGTCTTCAACGGATTCTCGGAATAGAGATCAAATGTGTCATCCTGAGTAATGGGGCGGGAATCTCCATCGTTCGTGATATGATAAAAGCGGAACTTATTTTCAGCGGAATTAAATTCCGTATCTTCGGAATTCAGGGAAATGGTCATAGCGCGGGTCAGGACACCGGAAACAGCAGAGGGTTCGCTGGATAAATACCATAATTGCCGGCCGCCGCTACCGGACGATCTCGTGAGCATGGTGGGTGATACATAGCTCTTTGTGCCCTCCATGGTGTCAAGTTCCGCTTCACCGTAGGTATTGGGGTTGTTGTAGGAATATGCATATTCAGCGGAAATATTGATCGGCTTCGGCTTGAGTTTACTGATAAGTGGGAGCTTGAAAAGAGTATCCTTTAAAAATTTTTCCGTGATCTTCAATGAAAGATCAACATCCGCCACGAATTTACTCTCCGGTTCTTCCCCCGGCTTGGGGATCTCATCACGGCCCTTCATATATTCTTCACTTATAACAGTGGAGCCGATAAAGAAATTAGGGCTTATATTCCACTCGAGCCGATTTCCCAGCACATACTTCTGCTGTGAAGAGAAGAATGGTTCATATTCATAATTGATCTCTATCTGGGCATTTCCCTTCAGAACATCATCATTTCGAAAGGTAAGAAAGCCGCTTCGGTAATCGATCGTATAGTCGGTACCGGTCTTCAATATCGCTCCATCAACCTTGACGACCTCGGAGCCCTCTTTGATATTCGGTGAAAGATAATAAAGCTTCTGCGGAGTATCGTACTTCATTTGGATCTTGAATCTTGTCTGTGAAATATCAAATGGCGAAGTCAGGCTGTCATTACGGGCATATATTCTTTTATTCGAGCACGCATCTATGATCTCATTGAGTTCCGAGGCGGAAAGCAGAAACCTTTCTGAATCCGCCATATCCCTGAGGTATCCGGAAACGGTGTCATTATCGGTAAGGTCGAATGGGGTAGCGTCCGGGAAAAAAAGATAACCGTTGTCAGTATCCAGTATCTCTCTGTCGCGGTCAATGATCCCGTCAAAGTCCTTGTCCAACCCGAAGATGGTCAGGTATTTAATGACCTTGCCGGTTGTTGTGGTATAGGTGGTATTATCATTATCGGAGTCATTGAGATTAATGATGCTCACACTGATATCATCCGGCGCGATACCCATGACTCCGGTGGAATACGCATTCATCAGAGCATTTCCCGTAAAACGGTTCCTCGCGGTCTTGAGGAAGATATATCCTGTTATCGTGTCATTATTGCCGTCGGCGTCAAGGTCAGAGACCGCGCCGGAATACCAGGCATCGGAGGCGTCTTCATCTATGGCGCCGTCACCGTCATCATCCTCATATCCGTCAGCATCGTCATCTCCCGGAGGATCTTCATCAACCATGCCGTCATTATCATCATCTGTACCGGGCGGGGGGTCTTCATCAACCATGCCGTCGCCGTCATCATCAACGAATGGATCATACGGCAGGCCGACATAGAAAAATTCGCCGGTGAGAAGGTCCTCTACCTGAAATGCTGCGATAACAAGGCCGGAATCGTTTATTGATTTCTCCATAAACAGGATCCCGCGATTTGTGTCCACATAATAATCCTCACCCCGGAGCAATTGTTCAAAATTCCAGATCTGAACTCCTCCCTGTAAAGGCCCTATATTTATCACGGCATCGGTATCATTGTTAATTCCATTGGCGTCATCATAGAAGATTATTTCTGAATTCGAAACTATCTGATACCTGCCGTCAAAGCGGCCCTTCAGATCCTGCCAGGCATATGAAGACGGTGAAGTGCTTCTGTAAAGGGCATATAATCGATTTTTCTGATAACCGCCGTCATTGAGCTCTCTTTCTGTCTGACTCGTATTTCCTCTATATGTTTTTCCCATGGTTTGATTCTCGGAGATCCCCATTATGGGAAATAATTGCAGTTTTCCCGGAATAAATGCAACATCCTCAAAAACTATTTTGGCTTTAAGGCCAAAAAAATTCTTTGAATAGGAAACGAATTGTGTATTCGGAATGGAAAGGTTAATATTTCCCGCTTCAATGGATTTCAATATCTCATCCTCTTTTCCGGCGTATTTCAATGAAATGTTCTGGTTTATGGAATAATTCTGCTGAGTATCGTCATATTTGATCAGGAGATTGAGCCGTTCGCCCACGATACCCTTGAGATTAAGCTTCATTGACTGATTAAGCTGCAGATCGGTAGACGCATCCCTGTCAGGGTCATTCGGGTATACCTTATGTGAAAGAGAGAAGGAGATGTTCTTGAAGATATTCAAAGCGATCGAACTTTTAATAGCAGATATCTCCAACTCGGGAATAAAGCCCGTTTTACTCTCGGTAAGTATTAACGCCGGGCGTGGTAAAAAAGATTTGCGCTTCTTTAAAAATGACTTGTTCTCACCCTCAACCAATTGCGTTTTTGCAGGCGGAACCAAGGCAGCCGCCTCCGATTCTTCGTCAATTTCGATCATTTCCCCGTACAAGAATAGAGACATAAAGAGAAATATTATCATGCATAAGGTCTTGAATTTTTTACTAAACATTTATATAATATTCTAACAACAATGTTGAACTATTACAAGGGCATTGCACTTATTCTTCTCTCCTGTTTATTGTCTTTTTCCTGCAATAAGAATGCCATGGAATACTCAGACTCTATAATGTTCACGGCAAACACTATGGGATATACCGAACACTGCGGTTGTAAAGTAAAAAGAGGCGGGATTGCCGAGAGAGCTACTCTTTTGAAAGAAATTTCCAAGAATTCGGAAAGTGTATTTATTCTTGACGCAGGGAATTCCATTTCCTCAATACAGGTACCGAGCACGAAGCTCTTAGAATTATATGAATCACTTGACTATGACGCCTATTTCATCACCGCATACGAATATAGGAAACTCGTAAAATTCTTTGCCTCCGAAATAGAGAATTCCCCGATACTCTTCTCTTCATTCACATTGCTGAATAAAGATGGGAAGCAAATGTTCAAACCATATATCGAAAGGACGGTAAACGACGAAAATATCCTCTTCATTTCACTTACGGGACATACTAATATCCCCTCATATTATGAAGATATGCATCTTATGGATAAGGAGACCGCAAAGAAAGGTCTGAAAGAACTGGCCGGACAATATGACGGAGTATTCCTGATCACCGATTTTCCCCGGATAGAATATGAGTTATTTGAAATGGGCGTAAAGAATATCCGATTTGCCTTTCATCTTGACCTTCTGCATGAAAAGGGGCGGGCGAAGATAAACGATGCCGGCGGAGTGTCAATGCTTCTGCCTTCCGACGGAAAGTTTTTCTGGCATATCGGATTCTTGAGATCGCCCGAAGAGCAGGAAGCAGAAGAAAGGTTCACTTTGTTTGATGTCAGGGACGGCCTTGAAAAAGACAAAGACCTGATACGCCTTATGGAGAAATAATATGATGAAATTTATCTACTTTACTTCTGGAATACTTGAAGGGTCCGGATTTCCTCTGAAGGACGGAATGACCGTGGGCAGAGCGCCGGAAAATAATGTAGTGATCAAGGACAATTTTGTTTCGAAGCTTCATTCCGCTTTTTCTGAACGATCCGGAGATATGTATCTGATTGACAAAAAGTCCCATAACGGCATCTTCGTAAATAATCTGAAGTATCGCGTTAAAAGACTTCATCCCGGAGACAGGATCAAGATCGGGAAAAATATCTTCATCTACTACGAAGGGGAAGAGGACCTTCTGAACAGGGAGTATGAGCTGTTTAAGACCGATAAAAAAGTCCATGTAAAAGATGAACTGCTGAAGATCGCTGAATTCCATGAAAAATATTTGAAGATATTTTACCGCATTATTTCCCCTTACCTTCAATCAAAAGACAGCAATCTCTTCTGGAAGACGCTGAAAGATATCATATATCGTTTTAATATTGAGAATTTCCTTTTGGCCCGCATAAAGGATAATAAACTGGAAAAAACCGATATCATGACCTCATTCTATGATAAAGCACCTCAGATCAAGCCGGAGATCATAGAAATACTGAAGCAGGAGCAGGTCGTAACCCTGGTCAGGGGGGTGAAATCCATTAAACTGAGAGAATATCTTCTTCTGTACCCATATCAAAGAGGCGGGAAATATTATGTTTGGGTACTGGGGCGTTTTGTGCAGGGGGAAATGGATCAGGAAGATCTTAATCAATTATACTTCACCGGCCTAATCCTTTCATTTTTAAAGTGAGTGACGAGAAACTTTTCGAAATAGTTGATTTTGTTCGCGGTGACAATGTAGTAATAGCGTTTATTGACCTTTGCGGCTTCACCAAAATGGTTGACAAGGCGGTGAACGCGGATTCAGAGAACAGGATCATCACGATCCTCAATAATTTCTATAAATTCTCTTCTCAATCTGTTTATTCACACGAGGGAGTTATCGATAAATTCCTGGGTGACGGAATAATGGCTTTGTTCGGAAGTATATTCAACCGGAATTACGAAATGGATTCCCGGGACTTTCTTCTTAAAGCTGTCGAGGCCTCCCTTACCATCAGCACTTTCATGGACATCCTGGGGGGAGACATCGGAATTCCCCTGAAGATATCAACAGGGATATGGATGGGTGATGTTTTTATGGGGTTCTCATCCTCACAAGGGCAGAACGGAGAAGTATCAGTGATCGGTGACCCGGTGAATGTTGCGTCGAGGCTGCAGAAATCCTCTGAAGAAAATCAACTTCTGATCCCCTTCATTCCCGATGTGGATTTCAAAAAAAAATTGGATCTTATTATAAAACCTTACGGCATGGTGAAGATCTACGATAAAATAGAGGTCAAAGGCAAGGGCAGGCCGCTCAATGTTTTCAAAATACTGCCCGAAGAACTCTATTGGGACAGGAAAGATGAAAAAACATAATAGGCTAATAACATCGGCATTCTTATTGCTTCTGCTCTTTGTGCACATTTTCTTCTGGTTCTCCCGGCCGGGATTCACCGCAGCAGAAGGATTGTCATATCGATCTGCGGCGGGAATGGGTATCCTTATGTATATCTTTCAATTTCTGGAACATTATTTGGGCATTTTCGGCAGCCGAGCCGCGGGATTGTTCTTTTTTATCCTTTTTGCTGTGATCATCTCTTTAAAAAAAGGCGTTTTTACCGCTCTCCTATATACCGCCGCAATGCTCTCAGTACCGATATTGAATTTCCACATAAGGATCTTCTGCTTCATGCATGCAGCGATCATCGTGTTCTTTTTCTTATCATATTTGAAGGGAAAGATGAAACTCCTCACTCCCCTGCTCTCACCTATTGCGGCTATAATGAGGCTGGGAGAGGGAGGAACGGACGGGATCGACCTTATCGGAGCATTTACAGGCATAGCAATATTTCTCTTTTTCTCACCGTTCGGGATCCTTGCTTCATCGGGAATAATAATAATGACCCTCTTGTGGGTATTGGCGCGAAGAAGCAGGATTGTATTAAATATCGTGATCCTGGCATTTCTTGCAGTAGTTTCTCTCTTATCACTTGAATTTGTGCCTGTGATATCGCATACTGCGGCAATGATCACCGTCTTACTTCTATTCTATTCTTTCAATACAAAAGCACTCAGGACATCTGTGCTTCTGATATCCGGGGCTTTTATTATCCTGGGATTTCTTGGGATCACTTTGAGGCCGGTAAACTTTGATCTTAAAGGAGCCGATTACATGAAGACATCACTTCTATCGATCCCTCATAAGAATATTAAAGAATTCTCCCCATATCTCAATAATGCCATTCTGTCTGAAGAGCTGTTTTTCCTCGGAGAAGAAAACTTTATTTCATTCCCCGATCTGAACAATCAGGCGCCTCCGGAACAATACAGATACCTGATAATCGACCCGTTCTTAAGCAAAACTATTAGCAAGAACCCCACCGGACTGACCAGATTCAGAAGATGGGAGGCGGTTCTTGGATCAATCAGCGGAAATACTAGATCTGCGGTCTTCGAGAACCCTTATTATTATTTATTGGGAATGATCGCCTATATTGACGATAGGGTCACCGATGAAAGTGTTCTTCTTTCTCCCGAGGCGTACGCGCTTTTTAAAGGGAACGGGATTTCCATAAACAAAGTCCTCTTCTTTAAAAGCAACACTAATTTCCTGATGAAAACCAAATTCATTCTAATGAAAAAAAGCATGCTGGACGGCCGTGGCGGGGGTTTATTGAAAGGAATAAAAGCTCGTTTGGATTATGAGAAATGGAAAGTGGTGATGGAAGAAGGAGAGCATATTCTCCTGAGAAATCCTGCTATGTAAAAAGGGGGGCTCGCGCCCCCCTGCAAAATCCTCTACTCGATAACTATACAGCTGGTCGGGCAGTTATCAACAGCTTCCTGAACACAGTCAGCCGTTTCTTGGGAAATAACATGTGCCTTTCCGTCATCGGTGATCTCAAAGACCTGGGGACAGATAGAAGCGCAAACGCCACATCCGATACATCCATCTTCGTCAATTCTGATCATGTTAGCCTCCTATAAATTAAATTTATCTTTAAGGACAGTCTCCAGAGAGATATCCTTTTCAGCAAGGTCGTAATATACTCTGACATAGGGTTTCTTAATATCAATGATCCTGGTGAGATCAATGGGAGTCGCACCCAGAACGACATCACAATCCACATTATTGATCGTTGTCTCAAGATCTTTCATTTGTGCCGAACCATAGCCCATCGCCGGTAATATCTGCTCCATATGCGAATACTTCTCGTAGGTGGCTTTAATGGAATCCACCGCATATGGGCGGGGATCGATGATCTCGGAAGCCCCGAAATTCTTCGCGGCAATAAATCCCGCACCGTATTCCATTTCACCATGAGTGAGCGTGGGGCCGTCTTCGACCACAAGGACTCTTTTCCCTTTTATGGATTCAGTGTCCTTGATCGTAACGGGAGAATCGGCGTGAATGATGACAGCGGCGGGATTATATTTTTTAATATTTTCCTCAACCTCTTTTATCTTCTGCGCATCCGCCGAATCTTCTTTATTAATAATGACATAATCGGCGGATCGCAAATTCGTCTCGCCAGGATAATATTTCACTTCATGTCCCGGCCTGTGAGGATCCGCGATCGTAAAGGTAAGGTCCGCTTTGTAGAATGAAAAGTCATTGTTGCCGCCGTCCCAAAGCACATAATCAGCTTCCTTCTCGGCTTGCCTGATAATGGATTCATAGTCAACACCGGCATATACGACAGCGCCTCTGTCTATATGGGGCTCATATTCCTCTCTCTCTTCTATGGTACATTCATGCTCGTCAAGATCCTCATATGTCGCGAATCTCTGAACCTTCTGTTTCTCAAGGTCACCATAGGGCATCGGATGTCGTATCACAACTACTTTTTTCCCGGCGGCTGCCAGAACTTCAAGGATTCTTCTGGTCGTCTGTGATTTCCCGCAACCTGTACGGACCGCCAGGATCGAGATGAGCGGTTTTGAAGATGCGATCATCGTATCTGAAGGGCCGAGCAGACAAAAGGATGCCCCTGCTGCCTGTACCTTTGATACCTGATGCATCACATACTCGTGAAGCACGTCGGAATAGGAGAAGTATACTTCCTCAATATTGTGCTCTTTGATGAGTTTGTTCAGGTCTTTCTCATCATAAATAGGAATACCCTGAGGATATAATTCGCCCGCAAGCGAAGCGGGATATTTTCTGCCTGCGATATCCGGAATCTGGGCAGCGGTAAAACACAATACCTCGAAGCCATCATTATCTCTGAAATAGGTGTTGAAGTTATGGAAATCCCTTCCTGCCGCACCCATGATCAGAACTCTTCTTTTAGCCATAATATACCTCCAAAATACATTATTATTTAAATGGGGAAATGTCTTCTTATAATACCACTTTAAACTTAAAAGTCAAGCACTCTAAAAATGGTAAATACCTTGCTTTTATGCGGATAAAATTATATAATCGACCATGGAATTGATCAAAATCAGACCCCTCGTTGCAAGGTTGTCGGAAGAGGTACTGGGAATCACCCGGAATGAGAAAATCCCCGGCTTAGCCGTTCTTCTCGGAGCCCCCGATCCGGATGCCATCTTCTATGCCGATTCTATCTTAAAAACGGCTGAAAAGCTCAATATTGACGCCAAGATATTTAATTATTCCAAAGAAGACGAATTTATCGGCTTGATCAAAGGGAATGAACTTGCCGGCTTTGGGGGGATATTGGCACTTTCCCCTTATCCCGATAAAATGGACGAAAACCGCCTTCAGATCATACCGCCGCATAAGGATGTGGATTGTATCACGCATGTGAGAATCGGCGAATTGAACTCGGGTGTAAGCAAATTAGCTCCGGCCACCGCAGCTGCGGTAATTGAGATCATTGATCATTTTCGCGGAGACATTACAGGCGCTCGCGTGACAGTTGTCGGCAGATCACTGAGAGTGGGAAAGCCGCTGATGCCGTTATTACTGCAGAGAAATGCCACGGTGACCTTATGTCACTCAAGAACAAAGAACCTTGAAGAAAGGACAGCAGAAGCCGACATCGTGATCACCGCGATCGGTAAAGCCGAGTTACTTACAAGGGAATTTTTTTCTGATGGCCAAATTATCATTGATGTGGGGATCAACAGGACTGACGACGGCTTCACAGGTGATGTAAGGCGCAAAGATCTTAAGGAAATGGATATCAGTATAACAAAGGTCCCCGGCGGTGTCGGGACGGTTACAACGATAGTGATATTTAAAAATCTTCTGGATCTTATGATCTGATACATAGATATAGGCTTTGCTTCGCAGAGCACAAGCGATACGCTACGCAGTGCACAAGTGACAAGTGCACAAGACAAAGAAATAATAAGAAATATTCGTAGGGATATGGCTCGACCGATAATTCATCTTTTCATTATTAGCATATGCTTTTCTCACATCATTTCATGATGTTCAAAAAGAAAATAATATATTATTGTTCCGGAAGGTGTTCTCTTTTCTTTTCGCTTTTTCCTTCGGACCGAAGCATGCACTCATTAAAATGCATGAACTCGTTCGGAAACTTCCTCTCTCAGACAGCATGTCATTTTTCCTCGAACATTCGTTCCTGCCTCTAAAAGCTCTAACGATCGCTCACTCCTTCCGGAACTCTCGGTTGGGCGCACGGCTGCGCCGTGCTCGAGGTTGGTGAGAGACGAAGCAGAGAAAATACCATCAGCCATTGCTCCTGTATTTATGGATCAGAACACTGGCATGTCATTTTTTGCGATGATACTCACCACGGCCATCATTCATTAAAATCCCAAAACTCGTTAGCTTCCGCTCACTCAGACAATTGGATATTTTCGGCTTCGCCATCATTCATTCTTGCCGTTAGAAATGTCAATGTCGCTTAAATGGTTCAAAACTCTTTTGGGTTGGTCGCCCGGCGCTGCCGGGCTCCCGTTGAGCGGATGCGGGAAGGAAATACAGAAATGGAAAGTGTCATCCAGATGGAGTTGGCGACCGTGGGATCCAGTTATATTTCATCCTGTCTGTTCCCACTTTACACCTCGCACTTCACACTTCACACTTTCTTTTACACTTGTCCCATATCTTGTTTGGGGTACGGCGTAAAATGATCGTAAAAAAGAATTAATGGCTTGAGCGAAATATCGGTTTCCCAGCTACTTTAGGCGGCTCTATTTCGATAAATTCCGTACTCCCATCATGATCTAACACTAAGAATCCCCACTTATCAGGGCGGGAGATCTCCAACACCCTGCCGAAAGGATCCACTATCACCGCCCAACCGCGATTTATTGCCCTGATCACCCAGACATTTGATTCCACAGCCCGGAAGACCGATGTAGAGATCCCTGATACCGGACCGGCGCTGTAACCGTACCATCCGTCATTTGACATATTCGCGATCACCTTGCTGCCCTTCATTGACGCGGAACGGACAAGGCCGCCAAATCCTATTTCATAGCATATGGGTGTGTAAACTGATACGCCGTTTATGATAAAAGAGTTGATCTGCTCTGATGGCGCAAAGTTCATATATTGGCCGTATAATGAATTAAATACCGGCCAGTTCTTCATGGGGAAGTATTCTCCGAAAGGAACCAGATGATTCTTCGAGTAGATCCCTGCCACATCGCCGGAGATGTTAATGTGAACTGATGAATTGTAATAATTCTCCTGCGAATAGGTAAGAGCGCCGAATATAACCGCTGTTGAATTCACAGATGATAACAAACTGACCTTTCTGAATTCATAAGAATATTCATTAAGGACAAAAGGGAATGAGGTCTCTGACCACACCACCGCGTCCACCTCTTGCTCAGATAAGAACGCTTCGGTGGGAGAAAGATGATAGTCAAGAAGAACGATCAGGTCATCTGTCCTTTTGTCTTCAGGTTCAAATGAGGTCTGTAAAGCAGCGATACGAAGTCCGGGAGAGGGAGCCTTCCAATTGAAAAATCCCAACGGTGAAAAATATATGAGAAGCAGACATCCCATAATGGCCCACTTCCTCTTATGCTTCATTGCCGCGGCTGAGGCAAGGGCGACGATAAAAAATCCCACCCCGTATACGGTAAAGAAACGCGCCGGCAGAATAAGAAACGGTACACGGAAAAGCGCGTAGCCCAAATGATTGAAGGGAAAGCCAGAAATAAAACTACCTCTTATGAGTTCAAGGACAAGCCAGAACAAAGGCGCAAGAATATATTTTAATTTGGAAAATCTTCTGAGCAGGACAATAAAGAGCAGATTGTAAAGGGCAAGATATGCGGAAAGAAGAATCACGGCAAGCAGGGAAAGGACTATATTCAATCCTCCGAAATAATGTATTGTGTGAGACAACCAACTGTATAAGAATATGTTCACCACAATGCTTCCAAGAAAGAAATAAACAGGCCTGATCTTATCTGCGGATCTAACAGCGAAGTATATGAAAAGGAATGGGAAGGCAGCTTGAACGATCAAGGGGTATTTAATCAAAAGGTTAGGAAAGGAAAAGAGATAAAAGAAAAGGGGCAGAATGACCATGGTGTACTGTTCCATAAATACCATAGCAATGGCTGCTATTATTTTTTTTCCGTATTCAAGACGCGAGGAACGCCGCATACCCACAGCGGTATGTAAGAAACGAGCAACGCAGAAGACATAAAAAAGAATCAGCCCGAAGGGAATATTATCTTTGGTCAATTTATTCCTCTCTCTTCGCTTACGGACCACAAAGGGTACGCTGCGCTTATTGTTCGTTGGAATTGCCTCAAATCTAATCATTCCATTGTCATGGTATTTATGGAACAGTACACTAGGGATATAAGGCCTACTATTTGATCTTCTTAAGAAATTCAAGGGAGGATTCATTATGTATTATTGAGTTCTTTAAAACATTCGATAACTTCTTTCTTATGCTGTACCAATTTTCATCGGGGGGCTCCAATACCAATTCAACGTCCTTCAGTATCTCTCCGCCGGCATGATTTTCGGAAATGGGAAGGTACCCGGATTCCAAACACCATTGTCCAAGACGGTCGCCCGAATAAAACCAGTCAAGAAATATCTTCAGTAACGGCCTCTTTTTTCGACTGGAATTCACATAGAGATTTCCCCCCGAAACAACGGAATACGGTTTTCCACTTTTTCCGGCGGGGTAATTGATCCGCCGCCAATTAAAATCGATCTTCTTCTCCATGAATCTTATTGAGACGATGGAAGAGAATATTATTGGGACCTTCCGTGATGTCCAAAGATCCTGAAAGGTATAGCCGCTCTTTATCAGTATATGCTTGTTCTTAAAATTATCGCGGATCATGTCCAATGCCTCAACAGCGGTCGGAGAAGAAAGGTCATCAAGGTCACCCCCAAGATTTAAAAGGAGATTCTCGAAGAACCAAACACCAAGATTATATGCCATAGCAGGACGCTTCCCATTAGAAAATGATGACAGAAAAGTATCAAGATATTCAATATCATTCAATGAGGCGATCTGCTTTGGCTGTAGCAGATCTTCATTTATGTAAAGCATCATTATGCTCTTATTAAACGGCAGGCCGAATTGCTTGCCGGAAAAGGAAGCGTCTTCTAATAATTTGGGGTGCAGGGCGGCCAGAAGCTCATCTGAGAGAATATCGCCGGCCATACCGATGCCTTCATGTGATATCTGACTCAACCAGGATGAATACCCCAGAAAGATATCGGGATAATCGAAATTCTTGGAATCCAGACCTTCCAATTTTTTCAGAAGGGCGGAATAATTGCCCATAAAAACAGCTCTTACTTTTATATCGGAATGAGATGAATTAAAATCATTGATGACATCTTCTAATTTCGCCTGAAGGGGGCCCTCAAATACATGCCAGAAGAACAATTCGGTGGCGGCCGCCGGTATGATGAAAATGCCGATCATCAGAAATACCGTAAGATACTTTTTCATGAAAGAACTCAAATGATCCTTTTCATGGAGCGGAACCATTCAACCACGGCTCTTAAATCCAGGATGGTAACGTTCAGTCTATTATTGTGGGCCTCAACATCCCTTAAATACTTATTTAGTAATTCTCCTGAATCCTTCCATTTTTTTGTAAATTCAACACACTTATCATTCAAAATGACGGAATGATCTATTAACTTGCCGCCGGTTTGATTCGATTCAGCGATCTTCTCTTTGAGATCCCCCAGATCGGCGGTCAAGGAGTTCAGTAATTGATAAAGATTTTCAAAAGTTATCTTTATCTCGCCGGAAAGTTTCATTATTTCCTCATTCTTTTTAAAGAAGCCTATAACCTCGCCCATTCGCTTTTTCCCCTCGTCACTCTCCTGATATATCTGCCTCAATTCCTCTCCAATAACTATGAATTCATCCGCGACATCGCCCTTTTTGATCGCCTCAAGCTGAATATTGAGATATACAAGTTTTATATTGTCAAAGATGGTACTGTACTCTTTCTTGATCTGGTCCAATTTGATGAGATAATTGAATATTTCAGAAATAAAATCGAACATCCCGGAATATGCGCTGTACGCTGAGTTGAATTTATCCAATGCTTCAAAAAGTTTTTCCTCCAGAGACATCAAGTCAACTTCACCGAAAAGACCGACATCAGTGACTTCGGGATCAAATTCAAGAACAGGGAATTCAAAATCCAGGCCTTTCGGCTCAAGAAGCCTGATCTTCTTCAAGAGATCCCGCTCAAATTCATCAAAGCCTTCATTGAATCCCTTTATCGCATCGTTATACCTCTCTTCAATACTTTTCATTTCATCACGGCGCTGAAGAATTCCGTGAGCGAGGTCTTTAAGGTAGATAAAATCTTCAGGATCGGTCTCGCCGGAAAGAGATGTAAGAAGAACGGTTATCTCCTTATTCACTTGTTCCATTTGCGCCGCAAGATCTTTTCGGACCTTCAAATGTACAAAGACCCAGAATATTGAACAAATAAAAAAGAAAACTCCGGCTATCCGCACCCAAATAAGGGGAAAGATAGACAAGACGGTACCTATGCCTATAAGATAGAAGCCCAGTAACTCTTTGCCTTTAAAAAATTCGATTAATTTGCTATACAGGTTTTTAATATCCTACCTCCCATAAGTAAAGCCCATAGGGGTCCGCCACTATGGTCTTATTCCGCATTTCCTCTTTACTGTCTAAAAGTTCCTTGAGAAAGAGAGGCGACATCGCCCCTGATGCAGCCGAAAGAAGCGTTCCCATGATCCGGCGCACCATATTATACAAGAATCCATTTGCCGTGATCTCCGCAACGCAAGTGCGCCGGCGTACTTGAAGATCAAATGCCGTGATCTTTCTTACATGATTTGATACAGCCGGATTATTAGATGAATAATTTGTAAAATCATGTTCTCCCAGAAAATAGCGGCTTAACGATTCGAATAAATTCCAGTCCACTTTGTTAAAGTCCACATAAGTTCTGTAAAGGCGTTTGAACGGAGAAAAGCCGGCGGCATCATCCATAAAAAAGCGATAGGTTCTGAAAGTTGCCGACCTTCTGATGTCAATATAACTTCCCGGAAAATCCACTCGCCGAATTCGAACTGCATCGGGAAGGTGATCGTTCAACACAGAGATAAGCTTCTTCTCAGGGATACGCAGGTCAGTGCCCACCGATACCTTCTGGCCTCTGGCATGAACTCCCCTATCGGTTCTCCCCGCTACTGACCATTTGTATTCAGTAAAGAGTTTGTTAAAGATCCTGGCAAATTCGCCCTGAACTGTAGGGACATCGCTTTGAATGCCCCAGCCATAATAAGCGCTGCCGTCATATTCAATCGTGAGAATAAAATTATCAGGAAAAACCGAGTTCATCAAGTTTATCGCCGACATCCTTATAATTCGGGTCCATTAAAAAGAGTTCTTTGAAATGCTTGATCGCCTGATCTTTATTTCCCACTTCCAATTCCAGGTCACCTAGTTTATAAAGGATGATCTTCTTTTCCAGTCCATCCGTTAGATCAATCAGTTTCTTATATGATTGCAATGCGGGTTTCATCAAACCGATCTTCACAAAGCCCTCGCCCAGGATCTGAAGTATCTCGCTTCTCTCATCAACAGGTATCTCTTCACTCTGATATGGTATCCCCTTGATGACTTTCATCGATTCATCCGTATTGCCAAGGGAATAGTGACAGAATCCCGCATAGGCCATCGCTTTGTAGCGGAAAGGTGATTCTGCAGATAAGATGTGAGAGAACTCCTCAAGGGCCTCATCATATCTCTCTTCTTCGTAGAATTGTACCGCCATCGTCATTCTCACTTCACGGTTCTCACCCGCCATATCAGGTTCGTCATCAGTATCACTGACAGACGAATCTATCCCCCATGCTCCGTCCGCAGGCTCGTGATAACCGGCATCGTATTCATCTTCTGTGTCCTCGCTGCGCAATTGCTCGCTATGATCCGTATCTTCCGGCAGGTCAAGGCCTGCATTCTCATTTTCCGGGGAAACGGGGACCTCAGTTTCGGAGGAGGGTTCAACGCCCAGATCAATACCGCCGAGTTCAATGTTTTCGGCATTGTTATCCGCAAGCGCGGGATCTTCATATTCGGCAGCCGGGGCTTCCGGCGAGGGTGTCCCCATATCAAGGCCGATACCGGAATCCTGCATTTGATCAACACTTAAGGCAGTATCAGATTCCGCGAACTCCTCATCCACATCTTCTTGAAAATGTATGTTCTCCGAAGAGAACTCATCCTTATCTTCAATTATTTGTTGCTTCATCAGCTCTTCTTTTTTCTTCTTCTGTCTCTTGAAGAAAAATACTAAAAATACAATAACCCCGACCAGTCCACCGGATGCGGCGATGATAAGATACATATTCGCATTGATAAAGATATTGCCTTTCATTCCGGTAAGGCCCGGGAAATTGGGGTTCTTGGCATGCAGTTTGTTCCAGGCTTCTTTTGCGACACCCCATTTCTTGGCCTTCACGGCATCATCCATTTCGCGATAGAGATCCATCGAATAAGAATAATTCTTCATCGCCGTTTCAATTGCCTTATTGGTGCTGTTCAATTCAAAGGCCTTTTCTAATTTTTCGTAACCCACAACAATACGGCCGCCGGCAAAATCCCTTTCTCCCTCTTCAAATAATGCCTTGGATTCTTTATAATCAGCGATCTTCTTTTTCAAAGAGCTGCGCATTTCAGAGAGTTTTTCATATTCAGAGGATGTTGATTCAATTTCTAAAAGGATCTTTTTCGCTTCTTTCACCTCATCGTTTTCCAAGGCCTTCTGAAATGAATCATAGGAAATGGAAAGAAAGTTCTCCACTATCTTTGAAAATTGCTCCGCTGAATCCTTGTAATCAGGATCAATATTAAGCACCTTTTTAAAATACACCGCGGCAAGATTAATATTATTCTGCTGAAGAAAAGCGGTGGCGATTTTGTAGAAATTCGTTTTTCTTGTCTCATTAAGGGAGTACATTATCTTGGCATTGTTCTTATTGCTCTCCACGACACTTCCCGTGCGAAAGGGGTCACCTTTCTCATTGAAACAAAAGAGCTCGCCGATCTTTGATTCGATCTTATTCGGGTCAGTGAACATATAGAAATTACCGTCCGTTGAATTCACGGCAATATCTACTATACCGTCAGCATCAAAATCCCCAACGAAGGGCTGGGCTTTTATCTGCTGAGTTCCTTTGGTTATGAATTTATACCCCTGAAGAAGAGCTTTTGTTTTTGAATTATAGACCTCAATGATTCCGTTATCATTAGCAATGACGATATCTCCGTAAAGGTCTTGGTTGAAATCATAAATAGTGGGTGTCGAAGATACTTTACTGGTGGTCAGCGACCATAATTTTTTACCGGTCTCCCCGTTCAAACAGGTCACGATCCCTTTGTGGGTTGCGAAGATCACTTCCTCTATACCGTCCTTATTGATATCATCAACAGAAACCGCTCCCAAGATCGGGTCTTCTGTATTGAAATACCACAACTCCTTTCCATTTGAAGCATCCACACCGACGACCCGGTATTCCTTAAAGGGGATGATCAGAATGATCTTGGAGGAGGACCTCAGTACAGTTGGAGAAAAGAGAATGGGAGAGTTCTTCTTAGAATATGTCCAAAGATGTTTAAAATTAGCTCCGTTCAAAGCCGTGACCGAGCCCGAATCGGTACCGATAATAATATCCTTGACATAATCGCGGTTGATATCATGGACCAGTGGTGAATCCTTAACCGGGCGGCGATCATCCACCATTGAAAATTCATGCAGATCGATCTTCTTCTCAAAATTTCCCGTATGAAGGTCCACTAAAACCAGATTTTCATTTCTTGTTCCGAAAGCTATATAGTATTTATTTCTCTTCTGAAAAAGGCTCATGGGACCGGTGATCTCATCATCGGACAAGGTGTTCGTCCAGATGATATAGTCATTGACCTTTATATCCTCCTTTTTCTCAATTACATCTTTATTTAGTTTTGAGTAATCAAAGACGACCAGTTTGCCGCTTTGGCTGAACGCCAAAATTATATCTTCGGTACCATCCTTGTTCACATCAAAAATGAATGGCGGGATGTGCGTTTTCTCATTAAAGGGGATCTTAACAGCATAGAAAATGTCATTTTTCTCATTAACATACACTTCCCCGTTAGGCGCCCAATTGGAAGACAACGCCGCATAGAAGCTTTTCATGGTCTCAGCGTTCAAAACGATCAACTCGCCCTCATCCGAGATCAAAGCGAATTCACTTATTGAATCGTAATCCATGTCACCGACAGAGGGGATCAGGCCTTGTTTGGAATTAACAGGGAATTTGTAACTTGCGGCATTGATCAGCAAAGCGCTCATCAGCACAAGCAAGAAACAAAGTGAAAATCTCAACATTTTATTCATCGAAAAAACTCCTATATTTTTTCTAAATAAGACGGCAGAATTCCTTTGCCTTCAAAGAAGCCTCCGCCAAAGGTGCCGTCGTATATATACTTCGTTCCGCAAAGAGAACTGATCTTCGGAAGTATGATCTCATAAACATCCATCGAATCCATTAGTTTTCTGATCTTCTCCAAGCCCTCGATGACCGGTATCGTCATATCCATTCCATTTTCAAGAAGGAACAAAGCTTTGCCTGCAAGAAGGTCTGCGCCGGTTCCACCAAAGAGTTCGCCGGCCTGGAAATACAGTTCTTGCGTATCATATCCGTATTCTTTAAGACAGATGGGAATAAGAAGATGTCTGGTATAGTCCTTTTTCAGCTCCTCACTCACTCTGCAATAGGGACAGGAATGAGGGAGATTAGAAACCAGACACTTTGCGACAAGTTTCATTTGTAAATATACTCCTCATTGATGAATATATCTCTTTTCTTGATCAGATCGGCTATTAATCTCTCATACTCATCATCTATCTTCGTCTTTAATATTTCTTTCCTGATATCTTCCCTGGCCTCTTCGAGGGGAATGAATTTCGAACTGACCTTTTTTTTCACCCAGAAGATGTGAAAGCCGAAGGAGGTCTGTATCGGTTTTGAGATCCTGTTCACTCTCTGTTTAAAGATCAGATTTTCCAACTCAGGCGGAAGGTCACCACGCTCGACCCAGCCTAAGCTTCCATACTTCGCCCGATAAACATCCGTATTGTATATCGCGGCAAATTCGTCAAACTTGTTCTTATCTTTATTAATCTCAGCATAGACCTTCCTGGCATCTTCCTTCTCCTTCAGAAGGATTTGAGAGACAAGAACGGATTCCTTGGAAAAGAAACTATCCTGATGAGACATATAATATTTCTCTGTCTCTTCATCAGTTACATTGAGGTCTATCTTCTCTTTCAATTTGCGATTTATCACACAGATCTTTGAGATCCGGTCAATGACATCCGGATCGATATCCCGATTATCTTCACTGCCCAGAACTGAAAGTACAGTATCAAGCTCTTCCTTCTCCTCACCCACCATGGTTTCAGATACCAGAATATCCACTATCATATTCAGCAGAAGTTTCCGCTTGACATTCGGAGGTAAGGTCAGTATGTCTTTGTCGGAATAGTACTCAATAAATCGGTCCTCGGTGATCTCTTTATCATCCACACGGGCAATAACGATATTGCTTGTATTTTCGGATCGGCCAGAACATCCATTGAGAATAAAACTTGATAATATGAAGAGTAATGAAAACAGAAAGGTTCTGAAAAATAAGGCCGGGATCGAATAATCTCGAATAAACCCTTTGTTCTTCAAACAAAAAAATAGCATTTTCCCTCTTTTGTATACATAAGTAGATAATTATATTCAATTATGCTAAATTTTTCAATATATTTCTCAAGGTTTTTAGGATATTTCCAGGAGGAAGACTGACTTTGACCTGGTCTTTTCCTCTCTTCACATCTATCTTGAACATAGATTTAACACTGTGAAAGACCTTCTCAACCGTGGCGGAAGACGATATGGTCAATACATTATTCTTGTATGAAACAGCTGAGATCTGATTCTCAAGCGCCTTGATCTTGATCCACTGATATTCAAAGAGTTCATTGACCTTCTCCGGTATGTTATTGTAAACCTCATACAGGCCTCGGCGAATGCTCTCCAATTTATCTTCCGAGCGGCAATTTACGATCTCAAGATAAAGGCGCTGCCGTTCTATGTGCAGAGGGATAAATTCCTTTGGGATATAAGGCAGTACTCCGATATCAAGTTCGGTATCCATGAGGACTTCGCCTCTTTTCAATTTCTCTATCAGGCGGTTCAGTATCTTCAGATACATCCCCAAGCCGATATTTGCGACATTCCCGGACTGCTGAGCTCCAAAAATATTCCCGATACCTCTTATTTCAAGGTCCTTCATCGCAAGGCGGGAGCCGGAACCAAGATCCTGATATTCTCTAATGGCAGAGAGGCGCTTGACCGCATCCGGGGTCATACGCTCCAGAGAATCAACGAAGATATACGCATATGCCTGACGATGGGACCTGCCCACTCGGCCGCGCAATTGATAGAGTTGAGACAGGCCGAAATTTTCACCGTTATTGATAATGATAGTGTTCACATTCGGCAGGTCTATCCCTATCTCAATAATGGTAGTGGACAGAAGAAGATCATAAAGGCCTCTTTGGAAGCTCTTCATTTTTTCCTCTATCTGGCCCGTAGACATCCTGCCGTGAAGGGTCAATATGCTTATAGAAGGTATGATCTCCTTGATCAGGGCCTTCATTCTTTCAAGTTCTTTTATATTATTGTGTACAAAAAAGATCTGTCCGCCCCGCTTGACCTCTTCAAGGATGGCGCTTTTCAGTACATCTCTATCAAATAGTGAGATGATGGTCTTCACGGCACGCCGTCCCGGAGGAGCTGTCTCTATTACCGAAAGAGGGCGGATGCGCGAAAGTGACATGTAAAGAGTTCTTGGAATAGGCGTAGCGCTCATGGTCAAGGCATCGATATCCTTCTTCAGGATCTTGATATTCTCCTTTGCCTTGACTCCAAAACGCTGCTCTTCATCAATTATCAGAAGCCCGAGGTCCTTGAACTTAACATCCTTCGACAGAAGTCTGTGAGTTCCGATGAGTATATCCACGCCCCCACGGGCGAGGTTTTTGACGACCTGCTTCGCTTCCGCAGTTGTCAACATCCTGGAGAGCATCGCGACAGAGATCCCATACCTCTCAAATCTATTACGGAAAGTTATCAAATGCTGTTCGCAAAGTACCGTGGTCGGAGCAAGCACAGCGACCTGTTTCCCGTCGAACACCGCCTTGAAAGCGGCTCTCATAGCAACTTCCGTTTTGCCGAAGCCGACATCACCTACGAGGAGCCTATCCATGGGTTTCGCGGATTCCATATCCTTGGAGATCTCCTCTACTACTTTCTTCTGGTCTTCGGTATCCTCATATGCGAATGAATCGTAAAAATCCCGGTGCATATCCGAATCTCCCGAAAAAGAGAACCCTTGTGTGACCTCTCTTTCGGCATATAGCTTGGCAATGGACAGCAGCATCCTTTCCAATCCCTGCACCGCGCGGGCTTTCTTCTTATCCCAGGCACCGGAGCGAAGCGAATCCAACACGGGATGATAACCCCCGCCGGAAATATATTTATGCACCTTTGACAATTTGTCGATGGGAAGATAAAGCGTTTCCCGGTTTTTATACTCGATCACGAAAAAGTCGCCCCAATGTGATGCGATCCGCCGATTCTCTATACCCCTGAACCTGCCAATGCCATAGTCCTCATGCACTATATAGTCGCCTGCGTTGATATTCTTTAATTCCTTATCCACTTGAGCCGTAGGGCCTCTTTGTACGGATGAGGACTCTCTTCTGCTCGAGAGCAGGTCCTTCTCAGAAACAAAGACCATGTTCTCTCTAGAGTAAACAAAGCCCGAAGGAACATCACCCTTGAAAAAATATATCTTCGGATTGGTTTTAATATTGAAGAGGACCTTGGAAACGATCTCTTTCAAAGGCCCTACACGATTAGGGTTCCTCACAAAAAACAAAATAACTTGTTCATCTGAAAGCCATTTCTCAAATGTACGGGCGAAGAGTTGTGTGTTATTTGCGAAATTTATCAAACCGTAGGTAAGAAATTCCGTATTGTAGTCCAGGCTGCTTATCATTGAGAAGGTCTTCAATATGGTTCGCTTGGATGTGATCGATTCGAATCTCTCTATGGGTTCGTCTATCTTTCTTAGAAGTTTCTCCCCCATGAGAAAAGATAATCTTTCACGCGTTTTCTCAACATTGTCCAGAACGGCAATATCATTTCTATTGAATCTCTGCTGAAGGTCCTCCTTCTTTTGGCACTCTATTTCTTCGGGAACCATGGTAAAATCAGATATCTCGCTTCCTTTTTCATGGGTTTCCGGATTGAAGCAATAGATGGCTTCGATCCGGTCATCAAGAAATTCTATCCTAAGGGGTTCATCGGACCCGTACGGAAAAATATCTACGGTGTCTCCCCGTATGCTGAACTCTCCCATCTCCCAAACGATCGATTTCTTAGTAAAACCGCTCTTTTTCAGATGTTCATAAAGCTGCTCTAATTGCAGCTGAGAACCTGTGGAAAGATGGAGTACGCTATTGAGGATTTTCCGCTTTGAAGGTATCTTGCGGAATACGAACTCAAAGGGCAGTATTATAAAACGCGGTTCGGCGGAGGAATAGAATTTGAAAAGCGACTCGACGCTTATTTGCCCCTGATCATCACCTGAGAGAAGAAGTATCTTGTCGTCATCAAATATCGAAGTGAGCATCTGATGATGCTTCTGTGCAACATAGGGCGAGAAGGAAAAGTAATATGTGTTGAAGCCGAATCTCTTGAAAGACAGATATGAGAAAAGCAGATTCAGTAAAGAAGAGTTGGATGAGACCCTTTGCGCAATATTGCCTTTTCTGTTATATAGGGCGGCAAAGTCCTTGAAAGACCTTGTTGAAGTAAGTATTTTTTCAATGGTCATTCCCTGGGTTCTATATCCTTCACATAGATAAGCGGCTGATCTTCGTATTTCTTGAGCATCGGTGTATAGAGAATGCTGTAAACCTTTCCCCTCTCAAGCCTCGGGCCGAAACTTCCATTATAAAGAGATATTCCGAAGTACTTCTGCGAATTTTTTCCGAACTCCATAAAAAGGGATTTCCCGTCCTTTCCATATCTTCTGAAGTCCTCTAAAATAATATTGCGTTCAAGATAGGTAGGCGGCGGCATTTGTTTGCCGAAAGGGCCGCACATCTTAACGATATGCAAATGGTCCTTAGATACCTTTTCTACGGGCAAAAAATCATCATAAAAGAGCGATTCCGCCTCAAATTGTTTTTCAAATCCATTGAACCACTCTTCAAATCTCTCTATAAATGAAGGTATCTTCACGTTTTCTATGGTGAACCCGACAGCTTTCCCGTGGCCTCCGAAGGTTAAAAAAAGCTCCGGATTCTCTTCAAAGAATTTCAGAATATTTCCGTTCAAGAAACGCGAAGAACCGTAAAGCGGTGTATCCTGAATAAGGATGACCGTCGGGGCATCCAGATTCTTGGCCAATTGTGCCGCGATAGCCCCTTTTCTCGATTCGAATTTCTTGTCTACCAGCATAACACGCACATTACCGTTCGGATTCAATTCCCTGCCGATCTCCAATGCTTTTTTAGGCGTGGCTTCGGTAAAGGCTTTTCTCTTGAAAATATTCAATCGTTTGGAACGGAAGAAGCCGTCGATCTCCTCCATCTCTCCGGAGCGATGCTTTGAATTCAATACAGGGATCAATTTATCATATACATAAAATGAATTGATGAGATAGGCCGAGTACTTGGTGTCTCTCAGTATCTTTGAAAAATCGATATAATTGTCTATCTTCTTCATGAAAAGATAATTGATGCCATCTATCATCATTCTATCGGAACATACGGTTATATAATAGATCAGAAGGGCCTCGTCCCTGGAAAAGGTCCTTAAATTATTTTCCTTTTTTAATATTTCCAGGAAAAGGCGGTATAAAGCCTTCGTATCATTTTTCGCACGATGAAAAGGGCCTCGGTAAAGATTCATGCTTTTGACGATATTGCCCAGAGAATATGAGCTCAGCCCCTTAAAAAATTTCCTTGACAAATTTACCGTGTCAATAAACTCATTTGTCAATACCGGAAGTCCGAAACGCTTAAAATGATTATTCAGAAAAGAAATATCGAAGTTAACATTATGCGCAACGACCGGATGATCGGCGATAAAACCGTGAAGAACAGGGAAGAGCGCCCTGGGGGCCTTTCCTTTATTCTTCAACAGACGATTATCTATTCTTGTAAGGGCAACTATTTCCTTACTTAATTGTTTATCTGTGTGAACAAGGGAATTAAAACGGGAAACGACCTCGCCGCCGGTAACCTTCAACGCAGAGATCTCGATGATGTGATCGGTAGCCGGATCCATTCCGGTGGTCTCAACATCGAGAAGTATATAGGTTTTCTGGAAAACGGGATTGGCCGTCCTTTCCAGATGCCGCTTCAATAAATATACCATGCCGGCCGCAGAGGGATAGCCGCCGGTGTGGAAGTTTGGATTATAATAAATCACTCCGGGTACTTCATAATAATCCTGAAGGTGATGATCAATGACCAGAGTGGATATGCCTTCCTTTATAAGGGCTTCCAGGCCTTCCGATGAGTTCTGGCCCATATCAAGAAGTATGACCGCCTCATAGCCGTCAGATATGATCTTCTCCGCATCATCCTTTGTGAAAAGAGGGATCGGGCCCCAGAATTCCTTGTAAAATACATTTTGAGAATTTGAGAGTTCCGAGTTGATCAGGGCCATCAGCTTCATAGCGCCATAGCCGTCCAGATCGCGGTCATATATCACTGCGACCTTACTGTCATCCCCCAGCACCTCTTTCACGAATTCACCCGCCTGAACAACATGTGATACTGCTTCATATTCAAGATACAGGGGAAAATCCTTATCCCAGAAAGGAAGAATATTCTCCTTTTTCCGGCGCATATAAAAGGATACCACATCGCGCTCTATGGCATTCTTGAAGGAGAAATCCTCGACTTTCTTCTGATTAAGGGGGTATTTTTTCCACTTGATATCGTCAAAGAACATCTATGAATCCTTTAATAAATCCCCGGAATTTGTTTTCCGCCTTTTTACCGATCTGTATCACTTCTTCATGTGAAAGCTCTGTTTGCGACAGCCCCGTACCCAGATTAGTGCAAAGAGACAGTCCCAGAATGTCCATATCCAATTGCCGCGCCATGATGATCTCCGGGACCGTAGACATTCCTACAAGATCGGCGCCGAGAAGAGACACCATTCTCACTTCCGAAGTAGTTTCATAAGTCGGCCCTGTAAGAAAACAATATGTCCCCTCTTTGAGGTCAATATCAAGATCACGCAATATGTTCTTTGCTTTTTCACGCATATCCGCATTGAAGGGAGCTGACATATCAATAAATCTCGGGCCGGTATCCGGGGGATGTCCGATCAGAGGATTATCCTGCACCAGATTGATATAATCCTTCAGGAGAACGAGATCGCCGGGAAGTATTTCCTTATTGACCGAGCCGGCAGCATTGGTAAAGATCACTTTCGATATCTTCAAATGGTGCATAAGTCTTACGGGAAACGCGACTTCCCACATGGAATACCCTTCATAATAATGGATACGGCCTTTGAAAAATGCGATATTTTTTCCCTTATATCTCTGAATAGAGAATACACCTCCATGGCCTTCCACCGTGGGGTGCGGGAAACCCGGAATATCTGTGAATTTGACGGAGAACAGCTCCTCAAATTCTGAATCGGCGATATTGATACCGGAGCCCTGAACAATAGCAAGATCAATTTTCTCTGAAAATGAGTTCCTTATAAAGTCGGCTGCAGTGGCGGATTGCTTCACAGGGCACCCCCTATTTTACCTTTGACCGCCGCGACAAGGAGTTTGATGGTATTTTCAACATCCGTTGAAGATATCATCTCGGATGGAGTATGAATATATCTTGTGGGGATAGATATTCCTATAGAGGGAATGCCTTTTTTCACCAATGACATGGTGCCGGCATCCGTTCCTCCGCAAGGAAGGACTTCGAGCTGATGCGGTATCTTATTTTTCTTCGCGATAGAAATGAAATGCTCCTTCAATTTCGGATGGGAGATCAGTGAAGCATCCATTATTTTGATGGCAGGGCCTGAATCCAGCCGCATATTAAGATACATATTTTCTCTGGTATCATCCGAATCGGTCACATCCACAGCGATAGCAATATGAGGGGCGATGCCGAAAGCGCTTGTAGCGGCGCCGAGGCCGGAAAATTCCTCTTGAACGGTGAATACAAAATTCACGGTATCCTTCAGATCTGCCGATGCAAGTTCTTTGATCACTTTAAGCAGAACATATACACCGATTCGGTCATCCAATGCCTTTGAAATGATCCTGCCGTTGGCGGCCTTTACCAGATCACGGGCAAAAACCCCAAAGGTGCCGATGGGGAGAAGCTTTTCCGCTTCCTTCCTATTCTTTGCTCCGATATCGATGAAGAATTTGTGCATTTCGATCTCCGGTTTGGGATATGTCTTCTCTGATGAGATCACCCCCCAGGTTCCGTTTTCAAATTGCACACGATTCCCAAAAAGGCCTTCTTTATAAACAAAACCGACCGGAGAGGCCTTGATAAAGCCGTCCTTATCTATATATGTGGAGATCAATCCTATTTCATCCAGATGAGCAGCCAGAAGGATCTTCTTCCCCGAATTACCCAGGGTAACACGAGTGGAACCATGTACATCCCTTTTTGTTTTTAATTTCATTTTCTTTAATTCTTCTGAAACAAGATCGGCCACGGCAAATTCACGGCCTGACGGGCCGAAAGCGCTCGTAAGCTTTTCCAGTAATTTAATATCCAAAGCCATCACTTTCCTCCATAGAGTTTTTTGAGCTTCAGCTGAAGAAGAGAGATCCCCTCTTCAAGCAGTTTCAAGGTGTTTTCCACATCCTTAATAAGAATCATTCCCACGGGGGCGTGTATGTATCTCACCGGAACGGAAACACAGATAGAAGGGATACCCGTTCTGTGTCTGAGTAAATAGAAGGTTTCTGTCCCCCCTGTAGCGGTCATCTTATATTGGAACGGGATGCTATTCATTTTAGCAACCTCTTCAAGTAATTTTTTTAATCCCGAATTACCGATAGACATTCTGTCCATGGCGGTTATCGCGGGGCCGTTGCCGCATATGGTCGAAGGGGAATTGTCAAGGCCTTCATCCGGAGAAGAGTGCGAGGTGGTGCCTTCAACGGCAAATGCGAAGTCGCCCTTGATCATATGAAGAGCGGATTGTATTCCGCGGAGACCAACCTCTTCCTGAACGGTAAATACACCTGTTATATCGATATCCCAATCCTTCTTCAGTATCTCTGAAATAATAAAGCACCCGATGCGGTCGTCCCAGGCCTTTCCTCTGATCCACCCGTTATCTGTTTTCTCGGGTACGGTGTAGAATGTGGCATAATCACCCAAGCTCACGAGCTTCGCCGCGCTTTGCTTGTCTTCGCATCCGATGAAGATCCTGAGGTCCTTGACCTTAAGGACATCCTTTCCGCGTTTGAGGTGTACCGGCGGAGACATAATAACGCCACGAAGCCGGTTTTCTCCGATCTGTACTGCCTTCGAAGGGAGAAGGCGAGAGTCTATGCCGCCGACTGTCCTGAAGGATAATGTCCCGTCCTTATTTATCTTGGATATGAGGAAACCGACCTCATCCATGTGAGCGGAGAGGATGATACCGGACCCCTTGATCTTTCCACGCTTAATACCGATAAGGGAGCCAAGCGATGATTGTTTGAATTCAACTCCGTGCGGCTCCAGTTCGTCTCTTAAAAGGTCCGATACGGACTCTTCATTCCCCGAAGGGCCAAAGGTAGCGGAGAGCTCCATCGCGAATTTCATTATTGCCCCCCTTTGAAGTCCTGAATGAAGTATTTGATAAGGTCGGATATGCGCTTAAGAACATCCATTCTTACCGCTTCACCAGGAGAATGCATCGAGTACACCGGAAATGAGATCCCCACGGTAGCGTGATTGCCTGAAATAGAATACTGATAAGCATTTGTGCCATTTACGGATTCTTCTATCTCGCGCACGCATTTAATAGAATGTTCCTCCGCCAATTTCTCTAATTGATGATTATATTTCCTTGAATAATTCGGGCCGAACATCAATGCCAATGTATCCGACGGAAAGGTCCTGTCCTCATCTGCACCTTTTTGTTTCGCGAAGGTGGCATCAATAACTATCGCCAGATCGATGATGTCATTGGCGTCAGTGGAAGCACCCCTTATCCCGACCTCTTCCTGAACGGTTGAACGGAAGATCACGGTGGGTACTGGATCAAAATTTTTCAGAAATTCCGCGATCGCAAGAAGGATCCAAAGGCCGCCCTTATTATCAATACCGGGGCCCACGAGAAAATCTCCCGCTGCGAATGGTTCGAAGGCGAAAAATATAGGATCACCGATATCAATAACCTTCAATAGCTCCTTACGGGTCATCGCAGGATCCAGAAGTATGTCCCGCAACGGAATGGGTTTGTCCTTTTCACCCGGAAGCATCAGATGCGGCGGTTTTGTCGCCGCGATCGCCGGAACCTCTTCCTTCCCGAGAATGGTGTATCTTCCACCGGGAATTACATTCGGATCGATACCTCCGATATTATGCACCCTGATAAAGCCATTGTCCTCGATCTTCTTGACAACCATTCCGATCTGATCATAATGAGCATCCAAGAGTATCGTAAAGGGATATTTTCCTATCTTACGGGCTTCGATATTGCCCAAAGGTGAAACATTTGTATCCAGACCGGCATCTGTAAACCTTTTCACGAGGAATTCCTGTAAATTTTTCTCAAAACCCGATATCGAAGGTTTCTGAAGCATTTCTTTAAGCAGTTCCATAATGAAAGCACTCCTTTGTTAATTATAGCACAATACCAGTATTTTTCAATCACAGATTCGATACAAGTACAAAATCTCGGATTGAAAAATAGGGGCGAAGTACGGGGGGGGGGAAGTAGGGATGCTTCACAGTGGAACATGGGAAGGGATGATAGGCTTAAGTATAGTGAACAGTGAATAATGAAGAAATGAACAGTGGGGAAAACACAAGAAGCAAATACCGTATGGATTACCGCTTTCGCGGGAATGACAAAGGAAATGGATTCTTCAGTCGCTAACACTTCTTCAGAATGACATTCAAAGATGTGCGAAGAATGTTTCCGTGTGATGCTATACATTGCGTAGAGTGTACAATTGTTTCACAATTTTCAACTCTCCGCTTGGAACTTTTGCACCAGGACAGTCGAACTCCTGCGGAGTACGGCGTGTCCCATATCTTGTTTGGGGTGCGGCGTGAAATGATTGTAACAGGATATCGAATGGGGTAAACGAAACAGCGGTTTTAGTACGAGAAAGAGCCGCCGCCGAGAAATTCCTTCAGTATCGAAGTAGGCGGAATCTCATCCGGTGGTAAGGTCACAAAATATGAAAGGAAATTTCTTAATCTCTTGGCTTCGTAATAAACCGGTGAATTCATATCGATCTCTCTGAGAATGGCGTCCGCATCTCCCTTTAATACCGCTAATTCATAGAGAAGGGCGGAGTTGAACATCATGTCCGCATTTTCCTGGAAAGGAAAGATCCAGCGGCCCTCGCCCCGTCTCACGGACGGCCATCTTTTCAAGGTGTCCTCCGCTTTATAATCTCTGAATTTAGCATCCCTGACCATACGCCTTATCAGGCGGGAATCCGTAGTAGGGATACGGTTATTAGAATCAATATTAAGCTGCGTAAGGGCAGAGACATATACCTTGAATTTCATTATTTCGGGTATATAATGGGTCAATTTAGGATTAAGTCCATGTATCCCCTCGACCAGAATTACCTGATCCCTTTCCAATTGCAATTTATGCCCGTTGAATTCCCTCTTGCCGGTCTTGAAATTATATTCAGGCAATTCCACTGTTTTTCCCTGGAAAAGCTGTATAAGATGCTCATTGAACAATTGAATATCAATGGCATCAATGTGTTCGAAATCATGATTGCCGTCCTTATCCACAGGCGTTTTGTCTCTTTCTACGAAATAGTCGTCCAGAGATATCATCGATGTCTTGAGGCCGACGACCTGCAGATGGATCGACAGACGCTTCGTGAAGGTGGTTTTGCCCGAAGAGCTGGGGCCTGCGATGAGCACGAGTTTGACCTTATCGAGAGTTCTCAGTTTATCCGCGATATAAGAGATCTTCTTTTCATGTATCACCTCTGATATCTTGATCAGCTGAGATATCTTGCCGTTCATGACAGTTTTATTCAAAGAACCGACATCGCAGACATTCAGGACATTCTGCCAGTCCTCAAATTCATGGAAGACCTCAAATATCTTCTTCTGTTCTCTGAACGGAGGCACCTTGTCAGGTGAAGAGCCGTTGGGAAAAAGCAATAACATCCCGCCCGGATAATAGCGCAAGTCAAATGTTTTCAATACGCCCGTGGAAAGCACCAGCGGACCGTAGAAGAAGGCTTTTTCACCATTCAGGGAATAAAGCGTTACCGAATCCGAATATACATTCTTAAAGAGACTCATCTTATCTGTCTGTCCGAGACTTTTAAAATATTCGATCGCCTCTTCAATATCAACGGTCTCTTTTTTTATGGGTTTATCGGCCTTGATTATCTTCCGCGCCTCCCTCTTCAGATCTTCGATATCCTTGAAGGAAAGAAGCTTTCTTTTTTTGAACTCCATGAAAAGACCGCCAGAAAGCGAATGCTGGACCATTAATGTGTCTTTGGGGAAAAGTTTCTTCGCGGCGGCTACCATAACGAAGTACAATGAGGTGGAGTATATCCTTAACCCCGATGGGGATTTAATATCGATCGGCACTATTTTGCAGTCTCTTTTCAATTTATCTCCGAGATCTACAAGTTCATTGTTCAGAAAAGCGCCAAGTGTCGGATATTTGCTTTTATGCACTGATTTCTCTATCGCATGGGCAACCGTGCTACCCTTTTCTATTTCAAATTTTTTCTTGTTTATGTTAACTTTAATCATTTCTCTCTCCTTAGGAAGCACCGATTATAGCAAAAAAGCAGATAATTTTCAATATCAGAGGGCATAGAGAAATGAATAATGAGAAATGAGAAATGAATAATGAATAATGAAGAATGAAGAATGAAGAATGAATAATGAATAATGAAGAATGAATAATGAAAAATTGAAGAATAACACAAAGAGATTCTTATCTCAAATAATTTTTCGGTTACGGGTGTGTTTCCTTTTCCCTTACACACTTGTGCCTTGTCCCTTCCCACCTGTTCCACTGGGTCCACTTGTCCCTGGGTTCACTGCGAAGCGTCATTGTTAATGTATTTTTGAATCAGAGCACTAAGGAACAAGGCTGACCGGATACAAAAAAATGGTATTCTCTGAATCCCAGTGATTTTAAAAGCACCGCCGTCTCCCCGTATCCGGTACCGATTTGAGATAGGTGATGCGAGTCGGAGCCTATAGAGAGCAAGCGGCCGCCCATATCCTTATACATGGCAAGTATTTTTCGTGAAGGGTATTGTTCCCCGGGAAATTGCCGATACCCTGAGGTGTTCACGCCGAGGGCAATATCTCTTTCAATGATGTTTTGAAGTATACTCTCTATCTTTCCGAAATATACGAACTCCTCATATAAGGAAGAGTATTTTTTAATATAGTCCAGATGTCCCAGAACATTCATCCCCCCCCATGAAGACAATTTCAATATAAGGTCAAAATATGGCGCGAGCCTATCGCCCGCTGCGGCGGCCCAATGGCGGATCAGAATATCTTCGATATAGTGTACCGCCCCTATTATCAGGTCAAAACTGTTCTGTGAAAGAAAATCCTCCACGCCTGCGAGGTACTTCGGCTGAAAGGTGACCTCGATACCATGGAGTATCTTGATACGGAACTCCTTTCTCAATGCGATGATATCATCACGAACCTTCTCATATGAATAAAAACCAAAGCCGCCATCGGCCGGGTCGGCATCGAAATGTTCGGTAGATGTAACCACTTCCAACCCCATGGCGTGCTGCCTGTTGATCATCGCAGCAAGCGAGCTGCGGGCATCATGCGAATAGGTAGAATGAAAGTGATTATCGGTCCTGATGAGCATCAGATATCTTTTGAGATCAGGTAGAAAACATTCAATATAATTGCCAGTTGAGAAATGAAGGTCACAAAAGATGTCCATCCCTTGCGTATATTCTTATTGACCATGATTATATCTCCATCCATCAATTCGGGGAGATCTGTCTTGTCATCCTTTTTGAAAAATTTCTTTAAATTCACCTCAATGATCTGCTTCTTGCCTTCCGGATACCTTACGATCAGAATGTTTTTCATATCGGCATAATCATTGAGTCCGCCGGCGCGGGTCAAAGCCTCGATAATGGTTGTCCCGTATTCCACCTTATACACACCGGGCACACCGACCTGGCCCAATATGTTCACCTGAATTATCAGCTTATCCTCATGTGTAAGCTCCAATCCTTCGGCAAGCGGACATTCAGTAACAATAAAAATCATGGTAAATAGTACTAAAATAAATCTAATCTTTCTCATGGGACTCCTCACGAACTCTCTTTAGATCAAGTAATCTGTATTCATATAAATGCACCGGCCGGCCATCATAAACATATGAAAAGGCCGGGAAAAATTCCGCGTTTATCTGTTTTGCTTTCTGAATCAATTTCGGATTGTTCTCCAGAAGGCCGAGCTTGTACCACGCCACCGCGAAATTGGGTTCTAATTCCACTGCCGTTTTAAGGTATTCAATAGCGCGGTGTTTATCGGAAAGGGATGTAAAAAGATCGGCGGTAAATTCCAAAAAATATACATCATAGGGATCAAGTATTTTGGCCTCTTCCAGGTTTGTCTCAAATATCGCATTATATCCCGGATCTTTCAAGAACTGGCTCACAAAGCGCAGATACTCCAGGCGGGCTTTTTTAAAATATGGATTTAATCTCAACGACTCTTCCAGCGATGCGGCATATTCTGTCAGGTATTTTTCATTTCTTGTGGCATTGAAAAGGTGACCGAAGCGCTGGGCCTCGAGGTATTCCAATTGATGGGATCGCGTAACCGTCTTAAGTACATTAAAGGAAGCGGCAGGATTACGGCCTGCGTTCTTGATATTTTCAAAGTATTTGGAAGGCGTCATCGCAAGGATATTCTCAAAACGGAACAATCCAAGAAAGATCACTATCAGCAAAAGAGCGGTATTCAGTATCATCCAATTGCCTGTCTTGATCCTGAACGGTTCTTTGAAACGGGTATTTATCTTGAGGCCGGCTGTAAATAGAAATATCGCAGGCAGAAGCAGGCCGGGCGTAACAAGTGAATCATTGACCATGGAATGGATCAAGAGCGCTAGCAGCCCGTACCCTTCCGGGCCGGGTTTGTAATAAAAGAGAAGCAGCAGCGGCAATGTCAATATAAGAAGCGTGCCGAAAATACCGGTTGATGTCATCATGTATAAAAACAGATTATGCGGATGGGAAACGCGCTTAGGGTACTTCGCCATATAGTATTCTGTTGGATATCTGTATTTCTGAACACGATATTTATATTGCGCCAATCCGACACCGAAAGCCGGGGTTTCCTTTATAAGGTCAAGTGAAGAACGCCATATATTCAATCTGTCCCAGATGAAAGGTGTCTTTTCCTTTTCCGAAAACAGTTTGTCCTGTATGGGGTTATTGAGAAGCAGGATCACGGCAGCACTGAAAATGACCAGCATGACCGCGAGGACTATTTTCTTCCACTTGACCGCCATCAATAAAAACACACCGACCAGAGCAAGATAAGCTCCCCTCGATCCGGTAAAAAGCACCATCATAAAGAAAAGCAGGAAACTGATGAAGACCGCTATCTTCCATTTCTTCTTAACTGTTTTCAGTATGGTAATTCCGGAAAAGAGTCCCAGGATCAGCATATCCGCAAAGAGATTAGGGCTAAAGAATGTTCCTGTGGGTGAATTTCCGAATATCATCTGAGTGAATCCGATGACCAGCTGCAGCAGTGCCAGCAGATAGATCACCGAGGATATGAAAAAGATATCAAGCTGCTGTTGGATCAGCGTGAAACTCAGAAAAAGGAGTATCGCATAGAAGAAAAGTGATTCCAGAGATTCTCCCTTGACAGGAGCAAAACGAATGGTAAGGATCAAAAGGTAGATCAACAGCAGGGAGGAGAAAAAAACAAATAACTTGATATGTCCTGTAAAGAACAGTTTCTTTTTCCTATTTGCGCAATACAGTGAAAACACCGCCCAAAGGATGGCCGTTACCATGAGAAAATACTTTCCAAAGGGGTCGGCACAACCATAGAAGAGAAGAGAAATGATAAGAAGCACAGGCGTCAGCCACATGGCGAGTTGACCGGAAATTATATGTTTTTGTACTTTTTGATATCCTATCTCCTGCACGTTTTCTCCTTGCTCTTTCATTATATCTATATTTCTTTCATTTTGCAAGAATTGTATTCTTCCCACTTGTGCCTTGTCCCTTGTGCTCTGTCCCATGCTTCTTCTCGCACCAACCTCCAACCTCCAGACTCTAACCTCTGCGAAGCGTCCCCTTGCCTGTTCTTGATTTTGCCTGTTTTAAGTGATAAAATGTCTTTTAGGGTCTTAAGAGACCCAGGAGTTTAACGCAATGACATCAAAAGAAAAGGTACTTGAAAACACGATTAAACGCTGCAGGGAAAGAAATATTATCCTTCCTACTTATGAACAATTAAGAGACCCCGATAAGATACCCGAAGGGATCAAAGAAGAATTGAAGAATATCGGTCTATGGGACCTGAATTCACGAAACCTCTTCAGACTCACCTGGAAGAACGAGCCTGTAAAATCCGGAGGCGGATTCGGGGATGTGAACTTCATCGAATTCCCAAGTGAATTGACCGGAGTGAAGGCCAGGGTCATCGGCCTTGTTGGAAAATATTTCCCGACAGGTGCACATAAGGTAGGCGCCACATTTGGGCCACTCATATCCCGCTTGCTTACCGGAGAATTCGACCCGACTACACAGAAGGCGGTATGGCCGTCAACCGGCAATTATTGCAGAGGCGGAGCATATGATTCATACCTTCTGGCATGCCACGCAATAGCGATCCTTCCTGAAGGAATGTCAAGAGAGAGATTTGACTGGCTTGAGAAGGTCGGCGCGGAGATATTCGCCACTCCCGGATGTGAAAGCAATGTAAAAGAGATATACGACAAATGCCATGAACTGAAAAAAGAAAGAGGAGATGAGATCATCGTCCTTAATCAATTCGATGAGATCGGTAATGCCATCTGGCATTATGTCGCTACCGGATCTGCCATGGAAGAGGTCTTCAATCAGATCAAGGGTGAAGATTCAAGACTATCTGCTATTTTCCTTACCCAGGGATCCGCTGGCACCTTAGGATGCGGTGAATACCTGAAGGAAATATTCCCCACCATGAAGATCGGCGCAGGCGAAGCATTACAATGCCCTACATTACTTTACAATGGTTATGGCGGACATCGTATAGAAGGGATCGGCGACAAGCATGTTCCATGGATACACAATGTAAAGAACATGGACATGGTCGTGGATATAGACGACAACGCTTCTATCGCTTTGATGAGACTTTTTAATGAAAAAGCAGGGCATGACCTACTCAAGGAAACAGGGATTACTCAAGATATACTGGACAAATTGGACCTTCTCGGCATCTCCTCTATCGCGAATGTTCAAGGAGCGATCAAAATGGCCAAGTATTACGAAATGACAGAAAAAGATGTTATCTTCACCGTACTCACGGATTCCATGGAGATGTACGGATCCAGAATAAAAGAAGAAAGGGAGAACGCCGGAGAATACACTGCACTGCAAGCCTCAGCCGATATGTCCAGGTATCTGTATGGCCTTGGGACAGATCATATGCTGGAGCTTTCCTATTATGACAGAAAAAGAATGCATAATCTCAAGTATTTCACTTGGATAGAGCAGCAGGGTAAGGATGTCGAAGAACTCAATGCACAGTGGTATGATGATGATTATTGGACCAAACAATTCCATTCCTATGAAAAGTGGGATGAAGAGATCAATGAATTCAATGAACGGACAGGACTCTTAAAAGATTATACCTGATCCGAAAATAATATTGTTTTCTTTCCGTGGGGCTGGAATTCTTTGGTTCCTCCCCCGCGGGAAATGATGTCAAGTATTTTCATATCGTTTTTTTCAAAAACTGACGAGAAGATCCCATTTATCCGGTACTCTCTCATCATTTCAGGATCGTTCGTGGCGGATGGCCCGAGCAAATAGATCGAAGCATCTTCCGATATATGTTCTAATAGTGAAACATAGGTTCCATTAGAGACCGCCGTGGCGGTCATTATCACACAATCAGCTTTTTCCAGAGACGCGAATTCGTCTTCTACGGAGAAACTATCGGATTTCGTGGGGTCTCTGTCAAAGACCGCCAAGGAGATATTCTCTGAATTAAATTTACGGACGAGAGGTCTGAACATGCCGATCATGACAATACAGTCAAAAGAAGAGAAATCAATGGCTTCAAAGATGTCCATATGAGAAAGATGAGGACTGTCGATATTAAAGATCGCATTGACATAGCAATTGTAAATAATACGGTCGGCAAGATTATCAAGATCAGGAAAAGGGGAAGAGCTGTGATCTACGGAGAGTGCGCCGCCGGGGTTTGCGCAAACACCGATGGAACCGTCCTTTAGCATCATCGCTGAATACTTTTTTCCGAATTCCACACGTGAAACGAGATTATGTATAAAGCCGTGTCTTTGAAGAAGGAATCTCAGCGGATCGATCATCTCCCATACCCGTTGAAAAACACAAAATCCTTCTGCTCCTTTCGATTCTTTGAGCCAACACTTAATTTAGAGATCTTTTCCATCATTCCCGGAGAGGAATCCGAAGGATAGCCAAGGGGAGAGATCGCAACGATCTCAAATCTTTTTGGAATGGAAAGAAGAGATCTCAGTTTTTTAGAAGAGAACCACGCGACCCAACAGGTGCCAAGTCCATACTCCCATGCCGCCAGTATCAAATGCTCCATGGCAATGGCAAAATCGACCAGATAATAATCTATTCCGTTGAACCTCAGATTCTTTTTTTTGTCGGCCAATCCCACGATGAGCACAGGCGCAGAATTGAGAAAACCGATATTGGTATTGATCCCCGTGGCCTTGACGGCCTTGCTTTTCAATTCAGGATCATCGATGATAATGAATTCCCAAGGTTGACGATTCCGCGCCGACGGGGCCCAGCGGGCCGCCTCGAGTATAGAATCGATCATTTCTCTGTCAATTGGAGCTTCTTTATATTTTCTCACGCTCTTTCGTGTAAGAAATAGCTTTATTTTTTCCTTATCACGCACTGCTCAGAACTCCTTTTCACCGCATCTCAGTATCTTTTCTATACCGAAGAACATCGGCCCGCCCTTGACCTCACCCGCAAGTTTCCACAGATCCGGATTATACGGGTCGGCCGCTAGCGCGGCTGGCAACTTCTCCGGATCGGTCATTGCCATTACCATATTCAACCTCAGGCCGGCGTACTCCCGCATCTGCTTCTTTATACCTTCTTGTATAAATTCATTTTCTAAGAGGGCGGCGGTCAGGTAAGATAGCGCAAATGTTTTTTCATCCCTGTAATCCCTTCCCAGAGATTCAACATATTCCCAGATCTCTTCCTTTTCATAAGGAGCAAGCGATTCTCCCCTTAAGAGCATCTGAAAGAGATAAGGGCCCCGGAACATTACTATGTGAAGATCGGGATCTCTGTCCAGGACGATCATATCTCCGTCCATATAGGTAAGCAGCCAATTATTCGAAGATGACAATTTATAAAAAAGTGATGAACGGTTGAAGATCATACTGACGGGAAGAACGATAACGCCTGTGTCTTCCGGTGCCCACATCTTACCTTCCGCTGTAAGTATTTCTGCCAATTGATCCGTAAAAGAGATGCTTTCCCGCGAGAAAGGGATCCTTGCAGCTTGAAATTTCGGAAAAAGAACCGCATCCAGAGCAGGGCCGTTCACCGGAAAATTGAACATCCGGCCGTAATGTGGCATTTTATACAGGTTTACAAGATCCCCATAGATAAACAGATCAGGGGAATTGCGCCGGTGGACCTTTCCTTTGCCCAGAGGAACACCGTTCCAGAAAACCATTATCAAAAGTATGGATAATACGGCAAAAATGAGTTTTGGGCGAAAAGAGATCAATTCTTCAGTGATCAAAAGAATAAAAACAAATGGCAGTGTAAGCGGCTCCAGAATTGATATCAACAGCAAAGCATATACCCGGATGTTGCTCTTTTTTCTTAATGTTCTGGCAAGGACATAGGCGGGAGCAAGCAGAATGGAAACGATGCTGAAAGGAGACCATATCAAATAATAGAACAAAGACGGCTGATAGTAGAATCCAAGAAATGGAGCAAGGTAAAATTGTATCGGAAAAAGCAGAGGAAGAAACCAGGCTTTTGCTCTTGATCTGCAGAAGATATACATTGCGAACGGAAATGCGAAGGGTGTTATATTTACTGCCAGAATTCCAAATACAAGAGTGCCGATGATCTTCCCATTTTTGGCATATAGCCACTCGGACAGCAGAAATATCAATCCCAATGAAGATAGATTCCAATTACCGAAATATCCCATCACAAGGATAAACGGCAAAGAGATCAGCAAGGCCTCATCGTCTTTTTTGATCAGCAGAAAAGCAAGCAGAGAAACCATTAAGAGTAAAGGAATAAGCACTCTCACAAGGGCGGCTCCGCAAAGAGTTACTAACTTTGCCGTCAATATGGAGTATTGTACAGGGAAGCCCTTGATATCCGCAGTAGCATTGTAATCCGGTGCTGATAGCCATTTATTCAGAACAACATTCCCCAAGGGCCTCCCATCCTCTGTATTAAAGAAGGAAAAATGCAGCATTGAAAAAAATGCCGCCAAGATAAGTAATACTCTAATTAAAGATAAATATCTCTTTTTCACTGATCACCGTCAATACCCCTCCTTCACCGATCTTAACCTCATTCACACAACCGTTCCATATTTTATTCAAAACGCCTGCGGGGCCGCTGATGGAAATAAGGCCGGCGGAAGTCCCCAGAAAGAGCTCATCATCCTTGGAAACAATGGAGGTAAAACTGCTGCCCGGCAATTCGGAGAGAGATACAATAACCTCAAATATTCCGGAAAATGTGTTGAAGGAATATACTTGCGAAGGGGTCATAACATATAGATTATCACCCGAGGATGCCAGTTGATCTATGCGCAGATCGGTCACCATTCCCGATGACGGATAATCTTCCCATGATCGTGTGCTGCTGTCATAAGAGTACAGGCCGTTATATGTGGCAAAGAATATTCTTCCGTTTATAGAGTGGACAGCCGTAACCTTGAAGCCATCAAAGAATTCACCATAGGAATAGTTTTCAACAGTATCCAGATCAAGGTCATAAATGGTAACAGCACTTGCGGTAACGATACAAAGAAGATTGCCGATAAGCTCACACTTGAGACATTCATTGTCCGAGATCGGAGAATTCTCCGTATCAAGCGAATACCATGAATCGATCGTGCGTATCCCTTTGTACTTCTCATATTGTATATTCAATGCGGGATTCAATGTATGCACGGTAAGCCCGTTATCGGTCGCGGCAAAGAGAATATCGTCATTTCCGCAAATATCGTTCACACGGTCAGAAGATACGGTTTGATTTGATGTAAAATAGCCATTGATCTCCTTTTGGGAAGGATCGATCTCGAAAAGTCCTGAGAAGGTACAGATATAGAATTTACTTCCAATGCACTTAATTTTGAAGATCTGCGAAGCAACTGCATTAACACTGAAGCTGATATCTTCCGTCTTCCCGGAAGAGAGATATTTGACCCCGTCATCAACAATGATGGCGGCATCGCCGCAGCCGGTAAAGACCCTTATAGGAAGGTCTGAAGTGTATATAAGTTTACTTATCATTTCCGGATTTACAGGCGGTACATCTTTGACGTCAAAAGAACATCCCGTGACAAGAAGCAAAAAAATACTAAAGGCCGTTACTTTATTCATATTGCTCAACTTTAACTCCCGCTTCCTTTAGAAAGCTTGATGATAACCCCTTCTTATCAGGGTACCCCTCAGAATAGACGATCCTTTCAACCCCCGCATTGATAAGAAGCTTTGCGCATATGATGCATGGGTGATGTGTTATATAACATGTGCATTTATCGGTAGATGTTCCGAACCTCGCAGCTTGAATAAGTGCGTTCTGTTCTGCGTGCAGGCCCCGGCAGATCTCGAGCTTCGTTCCAGATTCTATCTCCATTTCATTCCTGAGACAGCCAAGGTCAAGGCAATGCTTCAATTTATTGGGAGCACCATTATACCCGGAAGCGATTATTCTGTTATTCCTGACCAGAACGGCGCCAACCCTTCTTCGCAGACACGTGGACCGCCGGGCAACATCATATGTCAGGCGCATAAAGTATTCGTCCCAGCCGGGACGGGGAGCTGTCTTCATAATCACTCCTTATATTGGCATGGGTTCTCGATTACCCATCACACTTAAAATATCATTCAAAAAATCACCTTCTATCTTCAGATCGCTACCCGGGAATTTACCTATCTCCACAGAGAAGAGAAATTTGTTCAAGGAAAGAGCATTTCCGATATACTGCTGTTGATATGTCAATTTAACTACGAAGCAATGCAGCGGAAAAGACAAGTCAATATCTCTTTTGTAAAATCTCTCCGCAATATTGCTTCCATGGTAATTGTACCCCAAGCCTATACGAAAAGTCAAATTTTCCCCTGAATATGATAGTGCCAGTGTTTGCGTGAATTCAGCATATTTATACAATGTTGTATATATATTAAATTTACCGAAACTTTTACTCGTTGAGAGATTGAAGTATTTCAACTCCTCCGCTAAGAGATCATAATAGGCCGAGAGGGATAGGCGATAAGGAGAAATAGTAGAATAGATCTGTATGCCCGGGATCTTTTTCAAAGAAAAATCATAGTATCCCGAAAGAGAGAGTTCGCCGAAATTCTTGACCCGGTCGCCGATCTTATACGATATCAGATTCTTCATCTTAAAACTGAGGCTTCTTACAGGGGAAGAAAAATATCCCGCCGTTCCTATCAAGTCGGCTTCTGAAGAAATGGGAAAAGGATGGTCGTATCTGAATGAAAGAGAGGGGTTGACCGTATGTTTGATTTGTAGATCTCCGCTTCCATAGATCCTGTAAGCATTCGAGGAAAAGCCGATCGTCAGCGGAGTATGTAAGAAGGTAAGATACTGAGAATCCTTTGCATTTTGTCGGTAACTCATGGCGAAGGTGCCTCCAAAATTCAATGTCAGAATCCGCATATTCAGCGGCTTAACTGAAAGAACAGCGGATGAGGCTCCGCTGCCGACCGAATTCTTCCTGAGATAATTATTGTTCATTTGTAAATAGAGCGGGCCGATAGGGATTCTTCTTAAGCTCAAAGAAATTGAAGGAAGGGTCTCTTCGGTGGACTCGGAAGACGCGTATTCGTATTTCCTGAAGGAGGCGGCGGCCGAAAGGTGGAGGAGCTTGAAAATATTTCCGGAAACACTCGTTTTGTTTATGAATTCTTTCTGATTAATATAATCATCATACGCCTGAAAGTAACGATTCATATAGCTTTCGTTGCTGAGGTCAAGAGACAATCTCATATGCGCGCCGTAAACCCTTTGCAGAGCGGATATATTTACTTTATACATATCAGTATAAGAACTGTCCTTTACGAATATATTATTCCAATCCCTGTTGAAATAGACGATCCCTTCTCCTGAGCCGTTCTTAATCTTATATTTGCCCTCAACTCCCAATCCAAGATCCCGCTCTGTCATATAATCCAGAAGCAAATTCAGCTTCCATTTCGTGGAACCGTCAGGGCGAAAGAGTATCTTGTTCTTAATGAAATAACCGGAATAACTTTCCCGCCCGAGCCTTGTCACGAGCATTCCCTCATCAGGATCAATGTCGCGCACATAGAAAGGAAGGTACAATATCGGAAGGCCGCCGATATAATACAGGGCGGAACGGAACATCATTTTATCCTCTCTTATGATCTTCAGGTCTGAAACCGCGAAATGATAATGAGGGTTCCAATTGTCGCATGTCGTTACCTTGGCGCCTTTCAAATACAGGGTCGTGCTGTCTTTTATCAGAAGCCGGCGTGAATAGATCCACCATTGCTCCTGCTTAGTCAAGACTCCGGTTGCGTACAGTTCTCCGCTTGAACGGTCATAATAGGCTTTGGAGGCCTTGATCTGCTGATCGACCTGGGAGGGGTCCAGATCAAAAGACCGGTCCATCGTTCCCGAAATACTGAAAAGATCGGTCGCGGTCGGGAAAAAGATCAAGTCGCCCTCGCCGTAAAATTCGGGTGTCTGCAAATAGAATTTATCCTTTTCGGAATATAGCTCAAGGTTTCTTCCTGAGAGTGTCCTCGTATCAGCCCATGAGATATTAAGAGAATCACAGCGAGCTAGTTCATCCGGCCTTTCCAGAACAGCGAAAGGCAGAAAAGCCCTCTTTGCGGATATATCGTCGAGGACAGCGGTTGAAAAATACACGGAGTATTCTGCTTCATCTTCAGGAGAGATGATGAGGTGGCCGTCGCCGGAAAGCGTCATTGTGCCGGAATCCATCCGTACGCTGATGCTCGAAAGAAGGTGATCGGTGCCGTAAACGGTGAAGCCGTTATTTATCAACAGATCACCATTTCTGAACAACTCAAGGCCGCGGGCGAAATATATTCTGCCCGAAGTATCACTCCCCCTAATTATCTTCGTGCAATAAGCGCGCTTCTCGGATATACTGTAGAGCAGCTCTTCGGGAAATAATTGTATCGTTTCGGTATTCGAATGTATGGTCAGCATCGGAGTTCCCTTCATCTCCGCTGTCGAAGTATCTCCGATAAGCACTTTTCCGGTGATCGTATTCCCTTCAAGTTCGATCACCGGCTCACCTTCCAGGCGATAATCCACCAATTGCCCTTCTTTCATCAAACCTGTGAACCGCGCACCACTGAGAGAAGTATCTCCTATAATGACAATATTACTGCCTTTAAGATCACCCGTCTGCTCATTAAAGATAAGGTCATCAAAAAACAAGCGCCGGTCGTTTCCGATAAACTCACCGGGTGAGGATAATATCAATTCGCCGGAACCCAGATCATATCTCCCTTTATCACCGAGGAAGATTCCCCCTGAACCTTCAGACCGTATATTCTCAGCGACCGTGATCACATCGTCTCCGTAATAATACCCGGTTCCGTAGAGGGTATGCTCCTCTGACCGGAAAACAAAGCTCCCGTCGCCGCTTAATGAGCCGCTGCTGAAACGTACCGGATCATCGGAGGAAAGGACGCCATCATCGGTGTAAGCCACAACTGGAGGGGCCAGAACCCCTTCCTTCTCGCCGGAATAATAGTCCATGCCTTGTGAGTGTATCGATCTTATCCGTGGAGATGAAAAATACACCGGATCATCCGTATGCAGGTGATAGCCCTCATCTTTTTTACATAATCTGATATTGGCGCCGGAGATCGTTGCACCTTCGGAATCCTTCACCGTACCGCTTGAAATAAAGTATTCATAGAAATCTGAATACCGCTTGATCTGTATCCCCTCTCCGGAAAGATCGAGAGCCTCTCCGAATGCAGGGCATGCGATCAGAAAAATAAGCAATAGAAAAGAAAGTCCTCTCATAAGAGGATTTTACACTAATTTCCATGTTTTTTCAAAATTACGGTAACGTTTGAAAGGGCGCCCGATGGTTCCTGCCGTCTTGCAATTATCTATAAGAATGTGTATAATTATCCTATGAATAAACACAATTTTATCCTTGTTCTGCATGCCCATCTGCCCTATGTTGTAAATCATGGCACATGGCCACATGGGACCGACTGGCTGCATGAAGCGGCAGCCGAGACATACATTCCCATTTTAAGGTCATTTCAGGCCCTGAAAGCTGATGGGATCAATGCCAAAATGACCTTGAATATTACACCGATCCTTCTTGAACAATTGTCCATGAGGGAGTTCAAGGCGGGATTCAAGGATTATCTGCAGATCAAGATCCGAAATGCTATTGATGATTCCATTTATTTCAAGAAGACCGGCCAAAGCAATCTCTATGACCTTGCGCTTTTTTGGGATAATTACTACAGGCAGACACTTGAGTTCTTTGAGGAGATCAATGAGAATATCGTAGCGGAATACGCCCGATTGGACAAAGAAGGCAGTATTGAAGTGATCACCTGCGCCGCGACACATGGATATCTTCCCCTGCTGGGTAACGACAATGCGATCTCTGGCCAAATAGGCACAGCTGTCGATTGTTTCAAGAAGCACTTCAAGAGGAAACCAAGAGGGATCTGGCTGCCCGAGAACGCCTACCGTCCGGCATACCTCTGGGAATCTCCCCTTGGCGGAGGTGAGCCCAAAGAGAGACAAGGCGTTGAGGAATTCCTCTCCAAACATGGAATAAAGTATTTCTTCACGGACACTCACATGATCAGAAACTCTGAAGCAAAAGGGGTTTACCTTGAAAGATTCAAAGGACTGCAAGCATTATGGGAACAATTTAATAAAAATAGCACGGGCAAGAATCTCGATAAGGAATTGAACGAACATAATATTTATCTCATTCATGAACATGAAAGGGATCCCGTATATGTTTTGATCCGGGACGAGAAGACCGGGTCTCAGGTCTGGAGCGCTAAGGACGGCTATCCCGGAGACCCCAATTATTTAGAATTCCATAAAAAGAAATTCCCGGGCGGGCACAAGTACTGGCGTGTCACGGGGGGTGATGTTTCACTGGGAGACAAGCTCCCGTATGATCCTGAAGAAGCGCTTGACCGTTCACGCCGTCATGCAGAACATTTTGTATCTCTGCTGGATAACATCGCATCAAAAGAAAAGAAAGAAAATAGCCAGATCGTAGCGCTTTACGATGCCGAGCTTTTCGGGCATTGGTGGTTCGAAGGCGTGCATTGGATCGAGCTTCTTTTCAGAAACCTGGCGAAAAGCACTAAGGTGCAGGCGGAATTCGCATCTCAGCCTGTAGAAGTTGACCAGGTTCGGGGAAAGGTGTCTCTCCCCGAAGGTTCCTGGGGACAGGGCGGCTTCCACTATATCTGGATGAACGATTGGACGAAATGGACCTGGAAATTAATATACCAGGCGGAAGACACTTTTGTAAAAGCCGTCCAGGAACATGACCGCAAGGACAAATTAGCGCGGCGCATATTAAAACAGCTCGCCAGAGAGCTGCTCCTTCTGGAATCCTCAGATTGGCAATTTCTAATCTCAACATGGTCTGCACGGGATTATTCCGAAAACAGGATAACCTTTCATTGGGAAAATTTCTCGAAACTGTTCGAGCATTACTCGGAATATGCGGAAACAGGGAAATTCTTCAAAGAGGGGGAAGCCCTGCTCGAGGAATTGGAAAGAAATGATAATGTATTCAAAGAGGTGAACATTGACCATTGGGCATGATTCCAAGATCATTGAACTGAAAAATGTTACCAAGATCTATAAAAAGAACGGCAAGAAGATCACCGGCTTGAATAATGTTACATTCTCAGTGAAGCGAGGCATGATATTCGGGCTTCTTGGGCGAAACGGCGCGGGAAAAACAACCGCGATCAAGCTCCTTCTCGGATTGCTTCACCCGAACAAGGGGGAATTATTTGTTTTGGGAAGGCCCCCTTGCGATGTAAAGGCAAAGCAAAAAGTGGGATATCTCCCCGAGACCTCATATCTCGACCGTGAGTTTACCGCCAAGGAAACGCTTCTTTTTTATGGCAGGTTTTTCAAGATAGATAAGGCAGTATTATTGAAACGCATTGATGAGCTTCTATCGATGTTCGGCATACTGGGCTATAAAGATACGCCGATCTCGGCCTTTTCAAAAGGTATGGCGCAGAAGGTAGCCATCATACAGGCTCTTTTGCATTCACCTGAGCTGCTGATCCTTGATGAACCGACTTCCGGACTGGACCCTATTTCCCAGAGGGAGATCCGGGATTTTGTAAGAAATGAAAAGGATAAGGGAAAAACGATACTCTTGTCAACTCACTTTCTGGATGAAGCGGAAGGGCTTTGCGACCATTTAGGGATATTGCATAATGGACGGCTACTGCGCTATGGCGCGAAGGACAAACTGCTTCAGATAAGAAGTACTTATTTGCTCCGGACTTCCGAAAAATGTCCCGCCGATATAATTAAAAAGTATCAGGGCACAAAGAATCCGGCAGGAGAAATTGAGCTCCGTATCGGATTGAATGAAAAGGAAGAGCTATTTAACAAGCTTAAGGAACACAAGGTAGAGATCATCGAATTCTACCGTGAAAGAGAAAGGGTATCGGACTTTTTCTCCAGGGTGCTTTTAGGGGCAGACGATGAATAATATCATCAATATCGCGCATTTCACCTTTCTCAAATTACTGAAAAAGAAGATTCTTTACGGAATTTTCTTTATCGAGCTGATCCTCATATATCTGATGCGTTCACTGAATATTTTCGGCATAGGAGTTCAACCGCTGGTACTGGTCGATTCGATACTCTTTGTTTATGAGATATTCGGCTTTATTCTGATCCTCGCCATTACAGCGGGGCATATTCGAAGGGAGGTCGAGACGAAGTCAATATATCTTGTGCTTTCAAAACCGACAGATAAGGTACAATACCTCCTCGGGAAGATCATCGGGATATACGCATTTGTCGGAATCTATACAGTACTCACCATGCTGGCTGTTATGTTTTTTGCCTTTGCTCCTCTCAAAGAGTATGCGGCCTATACGCTCCTGGCTATAATATTCCGGAATTTTTTCCTTTTCATTTTTACTTCGATATTGATATTTTTCTCGATTTTCCTAAGGCCGACCATCATGGTGATGGCATCCTTCATCTCATATATTTTTGCCATGATCTCCTATGACTATGTAGATATGGTAGTTGCCCAGACATATCCTCAATGGGTGGTTGTAATAATAAAATTGATCAAATTCATCTTGCCTAACAGTGAGTTCATGGATATCAAGCTCGCCGTCATGCAATTGAGCCATTTGAATATCTGGTATATCATATCCGTGCTTCTGTACATGGGCGGCTATATGTTCTTTTTGGTATTATTCGCCGCATGGATCTTTGGAAAGAAGGAATTCTGATGAAGAAAAATACCCTTCTCACCATTGCGTTCATTCTCTTATTTATCATCTCTTTTTTTCTGGGATTCCACATTCGAGACCGCTATAAGGATACGATGATCGTTCCTGGGCATATGACACACGGCTCGGACCATGAAATTGAAGGATCGGGAAAAGACGACATCCTGCTCCGGTCAGACCTGGACTTTATGCATATCAAGATCCTTAACCATCCCTGGAACAATCCGGGAATAATTGAGGGAATGTTCTTTAAAGGAATACTCTATATACTAATGGGGGCTGTACTTTACATCAAGTTGTTCAAAAATGAATAGAAGATATCTGCACATCCTTATTATCGCGCTATTGTCCTATTGCCTTGGCTTTACTTTGTTGAACATGATCTGTGTCAGACCCGGCGCACTTGGGAGAGAGGACAGCATCGCCACAAGGGCGGAACTCAGGGCAAGAGAGTTCTTTGCGGAATTTCTCTGGAACAGGATCGATATCTACCATCATATGTGGGAATTTAGCGGCAAAGCCGCAAATTCCGAAAAGAGCTCTCTCTTTCTTATGAAATATGCCGTTATGATCGACCCTCATTTCGTAAAGGCTTACAGTATGGGCGCATTCTTGCTTTACAGGCATTGGGGGAAGAAGGACCAGGGGAGAGATTTTCTCATGGAAGGAATACGGAACAACCCTCAAAGCTGGGAACTTTGGAAGGATATGACGCTTTACACCTTCTTCATCCTGGAAGATCCCGAGAAGACTGTCGCGACAGGCAGCAGGGCCATAAAGTATATAAAGCCGGAATTTCTTGAAGAACCGGAATTCATCACATTTGTGAGGGTTATGGCAAGCTCTTGTTTAACTATTGAGCAATATAAGAGAGCGTATGAATATTACAGAATATTGGCACAGGAGAAACTCTTGAATCCTGTTGATAAAGAAAATATAAAAAAGATCGAGGAGGTACTCAATGCCCAATAAGAAAAAAAAGAAGGATAAGCTTTCCTTTGAGTTAAAAAATCTCTGGACAGTATATTCTCAGACCGAAGAAAAAACCGTTATGACATTCGCCGATGAATATAAGGCCTTTCTTAAACTTGTAAAGACCGAAAGGGAAGCCGTAGATTTTTTCCGCGAAAATGCAAAGAAGGCAGGATATAAATGCGCCGTTTCTACCGGGAAATCAGGGAAGAAACTCTACTATGTCAATAGGGACCATGCTATCGCTATCGTGAGAAAAGGTAAAAAACCGGTCTCACAAGGCGTTCGGATAATCGGGGCTCATCTCGATTCCCCCAGGCTGGATCTCAAGCAGAAGCCGTTCTTTGAGGACTCTAATTTGAGTATGCTGAAGACCCATTATTATGGCGGGATCAAGAAGTATCAGTGGCTCTCACGGCCATTAGCGATACACGGCATTGTAATAAAGGGCAATGGAGACAAAGTAAAGATCTCGGTTGGAGAAGATCCCGGTGATCCGGTTTTCGTAATACCTGACCTGCTGCCTCATCTCGCAAAGAAAGTGCAATATTCCAAAGGCGTTTCGGAACTCGTCTCCGGAGAACAATTGAAGATATTGGCAGGACAGAAAGAGGTTAAAAGCGAAGAGGACAAGAAAAAACTTACTTCCTTCCTTTTAGAACTCCTTCATTCCAGATATGGGATCGTTCAAGAGGACTTCGTATCCGCAGACCTCGAGGTCGTACCTGCGGATGATCCGAGAGATGTCGGTTTTGACCGCTCAATGGTCGGTGGATACGGACAAGATGACCGAGTATGCGCATATACCGCTTTCCGTGGAATGCTTGATTCACCGCAACCGAAGTATACCTCGATCGCGTTCCTGATCGATAAGGAAGAGATCGGGTCAGATGGAGCGACAGGCGCACAATCCAATTGGCTGGCGGATATCATCGCGGACCTCCTTCAAAGGGAAGAAAAGGTCTCCGACCATTATACTCTTTCCCGAACGATGCACCTTTCGGAGGCCATTTCCGCTGATGTCAATGCCGCGGTCAATCCTCTTTTCAAGGAAGTTCATGATGTTGACAATGCTGCGATATCGGGCTACGGGATCGTTATAACGAAATTCACCGGCAGCGGAGGCAAATTCTCTTCAAATGAAGCGACTGCCGAATTCACAGCAAAAATAAGGAATATATTTAATAAAGCCAAGGTGCAATGGCAATTTGGCGAACTTGGAAAGGTCGATGAAGGTGGAGGCGGCACTATTGCCAAACACATTTCCAAATGGGGTATACATAGTATAGACGCCGGGCCGGGACTTCTAGGTATGCATTCCCCGTTTGAGATCGTTTCAAAAGCGGATCTTTGGGAAACATACAAAGGTTATTCGGCTTTCTTCTCTGCTGAATAGGAGTAATTATGCGAATTGGAGAAATGTTATTAAAAGAAGGAATGATCACTCAGGAACAGCTCGACAGCGCCCTGGAGATACAGGGAAAACAAGGCGGGAAATTAGGCTCGATCATTATCTCAGAGAAAATGGTGGATGAAGAAAAGGTATTGAATTTTCTTCAGCAGCAGCTTGGAATAATCGCGGTAAACCTCGACAATTGGGAAATAGAAAAGGAAGTACTGGCTCTTATTCCCCCGGATGTGGCAAAGAAACATCAGGTAGTTCCCATAGAGAAATTGGGAGATACACTGACAGTGGTCATGCAGGACCCGGAAGACAGAAAGCTTATTGAAGATCTCACTTTCATCACCAACTGTACCATCGAACCGGCGATATCCACCGAAAGAAGCATTCTGGACGCGATCGACAGATACTATAAATCCGCCAAGGAAACCATTGAGGATAAGACCAAGGATTTCCAGGATACCGTAATGGAGGTAATGAGCCTTGACGGAGAGGAGATGGATGAGGAGACCGAAGAAGCCATCGGGGGCGAAGAAAAGCCAATGGTAAAATTGGTCAATCAGATAATTTTCAACGGGATCAGAAAAGGTGCTTCTGATATTCATATAGAACCCTATGATACATATGTAAGATTGAGGTATAGGAATGACGGAGTTCTGAAAACCGCTGACCAATTGCCCAAAAACTTCATAATGGGGATCGTTTCCAGAATTAAGATCATCTCTCACCTTAAGATATCTGAGAGAAGAGTTCCCCAGGACGGAAAGGCACAGGTCAAGTATGAGGGCCGTAAGATCGATCTCAGAGTTGCCACAGTACCTTGTGTACATGGCGAAAAGGTGGTTATCAGAATCCTGGATAAGGGTGAAGGAGAGGTTACCCTTGATATGCTGGGATTTGAACAGGATCAAATGGAGATCTTTAAAAAGAGTATAGAGTCACCCTGGGGCATGATCCTGATCACCGGCCCCACAGGTTCCGGAAAAACATGGACCTTGTCAACATCATTGAAACTCCTTAACTCTGAAGAGGTCAATATAATGACGGTTGAAGACCCTGTGGAATTCGATATCGAAGGATTGAATCAAGTACAGGCAAAACCGGAGATCGGACTTACTTTTGCCGCGGCATTGAAATCTTTCCTGAGGGCTGACCCCGAAATCGTAATGATCGGTGAGGTCAGAGACCTGGAAACGGGTGACATAGCCATCAAGGCCGCGCAGACAGGCCACCTTGTCTTTGCGACGCTCCATACGAACTCGGCGGTAGATACTATTGCGCGTTTGATAAACATGGGGGTCGAGCCTTTCAATATCTCAAGTTCGCTCCTGATGATCGTCGCGCAGAGGCTCGTGAGGAAGGTCTGTTCAAGCTGCAAAATCGAAGATACCGACACCACTAAAGAAAATCTTATCGAGCTGGGCATACCCGCCGAGAAGGTGAATGACGTTAAGGTATACAAGGGAAAAGGATGCCCGAAATGTAGTGGCACCGGTTATAAGGGGCGAACCGCCGTTTATGAAGTACTCGGGATCTCTCAGGAGATCAAGAATGCGATAAATCTACACAAGCCGATTTCTGAGCTCAAGGCGATCGCCTATCAGCAAGGAATGAAATCCCTGAGGAAGTCAGGCATCATCAAGATCCTGAAAGGGATCACAAGCGTAGAAGAAATATTTAAGAACACAGCTCTGGATACCCAGGAGGGTTAAGTATGAAGAAGTTCACAATAATTTTTGTTGCTATCATTATTCTGCTGTTCGCGGCGTGCGCCAAGGAAGATACTTCACAGCCGGTAGAGCGCAAGTTCGACTCTACTTCTGTCGATGCGGACGATATGAAAGATGTTGTCTTTGATCAATCGCTTGGAGAAGATGAGGATGAGTATCTTCAGGAAAAAGAGCAAGAAGCAAAAAAAGAAGCTGAAGAGGTCAAAAAGGAAGTTGTCAAAGAAGCGGTAAAGAAAGATTTTACTTCAAAGATAACAGCTTTCGCAAAGACAGACGACGGGAAATACAGTATCACTATCAATGAGAAGATCAAGATATCGGGAATTACCATTACAAATGGAAAGGCTATAATGCCTTATAATGAGTGGAATGGGAAGAAATACTACTTCGTATGGGCAAATGACCCTGGCTTCCTGGCAATGGTGGCCGATGCCATAATCAATAAAAGCATAGCCAGCGCGTCGAAGACCGAGATCACGAAGGCCGATGTGAGGGCCAAAGACAGTGGAACACTGAAAGGCTACGGTGAAATAGAGATCAATGGTGAATTTCTGATCAAGTCGATTCCCGTTTTTATCGGTGGGAGATACGGTGATGGCATCGGTGACCCCGCTATAAAAGTAGATGGAGAATGGGCACCGATGGTAAAGTTCCTCGATAAAGGGTTCAAAAATACTGTGAAGGAGATCATATTAAAAAAGTATTACTCCCTCTCCTCATAACGCTATTCACTTTTCTTTCCTTTTCTTTTCCCTGCGGAGAAAGTGCTGCGCCCCCATGGGTTAGAGGAGGGCAATCCCTTCTGATGCCGGGCTTGGGACAGGGTTTTAATGGGAAGATCATTAAGGCGGTTCTATTCTTCTCTTTAGCGGGGGCCGGAACATATTACAGTTTTAACGGATACGAGGGCGTTCAGAGCGCCTATGATCAATATCTGACGGCATTTGAAACTGCCCCGGGAGATGTTGAAGCCCTTTATGATAAGTATGAGGAGATGTATTATCTGAATCAATATTTGATAACCGCTCTCGTAGTATTTTGGGTCTACAATACGCTTGATGCCTTTTTTGACGCGCATTTTCTCAATCTCGACATGGATCTGAAACAGAAACGCTTTGATATTTTTCTGGAGACAAGGTTCTGATGAGATTCATTCACTTCAGTGACACCCATCTTGGCGACCACTTTCCTGCCTCAAAAGGACAGGATCCCGAGATATTCAGAGGAAAGGACTTTTTCAAGAATTATTTTCTGATCACCGATTATATTCTGAAGCACGCCAAAGGCATCGACTTTATCCTGCATACAGGAGACCTTTTCGACAGAGAACCCTCACATTATATTCAGGAGCTGACAATAAAGCCCCTGCTGGAGATCGACAATTTGGGAATCCCGATATTCCTTATCAAGGGAAATCACGAAAAAACCTGCTTTCCCGACTCCTTTACTTCAAGATTTAAGAATCTTCACGTTTTCTGCCAGCCGGGAGCGCGAATACACCGGTTGGGAAAAAAGAAGGTGATGATCTGCGGCATCCCTTATATGAAAGATGGTAAGACGAGGGTGAATAAATTATTTGCGCAGGCGATGGAGCAGACGAATTGGAGCAAAAAACGGGCTGATTTCAAGATACTCTTGCTGCATCAATTGCTGCATGGAGCAAAAGTTGGCCCTATCGGCTACAGATTCGGAAGATTCCCTGAAGTGCTTTCAAAGGACATTATCCCGAAAGAATTCGATTATGTCGGGATCGGCCACATCCACCGCAAACAGATCATTCGTCATCCAAAGACAAAGAAGCAGAATATATTTTTTCCGGGAGCTCAGGAGAGGATCACCTTTTCAGAGATACATGAAAAAAAAGGATTCTATGATATCACCGTTGATGATAACACAAGTATCGAGTCAACCTTCATTAATTTGAGATGCCGGCATATGTTCGAATACAAGCTGAAATTAGACGGGAAGAGCGAGGAAAAAATCAAAGAGGATGCATATAAACTTCTTAAGCGTATTCCCCGAAACGGCTATGGCAAGATCCGTTTTGAGGGCAAGGTCGAAAGGTCGCTTTTTGATTCACTTCCTTTGCATCAGTTCAGAAGGAAGAGCTTCAAATGTCACTTCAATTTTAAGCAATTGCGGATATATAAGGGACATACATCAATGTTTGTTATCAAAGATACTGATATAAATGGAGATATCGGCATTGTCCTTGATACTCAATTATCCCTCTCCAAGATCAAATCTCTCCCAAAGGTTCCGGGATTATATATTTTCAGAGATTCAAAAAGAAGGGTGCTCTATGTTGGGAAGGGCATGAGCATACAATCCGCAGTAAGGGCACAGATCAAGCGTGTGCCGGAGAATAAGCATCGAAAGGAACTATTGGAAAGTACTAAATATATTGACTGCATAGAAGAAAAGAATATCCTTTCGATGATATTTGAAGAGCGGAAGTTCCTGAGACGATTTAGGCCTCCCTTCAATAGAAAGGTCTCCTCCCCACAAGGCTATTCTTATATCGTGACCGACCCGAGCCAAGATATTCTCTTCTTAACTATTTCAGATACACCGCCGGCAAAAGGGGCGTTCTTTCTTGGACCTCTCAAGAAGGAATATAATCTTGATAGAGTTCTTCTGACCTTGGAAAATCTGATGGACTTGCCAACCTGTAAAGGGTATTTCTATGAAGCTCCGACATTATGTATCAAATTCCTTACCCGCATGTGCATCGCACCGTGTAAATCCAAGGACCGTAGGAAAAAGTATATGAAGAAATTGAATGACTTCTTCATTAATCCTTCGAAGGTACTTAAAAAACTAATGAAAGAGACTCAGAAGAACGAAGGAGACCTCAGGTATAAGTATCTAAATACTTTGGATGCCATGGTGAGAGAACTTGAATATCTCTATAAATTATCAGGTGTCTTCAAAGCAAAGAATTTCAATGGCCCGGGATATTATGTTCTGACTATCAAGGATGGATTTATTCTCCGTACAGAAAAAGTAGTCTCGGAAGAAGCATTGTTGAAGCGCATGGATTTTTTCACCGGGCTTCTGGAAAAGGTTTCGAAGAATCGCGCATTAACTCCCGATGAATATTTAAATGGGAAAATGGTGGCGGAACTTCTTGAGAAAAAACTGATCGAGAGAGTATAGGCGTAGGGATTGTTCAAAAGTTGAAAGGTTCAAGAGAAATGCGCCCTGCAGGATTCGAACCTGCAGCCTGCGGGTTCGAAGCCCGACGCTCTATCCGTTGAGCTAAGGACGCATTTTTTCTCTTAAAAATAATAATGGTCGGGGAAGCGGGACTTGAACCCGCGGCCTCATGGTCCCAAACCATGCGCGCTAGCCACCTGCGCCACTCCCCGTGAAGAGGTAATTATATTCTATTGACGAAAAGAAGTCAAGATATTAATAATACCAGACTGTAAAATAAGTAGAGGCGTTCAGAGTATTTCCGGCGGTATCTTCACCCTCAAAATAGATCCTTATGACCATATGCTGGGTACCTGTAGGTGTTTGCGCATCCAACCAGGTGATCAATGAAGGCCAGAGAATATCCGCGAAGGTAACGGTGAATGTGCCTGCTACGTCGACAAAATAACTGGTATAAACCACAAGATCTTTAACTGCCGTTATAGCAGTCCCGGATGTGTCTTCGGCTATAAGGGTAATTCTCTTAATAAAGAGTCCCTTAGGCGCCATTTCAGAGTCACCGTAATACTTGCAGACTACTGAAATATCGGTCTCCGCGCCTGAAGTTGAAACGCCGACTTCATAGTAAACCGCCATCGGATCCACATCGGTAACATAGAACTCTAATGTTGATTCATCATCTGAAGTGCTACATCCCGCGGTCATGAAACCGACAAAACCCAAAACAGCTACAATAAGAATAATGGGTACTAATTTGTTCCTCATATCATCCTCCTATTATTTATTTTCTTTGTAAAGGACAGTCCATTGATAAGTAGTGATCAGCATGGCCCAGGAAAGGGTGAAAGCCACGAAGATCAGACCAATGACTCCAAGCATGGCAAAGGCGTAGATCCCTATACTTAACATCACGAGTCCAATTATCTCAAAGAACCTCCCGGTTAAGAACTCCCAATATGAGTTCAAGTCGAGAAGCTTCTTATAATCTTCACATTCAACATAACGGATCATATTGTAGGGAAGAGTAAAAACAGAAAAAATATAAAAAAGCACCGGAATGAAGAAAAGAATATTTCTTATGAAAAGAAACGACAAAAGCCAATTGAGCAGAATATAGGGCAGCAGCACCAGAAAAAGTTTCCAGCCGTTAAGGTAAAATTTGCCGATACCTTCTTTAAAACTCCAATCAGGAAGAAATTCCTTTTTATCCTCCAAAATATTTTTTATGTATTGAAAAATATATCCGAAAACAAAACCCAAACTTAATACCAATACTGATAGAAGCAACCATACTGAAAGCAAGATCGATCTTTGAAGGGAATTCCTTCCGCTCCATATCTTATGAAATATTTCTGAAATATTAAAGATATTTTCTACAGACTTTTTCTTCTCAACGGTATTTTTAGAACTCTTCTGTCCCCTAGGCATATTTATCTCCTATTGATATTGTAATGTATTTAAAAGGAAAAATCAAATATATCCCCTTTCAGAAAGAAGATACAGCGTCATTTCAACAATAATATGTTCACAGAACAGGTGCAGCATTTGAATATCCCGCACATTATTGCCCTGAACTTTTATCTGAACGGTAGGAGAGGAGGAAGTGTTCTGAGGGCCTGTCAGAAGGATAGTTTTCATACCCGACTCAGTCGCCGCATCAGCAGCGAGGACAATGTTCTCAGAGCGGCCGCTTGTGGATATACCAAGAAATACATCATCACGACTTCCCAAAGCCCGAACTTGTCTTTCAAATATTTTCTCGAAACCAAGATCATTTGCGCAGGCGGTAATATTTGAAGTATCGGTTGTCAATGCTATAGCGGGAAGCGGGCGCCGTTGGTCATCGGCATGCAGTCTTACGATATACTCTGCCGCCATATGTTGAGAATCAGCGGCCGAACCGCCGTTTCCACAGATCAGTAATTTCCCACCTCCGGCAAATGCATCTGCTATAAGGGCGGAAGCTGAGCGCAGCATGTCAAATATTACAGGGTCTGCAGAAAAGGCCTCAAAGGCATCGCCAAAAGAAGAAAATGCCGCATTTTTTATGCGTAGAAGCTCTTTATCCATTCCCACTGGGATGCGATCCCATCCTCTATATTAAAACTTGGAGCATAATCGAAAAGCTCGGCGGCGCGATCAATATCGGCAAGGGTCTCATCCATATCTCCCTTTTGTTTCTCAATATACTGAACATCCAATTTTTTTCCCACAATGGAGGAGATCATCGAGACGGCCTCGTTTACGGTGATGTATTTCCCTCCGCCGACATTCAGGGTTATCCCCCACTTTTTATTATCTATGATCCCAAGTAAAAAATCTGTTAAGGTTTCTATATATGTAAAATCACGGCGCTGTTCCCCATTGCCGTAAATACTTATCTTCTCTTTGTGCAAAGCTGCCTTAAGAAACTTATGAATAGCCATATCCGGCCTCTGACCGGGACCGAAGACCGTGAAGAAGCGCAAACAAAGGTATTTGATCCCCCAGGCGCCATGGTATAATTCCAAAAGCTTTTCGCATGTTAATTTGGTCAGGCCGTATGGCGATATCGGGTTTAAAATATTTTTCTCGTTCATAGGAATATGATCGGTGTTTCCATATACCGAAGATGATGAGGCGAAGATCAATGGCTTTTCAGGATGGTACTTTAGGATCTCCAGGAGATATTGAGTGGCCAAAATATTATTGCGAACATAAATATTGAAATTCTCGCCCCAGGAATGCAATACCCCGGGCTGGGCGGCCAGGTGAAATATAATATCACTGTTTTTAAGCGCTTCCTCAAGCCCGGCCCACATAAGATCCGTCTCTATGAAATTAAATTCCCTATGTGAAATTAATTTGGATAAATTAAATTCTTTCTGTGCGCGGGAATAATAGTCGGCAAACTTATCAATTCCAATGACGGAGTGACCGTTTGAAAGAAACTTACCGGCGAGATTAGAGCCTATGAAGCCCGCAACGCCGGTGATAAGGACTCTCATTTAAAATTATCTACGGCCTCTTCAATATTATCAAAGGTTTGAAAAAGCTTAGTAAAACCAAGAAGTTCGAAAACTTTAAATACCTTGGAATTAAGCTGAGTTAATTTTACATCGCCGCCTTTAGCCCTGATCTGGCCGATCACACTCATAAACACTCCAAGTCCTGCAGATGAAATATAGTCAAGCTCATCCATAGCTACAATGATCTTGATCTTCTCGTCATCAACTAATTCCTTTAACTTGTTTTCAAATTCTTGGAATGTATAAGCGTCTAGAAATCCTTTTAGATGTAGAATTGTAACATCTGTTTTCTCTTCGGGTATGATTTCAAGATTCGCCATCTAAACCTCCTTATTGTTCCGTTTAACTACTACCAGGGTGAAGTCATCATTGAACTCCTCTCCTGCCAGGAAAGATTTTATATCTTTTCTAATATTTTCAACTATTTCTTTGGACCCCTGGTCCTTGTATTGCTTCAATGCATTGGCAAGCCGTTCTTCACCAAATTGATCTTTGTTCGGATTCATAGCCTCCGTCGCACCGTCGGTGCAGAATAGATATATGTCGCCCGGAGCCATTTTATCCTCGCCGAGATCCAGATTCTGGTCAAAAATAACGCCGTCATTCAATCCCAGTCCGAGTCCTGAAGGCACCAGTTCTTCAACTCGATCTTCTTTGGCTATGTATTTGTAGAGCGGGATATGGCCCGCATTGATTATAGAGACAGTTTCTGTTTTCTCATGAAAATCCGCGATAAGTAAAGTAACGAATTTGCCGGGCTGTATATCCTGCATCAGAAGGTGATTAACCTTCATGATCAGCTCCCTGAGGTTATCTTCCCCATAATACTGCGCCCTGATAAGGCTTCGGAGCATCACCATAATAAGAGAACCGGGAATGCCTTTACCGGAGACGTCTGCCACCAGGACCGTTTTCTTATCATCACGGGTCATAATATCATAATAATCACCACCGATCATTCGGGCAGCCTCATAAAATGGGGTGATATCAAGTATTTCAGATGCGGGAACTTCTTTTATGAAAAGGGCGTTCTGTATTTCCTGAGCCATTTTAAAATCCCTTTCCATAAGCTCCTTAACGATTATCTGTTTTTGAGCGAATTGGAGATTTTCGCTCATCCTGTTAAAGGCACCCGCTAATCTTCCGAATTCATCCTTGGTTGATAAATTGATCTTAAAATCAAGGTTACCCTTCCCCAATTCTACGATACCCTCCATCAAGCTGTTAACCGGCCGGGTCAACAGGGAGCCCGTTATGAAGCTGATGGCAAAGCCGAGAAGGAGAATAACTATGGAAACAAACATTATCTGATTTGTCTGTTTCCTGATAAAATCATATATAACCTGTTGAGAGTAATCTATCCGCAATACGAAAGTGCCGGAGTCCCTAAAAAAAGCATTTCCCACATAAACATAATACGCTTTGATCGCGCCGCCATTATGGGATGGGGATTTAATGAATTCCGCCTTAATATCACTTAGGAACTCAACATCTGAAGCGGAAATATCAGTTCCTTCAATATCCCGCGCGGTCGAATAAAGCACTTTCTCTTCGTCCAATTTGATCAAAGAGATATCCTGCACTTCATCTGATACCTTGGAGTTGAGAAAATCAAGTATTTGAAGTTTGTTCCCGGAGATCATCATTACCTTGAGATTCTGAAGGATGATCTGGGAAAGCCCACGGCCCTTTTCATGATGTATCTTCAGCAGCAATTGTTTCTCGTATGTATTGATCAAGAAAGAGAAGAAAAGAACAGCCAATAAAAGAGTAACGGAAATAATTGAAAATAACTTCCATTTAAGGTTCCAATCGGCAAACATTTATTTTATCCTCTTTCTTACGGTTTCAATATACAAAAGCGCATCCTTATTATCGGGGTCAAGGACTAATATACTCTCCCACAATTCAAGAGCTTCGACATATTTTTCGTCGCGATAATGCCTTTCTCCCAACTCAAGATAATACAATATTATTCGGTTTTTTGCAAGTTCATTCGAAGGATCCAGGGTAACGATTTCCTTAAGAACAGGCAGTGTTTCATCCGAATCTTCCGGCGGGATGGAATCAATAAGTGCATTTACCTTAACTTCGACTTTTTCAGCAAGCTTTTCAAATGCGGCTTTAAGGGTTTTTTGAACCGCTGGGGAAGGAGAGGATGAAGAGGCCTTTTGAAGAAGTACGCGGGCAGCGATAAGGTCGCCTGAGCTCAATAATTTCTGTGCTTCTGCCAAATGCCCGGCGGCGGCGGATTGACTTTCCTTGCCCGATGGTGATTTGATCACGGGGAACATAGTTTCTATCTTTTTCCACTTAGACTTGTCATTCGGATAGCGCTTTTTCAATTTTCCATACTCCGCCCTTGCGGTTTTGTATTTTTTACTCTTGATAAGTTTAATTATCTTCAGACTCCACTTATTAATGAGGCCTTCCCGATCCTTCGCCGCACGCTCTTTGGTGATTTTAATAAACTGAAGAGCGTCCGGGTTATCTGGTGATATCCCCAATGCCTTGTTGAAATATCCAGAGGCCTTTTCATAATCCCTTCTTCTGTAATGCTTTATTCCCAATGAAATATATTCATTTATCAGAACGCTTTTAGTATTTCCTGGGATAAGATGCATGCCCCAGGAAAAGGCACTAACCCCATTTGTTCTATTAAACCCCAGGGCAAATATCATGTCCTTGTAATAATACTCAATCCCGAAAGCGGCGCCATCTAACTTGACTCCACCATTCAGGGTAATCTCCTGATTCAATTTCCCTGAGATCCCAAATGAAAAAGCGAGGTCCTGGCCCTTGGGTTGCTTGAGTCCGATGAAGATGGAAAGAACATCCTTTTTATAAAAGAACCCCAGAGTGCCGCCTATTGTAAAGGGGTAAGCCGGATCTAGGGAGGCGTCTTTCAAAAGGTTTTCCACATAAAGAGCGATAGCCAGATCTGTTAACTGGCCTGAAGTTCTGAAGTATTTCGTAAAAGGAAAATAAGTGAGGCCGAAGTTCACTTTGTACTTGAAATCCAGCCAGAGGTCATCCTCTTCGTAGATCCCTGAAAAGGAAACACCGGTATGCAATGTCTCGAAGGATACTCCCTTTATCAGAAATACCAACTCCCGGAGATCCTGCGAGCGAACACCGCCAAAGGCCAATTGCAGATTATCCTTTCTGAAGGAGGCGCCGAAGGCATCCAATTCAAAGAGATCCGTCATGGAGAAATAGTATCTTGGAAGAAGGAGATGAGAGAAAGAAGCCGGATTTGTGAACATATTAAAAATACCGTCACCCATGACCGTATTTGCTCCATTATTGAGGAAATTATTCAACCCCTGGGAGAATAATGACATCGAAAGGATAAGGCAAATAACAATTAAGGCTTTACGCATCAATGCGCCCCATCAAAGCGGTCTTCAGTGTAATATCATCCGCGTTCTCCACTACCTGGCCGCTGGGTATGCCAACTGCCATTCGCGTAATTTTGCAATTTGTTGAGCTCAAATATTTTGTCAGATATTTCGTTGTTATCTCTCCCTCGGGAAGTGGTGACAACCCGATGATCACTTCGGTGATCCCCTCTTTATCGATGCGGTCTTTGATATTGGAGATATTCAGATCCTCAAAAGTCTGCGCCTTGAAGGGAGAAATAACACCATTCAAAACATGGTAGCGGCCTTTGAAGAATCCCAGCATCTCAAGTTTATAGAATTCTCTTGAGTTCTCAACGATCAAAAGGGTATTTTCCCGATTATCATTGCCACAAACAGAGCACGGATCATTCAATCCTTGTACACCGCAATTTGAGCATATACTCTTTTCGGCGGAAAGACGCTCCAAGAGCAAAGAGAGGGACTTGATCTCCTCATTCTCCGCTTCTAGAAGAGAGAACACGAATCTCTCCGCGTTCTTCTTTCCAAAAAATCTAAGGTTCTTGACCTTCAAAAAAAGGTCCTTTAATAATTTCTCCACTACATTCCGGGAATATTCATTCCACCTGTAAGCCCGGAGAGTTCATCGTTCATCTTTTCCTGAGCGCTGCTCAAAGCCATGTTCACAGCAGCAGCAACCAGATCCGCCAGCATATCCTTGTCATTCTCCTTCCATATCTCATCATCAATATCGATCCGCTTTATTTCCATTGCGCAATTGGCTGTGACCTTGACCAGGCCGCCGGCGGATTCTCCGGTCACTTCAAGTGTTTTCACCTCGTCCTGCTTTTTCATCAGCTCTTGCTGCAATTGCTGCATCTGTTTTAGCATTTTATTAAAATTCGCCATTTTGATTCTCCTTCTTCTCCGGCTTCACATGAATATTTCCACCGAAGGCATCGACCAGGGTCTTGATCTCCGGAATGGCATTTTTCACCTCATCCTTCAAGCCGGATTTAATGAGCTTGCCGTCCTTGAAGCTGGAATCGGCCCAATTCACCTCAAGATCGAGCTGCTCAGAATGAAAGAAATTTCGCATCAGGCGGACAACCGGAGTCCAATCAGCGCCTTGTCTTTCTTTGAAAAATAATTTGGAGATATCTTTCATTGTAATATGGGCCGCATCCTTACCGAATGAATGAAATATCGTATTCTTCAAAAAACTGTCGTAGAGCTTGGAATCAGTTGACTCGACCCATTTACAAAAAGCATCGTAATCCTTTGCATTTACGATCACTTTCGATGGAGACGGCGCGGCTTCCTGCTCATCCGCTGGAATCTTCTCATTCCCTTGAGGGCTTTCCTGGTTTTGTCCATGCACCTGGTCTTTTATCCTTGCGGCGCGGGCATATGAGATCAATTCATCTATATCATAGAGCTCGTAAAGATGAAGAAGTTCCGCGATCATGACCTCGACCTCCAAGTTGCCGCTTTCTGAATATTTTATATTGGTATATGTCTTCTCAACAATACGCATGAAACTGATCAGAATATCCTGAGATTTGATCTTGGAGATCAGTTCTGTCCATTTTGTATAATTTTCTTCCGGAAAATAAAGGATCGAACGGTTCTTTTTATCCCCGGCAGAGATCAGAATAAGATCCCTTAACACTTTTAAAAATGAGTGAAGAAAGTCATTCAAATTCAATCCCCGGGAGTAAAGGTCCGATACTACTTCAATACCGCCGGACGCTGAACTTGAAACGATATGCTGCAGCACCTTCATTACCCAGTCAATGGGAACTATTCCCAGAAAATCCTGTACCATCTCAACGGTGATGAGCCCTTCCGAGAATGAAGATAGCTGGTCTAACATGACCTCGGCATCCCTGAGTGACCCCTCGGATTGAAGTCCGATATATCCATAGACCTCATCGTCCACATCTATATTTTCTTTCTTGCCGATATCCCGCAATTTATTATTGATATCCTGAAGAGATATCCTTCTGAAATCAAAACGCTGACAACGGGAAAGTATAGTGGGCGGGACCTTGAACGGTTCTGTAGTGGCAAAGATAAAGATCACATGCGGAGGCGGCTCTTCCAAAGATTTCAAAAGAGCGTTGAAGGCCTCATTCGTAAGCATATGGACTTCATCGATAATATATATTTTTTTCTTATCAGCACCGGATACCGGAGGATATTTTAATTGCTCTATCAGATGGCGTATATCGTCAATGCGGCGATTGGAAGCGCCATCGATCTCGATCACATCAAGAGCGTTTCCCCTCGAAATAGTGAGGCATGAGTCACACACATTACAGGGGAGATCGGTAGGGCCTTCTTTGCAATTCAAGCTCTTGGCAAGTATTCTCGCCATCGAGGTTTTACCCACACCACGCGGTCCGGCGAAGAGATAAGCATGGCCGATATTGCCGCTTAGAACGGCGTTCTTCAAGGTTTGGACAACATGCTTCTGGCCCACAAGTTCCACGAAACTCTGGGCCCTGTACTTTCTTGCGAAAACTGTGTATTTTTCCTTATTCATATCTGCCTTTCGGGGAGGTGCCCCGGCATCGAATTGCCCCCAAATGCTTGAGCATCACCCAATCACTCCGCCAAGGCGCTCCCGTGGCATGAATCCGTAGTTTACCGCTGCTTCCTTCCGGATCTGACGGGGTTCACCCGGTGTCCAAGCACAGGACCCTGGTTTCAACGCGACGGATAAAACATCCACACAAAGGTTACACCCTCAACCGGGTATTCAGCCCTGCTGGAGCGGATTGCAGGTTACAGGTTACCGCTAACCACCCACCTAGCACATCCCCTAATTTTTAATCTCGTCAAGTAAATATATCAACAGTGACTCTGCCTGGTCAAGTTCTATATAATCACTGTTCATTATAATAAATATTGGGCTCTTGTAAGCGGTAAAAGAACCCTTTTTTTCCACCTTGTCATAGGATAGGATCAATTCCCACCCGCTATGGACCTTTTTATTTTTAAATTCAATTTCACTGTTCTTTTCAACACCGAATTTATAGAAAAAATTGTGTGAAGCAAGGGAGGGATAAAGCGTGGAATCCCCTATATCTATGAGTTTAACTGTGAAACCCATCGTATTGCTCTTTAGATCTTCGCCAAGGACATCGGTAGAAAGGGAGACCTCATAGAGATTAACGGAGAACTCATTATTTCTCACTTCAACGCTCTTTTCTTTTGCCCGGGTCCACCCGGAAGGCAGCGAAAGCATCTCAGATAATTGAACGGTTGTGTGCGTAAATACTGCCTCGTCAGGGCCTTTGGAAACCGACTGATACTCCTTATCAAGAGAAGTTGAGGACTTATCCGCGGTACATCCTAAAATAAGCGATAATAAGATGGCGCAGACCACAAAAGAATATACTTTTCTCATAACTGGATTTTACCATATTTGCCTGGACTTTTCAAATAATTATTATGGTACATTCCTACTCCGCAAGCATATTTATGAAATCAGAGAGAGCATTTATGCGATTGATAATACTCGCCTCTATCGTGAATTCATCACTGGTATGGTCACCGCCACCGCGGGGGCCTAATCCGTCTAATACCGGGATGCCGAAACTCGAAAGGAAATTCCCATCGGAACAGCCCCCCGAAGAAGCAGGTTCATGCGGTTCGCCATGCTGCTTAAAAAGTCTAGAAAGCCGAGCACTGATCTCATCTGGAACGGCGGGCTCCATAGACGGGCGTTTGTTCTTATATTCAAGGGTCAAGGTTTTCATGTCTGATATATGTTTTTGAAAGATCTCCAATACTTTATCAAATTGTAATATCTGTGAATAACGCAGGTCAAAATGCGCCTCGGCATGATCGGGAACGATATTCAACTTGCCACCGCCAAGGAATTTACCGAGATTCAATGTTACTTTTTTTGGAAGGCCTGAGGCCTCTTCAAGTATCGATCTGACGGCCTGCATCAGTTCAACGATCGCGTTTCTGCCCTGATGAAATGCATTTCCGGCATGTGCTGCCGTGCCCTTGGAGTATAGATGAAATTCTGCTATTCCCTTTCGCTTGACAATGAAGCCTATTTCCCGGGCTACGCCTTCGAACACTAAGCCCATATCGCATACTGCCGCTGTTTCTCTGAATATCTCGATCGAATTTAATGAGCCGATCTCTTCATCTGAATTTATCAGTAAGGTCAATTCGATCAGCGGGTCATCCCGGAATTTACGGGCTAAGGCGAACATCATCATCAGGCCCGCTTTCATATCCTGAACGCCAGGGCCTCTTAATATACCGTCAGCCGAGGTGAAGGAGCCCCAGTTTTCGGCAAAGACAGTATCAACATGGCCAACGAGCAGCAATCGCTTTGATCTCTCTTTTCCGCTGATCACTTTTAATATGGGATTATCGGTATCGCTCTTTAATAAATCAGATTTTAAGCCAAGCGAGGAGGCATGACGGATGAGAATATCCATACAAGCTCTAATGCCTTTGCTATTTGCGGAATCGCTATTGATATTAACGAGCTCCTTCAGAACGGAATTATTCATCTATTCTTTCGGATCAAAGGCTTGATCCCGAACTCATCCGCTAATTTCTTGCTGAATCGTTCCATCTTTTTTTGGCTTACGGGACCGATGATGACCCTATACCACACGCCTTTGTCACCGAGGTCAACCGCTGTGATCTCAATGGGGAAAAAATCCTTTTTCAAACGGGACCGCTCCTCCTCCGCCTGTTCCCGCAGCCGGAATGAAGAGGTCTGCAAAAAATAGGAATCCCGTGATGGAGCCCTTTTCTCTTTGACATTCTTTCTTGTGACGGTTTTGGCTTCCGGCAGAGAATTGCTCTCCGCTTTTCTCTTTGGCTCCGGATCGCGCGTGAGCTTCCTGTCCTCGGCCATTTTTTCTTCCGATAATAATTTATCTTTAAATTCGAAATCCATTGGCGGATTGGATATTACTTTTTCACTTTCAGAAGCGGCAGGTGATGAAACGGAACGATGCCAGAGAAAGAACCCCGTCAATAGGCAAATAAGGATCAGGGCTCCAACAAAGAACCTCTGTTTGCTCATTGACCTGTAACTTGACGGATTATCTTCTTAACCTTCTGGAGGTATTTGTCCCATTCCTCTTTCTTCACATACTCTCCTGAAATATTGAAGCAGGCATCATCCGAGTCCGGGATGATCGTCATCCATACATTCTTGGAATGCCGTATTGAGATACCGTCTATCATTTCCACATCACCATCTTTGAAATTTTCATAAAGCTCTCTCAGCACTCTGCCTTTGAATTTATCTGAACAGGGAACGCGGGTCTTCTGGAATTTGCGCTTATAACCGATATCCTTCCATACCTGACTCAATTTCAAGTCGTGCTTTGATACAAGAGTAATGATCTTACTGATCGCACATATTCCGTCAACCGCATGACTGAAGGATGGGAACATGAATTCCCCATTTACCGTGCCGACGAAATCAACCTCCGCTTCCTGAGCTTGTTTTCCGAGGAATTTAAGAGTAACAGGAGAAGTTATTACCGTACATTTATGGGTAGCGGCAAGATCATTTATAAATTTCGGGGCATTCACCGGAAGTATCATCCTCTTAAGTCCCTGATACTTCAGGAGCAAGAAGGAAAGCAGGAGAAGTAATTTCTCATTTTCATAACAATGTCCCTTCTCATCGATAACTGCGATGGATTCTCCACAGGAATCAATAAGGAATCCGAGGTCCATATTCAGGTTTTTAACGATCTCTCGCAATTGTGATAAATGAAATTTATACTCCGCGGGTGTATATGCTTCCCTCTCTTCATCAAGAGCCGCATTCAGAGAGGTTGTATTCTTGGTTATCTGTCCGATCAATGTGGGAAAGGTCTTTGATGTCAATCCGGACGCATAATCTATGACTACGGAAAGTTTCTTATTCTCACCGCCGCCGTCAACGAAATTCTCCCAGCCTTCCTTATAGTATTCGTACACTCTGTACGGGTATGAGATATTTCCCACTTCCCTGTAATTCATTCTTAAATAATCCTCGCGGTGGAAGAGGCGTTCTATGGATTTCTCAAAACCGACCGCGACATCAAAGCCGGACTCATCGTAGAATTGAATATCCATTAACTGGGCATCTATCGGCGACATCCTTATAAACACACCTCCCTTATATGCGCCCTTGTTTAGCTGGAATCTAAGTATTGGTAAGGCAACCTCCGACAGGTGGTCTATATTTACGCCTACCGACAGAACTCCGGTGATAAAAGCCCGGGAGATCATCCGGGAGGCCTTATGCGCATCACGGCCGATCAGTATCTTACTTCCCTTCCCCAGGGTAGCTCCGTAAACAGCGCCGATCTTGGCGGCGAATTCGGGATGTATCTCGGAATTGGCGATGCCTGTAATACCATAATTCCCAAAAAGGTTTTTGTTCCATTTTCCACCCCAGACAACGGACTTATCGATTATCGATCCTTCTTCAATGGTTTTCTGAGGCCAGATCTTAACATTTGAATTTACAACAACATCTTGACCCAAGATACAATTATCAGATACAACCGCGTTCTCCGAGATATAACAATTATCTCCGAGGTTGACCGCAGAGCCGATAATATTTTCATGTATTCTGCACCTTTTGCCAATTACAGAGTTGTCCCATACAATAGAATTCTTTATCACAACGCCGGAAGAGATGGTCACTCCTGAGCCGATGACCGTATTCTCAATGTGACAATTATTCCCGATAAAAGTGTTGTTTCCGATAATAACAGTTCCAGTAAATTCAATATTCTTACCGACCTTCACATCCTGGCCGCATCTCACATCCTGGCCAAGAATATCGAGCCGTTTTCCACTTATAGAGACCTTCACCTGCCCCTTAAGAATATCACGATGCGCGTTCCTGTACTCGGAAATATTTCCGATATCTCTCCAATATCCCTTCGCCACATGGGCCTTAATAGATTTTCCGTCGGCCATCATTGCGGGAAAGAGATCCTTTGAAAAATCAAAGAAGGTCTTCTCGGGGATATAATCGAGTACCTTGTTCTTTACTACATATATCCCTGTATTGATCTGGTCGGAGAACACCTGGCCCCAGGACGGTTTTTCCAGAAACTTCGTGATGGTGCTCTTCTCATCGAAGATCACTATGCCGAAATCCAGGGGATTGGACACCGAAGTCAGAAAGATGGTAAAAAGGGATTTATTGGAATTAAAAGCCGCGATCCCCTTTTTAATGTCAAAATCCGTCAGTATATCAGCGGAAATAATGATAAAATCATCCTTCCCGATAAGTGAAGACGCATCCTTGAGCGCTCCGGCAGTGCCGTAGTCGGAATCTGCCTTGTGATAAGTAATTTTCACTCCCCACTGCGAACCGTCTTTGAAATAATCCTTTATTGTGTCCCCCTGATAATAGAGAATGACAATGAGGTCTTTGATCCCGTGTTTTTTCAGCAATCTAAGATTATGTTCCATGATCGGTACATTTACAACCGGAACCATGGGTTTTGGAATATTATAAGTTAGCGGCCTTAAACGAGTCCCGAAGCCCCCTGCCAGAATTACCCCCTTCATTTTTTCTTCCTCCTTTTCCCAAATCCCTGCCGGGATGTGATATCTTCAATTTTTTGCTTAACCTTGGATGTGTCCTGAGACTTGCCTGTCATTAGCAATGAGGCATCTTTTTTATGTCCCTGATAGAATTCTTCCTGCTTTTTCACATGAAGGAATGCCGTCAGGTCCTCATTTTCCGCAAGGCGGAAAAATACGGATGTCACGCCGTCCTCGACCTGAGCCAGCATATCTTCGAACAATTCAAAGCTTTCCTTCTTATATTCAATGAGAGGATCCTTCTGGCCGTATGCACGGTAATAGATCACTTCTCTCAAACCATCCATGGAGAGCAGATGGTCCTTCCAGTTGAAATCCAGTATCTCAAGGATGATCGCCTTCAGAAAATAGGGAAATTCTTCGACAAGCATCGCTTTCTTTCTGTCAAAGACCTTATCAGTGTCGCTTACGGCACTGTCAATGATCTTATCGGGTTCCATGGCGTCAAGCGACCCTTCAAGCTCACGAGGGATAGTGAGATGCAATTGATTGAGATATTGAACCGCACCCTTGATATCCCACATATCCGGCAGGACTTTCGGCGGGAAGAAGCCGTTCATATTCTCCCTTACGGAAGAGGTCATCATCTCTCTTGCTTCTTCTTCTATTCCATCCATTTTCAGGATCTTCTTTCTTAATCTATAAACAAGTTTCCTTTGTTCATTGTTCACATCATCATATTTCAGAAGATTCTTTCTTATATCAAAATTGTGTGCTTCAACCTGTTTCTGTGCCCTTTCGATCCCAGATGAAATAATGGGATGTTCTATCCTTTCATCCTCGGGCAGTCCTAGTTTATCCAGCATTCCCCTCATCTTATCGGAGCCGAAAAGACGCATCAAATCATCTTCCAGAGAGATAAAGAACCGTGAAGCGCCGGGATCGCCCTGCCTTCCTGAACGGCCTCTTAACTGATTATCTATACGGCGGGACTCATGCCTTTCCGAACCGATAATATAAAGTCCGCATCCGGCTTCCTTTGCGCATGCCTTGTGTTCCGGCAGACAATTTGAACACCCCTGCTCCGGCGGTGATACCCAGCAATGCATCCTTCCTTCCACTCTGGGACAGAGAACCGTGCCTTCTCCGAGTTTGATATCGGTTCCACGGCCGGCCATATTAGTAGCGATAGTTATCGCTCCCGCTTCGCCGGCACGGGAAATGATCTCGGCCTCTCTTTGATGATGCTTGGCATTGAGAACATTGCATTGAATGTTTTTATTTCTTCGTAAAAGGGCGGATAAGGTCTCCGAATCCTCAATTGAAGTTGTACCTACAAGGATCGGCCGGCCCGCTTTATGCCACTTGGCGATCTCTTCTATTATCGCGAGGAATTTGCCTTGTTTCGTTTTGTAGACCGCATCATTATAATCCGAGCGTATCATCAGCTCATTTGTGGGAATAACGAGAACATCAAGCTTGTATATTTCAATGAACTCACCGGCTTCTGTAAGAGCGGTACCGGTCATTCCAGCCAGTTTATGATACATTCGGAAATAATTCTGTATGGTTATAGTGGCGAGGGTTTGACTTTCTTCCTTGACCGAGACTTTTTCCTTCGCCTCCAGGGCCTGATGCAGGCCGTCGGAAAAACGCCTGCCATCCATGATCCTGCCGGTAAATTCGTCAACTATCAAGACCTGATTATCCTTAACTATATAATCAATATCCTTTTTGTAACAATTATGCGCGCATAGGGACTTGGTAATATAGTGGACGAGATGAAAATTCTGTGGTTCATACAGATTATTCACGCCAAGAAGCGCTTCCATATGCTCTACGCCCTCATCCATAAGGACTGCCGTCTTCTCTTTTTCATGAAGTTCAAAATGGTCGTCCTGTTTTAATCTTCTTACGAATTTATCTATCGTCACATATTTTTTTGTTGATTCCACGGATGCGCCGGAAATGATCAGCGGAGTACGGGCCTCATCAATAAGTATGGAATCAACTTCATCGATAATGGCGAAATCCAGATCTCCTTGAACGGTATGTTCCTTGGAAAGAACCATGTTGTCTCTTAAGTAATCAAAGCCGAATTCACTGTTGGTGCCGTAAACCACATGGCAGCGGTAGGCCGCCTGCCTCTCATCATATTCCATCATATTCTGGAGAACTCCGACCGTGAGGCCCAAGAATTCGTATATCGGGGACATCCACTCGGCATCCCTCTTTGCCAGATAATCATTCACCGTGACAAGATGGACCTTTTTGCCGGCAATGGCGTTCAAAAACACCGGAAGGGTTGCCGCCAGGGTTTTGCCTTCCCCTGTCTTCATCTCGGCGATGATCCCGCGATGCAGGACAATGCCGCCAAGTATCTGAACATCGAAGTGCCGCATCTTCAGGGTTCTGCAGCTTACTTCTCTGACCAGAGCGAAGGCCTCGGGAAGTATTTTCTCCATCGCTGCGTCTATATCTTTATCCTTACCAAGCCGTTCCTTCAATTCATCGGGAAATACCTTCAATTGAGAATCGGTCATTGACCTCATCTTTTGCTCAAGCTGATTGACCTCTTCTACTATCGGTTCAAGCTTTTTCAGCATCCTTTCATTGCGGTTTCCGAAGAGCTTTCCAAGGGAATCCCATATCATTGGGCATCCTCTTGAATGTTCCCGCAAAGCGGACATTTATATTTTTTCCTATAGGGATAGAGTAGGATCGACCCGCATTGCGAACACTTGCCTTCGACCGGCCGGGTAAATATAATGAAGTCGCATTTGGAGTCATCGGATGAGCTGTTGTTCTCGCATATATAATACGGTTTCTTCTTTCTTGAGATCTTCTCAAATATGAACCCGCCGCACTTTGGGCACTTGAGGCCCGTAGTAAAGGCCATGGAATGGCCGCACTTATCATTCGGGCATTTTAGGTATTTGCCCCATTGGCCGAGGCGGACTTCCATCGCTTTACCGCATTTCGGGCAGAGAACATCGCTATCCTCCACAATGTTTCGAGTATATCTACATTTGGGATAATTGATACAAGAGATGAAACGCCCGTATCTGCCGTCTCGGTAAACGAGTTCGCCCTTACAATCGGGACATTCTTCCCCGACCCTTTCAATGAGCTTGTCTTTCACGGATTCCAATTTATCCTTGGCCTCTTCAAGCTGCTTCATCACGATCTTCCAATTTTTTTGTATCAATTCCTTATAATCCAGTTCGCCCTGCTCAATACGGTCAAGTTCATTTTCAACATCTCTTGTAAAATTGTAGTCGAGGATACGGGGAAAGCCTTTCACGAGAAAATCATTGACGATCGTTCCCAATTCTGACGGTACAAGAGCTTTTTCTTTGCTTTCCACGTATTTTCTGTCCAGCAATGTGGAAATAATAGTGGCATATGTGGATGGGCGGCCGATCCCTTTTTCCTCAAGCAGGCGGATCAATGTCCCGGATGAAAAACGCGGTTTCGCCTTGGTCTCCTTTGCATCCGAGCGTAGAGCTTTCATTTTCACGATAGAGTCCTTCTTCACCTGAAGGAATGCGATCTCTTTCTCATCAGCTCTGCTGAGTTTGCGGAAACCATCAAATTTCACTTTGGAAATAACCGATTGAAAAGTGTATCCGGCTTTATCGGTGATCACGGCAACCGTTTGAATACTGTCGCTGCCGGGAGCCATAATACTGGCGAGATATCTGTTAAAAATGAGGGTATAGAGTTTCAGATGATCCCCTTTGATATGGGTCTTCATCTTCTCGGGGAGGTAGTCGATATGTGTCGGGCGGATCGCCTCATGGGCATCTTGGACCTTGGAGCCCTTTTTTGGCCGTGGCATATTCCCGCAATATTCCTTCCCATAAGCCTTTTCGATATATTTCTGGGCTGAGCCGAAAGCGCTGGCAGAGATCCTTGTGGAATCCGTTCTCATATATGTGATCAGGCCGACAGGGCCCTTGCCGACATCGACACCTTCATATAAGCCCTGAGCGACACGCATGGTCTTCTTGGGCGACCAATTGAAGCGTTTGGCGGCTTCCTGCTGGAGAGAGCTTGTGATAAGCGGCAATGGCGGGCTTACTTTCTTGGTGCTTTTTTTAATATCGCTGACAATGTATTGCGATGAGGCCTTTATTTCCTTCAGGCACTTTTTCTCCAGTTTCTGATCTTTTATCTCAGCTTTCTTTTTTCCGATCTTGCTCAATTTGAAGTCCACACCGGAAGCAAAATCAAATTGCGCGAATATCTCCCAATACTTCTCCGGAACAAAGGCGAGGATCAACTCTTCACGTTCGCATATCATCCTCAAAGCCACCGATTGGACACGGCCTGCCGAAAGTCCTTTTTTTACTTTCTGCCATAGGAAGGGCGAAAGCTTATAGCCGACAATACGGTCAAGCAGTCTGCGGCCCTGCTGGGAATTGACCTTATCCATATCCAATTCGGATGGATGCTTGAATCCGTTCTTTATCCCTGCAACCGTGATCTCATTGATCATGACCCTTTTAAAATGCGTGTCCGGAGACAGGGTTGAGATATGATAAGCAATAGCCTCTCCCTCGCGATCTGGATCAGTTGCCAGAAAGACCGTATCGGCATTTTCCATTTCTGTTTTCAACATATCGATGATCTTCTTCTTTTCAGCGATCTGTGTGTAATTTATCTTAATATCTTTTTCATCTATGAATACACCAAAGCGATTCTTGGGAAGGTCTATGATATGTCCCATGGACGCAACGACCTTGAAATCCTTTCCAAGAATAGAACTTATGGTTCTGGTCTTCGCCGGTGACTCAACAATCACTAATTTAATAGCCATTATCTACTCCTCTGTAAGCATTATTCGCCATTTTTAATATAAGGTTCTCAAATTCTAATTTGAATAGTATACCACTTAACTTTCCAAAATCAAACCCGGTGGTCTCCATTAAGCCGTCAAACCCAATGGGAGACTCCTTCACAAGGTTTAAGACCTTCATTTCCTGCTCATTCAATTTCCCTTCATTATTGCCTTTGAGATCCTCCCCGATGATCTCGGATATATTGAGCAGGGGGAATGCCATTGCACTTTTTATGAGATAATTAGCACCTTCAGATGAAATGCGGTTGATGTCTCCCGGAATTGCATAAACATCCCTTCCCTGCTCTATTGCCGTTCTCGCGGTTATCAGGGAACCGGAACGTATTCGGGCTTCGATAACTATGACCGCTCTACTGAGGCCGGAGATCAAACGGTTACGGATAGGAAAGCGAAATGGGGCGGCGGCAAGACCGGGATAGGATTCGGTAATGACACAGCCGGATCGCGCAATATGTTCTTTTAACGAAATATTGAAAGCCGGATAGCATAGATCGATGCCTGTTGCCATCACCCCAATCGTAGCTCCACCCTTCAACGCGCCTTTATGAGCAAAAGAGTCGATCCCGGCGGCAAGGCCGGACACGACGGTGATCCCGTTCGAAGACAGCTTATGAGAAAAATCTTCCGCCAGAGATCTTCCGTAAGGCGTGTATCGGCGGGAACCTACCACTCCAATGCAATCGGAGTTCAAATACTTTCTGTTACCAAGAACAAAGAGCATCATCGGAGGGGCATAAATGTCTCTCAAAAGCACGGGATAATCGTCATCTTCCCAGACAAGCAGATCAATTCCTTTATCTCTCAACTCCTGCTCCTTCAAGGAAAAATCCATTCCTTCTGAAGTTTCTATCTTCTGCTTTTGCTTTTTAGTAAGATCGTGGGTCTTGTAATTCTGAAATAGTTCTGAAGGAGAATTGTATTTTTCTCTTACAGTATTCTGGAAGCTGAGAGAAAAATCGCAATAACTGTACCTTAAATAGTCATTAAAAAGAAAATTCTTCGGTTTCAATGTCCTTGTCTATGGGGCCCATTCTGATCTTTAATACGGGAACGATAATATTTTCATTCACATATCTGCATTTCAGAATATAATTTTCTCCGTTCTTAGTCATTTGAAAATCTTCTTTCAACACTTCCACCGATATATTCTCTTCCGGATCCAAGTCGTCAAAGAATCTCTCCTGCAGCTTTTCATAACGGGTTTCCCCGTTATTCTGCATATATTTCTGTGTCTGATACAGGATTCTTTTGATCTTTGCCGTATCACCGTTGACCTTAAGATACGGTATGGTAAAGAGAATGATCCCGACAATAATGACCAGGACAATTATCAGTCCTATTATAGATCCTCCGCGGCGTTTCATCACTACTCCGTAAAACGGATAATATCACCCACTTCTATAAGTTCGTTCACTTGGGTAACTACGGCAGATGACGAATATTCAAAGGTCTTGATGATCTTCAGTCGTCCGATCTCAAGTTCGCCCGTCGTGGCGGTACCACCCATAGGATCTGAGATACGCTTGGAATCCTTGTACACATAAAATTTCTGACCGGCCTGGATCCCGGATGTACTGCCAAGGTTGATATAAACAATATCCTGCCGATGCCCGAGCATTCCACCCAATTCCTTGGAACCCGCGATAACACCCTCGGTATACTCAGGTGTGCCGCCCAGGTCCATATACACCCATCTTTCAGGATCATATGCCATAAGAAGATCGCCTTTTTCCAATTTGTCAAAGGATTTTTTCACCTCGCCTTTGATGGCGTACTCGCCCATCTCTACTATCGTGACAACTCCCTTAATAACAAACTTCTTTCCCAGAGCGCTCTTGGTGGATGGATCTTTTACTTCATCGAAGTAGGTATATATCAAGAAAGCATCGCCTATTGCAACATCTTCATAGAAATTCAAAAAGATCAATTCGTGCGCGCCATGATATTCTTGGAAAGTCTCTTCAAAATCCACAATATATCCCTGTTCAGGAAGTTCGCCGGCTTGAACAACGCCTCCTGCGGCAAGGACTTGATTGTCAAAAGAGATCGGGATCTCCAGATCCTTGATCACTTCTTCCTCGGGGAGCTCCTCTTCAAATGCTTCGTCCTCATACGGCACTTCATCTTCCACCACCACTTCCGTCTCTTCTTCCACCTTAATAGGTTCCACGACCACAGGGGTCTCCTCCTTAATAGGGACCTCTTCTTCGACGGGTGTCTCAACTATCGTTTCATTCATCTCTGTTTCGACCTCTTCGGCTGCGGCATCGATACCGGGTATAACCAGTTGATCGTCAGGGAATATCAGATCAGGATTTGTAATATATGTGTTTGCTTCCCAGATCTTCGGCCAAAGGTAGGGGTTATCATAGTATTTTTTAGAGATATTCCAAAGGCAATCCCCTTCCTTGATGATATAAACACCATCCTTCAATTGGAGAACATCTGCTCTGCCTACGGAGCATATTAACAAGAGCAAGAGTAAGAGTGCATAGATCTTTTTCATTTATCACCTCATTGGGCGGCACTGCCGTCGCAGCCCAGTATCTTAATTTTTCGTTTAACCATTTCACGAATAGCATCTCGCGCGGGACCTAAATACTTTCTGGGATCAAATGCCGAAGGATTGGCCACAAATTCTTTTCGGATAGTGCCGGTCATCGCTAATCTCAGGTCAGTATCAATATTTACCTTGGCGACACTCATGGCAGCCGCCTTTTTTATCATGGATTCCGGAACCCCCATAGCATGTCCCAGATCTCCGCCGTAATCATTACACAATTTTACAAATTCGGGAATAACCGTAGATGAACCGTGTAAGACCAGCGGATATTTCTCAGGAAGCAATTCCTGTATCTCCTCCAAACGCTGAAAATTGAGTTTGGGCTCTGTCTTGAATTTATACGCTCCGTGGCTCGTGCCGATGGCAATGGCAAGGGAATCGCATCCGGTGCGTTCGACAAATTCAACGGCCTCCTGAGGATCGGTATATACAGCATCCTTCGCGGCTACATTGACATCATCTTCCACTCCCGCAAGTTTTCCCAATTCCGCTTCAACAGGGATGCCTCTCTCATGGGCATAATCCACAACCTTTTTGGTTATGGCGATATTATCCTCGAGGGAATACTTCGAGCCGTCTATCATTACGGAAGAGAATCCTCCATCAATAACGGATTTGCACAATTCAAAGGTGTCTCCATGATCCAGATGCAGCGCAATAGGGATATCGCTTGTAAGCAATGCGGCTTCTACGAGCTTGATCAGATATTCATGCCTGGCGTATTTTCTGGCTCCGGCGGATACCTGAAGGATCAAAGAAGTATTCAATTCAGCCGCGGCTTCGACAATGCCCTGAATGATCTCCATATTGTTAACATTAAAGGCCCCGATAGCATAACCGCCGTCATTGGCCTTTTTGAACATTTCTGCTGTACCTACCTTAGGCATATTTCCTCCTAAATAACTCTTTTTACTTTCGCTAAAAATTCAGTTTTGAACTGCAAACCGATTATGGCGGCATATCTCAGATTGAAATTGACCTGGGACAAGGTCAATTTGCCGGCGGAACCTTTTGTATAGAATTCCATAAGGGCTTTCTTCAATTTTTCCTCAGACGGGGTGAATGATAATATCCCGGGAGCCTTATCCGAGATCCCGAGCGTTATAAGCACCTTCTTGATCGAAATGATGAGCGTTGCGATAAGTTGCTGATTGGATCTTGTCAGAAGGGGCGAGTCCTGGAAAATTATGATCCCTTCATATTGCGAACCCTTCTCTTTGAAGTTCTTAATGAAGCTTATAGGTGTCTCTTCAATAGAGATATCCGTCCTCAGCCCGACATTCGAACACTTCTGCGAAAAATCCTTCGCCTTTTTTTCCTCGGAAGCGTGGGCGAAAATGATCATCTTTCCGGAAGCGAGGTTGAGATCAGCAAGTGTTTCCTTGATCTTCTTCATATCATAAATAAGCTTGATCTTATCATCCCCGAAGCCTACATAACTGCACTCCGCAGAATGTTCTTCATGAACAAAGGAAATGCCCTTATCGCCGATCTCTACAGACGAAGAGATCACCTGAATATCCAGGGCAGAATAAAAGGAAGTATTTACCGGAATATCGGTACGAAGAAGATTTCCGCAGAAAATACCCCCATGAAACATTATAAGTACAAAGAGTACTGTAATTTTCCTCATGCTATATTATATAACAAATTGTATGTATTTTCAAATATTTAATCAAGTATGCGGAGCATGTGTAGAACATCGTCACTTTTGCCAAGTAGATTCGTCCTTGCCCTTAACTTCATTTTGGAGTCATATATCTCCAGAAACGGGGAAAGACCGCCCGGGAGGATGCCGGTGATGTTTGCTTCTATTTTTACGGGATATACGCTATTGTCAGTAATATATTCCGTCAATTCTTTCCCAGAAAAAATGTTTCCCATGTCATATTTCGTCCAAGGGTCGCTTTTTTTGTAATATAAAACCAGCAAAATCCCGTCATTCTCCTTTGCGAGGGCCCTGCCATCGTCCAATGTGTACCATACCGGCTTGGGCCGAAAAATATGCATATTGTTCCTGATCAGAAAATAACCGTCGAGCACGAGAAAAGCAAGGAGTATAAAGGTCAATACCACGTAAACGGGGTTTAATCTGAAGACCAGCCGGGTCTTTTTATCAAAGATCGCGGAAAGGGGTTTTTCAAATCCGAAAGCGTCAAAGATTTTTTTTGTTTCCTCCTCAATTACTTTCAGATCACGCCACCCGATAAAGGAAAGTATATTGTAGTAAAGGCGCCAATATATCCTGTAATCATCTCCACCGTCGCTTACAATAATCTCTGTTTTATACTTTTTTATGTCAACGGCGTACAGGCAGGCGAATTTATTTCCTCTGCTCATCTTCAGGAGCTCATTTTCGGAAGGCGGCTCCACTTCATACCCTATTTCCGCTAAACTCCTCTCTACATGAGAAAGAGCTTCTGTGTCTTTTGGAAATGTATGGTACCCGTCGGTATTGAATGTCAGATCCAGCATGGTTTATTATATCCGCAATTGACAAACAAGTCAATCAAGTGAAGCGGGCTTCACAGAGCACAAGGGACAAGTGGACCCAGTATCCCAGGGACCAGTGGGGAAGGAAGCAATAACCACACCCGAAACTGAAAATTCAATATTTCGTTTGTTTCATTAAAACCATCCGTCTAAACAATAGACCGCCGGAGCGAATTAAGATATGGGACACGCCGTACTCCGCAGGAGTTCGACTGTCCCGATGCAAAAGTTCAAAGCGGAGAGTTTAGACTCGCTACGCATGTCTAAACTCGTCGCCTCGTTAAAATCACACGGAAACATCATCCACACATCTTTTAATGTCATTCTGAAGGAGTATTAGCGACCGAGGAATCCATATTCCTTCCTATCTCGCACTGCATTTTCTGTAACCCCAGGGTAACATGTGAATCGCGACGAGGGAATTTAGTCAGCATATTTCCCGTTATACTGGCAATATCGCCCTTGGCAGGATTTGTGAAGTTACCTTTGCAGATTATGAAAAGAATTGCGCTTCTGATCCTTATTTTAACTGCGGTGATCCCGAGGGGGTTTGAGTTTCAGCTCAGAAACGATCTCACTTCCGGGCTGAACCCATATGACCATATCATCCTTTCCAATGGAATGACACTGGTATTCTCGATGGTCTTTGAGGACATGGGAGAAAAGTACGGGATAACCTTCTTGAGAAATCCCTTTATCAGGGACCTCTTCTCCTCGATCTGTGTTTATCTGCTCTGCTGCTTCAAAGAGAATGTTATGGACGCATATAGCCAAAGCCCTGATATGAATGCTAATATCCTCGGGATCGGCACAGCGGTGATCTCGGTAAATATATTTAATTTGATAAAAAGGAGCAGAAAATGAAATATGCACTTATATTGATCGTTCTTCTTTCATCATCAATATGCTTTTCTCAGACCCTGGGACTGTCGGACCATGATTTTTCGCTTGATGATGTGCGGCCGCTTCATATCGGATTGTCAATGGGAGGATCGCATATTGCGAGAATGATGTCAAACAGATTTTTTCTTTCGATCGGTTTTACGAAGATGGAAGCGAAATATTATTCCATCTTCACGGGATTGGCAGTGATGATCGCGGCGGAGTTGATCATAAACTCTTCGAACTCCGGAATGCAGAGAGAAAATTCCTTGATCGGCATGGGCATATATCTTGTATCGGTCAGGTTCTGATCATGGCTGCAAAGGCACGCTTCACTGAACTTCTGGCTGAAAATGAAATGCTTAAGGTGTTATTGAAGGAAGAGGTAGAGAAGAACCTTAATATTCTGGCCTACTTCAATACCATGTATAAATTAAGCATGACCAAGGATTGCCGCCATGTAATGTCAAATATCATACGGTACGGTAGAGCACTGCTGAACTCACCTGATCTTAGATTGCTTATCAAATGCAGAAGGCAGAGGTATTACAGGGAATACAATATCGATGAAAACGGGAGCTTAAACATAAGTATTCTGAAAATGGCGGCGGCGGTACGGGACGTGGAGAGCAATGATCTTCTTCAGTGGGGCTTTCTTGGACTTTCTGCACAGAGTCATCCGTTTATTAACCTCTTCAAAAAGATGACAAATTCTCTGCTCTCTCATAAGGTCAAAGAGATGATGATACAAAAGGAACGGGATCACAAAAAAAGATTACTCGCACAATTGAAAAAGAAACACTCGGCCCTGGAGCTGATAATTCGCAACATCGAAGCGCCGATCTTCCTTTCTGACAGCAAGGGTCGGATATTGAACAGTAATCTCAGGGCAAAGGAATTGCTCGCGGGGAGCAATGAAAATATATACACCTTCCTGGAAAATAATGTTACCGACTCCTATCGAATCGAGGGCAAGATCCCGGTAATCGGGATCAAAGAAAAATACTATAAACTCGCTATCGGTTTTATCGATCACAAGGACGGAGAACCCCTGAACCTGATCATGTTGGAAGATATAACCGATTTCAAAAATCTGGACGAGGTCAAGAATATGTTTATTTCAGGTATCTCACATGAGATAAGAACCCCTCTGACCTCTCTCATTTCGGGACTGAAGCTTCTGAAAATGGGTAAATTGGGAGAGCTGGGAAAGCGGCAGAAGGAATTTGTTTCAATTATACACAAGGATTCCAACTATCTCCTGGAATTGCTCGAAAATCTTATTTTTGTGGGAAAGAGCTCCGCCGGGCTTTTTGATAATCTCAATCTTGAAGATTTTGAGATATCCGAACTGGCAAAGGATATGGAGGGATTATTTTTCCACGATGCAACGGAAAAGGACATCACTTTCACGGTCGAGCAGTCGGGAGGGACAATAATTTCCGATTATCTTAAGATCAAACAGGTGATATCGAACCTCCTTTCAAATGCGTTCAAATACACCGAAAGCAAGGGGAGCGTGCAATTAACACTAGGCAGACAAGGAAATAAGCTGCATGTCTCCGTCAAAGACACCGGAATTGGAATACCGGAAAGTGACCTGCCGAGGATCTTTGAAAAATTCTCCCGCCTGGAGCAATTGGCACATTCGATCAATGGAGCTGGACTGGGACTATATATCGTCAAGAAGAATATCGAGTTACTCGGTGGAAATATACAAGTGGAAAGCGTGATTAAGAAAGGATGCACATTCCGGGTGACGATCCCATGCAGGGAAAAGATAGCGATATGACCGGAATCAAGATCTCTGCGCAATGTAGCATTACAGAAAAATCTTTTTCTCTGGACCTGCAAGCAGAATTATTTAACTTCCGGAGTGCAGAGATTGCGGACATCCAAGAAATCCGGATGCCGCCTGATTTAACTATAAGTTCATTGCAAAATATGAAAAAAAGAATTATAATCAGGTTACAATGCTGAAAGAATTTATCACCTTTCTGATTTCCGAGGGCCAAGTAAAAGCAAAGGGCAGGAAAGCGCTCACTTGGGAAAAATTGGAAGGACTACTTTCAGAAGAAAGATTGATCTTCTATCAATCAATATTTTTTGGCAAACCATATTCGGTGAAATTCTCCTTCGGCGATGAGGAGCATTCCCTCCTTCGTTCCCACTCGAAGGAATTGTTCATCAACAATCTCATTATTCCCGTGAAAACCGCCGCGGGGCCCGTAATGGTGTGTTATAATTACGGGAAATTAATGGATAATGACGCAATTAATCTTTTTAATATCCCGGAAACCGAGGTTCTTTTAGTACCGGCATCTGAGATCAAAAAGAGATTGAGTGAACTTTTTCCGGAAACGATGATCGAATTGAAGGCACCCGGGCTGACCATCAGAGATGTGCGGATCGATATCACCGGAATATCACTGCTGCATTATACTCTGGGACTTCTCAGAAAAAGAACCGATGAGATCAGAATACTTCCGGCAGCGGAGGGGAGCATTCTTTCTTTTAACGATATTCAGCGGTATTTTCCAATCCCCTTTTACGCCGTACAATTAAGATTTGAGGCATTTGTGGATTCTCAGAAAAGTTATCCGCCCGATATTATTCCTCTTAAGGGGGGAGGTTCCCTTGCATTCTCAATTAATAAGGGAATGATCGGAATATTTAAATGCTCGGTCAAGTCATTTTTGAAGCTGTTCACAGGAGAAAAAACGTTTTTCTATGTCAGCAGGGCAAGTGATATGTGCAAATTGAATATCGAAGCAGAAATGGCCCAGCAGCTCAACAACAGCACACCGCGCCACCTTCAGATGAAATTTCTTACTCTGAACGATTTCATTGACCGGCAATTCTCCCAAGGGACGATCATCGGATATTATCATTCAATGAATTCTGAGGATATCGAAAGAGTAAAAGCTCATTTACGGTCTAAGATGAGGGTCTCTTTCAAAGAGGTGAGATTGTGATCACTCTTGTATCCCTCTTAAAAAGAACAGTGGAAACCGGAGCATCGGATCTGCATATTCTTCCCGGAGAGCCGCCGGTGCTCAGGGTAAACGGCGAATTAAAGAAGATAAATATGCCGGCATTATCCGAAGTTGAGATTCGCAGACTTCTAATGAACCTTTTGTCCGATTCACATTCCCTGACACTTAAGGAACGATTAAGCACCGATTTTTCGTATGACACTGATTTCGGGAGATTCAGGGTCAATTTTTTTTACAGCCGCGACGGGCTTTGCGGAGTTTTCAGATATATCCCTAAAAAGATCCTTTCGGTAGAAGAGCTGGGATTGCCCGCCGCAGTATCCGAGCTGACCAGAAGGAAACAAGGTCTCATTATAGTAACAGGCCCCACTGGATCGGGGAAATCAACTTCTCTTGCCGCAATGATCGATCATATTAATTCCACAAGAGCAGAGCATATTATAACTATTGAGAATCCAATTGAGTTCATTCACCGGAACAAAAGATCCATCATCACACAGCGTGGGGTCGCCGAACATACAACCACCTTTTCACAGGCATTGATCGATGCCTTGAGAGAGGATCCCGATATTATTCTGATAGGAGAACTGAGAGACCTCGACACCATCGCTCTGGCGATAACCGCCGCGGAAACAGGACATCTTGTATTCGGTACGCTGCACACTATGTCAGCATCAAAGACCCTGAACAGGATCATTGATGTTTTCCCCGCGGGACAGCAGAGTCAGATCAGAACACAGCTTTCGGAAACACTGGTTGCTGTAATATCTCAAAAACTTGTTATGAACATAGACTACAACGGCCGTGTGCCGCTGAACGAAATCCTTGTAAACACACCGGCGGTCTCCTCCTTATTGCGGGAGGGAAAGACCTATCAGATACCGACAATAATGCAGACGGGGTTAAAATATGGAATGCAGACCTTTGACCAGGCGCTGGATAAGGCGAAGGGCTTGGAACTAGTTGCTGAAGATCTTATTATGGAGGAATTGTGATGGCAAAGAAAATACTTATCGTTGATGATCAGGAAAATATGCGCTTAATGCTGAAGCTTACCTTTGACGAGGAGGATTTCGAACTTATAGAGGCAGCTACCGGTCTGCAGGCGATAGAAAAAGCGGCCGCGGAAAAGCCCGATCTTATTATCATGGACATCATGATGCCGGGAATCGACGGTTATACGGCAATAACAAGGATACGCAACGCGCCGGGATTCAAGGATATCCCATTCTTTATTATCACGGCAAAGGAAGACAGCAACTTCAAGAAACTTTCAAAGGTCTTCGGAGCGGTATTCCATTTTACCAAACCATTTGATCCGGAACACATTCTGAAGAAAGCCAAAGAACTTTTGGTGTAGGATCATGTGGTATACCATAAAGGAATTCGCATCTGCTGAAATTGCCGAAATGATATCGGAAAAACTTCCCGATATCAAGCAGATAGGCATGGAAGAGATCAAAGGGCTTAAAAATCCAGATCTGATATTTTCCATGGATTACCCGAATTACAAAATATTAGAGAAATTGAAGTCAGAAAAGAATAAGAACTCGATCTATATAATCCTTCTGAAAGGAAATATCACATCTACAGAAAAGTGTTTCTATGCTGAATCCAATATATTCCTCTTTGATCAGAGGGAGTTCGCAAATGCCGCTCTGACATATACAAAGCAGTTTGACGGCATTGAAAAACTCCAGCAATTCGTCAGCAAAAAAAGCAATAAAATGATAAGGTTCTTTAAAGAGGAAAAAACTCAGGAAATGTACAATGAATCCTTCTTGCCTTTGATCTTCGAGTATCATTATACATTGATCAGTGCGGTCAACAAATTCCTTGATACCATAAGTGAAAGACTGGGATTAGACCCGCATATGGCTTTAGTATTTTTGAAAGAGGATGCAAAACACATTCTCATTGGAAACACCGGAGAGTTGATCCTAAAAAAGGATTACGACAAATTACCGGAAGACATTGGGAAATTGCAGCCCGTTTCTGATTTTGATTATTTTCTTATTGACACCAATGCGCTTGAGAAGACACCCGAATTCCGATACACGGTTAAGATAAAGAGAAAGAAGATCGAGGTGACTATGATCACTTATTTCACTTCTTTGCCACTGCTTGACCTGGAAAAACAGGGCATGCTCAAGGAAGCTCTTGAGCAATTGACCGATTTTTTAATCGAATTCGGCCTGACCGGAAATATCAAGGAAACCAGTTTTAAAAGACTGCTGAAGATGATCGAGAGCTGGGAGAATACACATAACAGAAAAAACCATTCGCGCAATGTTTCCGCTATTGCCGCACATATGGGAAGCCGATTGAATTTCTCTAAGGGAATATTGAAAGATCTACGCATTTCAGGAAGGCTTCATGACATCGGAAAGCTCCTCTTAGAAGAGGATGAGGAGAAGAAGATCCATCCACGCTTAGGCGCGCTCATTCTGAACAAATTGAAGGGATTTGACGGCATAGGCAAACTTGTCCTTAACCATCATAAAGGCCGGCGTGGGAATCTGAACGAACAGGTGCTGTATATTGCAGACCTCCTTGAGAACTCAATGCGGGGACATACTGCATTTGACCCGAAAGCATTGATAAAAGAAGGGATCAAAAAAGAGATCATTGCGATATACAATTCCAAGCTTGTAGTATTTCTTGAAGGATTAAAATATGAATAAAATACTTATTTTGGACGATGAAAAGTTTTTACGCGAAGGAATAGAAAAGATCCTCCGCAAAAAAGGATTCAAGGTCTTCTCTGGAAAAAATGGAATCGAAGGCCTGGAGATATTAAAAGAGAATGCTGTTGATATCATCATAACTGACCTCAGAATGCCTGACATGGACGGCGCGGAATTTATTCTTAAGATCAGGGAAAACGGATTAAGAATACCCGTGATCGTTCTTACGGCTTTCGGAACAATAGAACAGGCGGTAGAAACGCTCAGAGGCGGGGCAAGCGACTTCCTTACAAAACCATTTGCGCTGGATCAATTGCTGAATCGTATCAAGGATCTTCTGCATCCGGCGAAGACCGGCAGAGCTAAAAACGGAGAGAAGGGAGATATTCTCGGCAATTCGCCTGCCATCAGGAATGCCCTTGAGCTTACTCTGAAAGGCGCGCAAAAAGACATCCCCATCCTGCTGCAGGGAGAAACAGGAACAGGAAAGGAAGTATTTGCGAGAACCATACACCGAAACAGCAAAAGAAGCAAAGGCAATTATATCTCAGTAAATTGCGGTGCCATTGCTCAGGAATTGATCGAGTCGGAACTTTTCGGATATATGAAGGGGGCGTTTACCGGAGCATACGAAGATAAAGAAGGTATCTTTCAAGCGGGGGACGGAGGTACGGTCTTTCTGGACGAGATAGGAGATCTCTCTATGACCGCACAGGTCAAACTCTTGAGGTTTCTTGAGAATTCCACCTTTATGAAGGTTGGCGGAACAAAAGAAAAGAAAGTCGATATTAGACTGATCTTCGCAACAAACAGGGATCTCCGATCTCTGATCAAAGAAAAGAAGTTCAGAGAGGACCTCTATTACCGAATAAATATATTCCCGGTATTTATTCCTTCCCTCAAGGAACGCTTGGACGACATTGAGATCCTCGCGAAGAAATTCTTGGCGGAAAGCAAGAGCGGAATGTCCCTTTCTTCTGATGTTTTGAAACTGATGAAAAAACACAATTGGCCTGGAAATATCCGTGAATTAAAACATTTTATTGAGAGAATGAGCATTATTTCTGATTCCGACGAGATCACCCCGGAGGATGTGCCGGCGGACTTCTTCAATGCGGTCATGCAGAAAGAATATGCGTCTTCAGAACACCTTGGTAAATATATGGATGTTAAGAACAAGGTCGTGCGTTCATTTGATTTTAATTATTTTTCAAATCTTTTGGATTCTACCGGCTGGAATATCAATCAGGCCTCGCGGCTTTCGGGAGTGAGCCGCAAAACAATCTATCAAAAGATCGAAGATCTTGAGTTAAAAAAGGATCTTAAAACTTAACAAAAATATCTTCATTTAATTCGATCTTACATGAGCATTCTTTTTCCTGACATTCTCCTTCTTTCTGCCTTACAACCTTTATGATTATCTCATCGACAGGACCTTGAATATTCAGGTTTATTTCTGTTATCGTTTCGTCGGAAAAAACGGGGATCTCGGAGATGCTTCTTCTCTGGCCTTCATTAACGGCCAGGATAATTACCATATCCCAATCCTGTACTTCCTCCAATGTGATCTGAATGTCTATACCTTCGGAAGCGCTATGAGAATATACAATCGTTTCATAGAAGACCGAATTGTTAAGCAAAATAAATACTAAAGCCAAAATGAGTATGAAGCCCTTATTTCTCATGGTTATTACCTCTATCATAAGTAATGGAAGTTCCGTGCCGCATATTACTCCCCATATATTGGGCAAATTTCAATGAGTCAACGGGGACATATAACCCCAGGTAAACACATTCCGCCAGTGGACCCAGTGGAACAGGGGGCAAGGGACAAGTGTACAAGGCACAAAGTATAATTGACAATGGACATTGGACAATTGACAATAATAAAAGAGGGATGGATTCCCGATCAAGTCGGGAATGACGGAAAACAATAAACAATGAGTAGTAAGTGGAACCAGTGGAACAGGATGGAGGGAAGGTGCACAGAGACAAGTGGACAGAGACAAGTGTGAAGCTGGAAGTGTGAAGTGTGAAAATACAATTGTTAATTTTTCGTACACTTCACACTAAAGGAACGCTTCTCGCAAAATTTCCTCCAGATCGTCAATGCCGTATGGTTTCTGAACAAAAAGAAAATCCCAACCCGAGGAAGATAAGTCGGCCGGCAGGAAACTGCTGGTAACAATTATCTTCACTTCACGGTCCTTCTGCCGTATCTTTTTAATGAGCTCAATCCCAGTCATTATAGGCATGTTGAGATCTGTAATTATTGCTGAATAGTTTCCGCGAGAAAAGAGTTCGAACCCTTCGAAGCCGTTCTCTGCAGAGTCTATTTCATATCCCTTTGCTTTTAATATATTTACTATTGAGTTCCTTATGAGTCTGTCATCCTCCACAAAGAGAATACAGCCGCATTTACGGACATTCCGCATATCCTTCATAATGACCTCCTGGCCCTTTGTTTCTATCAAAGGGTATTCAATATATATAATTGCGGGGTTCGTGCCAAGTAGATGCACCTGTGTATCTACTCTCTTATTCGCAGCAAACGAAATCTCTTTTCATATCGTTGAGGGTGTCATGTCAAGCAAAGTACACAGGCGGTCGTTCGCGTGGCGAACGATGTGCGAGGTTGGAAGTACGAGGTACGAGGTGCGATGTACGAAGTGGAGAAAGAAACACATCCGTAACCGGAAAATCGTTATTTCGTTTGTTTCATTAAAACCATCCGTTTAAACAATAGGACGCCGGAGCGAAATTAGATATGGGACACGCCGTACTCCGCAGGAGTTCGACTGTCCCGATGTAAAAGTTCAAAGCAAAGAGTTGACAGGAAGCGAAGCGTGTAAACTCTTTGCCCCGTTAGAATCACACGGAAGCATTCTCCACACATCTTTCAATGTTATTGCAATTTCTCTATCATCTTGAGACGCGCCGAAGGATCCATCTTCTCTTAATATTATTTAGTCATTCCTAATCTCAAAATTGCGATATTCAATTTTTCAACCACCAGCCCCATTACACGCGCAAATGTAACCGCAGGGTAACATGCCACTCTCAGAGCGCTTGTATCCAAGGTATATTGCCCCCAATATAACGCAACATAGTGAGCGAAGATAATGTGGTACGAGTATAGCATTTATTTTTAGCACAGGAGGCCATATGAAAACTGTACTGTCCGCTTTGATCATTGTTGCGTTATCGCTTACTGCTTTTGCGGGAAGCTTCATTGATATTGGATTCCGAATGGAGAAGACTTTTGCCGATCTGACAGCTTTTGAATACCAGGAGGAAGAATATTTCAAGCTGGATGGAGATGCGGGATCGGAAAATGCTTACAATTTTGGTTTTTACACCCGAATAAACTTATTTATCTTTTCCATTCAGCCCGAAATATACTATCTTCACGGCGTGAAATCCCTTGGCGATATTACGGGAATAAACGGAAATAATCAGGACAATGTGAATACCGTCCTGGAGATCCCGATTCTTATCAGAATGCAATTCTACGGATGGTTATTCAATCTTTCTCTAATTGCCGGACCGAGTTTCTCTGTACCCGTAACCGAAGGTGGGTTGAGCCTAAAGGACATCTGGAATGTTATTGAACGCGACGCTAAGGAATGTAACTTTCTGGCGGTTATTGGTATAGGTATTGATTTCCCTTTGAATAATCTGAGATTCTCTACCGATGGAAGAGTAATATTCGGTCTGGAATCAAAGGAAGAGCTTGAGAAGAGTAATATACCAAGAAGATTCAAGATCTCTCTTTCATTCGGCATCGGCTTCAAAACATTCTGATCATGAAAGGCAAACAGCAGCACTATTCACATGCATCTGCGATAATGTTGAAAATATCCGTAAATGTATTATAATATCACAATGGACAGGGAATATGTATTTTCAGGAGAGTTGAAAGTTTGTAAACCTGATGGTAAATTATCTACCGGGGCGATCGGATCTTGCATTGTTGCAATAATGATCAGCGCAACACCGCGGATCGGAGCGATGGCTCATATCATGCTGCCGGGAAAAGCTCCGGAAAAAGAATCGAATACAACGAAATATACCTGTAATGCTATCAATGAACTTCATAATCAAATGACCAAACGCGGTGCTTTAAATGAAGATATTAAAACTTTTGTTTTCGGCGGCGCGAATGTACTTCGCGACAAAAACACCGATCTACCCCAAAGCAATATAGCCTCTGTTAAATCATGTCTCAAAGAGCTGAGGTTGAAGATAGAAGAAGAATCAGTCGGGGGAGTTGCGAGACGGGAGGCCGTCCTTTATTTAAAGGATATGGCAATAACGCTGAGCATAGGAGATTCCGGAAAAAGAGAATTTTGGAAAGCATAATTGGGAATACCTAGTACGGAGGTAATTAAGAAATGAGCGATAAAACAAAACAAGAACTACAAAAGGAGATCAGAGAACTGAAAAAGCGCATCGCTCATAGGGAAGAAGCAGGGCAGTTCAATGAGCAATCCTCCCCTCTGCTTATGCAAGAAACCCTTGCCGAATATGCAATGTATTTATTGGAAACTGGCAGTCAGGGAGATATTAACCAAATACTCGCGGAGAAGCTAAGATCCATTGTCGGAAAAAGATCAATCGTGGTCGTGAATTCCATTGATGAAAAACGGAGAACCCTTAAAACAAAAGGGATCGCCGGGATGGCAAGATCCATAAACCAGGTAAAGGAGTTATTGAAGAAATCTCCCAAAGATATCACCTATAATGCCGAGGATCAGAGATTGAATTATCTTAAAGACGGGAAACTGCATGATCATGTCATCGATCTTTACAATATTTTCTTGGGAGTCATACCAAAGGCTGTTTGCAAGACAATTATATCTGTTATAAAATTAGAGAAAATCTATACGATCGGATTGACCCTGAGAAACGCATTACTTGGGACGATCGTGATTTTCTCACTTGAGAAAGACCTTTCAATAAATAGAGAAATGATCGAAACGGTGGTAAGACTATCGTCTCTGGCAATTATGAAACAGCGGGCAGAAGCAAAAATCCACCTTGAACAAAGTAAATCCCAAACATATCTTGAGACCACCAAAGTTATAATGCTGGTACTTGATGGACAAGGCAATATCACCTTGATAAATCAGAAGGGCTGCGATGTAATGGGATATAACAAAAAGGAAATGATCGGAAAAAACTGGTTTAATAATTTCTTGCCGGATAATATTAAAAAGGAGACAAAACGAGTCTTTAGTAAACTTCTCAAGGGGGAAATTGAGGGGGTTGAGCACTATGAAAACTCTATTCTGACAAAAAGCGGAGTGACTCGATTGATCGCATGGCACAATTCATATCTCCGAGATGAAGACGGAGGGATAAACATCGTTCTCTGTTCCGGAGAAGACATCACCGACCGGAAAAAAGCAGATGAGGACTTGCGACTGAAAGAGGTGGTATTCAACTCTTCTATTTCAGCAAACAGCATTGCCGATACTAAAGGCCTTATCACTCAGGTAAATCCTTCATTTTTAGCGATTTGGGGGTATTCTAAGAAAGATGAAGTTATAGGGTTGCCGATTTCACATTTCCTGCAAAGCCAGAAAAAAGCCAGAGAAATAGTGCGGGAGCTTGAAAGTTATGATCGATGGAGAGGGACATACTTAGCAAGAAAGAAGGACGGCTCGACTTTCACCGCTTATGCTCTCGCAACGGTTTTACGAGACAATAAGAATAAGATAATCGGTTATCAATCATCCGTTATGGATATCACTGCGCAGCAGAATGCAGAGAAAGCAAAAGAATCTGCATTTCAACAGATCAAGGCAAGTGAGCAGCAGTTAAAAGCAAGCGAACAACAGCAGAAGGCGCTCAATCAACAGCTAAAATCAAGTGAACAGCAACTTAGGACAAATGAACTGCAATTGATCCTAAAGAATCAAGAGTGGAATTCTGTTTTCAATTCTCTTAATGATGTCCTGGTCATTCTAAATGAAGATTATTCGATCGAAAGGATCAATAATGCCGGCATTAAACTCTTAAGTATGAAAAGACGAGATATCATCGGTAAGAGATGCTATGAGATATTTTTTAACCGCAAAAACCCTTGTAAAAAATGTCATCTGCTCGATTTGAAGGAAGGGAGATCGCCCAAGAAAGATTTCTTACCTAGAGAAATTCGCGGGCGGCAGTTCATCACTACAGTATCGATATTTCCCGTAAAATCAAAGGGAGGACAAAAGAAATATGTTGACACCCTTCATGATGTAACCAAAAAGATAAATCTGATAGAGAAGATGAAAAGCATTTACGAGATCATAAACATTTCCTCTGAGGTGGTTTTCCTTTGGAAAAATGATCCGAACTGGACAATAGAATTCGTTTCGTCAAATGTACGAAAACTATTCGGCTATACCAAGCAAGATTTAGAAGGCGGTAAAATCAAGTACGGCCAGATCATACATCCGGATGATATCGGCAGGGTAAGTGATGAAGTCGTCAAATTCTCATCAAGCAGGAGAAGGAGAAGTTTCACTCATCTGCCCTATCGGATCATTACAAAAAATTCAAAGGAAATTTGGATACTTGACAAAACCTTTATCAGAAGAGATGCCGCGGGCAATATTACTCATTATATGGGGATACTATCGGATCATACCAAGCTTACGGAGGCAAAGATTTCTCAGGAAAATTTCGCAAAACGCGAGAAAACCATTGCCGAAATCGGCAAAGTCGCTCTTCGAGGAAAGGATTTAGATAAGGTTTTTATGGAAGTACTCGATATCGTCAAGAATTTTTTCGGAGCAAAAGCCGCCATGCTCGCAAAATGCAAACCGAATTCGAATGAAATGATATTGATCTCTCAAAACGGCTTTGATGGGAATTTGACCGAATGGATGAGCATAGATCCAGGAAAAGGATGTGGCCGATGTATCCCTCAAAAATCCCTGAGGACCGTTTTGATCAAGAGTTTTATGAAGAATGGAGAGTGGCTCGGGCCGAAATTCCTTGAACAGCGTGGGATAGTAATGGGTGTATGCGCCGGGATTGCTCATGAAAATGAACCTTGGGGAATATTGGGAGTATATTTTCAAGATCAAAAGATGATATCCACAAAGCAGAAGAACTTTCTCAGATCCGTCGGACTCATCCTTTCTTTTGCCATAACACGGTCCAGAAAGCAGGATCAGCTTGAAGATTCGATCAAGTACCTTAATTATACACTCAAAAATCAAAAAAGTCTCTTTCAACAGTTAAAGGCAAGTGAACAGCAATTAAAAGCCGGTGAAGAGCAATTGCACAGCACCAATAGAATATTAACAGAAAAAACAAACATCCTGCAGGAAAGGATGAAGGAAGTGAATTGCCTTTACCAGGTTTCCAATCTGAGCGGGCGGGAAGATCTCGGCATTGAAGACTATCTCCAGAGCTTAGTAGAGATCATTCCCGGCGCAATGCAATACCCGAAAGACACCCTTGCACATATCTCGATCGAGGGTAAGGAATACGGAAGTAAGAATCACTTCAAGGCAAAATTTAAAGCATCCTCTAAGATAGAAGTGAATAATCGTATCATAGGATTTCTCGAAGTGAGTGTAGGTAATGACAAAAGTGACGCTGTGAAAAAAGGCTTTCTTAGAGAAGAAAAGCAATTACTCGGGCTTATAACCGACTATATCGGAAAAGTGATCGCGAAGAAGCACGCAGCAGAAGAGATAGAAAGTCACAGAGAAAAGTACAAACTCCTTTTCGAGAACAATCCAGTCAACTTACACTCACTTAACAACAAAAGAGTCGTGGTCCAGGTGAACAATACCTGGTTAAGCACTTTGGGGTACCGGCGAGAAGATATCATTGGTACAAATTTTGTGGATCTCCTAACCGATAATTATAAAGAGGCATTTAGAGACACCTTTTCAGAATTTCTTAAAATTGGAGAAGTATCCGGTGTGGAATTTGATGTGATCAAAAGTGACGGTACCATCCTCCAAGTTCGTTTTGAGGGGAAATGTCTCTATGACGATGCAGGGAAATTCGAACGGACCTTGTGCGCTTTTTTAGATATTTCTGAAGAAAAGAAGATGAAGGAAGAAGAATATAAGATCTCGCGACTGGAGTCTTTGAGTGTTCTTTCTGCCGGGATCGCCCATGATTTCAACAATTATCTTGCAGGTATATTGACAAACCTATCTATCTTGAAATTGGATATTCCACCGGAAAGCAGGCTGAATCAATCCCTGATCGAGATGGAAAAAGTAACCTTTGGCGCCAAATCCCTGACCGAACAGCTGCTTGATTTTTCAAAGGGAGGTAAGCCGCAAAAACAGGATCTTGATCTGACAGAATTTCTTATCAGCACAGTTAAATTTACGCTCAGCGGATCAAATACCCATTTTGTTCAAGCCATAGCGGATAATCTCTGGGATATGTCCGGAGATAAAGGACAATTAAACCGCCTTTTTGGTAACCTGCTTATCAATTCTCAACAAGCGATGCCGTCAGGCGGAGATATCACCGTCAAGGCAGGCAATATTGAGTTACAAAATCAAGAGATCGGGAATTTGAAAAGCGGTAAATATGTATTGATAACGATCAAAGATACGGGGTTAGGGATACCGGAGGAGAATATTCCAAATGTCTTTGACCCGTTCTTCACCACAAAGCAAAGCGGTAGCGGACTCGGCCTATCTTCGGCGTATAGGATAGTAGAGCGTCACCAGGGACATATCGATATTGCATCAATTCTTGGAGAAGGTACCACGGTGAACATCTACCTTCCCGCATTAGGGAAAAAGGGACGAGCTTCAGAATCACCAGAGAAACTAATGGATTTTATCGGAAAAGGCAGGATTCTGTTCATGGACGATCAGAAATATCTGAGGGACTCTACTACGAAGATACTTAATAAATTCGGATTTGAAGTAGTAGCGGTAAAAAGCGAGGCAGAGGCAATAAGAGAATATGGAACTGCTTATAATAGTAACGAACCTTTTGTAGCGATTATTCTTGATCTCACTATTCCCGGTGGACAAGGCGGACTCTGGACAATGCAGGAGATCCTGAAGATCGATCCTACGGCAAAAGCTATCGTATCAAGCGGATATTCAAATCAGCCGGTCATGTCAGACCCGCAAAAGTTCGGATTTAAAGGAGCTGTAGCCAAGCCCTTTATGTTGAATGAACTCATTGAAATAATTAGAGAAGTGCTTGAAATATAGTGTAAGAGAAAGTACGAAGTACAACTATGAAATATTCATAATGATGAGAAGCAAGAATGGTTATTCTAATTAACGGTAACAATTGAAATCCGGAAAAGGAAAATTTTGAGGAGATCTATTTCTGCATGGAATCAAATCACTCCCTACGTTTACAACACCTCTTTGATGTCTGCTATTGAATAAGGTTTTTGGAGCAATGCATAATTCTCATTCTTCAGATCAATATTGTCCTCTGAATATCCCGTACTGATTATTATCCGGATGCCGGGGTCCAGCTTTCTTATTCTTTTCGCCAGGACATCTCCTCTGAGGTTCGGCAGGTCAAGGTCTGTCAGAAGAATATCATACTCCCCGGGAACAAATTCACTTATTGCCTCAAGTGAAGAGCCATATGAATGCACTGAGTGTCCCAGTCTCTCAAGAAGCAGGGTCATGGGATTTCTTATGAATTCTTCATCCTCTACAAATAGAATCTTTAAATGTCTACTTCCGCATATGCTTTTTATAGATTCTACTTTCTTCTTCGCGATTGGCTGCGAGCAGGACGGTAGTTCGATATGGAATGAACTCCCCAAATCAGTGGACGATTCCACATGGATAGAGCCATTCATATTCTTTATCATTCCGTAAGAAGATGAGAGACCAAGTCCGGTACCGCTACCCTCTTCCTTCGTAGTGAAAAGCGGATCAAATATCATTGGAAGGACTTCAGAAGATATTCCACAACCGTTATCAGATACTTTAATTGTTACCGTTTGCCCTTTCTCAGTCGAACTATTAAAGCAATCAATTTTTATCCTTCCCATTTCTTGCTCGAAAGAATCGCAAGCATTCGAGAGCAGATTGAGGAGCACCTGGACCAATTTGTAGGGATCCGCATATATGTTCTGGCACTTTTTCTCGATTTCAATATCAAGCCGGCCTTTTGACTTTGCCATACTTTCAAAAAGCTTTCTATTCTCCCTGAAAAACAAGTGAGGGGAGATTGGGCGTATTATTGCCGGTCTATTTCGCGCAAAGTCCATTAATTGGGATACCATCTTCTCCCCGTTCAGTATTGCTTGTTTTATCACCTGGATATTTTCTTGATTATAATTTCTCTCCAAGGCATTGATATTTAGAGATATGGCGGTCAGAATATTATTAAAATCATGAGCAATACTTGAGGACAAGTGCCCCATTACTTCAAATCGACGGTCAATATCCGTCGTTTTGGTTGTTGTAGTATGCTCTCTATGTAGAATAAATATCTGAGATTTCTCCACTTGGAGCAACATAGCCTCGAAGCGGTTTTGGCCTACTCTCACAACACCACCACAGGGTTGAAGCGCTTCAAATGAATCCTTTAAAAGCCTAAAACTTTCGCTGGCAAGGAGAGTTGAAAATGCAGATAGGAAATCAGCATCTTTTTTGAAAGAAATCCCCTCTCTCTGACAGGTCTCCTCGTTGGATAGGCAGATCTGCCCGGCGCGGTTTATAACAAATACGCAAAAAGGAAAATCAGCCGGGATATTTCTCCGGGGAAATTCCTTCTCACCACGGCTGAATGTGATCAGTATTTCCGCTAGAATAGTAAAATGTGTGAAGTCCTCTGGAAGATCGGTGGCATCCGCGGATCTGGGACAAATAACATCACTTTCATATCTATAACAAATGTTGTCCGAGTTTTTCGGAGCCATTGCGGATGTTTCTTGCTTTCCGGATTTTCTTTCAATGATCTTCATCTCATTCGCGTTATAAGTAATTGTTTCTTCGTCACTGTGGATAATGTATTCAATAGATTGCGAATTGTTCTTATACGAGATCACCCTATGTAGAGAATCAATAAAGTCATATCTGTCCTTAAATTCCCGCTGCAGGCCAAGTAAGGCTTTGAATAATGATGACCTTTTCTCCATATTATCCATCAAGTATCCTTCCTACATCTGAACAAAGTAAACATTCCCCAAAAAAGAAGAGCTGCGATGAAGGGAAGCGAATACAATTCAAGCCCCTCAGATGAAAATATCACAACTCCGGCGACTACAGATATTAAACCCGAGATGATTCTACCCATTTTGCCGGTGGGGAAAGATTCTCCGCGAGTTGTTCTACCGGTTCTGAATACTGGAATTATTCCCAGAAACGGCTTCAGATTCTCAGTTTTTTTCCGGTCTTTTGTCCTAAGTGAGAACTCATGCCCACAAAGGCCGATCAGAAAAATGGAAATTGAAACGAAATAGTACTCCGAAGAAGAATGGACTCCGAGCAACAATGAATAGCCCAACATCATTTCTCCCAAAGCAATAAGGAACAGATACCCGGAATGCGACCTAAAATAATGCCTGAATCTCAAAAGAGAGTCGACAATTAGGATGAGACCGAGTATCTTGTATGTCATTAATTAACCGGTTCGGGACAAAGAATAATACAGAGAAGTATGCACCCGCCAATATTATATGTCGTGAGGGTACAGATAGCTGTACAGGCGGTTCTGCAACCCATGGCGTCGATATCATAAGCGGCCAGAGCCTCCAAATAACTCTCCACAAGATACTCCGGTAGATATATACCCGCGCCGGGATTCAGGATGCGCCATTCGGCAAGTTCAAGAAAGGCAAGAATTTCTTCCTGCTGATGCTCTGTTGCGATCCAAGCGGTGGTATGCGGAAGAAGATCATTTATTAACTTCTGCCTTGCCGCCTCAGAATTCCCCGATTCCAGCATCCTGGCAACCACCTCTATTTTCTTACGGTAAGGTTTTTTCAGATGCTCGTTTGTAAAGGAAAAATATCCCATTTCAATGAAACCAAGAAGGTCGTTGAGTAAATCAACGGCCTCTGGTTGTGCAGGAGATAGCGTGTATTCATCCTCGTTAATATCCTCGCAGCAGTCATTCCCTTCTGGATCAAAGATGATTATTCCGGCATCGCTTTGTTCACCTGTCGTGGAAGACAATTCTATTTCAGGAACTGCTCGGTAACATATGTCAATGTATGCGGAATCGATCTCAGGATCGCTGTTCAGAGATTTAACGGCAGATGATTGATATATCCCAGTAGGGCTTAAGGGCATCTCCTCCCCTTGCCTGTCCGAACAGCTCAAAATCAGAATTGCAAATAAAACAAAGAGAACAAACTTTTTTAAGCAAAAAATACTTTTCATAAATCCTCCAAAATATCGGTTATCAATTATCTTTCGTTACTTTCAGTATTATCCTTAGTCCGGAAGGTGACATCCTCTCGAATTCCATTCTGATCCCGTTGATGCGGAATAGATTTCGACAGAATGCCAGGCCAGTAGCTTGCAGAAGGTCCTTTTCATCCTTCATACTTTTTTCTATTGAAAATAAATCCGCAAGCTCATTGTAATTTTCAATTGGCGCGTTCCATGCGGGTAGTTCTATACAGATACCGGAACAATTTCCCACTTTGTCGATGGCGATACTAATCTCAGTTCTTTCTGAAAAAGCTCCGAGATTCAGCACTGCAATTTCAAGAAGCGTGGCAAACGCCTGTAAAAAATACTCAGGATCCAAACTTACATCCACAGGCGACATAGCATTGCAGTTGATGACAATATTTTTCTTCTCCAGGGCATCTCTGTTGTCCTCCACAACCTTGTTCACAAGTGTTGGAAGGTTAATTTTTATGCGTGATATCTCGTATGTAGCAATAGTTCTACGGACACTTTCTGCTTTGCTTCGCATCTTAGAGAGCGAATGTTTGATATTTTCCCTTATCTCGACTTTATTTTCTCCATTTTCCAATAATTCCATGTTGAGTTCTACCATTGTGATGAAGTTTGCGAAAATATCCACCATTACCGAAACGATCTTTTCGATTCTTATTTCACAGCTCATATCACCATTAGAATCTCTCATCGAACCGTTAACCAAGTTCACGGCAACAATAATTTCAAGTTCTTTTCCGGTTTCAAGTCTCGCAAGATGGATATGAGATTGGAATAATTTGCCGCTGAAAGCCGTGAATTTTGAAGTAAAATTCACATATGGGACCAGAGAGTCCGTCCGGACAAACTCCTGAAAATATCTTTTGCCTTTCTCGTCCAGAAGGGCGAGTAAGTCTCCCTCTATATTAATAGAAGACGACCATAACACATGTCCTTGAACATCCACCCGAAAGGTCCTGTCAGCAATTCGGGATAATCTCTGAATCATCTCTTCATTCTCTTTGACGGATACTCTAAGTTTCTTTCGAAGCAGAAACAATCCTCCGCCGAGGAATTGAATCAAAATAAGTAAGAATAAAGCGATGCCTAATGAAGTGTTTTTCCAGAAAACCGCCCTTGAATACCTCAGCACCTTGTCGGGATAAAGGGAGATCTGAAATACCAGTTCACTTGAGATAAGCTGAGCTTCATATCCGTATTCAATAGGAAAGAATCTCTTTTCGGTTATCTGTTGGGAAATATATTCCCAGTCCTCAGTCCTTACTTCAAGGGGCATATCTTTTCGAAACCTTATCCCGGTTTCGAAAAGTTCTTCAGGGTCCACGACGAATGCAATGTGGTTGCGCTCCTGAACAGCCATACTTATTATTAGATACTTGCGGCCTTGCCACGAGGTGAAAAACGAGCTGCTTTTCGGCTCTATTGATCCGAGCACCTCTTCTGAGAACAATTCATCATTCCCTGAAACAAAGATAAGGCCGGCCGAAGATAAATACACCGCGCGAAGAAAGCTGTATCTGGAATGTAATAGCCGCTCCGCCACATCAATCTGCTGAGGGGATCTTTTGAATGTCGAAAGCAGCACTTCTGTAGCAGACCTTGTAAACCCCTCAAGCTCCTTTTTCATGTGAGCTATTTCACTTTTTGCATATTTCGCATTCACTCTTTTAATATAGGATTGCTCTTTATAAGTTGATTGAAAATAAAGAAATATGAACCATAAGAAAGCAGCAAGAATAATAAAAAGCACATTTTTAAGGGAGATTTCACTATACTTCATTTATTACTCCTTGTATAGTATAGTATTTATCCTTTGATAAATCAATTTCTCAACTATAAAGATACCATTATTGATTTTTCTGCAAGGGAAGGAGTTGTACCGCAATTAAGAGAAACTGTGATTGCTGTTTCCCGTATTTCTCCAGTACCGGTGTGGTGCGAAGTACTAATTGCTCTCAAGCACCCTTCGGATCGTTTCTAAGAAATTATTGATCTCAAAGGGTTTTTGAAGAAATATGACGTCTTTGTCGAGAATACCCTCGTGAGCTATTATGTTCTCTGTATATCCTGACATAAAAATCACTTTGATATCTGGGAAGATCTTCTGGATCTCTACTGATGCCTCCTTCCCATTCAATGCTCCGGGGAGCATAATATCTGAAACGAGCAAGTCAACTTGTTTGTTGTACTCCTGGCAAAGAGTGACGCCTTTTTCGCCGCTTGAAGCTTCAAGAACATTATAGCCGAACTTCTTCAATATCTTTACGCTGGAATCCCTGAGTAATTCCTCATCCTCGATAACAAGCACGGTCTCACTCCCTTTCAGTATCTTCTTTCCCTGATGATCTTCTTTTACCGAAATGGCTTTCTTGCCGCATTGAGGCAAGTATATATTGAAGGTGCTGCCTTCTCCCGACTCACTATTAACAAAAATATGCCCTCTGCTCTGTTTGATTATCCCATAAACCGTGGCCAGGCCCAGGCCGGTCCCCAGAGTGCCTTTTGTCGAGAAGAACGGTTCAAATATCTTATTTAGGATATCTTTGTCCATTCCTCTGCCGGAATCCTTGATCGTGAGCAAAACATATTCCCCGTCCGCTAACTCGGGATATTCTTCAGAATTGATTTCATCTTCGCCGATATTACTTGTTTCAAGAAGTAATCTCCCACCTTTCGGCATAGCATCCTTCGCGTTTGAAGCGAGATTAACCAAAGCTTGTTTCAGTTTTTCCGGATCTATCTCAATTGCCGCAACTTTTTCAGCAAGGGAATATTGCAGCTCTACATTATCTCCGATGATAAGCTTCAGCATTTTTTTCATATTTACTATTGTTTCATTTAGATCCAGGGTGATCGGATTCATTATCTGCTTGCGGCTGAAAGACAGCAGCTGGCCGGTTAATTCTCTTCCATTCAATGCTGCAGTTTTTATATCTTTAAAATATTCTCGAAGTTTCTCTTCATCAGAAATATCCAGAATACCGAGATCGCTTAATGTCATTATGGGTGTCAACAAATTGTTGAAGTCATGAACAATGCTGGAGACAAATCTGCCGAGAGCATCCATTTTCTGTGAGTGAAGTAATTGCTCTTGAAGTTTTACCTTAGCCGTGATATCCTGAAAAACACAAATGACCGATTGTTTCCGGGAAGAAGTGTCCAGTAACGATGAAATGGAATATATGCGGTCTTCTTCATCATGAGTAATAAATATACTCCTGTTTTGCTGTTTTTCATTCAAAGGGCACATTTCACACGGACTCTCCAAACCCAAATAGGTCTGGAAACATTTCCCATCTAACGTTTCGGGGTGTCTGTCTTTGAGAAAACCGAGACGGTATTTGATGTTGTGCTTTGAATCTATCAGAGAAAGCCCGATCTCAACATCAGAAAAACTATCACTGATATTGGTTAGGATGCGATGTTCGTCAGCCATTTTAATGCTTAGATGCTCTTCAGATGAATGCAGGTCGGATGTAGTTTTTTCAATTTTCCTCATCGCTGTATACATAACGAATGTTACTACTATTAAGAGAGCGAATCTTGAGGCATTACGCCAATGAATGATGCCGCCTATAAATAAATTATGCGAGTAAATAAAGTATATTAACAGGAATATCAAAACAAAGAATGACTTCTTACGGAACCAGATGACGGATAAGAGGATCGGGATGAAATATGAATTTATAATAATATACTCGGCTTGAAATGTAGAGTTAATAAACGAGGTAAGATAACACGCTATAAGTATTGAACTCAGAAGGATCAGCGTTTTTATTTTTCCGGTGCTCATAAATATCTCCGTTACGGGATTATACAACTATTTGGCTATTAAGTCAACGTTTATGAAGCACCCATCTCGCTTGAGATAATGCTTCACAGAGCACCAGTGGACACACCAGCCTGCTGCGCAGACTGAGCACGAAGTACGAGGTGAAAACAAACCAATATTCACACCCGTATCACAAGAAAAGAGGGACATGCCGTACGCCAAGCTTCGCAGAGCACAAGAGCATAAGTCACAAGTGGAACAAGTAGAGAAGGGAATAAGAATAATTGACACCTTCCGTCATCCCCGACCCGATCGGGGATCTAAGCATCCTCCCTCTGCAATAACCTTTTAAACTCTACCCTCTTCACACGCGACACATCACACCTCACACTTCGTTCGTGCCGAACGACCGTCTGTCCCGGATAAAGGTTCCAAGCGGAGAGTTGAGAATTGTAAACTCTACGCCCAGTTAGAATCACACGGAAACAGCCTCAACAAATCTTCTAATCTCATTCTGAAGGAGTCTTAGCGACCGAAGACTCCATCCCTTATCTTCTCTCCACTTTTTACCCTTGAACCTTTGAACTTTTGAACAATATTCTCCACCCCACACATCCTATAATGCCATTCTAAAGAGCGGTAACGAGTGGAGAATGTACACTTTTCACCTCTTTTAAAAGAAAAGCCCCCGTTTCCGGGGGCTTTGGTGAAATATAGATAGGTAGGAGTGTTGTTATAGTATCGGCGTCCAGGCCTTTCTCATGATATTGGAAATACCAATCAGCTTTCCTCTATAATTGAAAAAAGCAGCACGAAACTCTATCGCGTCTCCATACTCCGCAACTTCATCCAATGTCTCAACGGTATTGCTGATACTTGCGCAAAAACCAGCGTAACAGGTTTTGAATGCGCACCAGTCGGTTGTCTCATATGATGCCCAATCGTATCTTTTATAAAGAACGACTTTAGCAGTACCGGCAGGGATCGCGACACTCAAGGTTACTTCCAAAGTATAATTCTCATGGCTGACGGATGAACCGGACAGATAATTGAATACGCTTTCATTTCTGGAAACAGAATCATTGCTTGATGATCCGTTCTGATCTTCATAATAATAACCCGTGTAATCTCCATCATAACCATTGTAATCCCCATCATAGCCGGAGTCGGCAGCAAAAACAGCAAGTGAAACAACCAAAGCAAGCAAAAGCACAAATCCTTTTTTCATTAGATCCTCCTGTGTTGATTTCGTGATTTATAAAAGAACACCTTAATATATACTCGGTTCGTGCCAATGTCCTGCACTCCGTTTATTCCAGCTATATTGGGTTTTTGTAAATGCGCGTTGTTGATTTGTATCTTTACATGTAACCTTGGGGTAACGCAAGCACGGAAAAGGTAATAGGGTGATAGACTTAGGTATAGTGAACAGTGAACAATGAAGAAATGAACAATGGGGAAAACACAAGAAGCAAACACCGGATGAATTCCTCGCTTTCGCGGGAATGACAGTGTGGATGGATCTTTCGTTTCACTCAAGATAACGCGCCGTGCCAGCACCCCTTTCCCAATTAACCTGTATTCACTGTGAGTTTATTATTCCAATCTCCAAATGTTCATTGTTCATTTCTCAATTATTCATTTCCCCACTTGTGCACTGCGGGGCGCGCGCCACTGGGTCTATGCGAAGCTTAACTTTTGAACAATATTCTCACCCTACACATCTGTTAATGCTATTCTAAAGAGCGGTAACGAGTGGAGAATGTACACTTTTCGCCTCTTTTAAAAGAAAGCCCCCGTTGCCGGGGGCTTTGGTGAAATATAGAAAAGGAGGAGTGTTGTTACATTATCGGCGTCCAGGCCTTTCTCATGATATTGGAAATACCAATCAGCTTACCTTTAAAATTGAAAAAAGCAGCGCGAAACTCTACCGCGTCTCCATACTCCGCAACTTCATCCAATGTCACAACGGTATGGCCGATACTTGTACGTGAACTTGCGTAACAGGAATGAAATACGCACCAGTCAGTTGTTCCATATGATACCCAGTCGTATCTCTTATAAATAACGACTCTATCAGCACCGGAGGGGATCGCGACATTCAGAGCTACTTCCAATGTATAATTCTCATGGCTAACGGATGAACCGGACAGATAATTGAATACGCTTTCATTTCTGGAAACTGAATCATTGTTTGATGATCCGTTCTGATCCTCATAATAATAACCAGTGTAATCTCCATCATAGCCATTGTAATCCCCATCATAGCCGGAGCCGGCAGCAAAAACAGCAAGTGAAACAACCAAAGCAAGCAAAAGCACAAATCCTTTTTTCATTAGATCCTCCTGTGTTGATTTCGTGATTTGTAAAAGAACACCTTAATATATACTCGGTTCGTGCCAATCCCGGCATGTGCGCCTATTACAGCTATATTGGCCTTTTTGCATGGCCGCAATTTTGTTTTGTCTCTTTACATGTAACCTTGAATTCACATGAGAGAAATAAGTGAGGCGATGTTTCGGATAGAGGGCGAACGCATCGGTTCGCCCCTACTATTGCAGAATTCTTCCAATGTGTTATAATACCGTATGAATAATTGGGTGCCGATAAGTAAATCGCAGCGAGAGTATGTTTCTTTGGAAAAAAAGATCGAGGACTTCACTCATTTCATCTCAGATTTCGTAGGCACGCCGGTTGTCTTTTCTCTGCATGACCATGAATCTTCGCCAAAACTTCCGCCGGGATTATATCACTCTGAAGGTAGTAATGAACTTTGCCTATCATTCGAAGAAGGAAAGTTCACAGGTCCGAATAATAAAAAGGCAAAGGAAATTTTTAATATGCTCGCATCCACAAGAAATTTCCTTACTCTCTCTTTTAGCGAAAAACTCTTTAAAGAGAGCGAGACCCGTCAGTCATTTACTTTTCTGGGAATGATGGTGCGTGGACTTGGACATGAGATAAACAACCCTCTCGGGATCCTGGCCTCTTATATTCAATACCTTCAATTGATTGAGGAAAATACTGAAAAGACCGAGATACTTCAGAATATGTTGTCATCTGTTTTTCGCGCAAGCGATATAGTAAAACAGATATCGGCGTTCGGGCGATCCTCGCCAAAGAAACATTCCATGCAATTAGTCAACGAACTCAGGAATTCACTTACGCTATTCGAGCAGATCAGAAAATACCGATTTCCTGATATCGAGATAGAAATTGATATAATAGAAGATTGCGGGATCTTTGTAAATAGGGTTGAATTTCAGGAGATCCTTTTTTCTATTCTATTCAACAGCTGCGAAGCATATGAAGGAGAAGGAAAGATTCTCATCAAAGCCGAGAAATACTCGGATGTTTTCTGCAAGTTGATCATATCCGATCAAGGATCTGGCATATCTCCAAATATCCTGCCACTATTAACCATGCCTTTTTTTACAACAAAAGACAAGAACGACGGAAGAGGGCTGGGACTTACAATTTGCGAATATCTACTAAAGAGGAATGGAGGAGAAATGGTTATCACTTCAACAGAGAAAAAAGGTACAGAAATTCAAGTATTTTTTTTAAGGGGGGATTCAAATGAAAATTCTATTGGTTGAAGACGACGAACTGATGCGGGATAGTTTGGAAAGACTCCTGCTAATCAACAAGCATAGTGTGGAATGCGCTGCAGATGGGCAGATCGCGCTTCAAATACTGGAGAAAGCCAAATTCGAGCTCATGATAACCGATCTTTTAATGCCCGAGTTTTCGGGACATCAGCTGATAAAACTATGCCGGGAGAAATTTCCTGATCTTCCAATTATAGCGATGACCGGATATCTGGAAGAAATCGGCAAATTAGATAAAGACGATAATAAGCCGGATTATTTCCTTCAGAAACCATTTAAATTGGATGAATTAGAAAAGATAATCAAATCGCTAAAGAAATCCTGAAACGACTCTTAGAAACAAGGAGTTGACGAAACAGCGAAGCACGAAGGGTGAGGTGAAGAAGATCGTTCAAAAGTTCAAGGTTGGTAAATAGATAGAAGGGTTGTTTGGGAAATTAGCGAAATATTGTTTTTCCGGTTACCGATGTGTTTTCCTCCCCATTTCGTACCTCGTACATCACACTTCCTACCTGCTGAGCAAGCTCAGCGATGCTTCACATATCGAGGATATGCTTCTTCAGACGTTCTATGACTTCAGGGACCGGGATATCAGTTGAAAATTTGTCAAGTACATTATCGCCCTTGAAGATCACATATTCCGTACTGCTGCCGGTAATTCCGATATCAGCATGACGGGCTTCTCCCGGGCCGTTTACCACACACCCCATTATCGCTACTGTGATCTTCATGTTAAGTTCGCCTAATTGCTTCTGAGCTTCCAGCGCTAATTTCTCGACCGGAATCTCCGTTCTTCCGCATGTCGGGCAGGAGATGAAGCGAATTCCCTTGGAGCGTAATTCCAATGCTGAAAGGATCTGCCAGCCCGCGATGACCTCGTTCACGGGATCTCCCGTGAGCGAGACCCTCAAGGTCTCACCAATGCCTTCGTAAAGAAGGATGCCGATACCTACCGCTGATGAAACCGTTCCGGCGCCCGGAAGGCCAGCTTCGGTAATGCCGATATGAAGAGGAAATGGGTGTTTAGCTCTGAAAAGCCGATTGGCCTCTACACTTATCGGAATAGAGGATGACTTCATTGAGACCACAATATCACCAAAACCGTTTTTCTCAAGAACCTGCAATTCCCTTTCCGCGGCCGCCAGCAATGCATCCGCCCCGGCACCTGCGAATTTTACCTCAATGTCCTTGGGAAGAGAGCCGCCGTTCACTCCGATACGAAGCGGGATTCCCTTATCCTTGGCAGCAGCGCAGATTTCAGAGACCTTTTTATCCGATCCGATATTGCCGGGGTTGATCCGAACCTTATCAACACCCGCCTTGATGGATTCAAGGGCCAGGCGATGGTCGAAATGAATATCCGCGACAAGAGGGATATTCGGAAATTGTGATCTTATCTTAGAAAGTGAAGCAACCGACTCCATATCGGAAACGGCAAGGCGTATTATTTCGGCGCCTGCGCCGATCAGTGCTTTTATCTGATCCGATGTAACCGCATGATCCGCGGTCAGCGTATTTGTCATGCTCTGAACCCTTACCGGATGGCCGGCACCCAGGATCAGGCCGCCTATTTTTACTTCATTTACCTTCATCAAAAGAATCTTGTAATATCATTGAAAAGGATGAAAGCGAAGAGAAAAAGGATCAAGCCCCACCCTATATAGCTGAATACTTCCCTCTCCTTTTTATTCATCTTTCTTCTACCGATAGCTTCGAATATAAAGATAATTATCAATCCGCCGTCCGTAACTATCAGGGGGAGAAGGTTGACCACGCAGAGGTTCACGCTGATCAGGGAGATCCATCTCAAGTACTGAGAGAATCCCGCCTTTAGGCTCTTAGAGATGATGTATGCGATGGCCACTGGGCCTCCCAGATTTTTAGCTTGACCGGGATCTTTGACTATGCTCCTGAGGGAAACATAGATCAAAGTAAAATCCATGCCGATCTCTTGAATAGAAGCTCCCAATCCTTCAAATAATCCGAGGCGCTCTATCTTTATCTTGGGTGAAATATCAAATGTAAAATAAGGCCTGATCTTCCCAGCTTGAGTTATCTTACTCTCTTTCACGGGATCGACCGGTATATTGAGAAGTTCGCCATTGCGGGATACGGTCATCTCGACCGGCTCACCTTCTTCGGCATATTCGAAAATGTCACTGAGAGCCAATACAGGATCTCCCGCGACTTCAATAATACGGTCATTCTCACGGAGTCCGGATTTGTAGGCATTACTAGATTTTTTCAACTTGCCGATTATCGGTTCTCCTGCGAATTGAACTCCCAATTCATAATATTCCGTATCCAATTGGCTCATCTTCTTCCTGGAAGCAGTGATAACGGTAAATACCTCGGTGTCCCTGCGGATCTTGAGCGTTATGGTATCGCCTGCAAGGGAGTAGATCTTCTGAGCTGTCCATTGATCATTTACAGCCGTTTCTCCGTTCACCTCGAGGATGCGGTCTCCCCTCATCAGGCCGATCTCCATTGCCGGCGTGCCCTCGCCGATCTTCGCAAGGAGAACATTTTCCGTCGGAATCAGGGTCTGAAAGCCGAAAACGGAAAAGGCAAGAGGCAGGAGCAGCATAGCAAGAACAACATTGAAAAACGGGCCGGCAAGCGCCACAAGTATCTTCTCATGGGGCTTTCTGGAAAGGAATTCATCGGGAGAACCGGTAAGTTCACTGTCCGGGTCCTCACCTTTCATCTTGATATATCCCCCCAGAGGGATCGCCGATAATTTGTATAGCGTATTGCCTTTCTTTTTCTTAAAAAGGGCAGGGCCAAAACCAATTGAAAATTCTTCCACTTCTATTCCGAAGGCGCGAGCGGCAACAAAATGCCCCAGTTCGTGAATAAGTATCATGGCAGCGATGCCTAATATTATCGCAATTGCAGCTATCATAACTTTCCTCCAAGATAATCTGAAATAATTGAATCCACACTCTGTCTGATACGGTTCAGGTCATCGAGCTCAAATTCATCATCATCAATAAAACGCTCGGCGACATAATTGTTCAATTCAAATATCCGTGAGAACTGTATCTTCTTTTGCAAGAAGAGGTTTACGGCGCATTGATTTGAGTATATAAGCGCGGGGCCGCGTCGGCCGCCTTTTTTCAATGTGGAAATAAAAAGATGGAAATTGGGATAAAGGTCATAATTGACCGGCTGAAATTCCAGTGTTCTGTGAAATTTATATTCCTTTTCGATTTTCTCTCTATCCGGGAAATTAAGCGCATATCTGATGGGGAATGCCATATCTGTAGGACTGTAGTGCATCAGCACATTTCCATCAATGGTCCGGACCATTCCATGCACCGCTGATTGCGGATGAAATAATACTTCGATACGCGACAGAGGCAGCCCGAAAAGGATATGTGCTTCCATGACCTCATACGCCTTATTCACCATGGTCGAAGAATCAACGGTTATGACCGCGCCCATGTCCCAATTCGGATGATCCAATATCATCTCAGGAGAAGGCTCTTTCCGTAAAGGGCGATTCTTCAATATCCCCCCGGATGCGGTTATAAAGATCTTGTCGATCTCGGCCTTCTTAAGATTTTCATGGATCTGAAACAAGGCGGAGTGTTCACTATCCACGGGAATTATTTTTGTCAGATAATCCTTATCGGCTCTCTCCATTAGCTTATGCCCCACTATCAAGGACTCTTTATTCGCCAAGGCGAGTTTAACTCCTGCCTTCAGGGCATATAGTGAATATTCCAGACCGGAAAGGCCGGAAATGCCATTAATGAAAAGGTCACAATCCTCGAATATCAGGGAGAGCTCTTCTTTACCTATCTGAACCCCATTATCCGGGGCATCGCTAAGTTGCTCGCCGAATACGAAATATTTCGGTTGGATACGTGAAAGCTGCAGCTTAAAAAGGTCGCGTCTTGAATGGGCGATGAGGCCGGTAATGGAATAGTCGTCCTGGTACTCATCAATGATCGCAAGCGTCTTTGTTCCAATGGTCCCGGTAGAACCCCCGATAACGATGCGCTTTTTCATAGGCCGAATATTATGTACACCAGAGGAAAAGTGAAATAGATAGAATCGAGACGGTCCAGAAGTCCTCCGTGGCCGCCAAGAAGTCCGGAAAAATCCTTAATCTTGATATAGCGTTTGAAAAAGGAGATATAGAGATCGCCCAATTGAGATATAATGCCGATGGCCATTGCAAAAACGCTCCAATACAAAGAAGCTCTGATGCCGCCGTAAAATATCAAACTCCAGAGGACACCGAAGATCAGATTGCAGAGCAGCCCGCCAAGAACTCCCTCCAGGGTCTTTTTGGGAGAAAGTTCTCCAAATATCTTTCTCTTTCCGAGAAATGCTCCGGTAAAATAGGCACCGTTATCATATATCCAGCAAGAAAAAAGGATAAAAAACGCGGGTACCAAACCCATTTGAGATCTTGCCTCAAAAGCAAAACGTGATCCGCAAGCGATGAAGAAAAATAGCATTGCGAACACTCCGATCCTCGCCAATATCCTGGCCGTAGCCTTCATGCCGTAATAGATCAGAAATGGCGAAAAGAAAAAGACCGCAATAAGTATTCTGAAGAACTGCTGTTCTCCCTGAATAAAGTTCAAGTAGGCGATAAGCGGAATAAACAGCAGAGCGAAGCGCTTCAGCTTTAATTGAGTGAGTACTTCGAACATGCATACCCCCGCAGCCAGTGTAAGGGCGATCTTCAGATAAATGCCGCCGTAATAAAAAAGTACAAGGGATGAGACAACATAAATGGTGCCTACAATGAGCCTGGAACGAATACCCTCAAGCGCCGCCATAGCGTCTGTCCCGTTTTTTGTAGTCTTCCAGAATGTTCAAAAATTCTTCTTCCTGAAAATCCGGCCAGAGGGTATTTGTAAAAAAGAATTCCGAATAGGCGCATTGGAATAAAAGAAAATTTGAGACACGCAATTCACCGCTGGTCCTGATCAAAAGATCGGGGTCCGGCATGTCAAAGGTGAACATCCGTTTTTCAAATCCCTTTTCCGTAACCCTTTTCACGCCATCCTTGATAAGAAGGTTGGCCGCGTTCACTATCTCTCTTCTCCCTGAGTAATTCAGAGCTAAGGTAAGCCGCATCGAATCACAATGCTCCGTTCTTCTTGCGGTTTCCTTAAGTATTTTTCTTGTTCTGCCGGGGAGTTTGCCCCATTCCCCGATGACATGGAATTGGATATCCTCATCGATCATGGTATTCATTTCACTTTTACAATAATCTTCAAGCAATTTGAACAAGCCGTTCACTTCCACAGAGGGGCGTTTCCAATTCTCATAGGAAAAGGCGTATAGCGTCAAGTATTTTATCCCCACTTTGCGGGCGGAAGTAACAATATTCTTTACCGTAACCGCTCCCTGCCGATGTCCCTCCAGTTTATTTTTCCCGCGAGCCTTGGCCCAACGGCCGTTGCCATCCATAATTATCGCGATATGCTCGGGAAGTTTATCTGAGCGAGAACTCATATTTCCATTATTTCCGATTCTTTCATCTTCAGGATCTCATCCACCTTTTTAACATAATCAGATGTAATGCTGTCGATCTCATCGATCCCTTTCTTTCTCTCGTCTTCTGTCAGCTCTTTGTCCTTTTCCATCGCTTTAATAAGGTCTATCGTATCATGGCGCACACTTCTGAGCCCTACTTTGAATTTTTCTCCGGTGCCCTTGGCGGATTTCAAGCTATCCTTTCTTGTTTCCTCGGAAAGAGGTGGGAAAGGTAATCTGACAACAACGCCGTCATTCTGAGGGGTAACGCCGATATTGGCCTCTTGTATCGCTTTTTCAATATCATTAATAATGCTTTTGTCCCATGGCTGTATAAGGATCATTCGCGGCTCCGGAAGCTGAACGCCGGCAACCTGTTTGAGCGGTGTGACCTGTCCGTAATAATTGATCCTGATAGAATCCAGTACCGTGGGATTGGCCCGTCCGGTCCGTATCTTGGAAAGTTCACTCTTCAATGCCTCGATAACTTTATCCATATCCGAACGTGTATCGTCATAGATCTCTTTTAACATATTAATCCTCCCATTTGACAAAGGTTCCGATCTGATTATTGTAAGCCTTCTTTGTATTTCCTTTTTCGAAAAAATTGTAAACCACCACTTTTGTTTTGCCGGTTTGTGCCAGATAAAATGCGGTTGGATCAAATATTACTCCGACATCAAAATCGCCGCCTTCGCGAATAATGATCTCTTTTTGTAAAAGAGCATCCTTGAATTTATTGGGGTCTTTATCGTATATCCCGTCAACGGTGCTTCCTTTTAATATGAGTGGTATTTCCAACTCAAGCGCCCGCAGGGCGGCCAGAGAGTCCGTAGAAAAGTAGGGATTTGCAGTGCCGCCGCCAAAAACAGGAACTATTCCTTCTTCCATAGCGGCAAGAACATTCTCGGTTCGATAAAGATCTACAAATCTGCCTATTTCAACAGAGGAAAATGGCTTCGATCTGATGGAGTGTGAGGTCAGAAAATCGGATACGGCAATAGAATTCATTACAGTAGCGAGCATTCCCATGCGGTCTCCGTTGACCCTTGTAAAAACGCCCTTTCTGCCTCTGTAGATATTCCCGCCGCCGAGGATAAGCGCAGGCCTTATTCCCATTTTCAGAATATCTTCCAATTCAGTTTTCAGGAATTCCAGGCCGGACGCGGAATAGGCGGACCCCCTAGAACAGAGGGCCTCTCCGCTTATTTTTAGAATAACAGAATCGGCGTTCATTGTATTTCCTATTTAATCTCAAACATTACAAATTGTGAGATCTTGATATTTTCGCCGAATTTGGCAATATGCTCCTTGAGAAAATCGCTTACGCTTTTCTTATCATCACGAAAATAGGATTGGTCCATAAGGCATATCTGCGAATAAAGCTTCTTTAATTTACCATCGACGATCTTTTCCACAACATCAGCGGGTTTGCCCTCGATCTGACTGGTGAAAATATCTTTCTCATTATTGATAAATTCTTCGTCCAGGTCTTCGCGGGAAACAAATTTGGGCTCGATCGCGGCAATGTGAAGCGCTATTTCGTCGGCAAATTTCTGAAACTCTTCGGTTCTGGAAACAAAGTCGGTTTCGCAAAGGACCTCGACGAGAACTCCCATTCTCTTATTGAAATGTATATACGACGCTACCACGCCTTCTTTTGTGTCTCTGTCAGACTTCTTCTCGGCCTTGGCAATGCCCTTTTTCCTGAGGATATTTACAGCTTCATCCATATCATGTTCTGCGGCTTCAAGTGCTTTTTTACAATCCATGATGCCCGCTGAGGTCAATTTCCTGAGTTTCCTGATCTTATCCTGTAATTCACTCATCCCTTACTCCCCATTCCCTTTGTTCTTATCTTCGGAAGATTCTTCCGGCTTATCCTCTGCCGGAGTTTCCGCCTTCTCTTCTTTTTCCTCTTTCTTTTCTTCTATTATCTCTTCGGGAGCGGATTCTGTAATTTCTTCAGCCTTATCTTCAACCTTTTCAACGGTTTTTCCTACGGGTTTAGGCTCTGCTTTCTCTTTGTCTTCTGTTTCGTCTTCGTAAACGATCTCTATCTGATCGGCTGTTTCGGTGACCGTTTTGCCCGGAGTCTCGCTTACGCTTTTTTCCACGGCGGCTTCGGGGATCGCGGCTTCTTCTTCGATCTCTACTACTGAATCGGCGACATTGTCATCCGCGGATTTCTTCTTATAGGATTCGAGGCCTTCAAGATATGCTTCACCAACTGCGGAAACTATGAATTCGATCGACTTGATAGAGTCATCATTCCCGGGTATTCTGTGCGCTACCAGTGTCGGGTCAACATTCGTATCCACTATTGCCATAATGGGTAATTCTATTTTTCTCGACTCTTTCACCGCCAGGGTTTCCTTGGAGATATCGATCACAAATACCATATCGGGAAGATCCTTCATCCCCTTCAAACCTAAAAGGTTCTTCTGAAGTTTCTCCAGCTCACGGCTCATGATAACCTTTTCTTTTTTTGTATAGACCCTGTCATCGCCAGATTGTGAATCTCCGAGGATCTTATCCAGTTTTTCCATATGGTGAAGGCGCTTCGAGATAGTCTGAAAATTGGTCAGTACACCCGCAAGCCACCTTCTGTCTATGTAATTACATCCCGTTTTCAATGCCCATTCCTTCACGATAGGAGCGGCCTGTTTTTTGGTTCCTACCCAGAGAATCTTTTTGCCTTCACGTCCATATTTATGTGCAACTTTCATTGCAATTTCCAAATATTCTTTGGTCTTCTCAAGATCGATAAAATAAATACCGAACTGTTTCTTGAAGATATACGGCTTCGCCTTCGGGTTCCACTTAAAGGTTCTGTGGCCGAAATAGATCTTGGCCTGTTTTAAATCTTCTATTTTGATCTTTCTCATAATTACGGGTCCTTTCCTATCTCTTGGAGAACTGGAACCTGGCTCTGGCGCCGCGCTGTCCGGGTTTCTTTCTCTCTACCATTCTGGGGTCCCTTGTGAGAAGGTCATACTTTTTCAGTATCTCTTTGAATTTCTCATTATAAGAAACCAAAGCCCTGGCAATTCCAAGACGAATGGCATCAGCCTGACCTGTAATACCGCCGCCTTTAACATTAATATAGAAATCAAAGCGCCTCTCAGAATTAGTGACCTTCAATGGCCCTAAGATGATCTGTTGATGGTCCATTCTGGGAAATCTTATATCATACTTCTTCTTATTCACAAGGATCTCGCCTTTGCCCTGTGCCATAAAAACACGGGCTACCGAGGTCTTTCTTCTACCGGTTGCATATCCGACCCATTTTGCCATTTAATCCTCCGATTATAACTCTATTTTTTCAGGTTGCTGGGCAGTGTGAGAATATTCCGCACCGGCAAAAACCTTTACTCTTTTCATCATTCTTTTCCTAAGTTTGTTCTTAGGAAGCATTCCTTTTACCGCGAGATGTATGATCCTTTCAGGAGCACGCGCCAGAAGGTGTTTGAACGGTTCTTCCTTCAAATGGCCATAATAACCTGAATTGGTCCTGTAGATCTTGTCATTCATCTTGTTTCCGGTGACCTTGATCTTCTCAGCGTTGATGACGATCACAAAATCGCCGCCGTCAACATGCGGGGTGTAGGTAACTTTATCTCTTCCAGATACTCTTTTTGCTATTGCAACGGCCAATCTTCCAAGGATCTGGCCCTGGGCGTCTATTACCCACCATTTCCTTGTGACTTCAGCCGGTTTCTGCATGAAAGTGCTCATTTTTCCTCCCTGGCAAATTCCAAAAAATATAGTTTCACGGGGCTATATCTTATCAATTGCAGTCCTGAATGCCTTCAGGGCTGTATTGCATTCTTCTTTCGAAACATTCAACGGGGGTCTCAGCCTGATGGAATTGTAGCCGCATGGCAGCACAAGAACGCCCTGCTGCTTGATCGAATCAATAGCGGCGTTGCGTTTTTCTCCATTCTCGAGATCAAAGGCTATCATCATTCCTTTTCCCCTTACATTGCTTATCTTACCATTACTGTCATCTTTGATCTTCTCAAGTTCTTCAACCAGATAGCTGCCCATAACGGCCGCATTCTGTACAAGACCTTCCTTCTCAATGATCTCTACATATTTCTGGGCTCTTATCATGTCAATAAGATTTCCGCCCCAGGTAGAATTGAGCCGGGAAGATTCCTGGAAGACATTCTTTTCCACTTCAAGCACTCGGTCAGAGGCCATAATACCGCAAACCTGTGATTTTTTACCGAATGCGATGATGTCGGCTTTGACATCGTAATGCTGATGAGCCCACCATTTCCCGGTAAGTCCCATTCCTGATTGGATCTCGTCAAAGATCAAAAGGATGTCGTTCTTTCTCGTTATATTCCAAAGTTCCTGTATAAATTCCTTTCTGAAATGATTGTCACCGCCCTCGCCCTGTATCGGTTCAACAAGTATAGCCGCGATATCCAGCCCATTACGATCAATATGCTCTGTGATCTGTCTGATACTTTCCTTTTCCGCCTCTTGTACCTTCGCAAGGTTTTCGCCCTCTAGGGGGAATATGGCCTTGGGATTCAAGACCCTGGGCCAATCGAAACGATCGAAGTACATATACTTTCTGGGGTCGGCGGTATTGGTAACTGTGAGCGTATAGCCCGTTCTGCCGTGAAAAGCTTCCTCGAAATGCAGTATTTTTGTTCCCCTTTCTCCTGCGCCTGCCGCCATATTTTTTCTGACCTTCCAGTCCATCGCTGTCTTGAGCGCATTCTCAACCGCGAGGCCGCCGCCGGAAACAAAGAAAAGGTGAGGAAGATAATCCACACCGGCTATACGGGCAAATGCCTCGACAAACTCAGCCATCTCCACTGTGTACAGATCGGAGTTGGAAGGTTTATTAACAGCGGCCCAGCCTAATTTCTCAATGAATTCGGGGGTAGTCAATTCGGGATGGTTGAATCCTATAGGTAGTGAAGCAAAGAATGTGAAGAAGTCCAAATACTCTTTACCTGTCCGGCTGTCATGCAGAAAACTTCCATGAGATCTCTTAAGATCGAGGACGAATTCCATACCATCAGCAAGCATAAATTTAGAAAGCGTTTCATGAACATTTTTTGGTGTTATATCGCTCATAGGAACTCCTTTACGGCTTAGGCTTTTTGTACCTTTCCCGCTTTAATACATTTTGTGCAGACCATTTTTCTTTTTACTACGCCGTTTTCCAGAACCCTTATTCTCTGAAGGTTCGGAAGAAAGCGCCTCTTGGTCTTGTTTTGTGCGTGGGACACCTTATTTCCGGTCATTGGTCCCTTTCCGCATATTTCACATACTCTGGACATTTTTCTCTCCTTTTATGCACTAATTACGCAAATAAAGGAGATTATATCATTATGAATGGGTAAATTCAAGGTTATTTCGAAATTTTATTTTTGAGCCGATACACGAGAAATTCCAAAGGGGAGATCATATCAATATTTTCGACATAGCACCCCCCCGGAACATCAATCACTATGGGAGAAAATACGTAAAATCCCCGCATTCCTCCATGCGCCAGTTCGTTTACTTTTGATTGGGTAATTTCGGTCGGAGTAGCAAGAATAGCGATTTCAATGCCTTCCTTCTTCACAAAGGGCAGTACCTCTGAGTCGCCGCGAACCTCGATTCCGTTGATCACGCGGCCCATCTTCCGCCTGTCTTTATCGAATGCGCCGGCGATTTCGAATCCTCGGGCGGCCCAGTCCTGATAACAAAGCAGAGCTTCTCCGATGTTTCCCACGCCAACAACGATAACGCGCTGCAATTTGTTTATACCGATGATCTTCTCGATGACCGCCAAGAGCTTATCTATCTCATAGCCATAACCCGGTTTTCCGTATTCCCCTACATATGAGAGGTCCTTACGGATATTGGCGGGTTTTACATTCGTGATACGCCCCAATACAGCCGATGATACATGGAATACTTCTGAACAGGACAACTTCAAAAGGCAGCGGCGGTAAAGGATTAAACGCTCTATGGAAATGTGTGGAACTTCACTCGGTTTTCTTTTCATTTGTGAACATTTTAACAAACTTGATAGGCAATGTCAAATTGACGGAAGTATTTAATAACGTTAGAGATTTGCGTTAAATATTGACTTTAAGCACATTATTTTATAGAATAACACATGAAAATATTTAATTTAGGGAAAATACTCAAAAAGAGCAGTGATACTCCCACTAAGAAGTTAAAGGACCAACAGCTGATACTGAACGAGAACGGATCTTTGATAACTATTGCATGTGCGAACCCCATGGATAGTTGGGCATTGGCCAAGTCCATGTGTGAAGAACTTTATTTGCAGGAAGACGATGTTTACATAATAGATAATCACGGAGCACTTGCGTCCATTGGCCTGATCTTTGATCCATCCAACTCTGATGAGATCGCGCTTTCCATACCATATGACGATGGAGAATTTCCGGAATTGAAAGCTCTGGAATATGCCGCGAAATTAATGGAAAGTCTTGACCAGCATTCCAGCATGGATCAATTCAATAATTTTAGAAATAAGCTCACATTCTTCCTTTTATTCGAGGGGTTCAAGGGACACCGCGCAATTTTTAATACCCCCTTTTCCCTGGATTTCTTGAAGAGCAAAGATCTCGCAATGGAGTATTTTGAATTTCTTTCGTATTTTCTGAACGAGACCTCTAACACCGCGATAACAAAGAAAGACCTTAATTTGATCAAGTATCTCGTTGGCATTATCCTGAAGAGAGATATTGAATTAAAAAGTCTGAATGATCTCTTCGAGCTTCTTGATTCCTTCAAATCACTTTCAGAAAAATTAAATGTATCAGAGGGAGAGATCGAGAGATTTGTGGAAAAGGTCAAATCAAGATTCACCAAATACCGGGAATTCTTCTTTTCCGGCATAAATTTCTCCGATGAATTGCTAGCCAGCCTGGCCATGTCTCACAATATATCCTCCTTTTATATCTCTTCACAATTCGACAAACATTACAAAGAACTTGAGAGCTTCATTCTTCTGAAAAAGCTTCTCAATCTTTCAATATCGAATTACAATAAGGAAATGGCTATTATACTTGACCTTGTAGAAATGCCGGAGCTCCTTGATAAGTTCATCGAGAATTTCGAACTCCTACAGAATTATAAGAACATCAATTGGATCATAACCGTAGATAAGGATCAGAACAAGATCCTGGAAAAACTCATCACCATGTCCACCGCATTCTTCCACAAGGGATTGAATGGGGTCGGTGATCTACCCTTTATCAAGGGAGAAGATGTTTACGGGGAAAGGACATCCGAAGATATCATCTTTGCGAAGAGGCCTGAATTTTCCATTTCCAAAAAGATCACCTCCGCCGATATTCCCAAGATGAGCATCGCCGAAGAATTCTATACAATACTCGGCTTGAATGAAATGGCATCATCAGGGAAGATCTTCAAATTGATAGTTCAATCCGGGCCTCTTAAGGGAAAGGAGATCCTCGTAACAGGAGACGAATTGGTATTCGGTAGGAATGAATTCTGCCCGTCCAATAAACTTGTTTCACGAAAACATATGAAATTGGTCTTTGACGGAGACAATTATTTTATCTTGGATACTTCAGTGAACGGAACATTTTTGAACGGACAGAAGATAAAAAAATCAGTACTCTCCAACGGAGACAGGATAATACTCGGCAATAACGAAGTCGAAATAATGTTCAATAAACAGTAGAATCGTACCAGATATCTAATTCATAAATACGAGGATAGAGGTTAGAGGCTAGAGGTGGAGAAAAGAATGGAGATTGACTCTTCATTCGCTACTGCTCTTTCAGATTGAGATTAGAATATTTGTAGAGGCTGTTTTCGTTTGATTCTATACATTGCGAAGAGTGTACAATTGTTTCACAATTTTCAACTCTCCGCTTGGTACCTTTATCCGGGACGGTCGTTCCAATAAATTGTCGACGACACATCCCTCTTTTCCTATGTTACGGGTGTGGATATTGTTATGCTCTCCAATTCTTCATTGTACTATCCCACTTTACACTTCAGACTTCACACTTCACACTTTCTTGTGCACTTGTGCTCTGCATAGCATAACCTTGAACCTTTGAACTTTTAACGCTTCGGTCCTGCGAAGCATACCATCCAGATATCATTCTTTGATTCTATAAACCAATTACCATCCCGTTTTTGCAGGCAATAGAACATACCCTTTGTAAATTTACCGGTGGTAAGTGTCAAGGTGACCACTGCCCGACTCCTATTCAGAGAATAAGCCGGAGCGGAAATCTGGAAAAATCCGTCCGAAACCGGAAAGATCCCCTCAAACTCCCGCCACGCTTCAGAGCGGTTGACGGAGAACAGATCGTAAATAAGCTCCGAAGGAACCATATCAATATCCTTCAAGGCATCAACAGAAAGGAGTTTCTGCTTTCGATTATTGAGAAAATAATTCATCTGATAGAACAATGGAAGTGACCGGATCGTTGTTTCATTTGCGTATAGCGAGGATGTGGTCCCCATCATAATAAACCCCGAAAGATCTCGGCTGACCGTCCTTATTACGAAGTATGAATCCGTTTTATATAATTTTCCGGCGGGCCTTTCCCAATCAATATACTTCCGCTCCACATTTAAAAAGAGAAAGAACATCAGCGCCACGACGGAAAGCAGAGCGATGATGATAATAATTGTTCTTATAGATTTATTTGCCATACTTCTCCAGAAAATCGCGCTCTTCCACCGGCATTCTGTCATAATACCATTCTGCCAGATATTTCTCACCGTGTTCCGGGCATACGTAAGGTATCCTTATCTTAAGATCAGCTCCAAAGCCTACCTTTGCGGGGCGGCGGGATTTATCAAGCACTGCTTCCACTTGACATTGATCGCAATAGGGTCTTTCATTGTAAAATCTTCTCATACTAATCTCCCTCCCAGGAACGGATAAATTTAAATATCACCCAATTGGGCAGATCCGATAGAAAATCATCTAAATTATTTTTTTGAGATATGGGAGCGGAAATCTCCACCGTTCCCTTTTCCGGATCTATTGTTCTCGAATAGCCAATACCGTCAAGCCCTTCCAGTATTCCTGAAAGGCGGCCGATGTGATCTCTTTTTACTTTAAGAAGGTAATAAATACTTGTCGTTCTATTTTTCAATCGCCCCCCAAAAAGGGAAGATAATATATACTTGTTTCCTTATCCGGTGGGAGGAGTGAACATACTGCCAAGATTTTTGAACATCTCCGCCATCTTAGTCTTCACTATTTCCTGAACATCTGTATCCATCTTTTCCTGTATGATCTTTCTTCCTTCCGTTTCGATAAGTTCTCTGACCTTTTCTTCGGCGAATAATTTCATCTGATTTTCAACAACTGTGCCGCCGTGCTTCTCCACTTCTTCTTTGACTTTTCTTTCAATGACCGGGTCAATGTCCTTGGAGACCATAGTCTCCTCAATCTGAATAGCAACGGCCTTCTGGACCATATCCTGAACAATGCCGTTGAAGTCGATCTTGGTCAAAGCGGATTGAATCTGCTGTTCTATGGAGTTGGTGATCATTTGTCCGATAGTAAAAGATATCGACTTCTCATCAACCAAACTGCTGTCAAAATGCTGAGGTTCCTCTTCTACTTTTACTTCCTCTGCAGGGGGAGGTTCCGCAACGGGAATTTCTTCAACTACAGGAGCCTCGACTGCCGCTTCTACAGGAGCTTCCACGGGAGGTTCAACTACCGGTTCTTCCGGCGCAGGTGTTTCTTCTACAACAGGAGCCTCGACTGCCGCTTCTACCGGAGCTTCCACGGGAGGCTCAACTACCACCGGTTCTTCCGGCGCAGGTGTTTCTTCTACAACAGGAGCTTCGACCGCCGCTTCTACAGGAGCTTCCACGGGAGGTTCAACTACCGGCTCGGGAGCAGGGGTTTCTTCTACAACAGGAGCCTCGACCGCCGCTTCTACAGGAACCTCCGCGGGAGGTTCAACTACCGGCTCGGGAGCAGGGGTTTCTTCAACTATATCGGGAATATCAATATTCAGGTCATCCGCTGTTATTTCTTCAACCGTTTCCTCGACGGCTGCTTCTACAGGGGCTTCCGCGGGAGGTTCAGCTACCGGCTCGGGAGCGGGAGTTTCTTCTACAACCACTGCTTCTGCAGGAGCTTCATCCACGACATCGGGAATATCTAAATTCAGGTCATCCGCTGTGATCTCTTCAACCGTTTCCTCGACAGCCGCTTCTACAGGTACTTCCACGGCAGGTTCTTCTGCAGGAATTTCCTCTACTACCGGCTCGGCTACGGGTGCTTCATCTTCTATGTCAGGTATATCCAAATTCAGGTCATCCGCTGTGATCTCTTCAACCGTCTCCTCAACGGCCGCTTCTACAGGAGCCTCCGCGGGAGGTTCTTCTGTTGGGATTTCCTCTACTCCCGGCTCTTCTGCGGGAGCTTCTTCTATATCAGGAATTTCAAGCTCAGGTTCTTCAGTGGCAGCAGCCTCATCCAGATCCGGGATTTCCGGGATCTCTTCAACAGGCGCTTCCTGTTCTTGGGGAATATCGTCCTCAAGATCGGGAATCTCTACTTGCGGTTCTTCCTCGGGAATCTCATCCAGATCAGGGATCTCAGGGCCCGCTTCATCTATTTCGGGAATATCCGGAACCGCGTCATCAGCCTGCATAGCGTCAGCTACTATCGTTTCGTCATCAGCCGTGGGAAGAGAATCCTCCTCATCTATATCAGGGATCCCCGAATCAATGCCCAGACCGGCGGAGCCGTCATCATCAATATCAAGAGAATTTAAAGTATCGTCCAAATCGCCCAGGATAGCGTTCACATTCAACTCGTCATCCATTGAAGCTTCGGCGGCAGGAGGCACTTCGTCAGGCGTTACGGGGGCAGCTTCTACAACTGCCTGGTCTTCTGAATTTTCAGCGTCGGGGCCGGAAAGGATCTCGGTTTTCTCATCTATTGAAGTTTCCTCTTCCAGCATTGGGAGTTCTTCTTCGGGTTCTTCTGCCGGCTGTCCATCTGTTTCCATATCGGCAAAAATGTCGTCAAGAAGTTTTAAACTTTCGTCATCAAAAGACGGGAAATCGTCATCTTCTCCATCGTCCGCTACAGAAATATCCTCTTCGGATACCATTTCTATGGCAAAGGAAGCGATATCATCGACATTGTATGGTTTTAGAAAATATTTTTTAACGCCGAACTGATTCACGAAACGGTTGCCGATATCCTCGGAGTCCACCAATAAGACAACATTTATATTGTCCAATAAGCCTTGTTGCTTTAATTGTGTACAGATCTGGAAGCCATTCAATTCCGGCAGGAAAAAATCCAGAACCGCAACATCCGGTTTGTTCTCTACTATGGTATCAAGACCATCCTTACCGTTAAGGGCGATATTGATGTCGAAATTATCCTTCAAAGCGTTTTCAAGGTTATTTGCTAAGGTGGGATCTGCTTCAACAATAACTAATTTAGCCATGACATTCTCCTTAACATTATAATACTGCGTATTTTACCATATCTTCCAATACTTGTCAAATATCCTTTGTTCTATTCGGGAGAAGTACCGGATTCCATTTTATTGAAAACCTCCATTCCACCCCTCACATTATACGCTAATTCGACGCATATATACTTGGGTTTCAAGGCTTTCTTCAGGTCGGTAAACATGATATCCAAGGCTTTTTCCTGATATATCCCCACATTCCGAAATGAAATGAAGTAGTACTTCAAAGATTTCAATTCCACACACCTTCCATCGGGATAATATGTAATTATGACAGTGCCAAGATCGGGAAGGCCCGAAAACGGGCACACTGCGGAGAATTCAGGATACTCGATCACGATCTTCTGCGGCTTACCGTCATACTCAAAGGTTTCTATCACATCATAACGGATCTTGTCCGTTGCCTCAAAATTGAATTTCTTTCCTTCTGCCTTTGCCATTTTCTTTACCTCTATACACCCTTATTTAAAGCGTCTTTCAATTCATTGATCATTGATATCTCATAAGGATCCTCACCGTTGAGATGTGAGAGCTCATACGAAATAAGATCTCCCAGAAGGATAAATTTTAATGTTTCATCAAGGGCATTTTTAGAGGAAAATTCGAATTTAAGGTCAGCTTGCCCGGAAAAATGGTCCAATTCCGCCTTCTCGATACTTTCTTCGTATGCGGAACGCAGAAGGACCACACACATCCCCTTCTTCCCGTTTACAAAAGGCACTATCTCATTGTGGCACATTTCCGGAAAATAGTGGCAGAAGGCATGATGTTTCGCATTCTCATTGATCTGGGTTTTCCACCTGTAAGAGGCGCCTCGCAAGGCTGCCGGAGAATAAATCAGAGCAATATTGGATAACATAGCGGCGGCTCCGGTTTCCGCGGCACCCCCGGGTTCGATAAGGGATTTGGAGAGCAATTCAAGCGCCGACGCGGCTCCCGCGAGATCTTCCATTAAGTTTGGGAGACAAAGGTTAACCGATATCAATTTCACAAGAGAGGAAAAGATATAGTAAAAAGCATATCTGGGAGGAAGGCCCGAAGGAACGGTCACCGTTCGCTTCACGAAATTTTCAATTGATGATATTCCGATCTGTGTCGGGGCATTGCATGAATCTATCATTGAAAGGGTCTCCCCTGTTTTTCCGGAATAGGAGATCGGGATAAAGAGATCATCGGATGACAACTCAAAGGGAATACTTTCACGCGAAAAAACAAAGATCGGCACATCGGAATAATCGGTAAGGATATCTCTAATTACCATGCCGGAGATCGCAGATCCCCCCATTCCCGCGATCACAATGCGCCGGATGCTGCTTTTAACAGCGGGAACCTTTAATTTGATCCCGTAGTTCAAATGCTTTGAAGCGCTTTGAATGACAGAAAGCAGTTTATTCTTATCATACGGGGACTTTTTCATGATAGATTTTACTGTTTTTCCCGCTTCAATGTCAACTCGGCATTTGACTTTTTACCGAAAATTGTTTAGAATTCAGCAAATAAGGGAGGCCTTGATGAAAACTCGAATAATGTTAGCAATAGTAGTGGCTTGTTTAGCCTTTTCCACAATATCGGCAGCTGAGATAAAGCCGGCGATCGCCATAATGGATTTTCAGCCTAAAGGCGCGGACGCGTCCAGTGCCAGTATCGTTTCCGATCTTTTCCGTGATTTCATCGTTTCGCACAACCGCTTTATCGTGGTGGACAGGGCGTCCATGCAGTCAATTCTGCAGGAACAGAACCTTCAGCAGGAATTGGGGTGCAGTTCCGAGGAATGCGCGGTAAACTTGGGGAAGATCCTCGGCGTGACCAATATAGTGATCGGAACTCTGGGGAAATTAGGAAATATCTCCATCATCTCCGCCAGGGTGGTAAATATAGAAAGCGCAAAGATAGAATGGTCAAGATCCGCCAAGGTGCAGGATTTTTCAAGTATCGATGTTATAATCAACGCCCTGGTCAATGATATGATCAATACCATTTTCGGCGGCGCAGCGCAAATGCCGGTAACGACAGTCGCCCCGGTGCAGCCCGCGCCCGTGGTACAGCAGCCGGTTCAGCAACAGCAGCCTAAACCCGATTCCGGGGGGCAGAATGTCATAGTGATACAGCAGCAGGGTGCCCCGCCAGCAGCTCCACAGCCGTATGCACAACAGCCCGCCGCACAACCGAGAGGCCAGGATCTTGGATTCGAACTCGAGCTGGGTTTATTTCCGAAACAGAATTTCTTCACCCACTGGGATTATGACGGAGCGGAATGGGGAGAAACAACTGGCGACCCGGGATATTTCAACTTTAGTTTCGCGTTCTTCATGGACCTCTTCTATATAGGCATCAATAGAGATGTCAGTACCCTGAAGGAAGGCAGCACGATCTTCGGAGAATCAGAAACATCAGACTACAGCTTCACTCTAAGCACAAAGAACACACTTGTCTTTACCGATATGATTCTCGCGGCAAGGGTCCCTGGACACGATTCCAGAGGCCTTGTATTTATTTTCTGGAGATCCTTTTCATATGTTATTGATGATGATGCCTACGACCCCGAACGCTACTTCGGGCCCGGCATTGGATTTCAGACACAATTCGGCAGCCCTCATAAGAATAATCCGGCGGATCTTCCATTCGGACTTCTTTTCCAATTGGGCCTCAGGGGCGCCTATATGTTTTTTGACACCCCGGATACTTTTCCGACTGATTACTTCGGTTACGGTCTTGGACTCCGCGGAAATGTAGGCCTGGGTATCATACTCAAAGGCTGGGGAACATATCTCATGGTATCTTACAGGCTCAATGCGCTGATCTCCTTTCACGAAAGCTATGAAGCAGCATTCTCAATGAACAATCATTATCTTGTGCATGGAATTGCCATAAGCATAGGTACGAATTTCAATATGGGAGCTATTAACTAGAAGAAGCAATACTGCTTAACACACCTCCCGCTGAGGCTGTAGGTTTGACTTTTAATCGAAAATGGTTTAGAATTCAGCAAATACAGGGAGGTTTCTATGAAAACCCGCATAATGTTAGTGTCAATAGTGTTTTGTTTGTTAGTTTCGGCGATATCAGCCGCTGAAACGAAACAGGCTATCGCCATAATGGATTTTCAGCCTAAGGGCGCTGACGCGTCCAGCGCCAGCATCGTTTCCGATCTTTTCCGTGATTTCATCGTCTCGCATAACCGATTCATTGTGGTGGACAGGGCATCTATGCAGTCAATTTTACAAGAACAGAACCTTCAACAGGAATTGAGCTGCAGTTCCGAAGAATGCGCAGTCAACTTGGGGAAGATCCTCGGCGTGACCAATATAGTGATCGGAACTCTTGGGAAATTGGGAAATGTCTCTATCATCTCGGCAAGAATGGTAAATATCGAGAACGCGAAAATAGAATGGTCGAGATCCGCCAAGGTGCTGGATTTTTCAAGTATCGATGTTATTATCAACGCGCTGGTCAATGATATGATAAAGACCATACTCGGCGGCAAGACCGAAATCCCGGTAACAACAGCGACGCCGGCACAAGCACAACAACAACAACAACAACAACAGCAACAGCAGCAGCAAATTCAACAACAACAGCAACAGACTCAACAGCATACAGATTACTACAAACCGAAAAAGAAGACGGCACAGCAAGGCCAGACAGTTCAACAGAACACCGGGCAGCAGGGATCGAGCGACTCCGGACAGAATGTGGTCGTTATTCAGCAGGCACAGCAGAATTACGGGAACACAGTACAGAGGCCGACACAACAGACAACCGATCAGGTTGGCTTGTACTATCTATATACACAGAGGAAAAAAAGCGGCGGCACAGCGTTTCTGCTTTCTTTCTTGATCCCCTCTCTCGGTCATTTCTATGCGGGTGAGCCCGGAAGAGGCTTAGGGTACCTTATCCTTGAAGGACTCGAGATGGGGGCTTATATGATCGGAATGGGAATGGATTATGACTATTACTGGGATTCGTATTACGGCTACTATGTAGAAGAAATATCTCCCGTTGCTTCGGCATTGATAATAGGTGGAGGCGTCCTCTTTCTCCTGACAAGGATCATGGAGGTCATCGACGCGCCCGCTGCGGCATCAAGATACAATGCGAAGCTTATGAGACAGATGAAGCTGGCCGAGGTCGACCTCCGATTCGACACAAAAAGCAATGCTTTAAAACTCTCTTACGCATTTAGATTTTAATAAGTGTTCTTTTTCATAAATACGATAACAATGGAATGTTTAGATTTGAGTTAATTCCAATGAACAATGAGTGCGGCGTACCCTTAGTGGTACGCAAACGAAGAGAGAAGAAGAAATTGACCAAAGATGATATTCCCTTCGGGCTGAAGCTCTTTTTCTGTCTTCTGCGTTGCTCGTTGCTTACATACCGCTATGGGTATGCGGCGTTCCTCACGCCTTGAGTACAGAACAAAAATGCATCAGCCATTGTTATCGTATTGTATGAATCAGAACACCGAAGAACACTGGGACTGATAAGATAACCGTTTGATATTTAGCATCCTCGGATGCATTTTTGATCTGGAGAAGAAATGGCCTATAAAAAGATCGGTGAGTTGTGTCTGCAAAAGAACTTAATCACCAAAAAGCAATTAGAAGAGGCACTAGATGTCCAGTCAGAGACCGGGCTTCTTCTTTCAGCAGCATTGATAAAGATGGGGCTTCTAACTAAGGATCAGATCTATGAGCTTCTGGAAGAACAGAACCGCATGATAAAAATGGGCGAGGAAACCAAGCAAAGGCTGACATCTGATATCATGAGAAAGAATGCTGTTCTCATATTCCCCGCCACCAACGATAAGCCGTGCGAAGATGGAGGGATCTGTATACGCCTTGATATGACCCGGGTCAGCGGTTTTCAGAATATTGAATCTCTTTCCGTTCTCATTAAACCCAAGGAAGACTGCGGTGACTTGCCGGAGAAATTCGGCATCGATGCACAAGCCCTTCAGGAAGAAGGCCTTGAAGGATGGGAAGCGATGAGAAAACTGAGAGAGTTCGCCGGCGAGGACCCGGTATTCACCTTTCATGCCCCCTTTACTTACTCATTCTTGAAACCGCTTGACCATGCAAGATTTCTGAAGGATAACCTTATAGGGCTGCTCACACTCTGGAGGCGGTTGAACCCCGGGCCGGGCAGGGGTTATCTCACCTTTGCTGCATTACTTGCCAAGCTGCGTCTGCATCATGTAGAGCCGTTCACTTCAGACAAGATCATCAGAGCGATGCATCATATGTACACCGAGATACTCACCGAGATAAAGGTGAAAAGATCTTTGGACTCCATTGAGAAGATCAGAGAGCTCTTTGGAAGAGACCTTGATCTGAGGGACGATACCGATGCCGTACTTCTCAGGGAGATCAAGGATGCCATCAGGGACGGTAAGGATATCGAGATACAATATCATTCCCCCTGGACAACAGAAACAACTGTCAGAAAAATAAAGCCGAAAGAGCTCGTTAAACAGGCCGGTAAACGCTATCTAATTGCATTCTGCATGCTGCGGCAAGCGGAACGCTGGTTCAAACTCGAGAGGATCACCGGGATTGGAGCCGAAGGCGCTCCATCAATGAACAATGTACAATGACGCTTCGCAGTACACAAGTGACAAGTGAGCCAGTGGGTAATGAAAAATAAATAGTTGCAGAATATTCGTAGGGACAGGGCTTGACCTGTCCTCTGTCATTATCGGGCTCGACCCGATAATCCGTTCTCCATTTCCTATTTCTCAACCTTGAACTTTTGAACATTTCAACTTTTGAACAATCTCCTCCGACGCGCTTCGCGCCGTTGACATTATGCATAAATATGGTAAAATGTAGGATACGTTTATTATTATGCGAAAATGAAACATCAATGGAAGGTTCATCCCCTTATTGAAACGCCTTTACGGTCATTATTCCTCTTAGTGGTATTGACCATTATCGGCATCTTCGTCTATTACATATTCGAAGCGGGATTTTATGTGGTATTGTACGCAGTATTTTTCCTTGTATCATTTATGGCATACCTGCTTCCAACCCTCTACACAGCTGATGATGATGGGCTTCATATTAAACGGCTATGGTTCAAATTTTTTAAACAGTGGGACAGTTTCAAACGCTTCTCCCGGGAAAAGGGAGGTTTTTTTCTTTCCCCCTTCGCATCTCCTCATTGGCTCGAAAAGACAAGAGGGATGTATATTATGTGTACGAGCAAGAAAATAAATGAGATCGGTGACTTTATCCAAAAGAATATCGAAGATGCAGAAAATTGATTTCACCGATGAGGAATTGCGCGTAGCCGGCAAAGCCGCGAAGTTCATTGTCGACCGTGGATTTGCCACACCGGCTCTTTTATTCATCGAATTGAACAGGCCGCTTAATTATGTCGGCAGCCAGGTACTTGCGCTTTTTGAGCCCTTTATACAAGCATTTGTGATGACAAATGATTATCCGGCATTTGTGAATTTCTTGGAAAAGAGGGAATCGGTAGATAAGATGCTTGAGCTTATTGAGGCCCTTGACGAAGAACAGAGAAAGAAGATGAAAGAAATAAAGAAAGAAAGAAAGAATAGAAAAAAAAGAATAAAAAGGAGATAGTTTATGGGACAGGATCATTCCGATATCGAAAGAGTAGTCGCCACGGATTGTGGCTCCACCACGACGAAAGCGATACTTATCGAAAAGAAAGATGGTGTTTTCCGGCTTATCAAAAGGGGGGAAGCTCCGACAACTGTCGAAGCTCCCGTTGAAGATGTGACGAAAGGCGTTTTGAATGCGATCACCGAGCTTGAAGAGCTCTCCGGACTGAAGATCCTTCACGAAGAAGAATTTATCAAGCCGAAAAAGAACGAAAAAGAGGGCACCGATATTTTTATATCCACCTCTTCCGCCGGCGGCGGCCTTCAAATGATGGTCGCGGGCGTTGTAAAGAACATGACCGCCGAATCCGCCGAGAGGGCGGCGCTGGGCGCCGGTGCCATTGTAATGGATGTCATTGCCACAAATGATCTGCGACCGGTACATGAGAAGATCGAAAAGATCAGGCATCTGAGGCCGGATATGATACTTCTTTCGGGAGGAACCGACGGTGGAACGATCAAGCATGTCGTCGAGCTCGCCGAGATCATCAAGGCAGCGAATCCCAAGCCCCGTCTGGGGATCACATACCAGCTCCCGATCATTTATGCGGGGAATATCGACGCACGGAAAAATATTGAGGACACACTGGGTTCTGACACGGCACTTCAGATAACTGATAATCTCCGTCCGAGCATGGAGATGGAAAATCTGATGCCCGCCAGACTCAAAATACAGGATCTCTTTCTGGAGCATGTTATGGCACATGCCCCGGGTTATAAGAATCTCATGGTATGGACGGATGTCGACATCATGCCGACACCGGGCGCGGTGGGACTTATCATGCGCACCATCGCCAAGCAGCGTGAGATCAATATCGTCGGAGTTGATATTGGCGGAGCCACCACTGATGTGTTTTCCGTTTTTGGAGATATTTTCAATAGGACGGTTTCAGCCAATCTGGGAATGTCCTACTCCATAAGCCAGGTGTTCGCAGAGACCGGAGCGGAAAATGTGATGCGATGGCTGCCTTATAAACCGAATACTAAAGACATACGCAATAGGATCAAGAACAAGATGATACGCCCGACCACTATCCCTCAGACATTGGAAGAGCTGATCATGGAACAGGCATTGGCGAGAGAGGCGCTCCGACTCGCATTCATTCAACATAAATCGCTTGCCGTAGGATTAAAAGGGGTTCAGCAGCAGAGGACCATTTCCGACGCGTTCTCGCAGAAGATATCCGGCCAGACAATTATCAATATGTTCCACTTGAATATGCTGGTGGGATCAGGCGGAGTGCTCTCACACGCTCCGAGAAGAAGTCAAGCCGCAATGCTCATGATAGATTCTTTCCAGCCGACCGGAGTTACCGATCTGACCGTCGACTCAATATTCATGATGCCGCAATTGGGTGTGCTTTCACAGGTTCACGAAAAAGCCGCCACGGATGTTTTTGAAAAGGACTGCCTCATATACCTCGGTTCTTGCGTAGCGCCGGAAGGCAATCTCAAGAAAGGAATTAAACCCGTGCTGGAAATTAATATGACTATGCCGGACGGCACTCAGATCGAGGATGCGATCGACTATGGAGAAATAAAGGTCTATCCCCTGGGAGTCGGAGAATCGGTCGAGGCGGAATTGAAGCCACTGGCGGGATTCGATCTGGGCGAAGGCAAGAACAAGAAGATCGAGGCTACGCTGCACGGCGGTATCGTCGGCATCATTATTGACACCCGCGGCAGGCCTTTCAATCTCTCATTGGATGACCCGGAAAGAATTAATAAGATAGTGAAATGGTACAAAGCGATCGATATGTATCCCGAGATCGAAAAGATCGCGGAAATGGGACAGAGGTAAGGAGATAATATGGGACAGGCATATACACCGGGACTTAAGGTTTCAAAATATACACTTATTCAGAAAGAAAGAATACTGCCCATCAAGGGCAAAACACTGGTCAAGAAGGGTGATATGGTCACATCCAAGGATGTCGTCGCCACCGCACAGCTCCCCGGCAGCGTGATCATGGTCAAAGTCGCCAATAAATTGGGTGTGCTCGCGGGAGAAATGGAGCAATTCCTTCAGATCAAAGAAGGCGATCAGATCACAGCGGGACAGATCATAGCGGAAAAGAGATCCTTTCTTGGACTAATGAAGGATATTGTTAAAAGCCCCATTGAAGGCATTGTGGAAAGCATATCGAGCATCACCGGGCAATGTGTCCTTAGATTGAACCCCACTCCCATAGACATACTCGCATATGTGAGCGGTGAGGTAAAAAAGGTTTATAAAGACGAGGGAGTCCTCATCGAGACCAAGGGAGCCTTCATGCAGGGCATCTTCGGTATAGGCGGAGAGGTCATGGGAGATCTTCATGTAATGGTGAAGGAACCTTCACGGCGGGCGAATGTGGACGACTTATCCGAGGAACACAGCGGTAAGATCATTGTCGTGGGTTCACATGTTGATTATCACTTTATAAAAAGAGCCGTTGAAGTAGGCGTGAAAGGAATTATTACCGCCGGCATCGATGATGCCGATGTAAAAGCGCTGCTGGGCTATGAGATAGGTGTCGCTATCACCGGTAATGAAGATATTTCGCTCTCGATCGTTGTAACAGAGGGCTTCGGGAAGATCGATATGGCACATAAGACCTTTGAACTCCTTCAATCCCTGGACGGCAAATACGCCTCAATGAATGGAGCGACTCAGATAAGGGCGGGCGTGATAAGGCCTGAAGTGATCGTGACCGACATTGATTATAAGGACGGAGAGATCAAGGAAGCAGAATATTTTATTAAGATCGGTAAAAGCATCCGAATAATCCGCAATCCCTATTTTGGGAAAATTGCAACCGTAATAGAAATGCCCGCGGAACTCCACGAACTGGAGTCCGGCGCAATGGTAAGGGTTGTTAAGCTTGAATTGGAGGACGGCGAAAAAGTGATCGTCCCCCGTGCGAATGTTGAGATCATAGAAGAGTAGACATCTTCTAGTGTACTGTGTACTGAAGCCATGTTCTTCAAATGTAAGCGCTTTGCCGTTCTCTCAGGGGGTGGTGCCAGAGGGATCGCCCATCTGGCCTTTCTTGAGGGTTTGGATTTCGTCCCCAACGGAATAGTCGGGACAAGTTCCGGGGCTTTGGCGGCCGCATTATTCTCCTTTTTCAATGGTGATCTTCAAAGGGTCAAAGACGCCGCCTTTGAGATCAATGAACTCCCTGTTCTGGCGGAGATCGAAGAACATTTCAATAAAGATAAGAACCTCTTCAATGCGACAAGACATTTCTTCACTGAAGTGAAACTGCTAAAGGCGGATGCCCTCTTTGAAGCTTCCGAATTGGAGGATAAACTCGAAGATATATTCGGAAAAACTCTGATCTCACAAATGCCCATCAGGATATTTCCGACCGCTATCGACCTGAATAGCGGCAATTATACTGTATTCGCGAGCGGCAAGATAGTCCCCGCACTTATGGCTTCAATGGCGATCCCACTGGTTTTTCCTCCGGTAAAGATCATGGACCGAGTTTTCCTGGACGGAGGTTTTTTGGACAATGCACCCATACTCTTCTCTCGGAAATTGGGGGCTGATAAGGTATATTTTTCTGATATCAGCGCCACCTATTCAAACAAAGGCGAGGACTTCACGGGGTCAAATATCCTGCAGAACCTCCTTGGCATACATGGTTCCTATATTAATTCATGGGAAAAAAATATTGTAGATCATTATCACAACTTTGAATTGAAAGGGTTTTCCTGGAACAACTTCTCCAAATCCGAAGAGATATACGGCATCGCGAAGAGATCTATTGCCGAGAACGGGTATGTAAAGAATACCAAGAGATTTTCAAGGCGGGAATTACAAAAATTCTCGGAGATCAAATGGACTACCATTTAGTACTCGGAAAGAAACCGGCGGCTCAAAAATATGGCTGATACAATACCTGTCTTTCTCAATCTTCCCCTGAAGAACGCGCAGCAATGGCTCAGCGAAATTCCAGAAATAATACAAGGATTTGAGATCTATATTCCCGGAGAACGGCTCAGGGACAGTGACAGTATCGATATCCCCGTAAAGACCCCTATTACCCTTCATGCGCCGTATCTGGAGATGGGACTGGGCCTGATGGACAGGGATATCAGAAAGATCTGCATAGACACGATGAGAGTGGCGATCGAAAGCGCCATTGATATGAAGGCACTGGGCATAGTGTTCCATACCGGCTTTGATCCGGTGAAATTCTTCTCCCCGTCCATTTTCAAGAAATGGCTGAAGATGGCCGCGGTCACGCTGGAAGAGGTGACCGATGGTTTTTCATCATTGCCCGAGATATTCTTTGAGAATGTTTTTGAGACCAGGGCAGCACAGTTCTTTACAATTATTGAAGAGCTTTCAAAGGTGAAAGAGGTCAGTGTATGCTTTGACACCGGCCATTTCAATTATATTGCTCAGGACGAGCTTTCCGACTGGTGCCGCGAGACCGCCAATTTCAATAATCAGCTGCATCTGCATGATAATGACGGCCATGGGGACTGGCATCTCCCTCCCGGAACGGGAAATTTCCCTTTCGGAAGACTTTTTGATATATTTGAACTTAAGAGAACACGGCGCATGGTTTTGGAAATGCATAAAAAAAGCCACTTCCAGCCCGCAGCGAGGTGGATCTCTGAAATAGTGGAGAAATTATGAAAATAAGAACATTGCTAATTGCCTTAATGCTTTTCACTCTTTTATCCTGTGCTGATAAGAAGACTGCCGATAGCGAGAAGCCCGAAAAAAAGAAGATCAGCGTCGGCGTAGTGCTTTCGGTCGGGGGAAGAGGAGACAATTCATTTAATGACTCTGCGGTGCGCGGAGCGGAAAAGGCCGAAAAGGATTTCGACGTCACCGTAAATATCGGACAGCCGGCGAGGCTGGCGGAGGACAAGAAATATCTGAATACATTCGCGGCAATGGAATGCGACCTCGTCGTGGGCGTAGGCTTTCTTATGAAGGACTCTGTAGAAGAGATCGCAGCCAAATACCCGAAGGTAAAATTCATCATCATTGATTCCGTCTCAAAGGGAGACAATATCAGATCTATAGTTTTCAAAGAAGACGAAGGTTCTTTTCTGGTGGGAGCCATCGCCGCTTTGAAGAGTGAAAATGCAAAAATAGGGTTTATAGGCGGCATGAAAGTCCCCTTGATCAAGAAATTCGAGCGGGGATACAATGAGGGCGCAAAATATATTAACCCTGACATAGAGATATTCAATCGGTATATCGGTTCCGGAGGAGATGCTTTTCACGACCCCGTGAAGGCGGAGCAGATAGCCACCACCCTTTTCAAGAATGGTGCCGATATTATTTATCATGCCGCGGGGCAATCGGGGAATGGACTGATCAAGGCAGCACAACAAGAGAAGAAATTCGCGATCGGCGTGGATTCAAATCAAAATTATATGGCACCGGGATGGGTACTGACCTCAATGGTTAAAAATGTTGACGAAGCGGTTTATTCATCGATCGAGGACATCATCAAGGGACAGTTCACCTCAGGACTGCATATTCTGGGTTTGAAGGAAAAAGGCGTAAATTATGCCCTTGACGAATACAATAAGGAGCTGCTCGATAGTAGTATTCTTAAAAAAATCGAAGATATCCGGAGTAAGATCATCAGCGGAGAGATCCAGATAGTGGAAAATACTGAAGAATAAATGATCTCTACAGAAAAGCTCTCCAAATCCTTCTACGGCAAATTCGCCAATGAGAACATTGATCTCGAGGTGAAAGCCGGCGAAGTTCACGCCATACTGGGCGAGAATGGAGCGGGAAAGACCACTTTGATGAAAATGCTCACCGGAATATATTCGCCGGACAGCGGAAAGATCTTTTTTAAGGGCGAAGAGATCGCAGGACTCAACCCGGGAAAGGCCAAAGATCTTGGCATCGGAATGATACATCAGCATATTCTATTGATCGATAATTTCACCGCCTGGGAAAACATAGTACTGGGAAATGAGACCGGAACACCATTTATGAAAAAGGAGATCATGCTCGCTAAGTTGGAGGAGCTCAAGCTGCAGTACGGTCTGACCGTAGATCTGAATTCTTTCATCTCAGATATCAGCGGCGGCCAGAAGCAGCAGGTTGAGCTGCTGAAATTACTGTATCGGGATTTCGATCTGCTGATCTTCGACGAGCCCACGGCATTGCTGGCACCGGAAGAGATCGAGGGCCTTTATCGGATAATGAAAGAGCTGAGGAATAAGAATAAATCAATAATCTTCATAACACATAAACTCAAGGAGATCTTTGCAATAGCAGACCGGGTTTCGACGCTTTGCTGCGGTAAAATACTGGGAACTTACGAGATCGCGGATGTCAGCGAAAAGAGCCTGATAGCAGAGCTCTTCGGAGAAGATCTTCCACAGCAGCAGTTCACAGATAAAAGCACTAAGGATTTTTCCGGAGAACTGCTTATAAAGGAACTATCCATCCCCGGCATTCTAAACATCGGGGAACTTTGTGTAAAAAAAGGAGAGATCTACGGGATCGCCGGCATTGAAGGAAACGGCCAAAAGGAATTTCTGGACCTTCTCTTTGATGCGGTTAAAGGCAAGAAAGAGATCTACTTTGACAATATACGAATGGATAAAGGACTGAGAAGGATGTGCGCGTTAATTCCGGAAGACCGCAGCACTGAGGCATTGCTGCCTGCTAAATGCCTTTGGGAAAATTTTCTTTTCAATACCAGCAATCTGAGCAGGACTTCTGAATTCGGCATCATCGACAAGCAGAAGGCAGCAATAATATCTGAAGAGATCATCGGCCAGATGAATGTTAAAGCCGGATCTTCCGCTGACCGTATAAATGACCTATCCGGAGGGAATCAGCAGAAATTCATACTGGGGCGGGAACTGTATTTTGAACAGAGTTTCATTATCGCTAAAAACCCGACCCGTGGCCTCGATGTAAAATCGGAACGTTTTGTGCACGAATACTTGAGGAAACAAGCGGCAAAAGGAAAAGCAATTATACTTTTCTCGACCGAATTGCCGGAATTAATTAATATATCCCATCGCATCGGAGTGCTTTACCGTGGAAGCATCCTGACCGAATTCAAAAAGCAGGATTTCTCCCCGGAAAAGATTGGAAAGGCGATGCTTGGGGTATTGGAGGATCAGAATGTTCGATGAAAGCACAATATTTGTGGTAGACAACAATATCATGTTCACAGACCTTAAGGATGAAATTGTTCTTTTCAGCAATAAGAATCAATTCTATTACAGCCTTAATACCGTTGGCGGTGATGTATTTCACCTGATCCTTAAGGAACTTGAATTCTCAGAGATCGTGGAAAAAATGTACAAATCATTCAAGGGAGAGGTTTCCAAAGAGGAGCTAAGGTCGGATATTTCCGAGATCATAGAAGATCTTATCGGCGAAGGGATAGTAAAGAAGAAGTGATATTGAAGAAGCTCATATTAGCACCTCAGATCATCTTTTACCTTATCTTGATCGAAACGATGATCTTCTTTTCGGTCCCCATGGCAAAAAATGTAAAGATCCTCGGCGGAATGCCCGTCTACCTCAAGGGATTTTCCAATGAATATGTGATCTCCGCCATAAATACCATTTTGTACAAGAATTTTCTCGGAATGCACCTCTTTGTCGCTAATTGTATTCGCTACTCTCTTTTAGGATTTCTCTTTTTATCAAAACGGATTCCGGTATTAAGAGTGGCATTGGGAGTAAAAAAGAGCAACGGCCGGATACAGGGGCATATGTGGCTTGAAAATTGCACCTCTGTAATGTTCGAGCCGGCTGCCACAAGCGGCGAATATAAGAAGCTTGGAGAGTTTTACAGATGAAGATAATCAAGGACCTGAAACACATTCAAAAAAAGATGATCGCGGAGAGAATACCGATCTCGATCAACTTCGAACTGACACATAGATGCAATTACGACTGCATACATTGTCTCAGAGATATCAGGAACACTCCCGAGCTCGATACTAAGGAAGTATTTCGCATTCTTCAGGAGATCAAAGACGCTGGAGCTTTAGAGCTGTCCCTTACCGGAGGAGAGATATTCCTTAGAGAAGATATCTGGGAGATCCTGGATAAAATAAAGGAATTGAGATTCTCCACCACCATATTTTCCAATGGCTGGCTTCTGGATGAAAAAACCGTCAAAAGGATCAGCACATATTCCATTAAAGGGATCGATATCAGCCTCTATGGCATGGATCCAGAGATCCATGACAAGGTTACAACGATTAAAGGATCTTTTAATAAGCTTATGCAGAACCTTAAGCTCCTGAAAAAATACAATGTCCCCGTGAGACTGAAGATGATGCTTTTCCGCTTCAATGTGAAGGAGCTTGAAAAGGTCTATGAATTCGCCAAGCGCGAGGACTATCAATTCACATTTGATGAACTCCTTTTTGTAGCCGATTCCGGATCGAGAATCCCTTTTGACTATGCTGTTTACGGTGATCAGATCGCGTACATTGAGAAGTTCAGATTAAAACTTTCTTCCAGCGACAGTATCTGGGTTGACTATGACATCGAGAACCGGGCCGGCGCGAGGATAATGTGCACCGCGGCGAGGTCTACAGCCGCGATCACCCCCGATGGAGACCTATTACCGTGTATCGTCTGGCGAAGACCCATAGGGAATCTTAAAAAAAATTCCTTCAAGGAATTATGGAATAATTCAGAAAATGTGAAGAAACTACTTGACATTGAGGATAGAAATTTTGTAAAATGTATAAGTTGCAGACTAAGTGCTGCCTGTAGAGTTTGCCCCGGAATGAATGAGGGAGAGCATAACAACCCGTTCACGCCGTCTTTTCAGAAGTGCAGACTCACTGAAATTAAAGCGGAGGTTTTAGATGACTATAAAAAGGAAATACATTAAACCGGTTTTGACCAAGTATGAAAAGGTCCGTGATGTTACTACTGCTACGGTAGCTCTTGAAGGAACTGCCAGTGCAGCAGATTGCACACTTACGCGTTGTACTTCAGAACCCCCTGCGATCAAAGGTTAATTTTTAATTGGATACTCTCCAAGTAATTACAGACACCTTTCAGAAACTTCAAGAGATAGTTGATCTCGATTTTTTTTTAAGAAACAGTTTCCGCTTTTAGAATTACAAGTTCATTCAAATTACCGCAGCGTTGAAGAATCCTTTCAGCGTTTTTTTTCATCTGGAGGACTCCGCCCCAGTTTTTCCTATAATATCAATGTGATCAATACAAAAGGAATCTCTCTTGGATATGTTATTGGCGGGATTAAACAAAAACCCATTCACGAAGAAAAACTCTTTGCCTTATTCGAGAGCGCCGGCAGGATCGTCGGCGTGTTCCGCGACGGCTTTTACATTATTCTGGACAAGAAAAATAATACCGGCGCGATATTCGGGAATTTCTCCCCTCAATGGGATAATTCATATTTGAATGCGTTTATTTTTACTCCGCTTGTGGAGTTGATCATCAGGGCATCGGGGTTTTTCTCGGTTCACGCAGGAGCGGTTGAAGATAAAACCGGGAATTGTATACTCATTTTCGGAGATAGCGGAACAGGAAAAACTACAGCTACCTTGAGAAAGGCTTTAAGCGGCAGCCGGCTCATGGGGGACGATACGATAATGCTCGACGATCAATTAAATGCTTTCTCATTTTTGAAACCGCTGCATTTATATCAGGACTCTTTGAAATTATTGGGACTGTCCACAGAGCTCGGACCCGTAGAAAAAGGCAAAGGAGAATTCACTATCAGCGAACTCCCCTCTTCAATTGAACCTTATAACGGGCGGGCGAAGATAGAGAAATTGTATTTTCTTGGCCTAGCGGGAGGGAGTCGAAAAATGGAATCGTCGGAGGTATTCCGTAAACTTCTATCGTATTCGATGATACCCGTCGGCAAGGAAGGAGTGCAGGCTCAAATGGACCTTTTGAAGAAGATATCTTCTATACCCGCGGTTGAAATTTCAAGAGAAGAATTCGGGGAGATCGATGGTTTTCAATAAAAATTTCTTCGTTTCACTTACGCTTCTGCTGCTTATGCTCATCTCGATCAAGGTGATCACCGGAGATTATACGGGAGTACCGGGAATGTTCGCCATTTTCACCATCTTCTATCTGCTTCCTCTCGCATTATATCTCAAGAAGGCACCTGATTATTTTCTGGGAGCGGCTTTGGCTATCCTTCCTTTGGCATTCTGGTTCAGGACACATAATCCGTATGCGATAAAGGCACCGATATTCGCATTATTTCTAATTCCCCTTTTCATATCACTTCTTCTGGAAAAAAAGAAGCGGGAAACAACACTCTTTGACATTATTGTTCTCTCGGCAATGCCTTTTATCTTCCTGCTTTCCCTATTCCCCCCTATGGCGGGAGAGAAATTGGCGGAAAGCGCAATACACTTCGCCGCTTTCTTTTGTGTTTATCTGGGAATGCGCAATACACACAAACCTTTAAGGATCGGGAATGTCCTGATCTTCATCGGGGTAATGACATCTATCTGGGGTATCGTACAATGGTTAGGCATGGATCCATTCATCCCTATTCCTCAATATTCCAAATTCGACCCGTCGAACCGAATACTCGGGACCCTGGGGAATGCGAATTTTCTTTCCGGGTATCTGATCGGGATCTTTGCATATACTTTTTTCAGATTCATATCACGGCCGGGGAAAATACTGGGCGTCGCTCTCTCACTTACACTCATTTCCATTCTGCTGACAGGCACAAGAGGAGTGATCGCCGCATTTGTACTGGGCCTGCTCATATTCGCGGTTTTAATGCCGAAAAACCGCAAGGGCATCGCCATCGCCTTTGTACTCCTTCTTGTCTTGGTATTCCTGATCCCGGGTACACGCAAAAGGTTTATGATGATGCCGGGGCAGATCATTAATAAGACCGGCTCGCTGGGACAGCGGGGCCTTATGTGGAAAACGGCTGGATCGATGATCAAGGATCGGCCCTTCGGTGTCGGACCTGCCGGATTCCGGCTGCTCTATCCGGATTATCAGGGACAGCATCTTGATGACCCCGCATACAATCTCTTGTCCACCCATGCACGGCACCCGCATAATCAATTACTGGAGTGGGCAGCGATAGGATCAGTATTTCTCATGGCTTGGTTCTTGTTCATCATGCTCTTCACATTTCTTCTTTTCATCCGAGTTAAAAAGAAAGGGTATCTCGGAGCGGCGCTTTTTGCGTTAATGGTCATATTGCTGCACAATATGATCTCAGTCGTTTTGAATTACGAACCTGCGCTGACGGTCTTCGCCGTTCTGCTTGGGATGATCGGCGGATCGATCGGGCCCGCAAAATTTAAATTCAGCAGAAAACTCTTTATCATTCCCGCTCTGATGATCATTCCAGTTTTCCTTCTCGGTTTTTCAAAGATGATAGGAAGCTATTATTTCTCACGCGGCGTCGGTTTGATAAACTTTTACAATACTGCTCACGATCAGAAGATACTCCTTGACGCAAAAGAGGAATTGCTCACATCCGCCAAGTGGGACCCCGCATTCGTCAATTCATGGTACAGACTTGGAAATATTTACACCATCCTGGCAAGAAATGTAAAGGGGGAAGGAAAAAAGGAGTATTTCGAAAAGGCGGTTCATTACCTCAGAGAGGCGGATATGCGCAAACCCGCTTATTATGAGACCCGTTATAATATGGGATTGGCGCTCATCAATCTTGGCCGCCTGGATGAGGCGGAGGCCGCTCTTGCCGGAGCGCTGTTGATCGAACCCAATAAATTAAATGCGCTCAGGCAATGGACAGAACTCTATATCGGAAGAAACCGAAATACCGCATCTCAAGAGAGCAGGGCGGAGATATTAAGAAGACTGGACAGATTCTCCAAAGCCATAGAGATCACCGCGCTGGGATTACCGCAAGTCGGGATCAAAATGAGGACGCAATTGACAGATGAAGTGTTCCGTTCCCGGCTCTATCTTCAGAAACAGAAGGCCTATCACTTTTTCATTTGGGGTGATCTGAAAAAAGCGTATGATCTCTATTGCAAAGCATACGGAATTGACAATATCAGCGATGAGGAAAAAAAGCATATCATAAATAATATCCTCGCCATTTCTAAAAAGGCAGGCGACCGGGAGTCATTGAAAAAATGGATCGCCGTCTACCGCAAAGACCTGCCCAGATCCGGCGAGGCATATCTGGAAGAAGCAATATACAGAACACTTTTCGAAGACCGTGATCAGGGAATTTCCATGTTGAAGGGATTGCTGGAAAAAGCTTCCTCCGGAGATATCAGACATCATATTTACCAGATCCTTCTGAATAACTCTCTTGGAGATGTGATACATGCCGTTGGCGGGCCGGTGGCCCTTGGAAAGATCTCCGGACTGTTGTATACAGGAAAGAGCAAAGAACAATTGATCGGAAATTACCCCGAATATGAGGAGTTTATAAATGGATTCAGAGAAGATCCCTGGAAAAATATCAGAATTATTGAAGATAATTGATAAATTGCTTGGCCCTGACGGATGCCCCTGGGATAAAGAACAAACCTTGAGAACAATGGTGAAAAATCTTATAGAGGAAACCTATGAGCTGGCCGATTCAATAAGAAAGAATGATCCGAAATTGATAATTGAGGAATTGGGCGACCTGCAATTCATCATACTCTTTCTCGGGAAATTGGCGCAACGGCAGTATAAAATGGGGCTCTCATTATCTATCGAATCCATCATTGAGAAATTGATCCGGCGGCACCCTCATGTTTTCGGCGAGGCATCCGTTAGCAATTCCGCTCAAGTACTTGAGAATTGGGAAAAGATAAAATCTACCGAAAGAAAGGGGAAAGGGCCTCTTTCAGGTGTCCCCTCTTCGCTGCCTAACCTGATCAAAGCATTCAGGATAGGGGAAAAACTGGAGAGGATCAAAGAGACGCCAATCCCGGAAAGCGATCCTATAGAAGTATTGAAGGAAGCGCTGGATTCCAAGAACAAAGAAGAGCTCGGTAAAGGACTTTATCTGCTCGTACAGAAGGCAAGGGATCTGGGAATGGATGCCGATGAAGCTCTTTATATCATAACTGAAGAGCTCAGAGAAGCATATTCGTAGTGTCCAGGCTTTGCTTCGCAGAGCACAAGCACACGCTGCGCAGTGGACCCAGGTACAAGTGGATCCGGTGGAACAAGGGGGAAGGGATAAGTCACAAGTAGAGAAGTGAATAGTGAAAGAATGGATGATGGGATGATAAGATGATAGGGAGAGTGATTAGCTATTATAGGAGCGAACCCATGTGTTCATCATTCTCCTCTTTATTTCATCCCGGCTTTTCCCCACTTCACACTTCAGACTGCATTTATCGTTGGAATTGACTTAAATCTAAGCGTTCCATTATTGCCGTATTTATTAATCATGGTACTAACTTTTTCCTGTTGTTCCTTGAAAAAATCCGGTATTTGCTATAAAATAAATATTGCTGGAGGATAACATGAGAGTACTGATCACCGGAATAACCGGATTTGCAGGAAGTCATTTAGCGGACTATATACTGGAGAATCATCCGGAAGCGGAATTATTCGGATTTAAACGGTGGAGATCCAGAGATGAAAATATCATTCATATTCTTGACAAAGTAGAATTTCATGATGCCGACATCAAGGATTTTACCGCGGTCAACCGCTTCATAGGAGAGATCAAACCCGAAAAGATATTCCATCTGGCAGCACAAAGTTTTGTGCCCGCTTCATGGAAATCACCAATGGAAACACTTGATACGAATATCGCCGGACAGGTCAATCTCTTTGAAGCTATCAGACAGCATGGCCTTGCGGATAAGACAGTTATTCAGATAGCGTGTTCTTCTGAGGAATACGGCCTCGTCCATGAAGATGAAGTGCCGATAAAGGAAAGTAATCCCCTGCGCCCGCTTTCACCTTATGCGGTATCAAAGATAACTCAAGATTATCTTGGATATCAATATCATGAGAGCTATGGGATCAAGGCCATCCGAACACGGACATTCAATCATACCGGGCCGAGACGGGGAGAAGTTTTCGTAATCTCAACATTTTCAAAGCAGATAGCTCTGATCGAGAATGACCTTATTGACCCTGTAATGAAGGTAGGGAACCTCGATGCGCAAAGAGACTTTACCGATGTCAGAGATGTTGTGAGGGCCTATTGGATCGCCACTGAGAAGTGCATTCCCGGTGAGGTTTACAATATCGCCAGCGGAACCACACATACGATACAGTCGGTACTTGACAAACTTCTGGCCATGTCGAACAAAGAGATAAAAGTTGTTCAGGATCCTGAGAGGATGAGGCCTTCCGATGTGCAGATATTATTGGGGGATGCGAGCAAATTCTCTAAACAGACAGGATGGAAACCCGAGATCTCATTTGACCAGACACTGGAAGACACCTTGAATTATTGGAGAAAGAAGATTGCAGCAATTATCTGATCGGATAATCATACGCCCCATATACGGAGATTGTGACCGCATGGGTGTTTTATACAATGCGAATTACCTGAGATTCTTCGAACAGGGGCGTGGTGAAATGATGAGGAAGACCGGATTGACCTATGATCAATTCGAGAAGATGGGATATATCATGCCCGTTGCGAGGATCAATGTCAGATTCCTCAGGCCGATCCTCTATGATGAGGAGATCATTCTTGAGACCACGGTGAAGGCCTATGACCGCTTCAAGGTAACATTTGAATACAAGATGCTGAAAGAAGGGAAGATCAAGGCGAAAGGAGAGAGTGTTCATCCCGTGGTGGATATTAAAGGAAAGTTGATCGAACTACCTGAGTTTTTTCGAGATATTCTTGATGGAAAACCATATACAAAAAGCGGCTGACATCCTTTCACACACAGAGAAATTACTGGTCCTTACAGGGGCAGGGATCTCTACTTCTGCGGGTATACCAGATTTTCGCGGGGACAAGGGCATTTATACGCTGGGAACTGTCAGTGAAGATATATTTGACCTTAGGGCCTTTCGAGATGATCCGAGAAGATTCTGGGAATTTGGAAAGAAATTCATCTTTACCATGGAAAAAGCGGCGCCTACGCCTATGCACCGCTTCATAAAGAAATTAGAAAGCAGAATGGAGACAACTGTGGTCACGCAAAATATCGATGGGATACATGAGAAAGCGGGATCGGCCGATGTGATCGAACTGCATGGATCGTTCTCCTCGCTTACCTGCCTCAGTTGCGGGAAAGCATATGACTATAAGGACAGACATGATCAGATCATGGAGGCCAATTCGCCTATGTGTGAATGCGGCGGGGTATTGAAGCCCGATATTGTTTTTTTCGGAGAACCGGTGCATGATCTGAAGAAGGCCTTTAAAAAAGCCTCGGAAGCCGATACCATGATGGTGATAGGTTCATCACTCACCGTTTATCCGGCATCGCTTCTACCCTCATATTTTAAGGGTAAGATAATAGTGGTGAACAAGGGGATTGTATCAGGAATAACGATAACCGACCTTTTTCTTGATATCGAGGCGGATAGAGCCGCGATAGAACTGAGTAAGATACTCTTTCCCGGGGAGGAAATATAATGAATATACAAAAAATAAGCATAACTCGCGAGGATAAGCCCGAGAACATATCCTATCACTCAAAGATCTCAAATATCAAGAAACAGCTGAATGATTCTGAAATCATCCATCTTTCGGCTGCAAATGCATTGGATATCCGTTATGACAAAGCAGAAATTACCCGCATCCTGTCTCAGGAAGATACGCAATTCATCTGCGGCATCCTCAATTTCCCCTCAAAGGGGCCGTTGATCGAGGAGGTCTTCTACAATATCCTATCCAATCCCTTTGTAGCCGGGGATTCAGGGCGGAGGTTCAAGAATAAGAAAAAGCCGTCGACAAAACTGTATTCCTCTGTTGATATTTCCGTTTTCAATCTTTTTCTTAAAAAGGACTTTTTTCTTACTCTCGATGATGATATTTCAATTTCTGACCTGCATAAAGCCCTCTTTGGAATATACACAAAGGAACCTTTGACTGGGCTGTTTTTCCCGGAAGCGGAATTGGACCTTCCCATAAGGACGCTCAATGAATTGCTCTTTGAAGCGACATGTTCTATGCGCTATGGAAGGAACACATTTCTATCGGCGGGATTCTGGATAACTTTTATATCGGTGATGATCATCTCGTTTTTCTTTGACCCAATGGAATATTTTATAGATGCCTATCTCATATATCTTATCGTGACCTCCTTTGTTCTATCCAATTGGTCTTTTGTCACATTCTTTCACTATCTCTTTTTCATTCCGTTCATACATATCTTCAGTGCCATTGCGGCTGTCAAAGCCCTCATAAAGAAGGGTGGATAAATAGATGGATCTACTCAGCGCAAAGGGGCTGGTGATCAGCAGGAATCCGGTCAATGAAGTCGATGCCATGATAAGGGTCATTTCCCGGCAAGGAGTGACAGGATTTTTCCTGCCCAGGGGATTTCTTGCTTCTTCCCGTTTTCTCGGGATCTTTCAACCACTGCACTGGGTGGACTTTCTCTTTAGCAAAAGACTGGATCTGAGAGTTATTTATGATTATACCGAATATGAAAAATGTGATCCGGGCATACTGGACAATGCAGAGGCCAGAGAGCTTCTCTTTGACCTTGTAAGGACATATTCCAGGCTGCAGGACGCGGAACTCCCCAATGACCTCGGCAGGCTTTTTACGGATGTTTATGACAATCTCGCAAAGCAAGGGCAGAATATCCGGGGACTGCGCTTAAGTTTTTTGATGTTATTTCTCTTATATGAAGGAATATTCCCCGCATTGAGAAGATGCGCAATATGCGGGAGAACGCATAGCGATACGAATTATTTCTCCCCGCAGAACGGCGGATACATTTGTAAAGAATGCTCCATCGAGAATCAATATTCCCATACCGACAAAATACTCTGGAAGGCATTGAATTATACCCTGAAGAACCCGGAAGGGATATTAGAGAAAAGTAATTGGAACGACGATATTCTAAGATATACGAAGGTATTGACGAAATACCTCAATTATCACTTTATTGGAGGTTTATAATGGAAAGAGAATTCAGGACGGGATTAGGCTATGACATACACCGTTTGGAGAAAGGGGAATATATCATTCTCGGCGGGATACGGATACCGTGTGAGCTTTCCATTGTGGCGCATTCAGATGGTGATCTGCTTTTTCACGCCATTGCGGATTCCCTGCTCGGAGCAACGGGCCAGGGAGATATCGGGAAGCATTTTCCGCCCACGGATATTAAATGGAGGGACATAAGCGGGACAGACCTTATCCTTAAAGTGGTAGAGCTCACCAAGCCTTATTTCAACTGCATAGTGAACATCGACACCGTTATAAAAACGCAGAAACCGAGATTGGCGAAATACCAAGAGAAGATCAGAAGCTCCATCGCCAAGGTCCTTGACTTGGAAATATCCCGCGTAAATGTTAAAATCAAATCAGCTGAAGGGCTGGGGCCTGTCGGAGAGGGTAAGGCATTAGAGGTCTTCAGCACGATCATGATAAGGACGGAGTAATGAGAGAAAAGGCTTGGAAGAGAGTGATAAGGGCTTTGGAACGGGAGAAGATGCTCGATAACACGCAATTAATATTAAAGAAGACGAGAGAAACGCTGAAAGAGCGCAGTGCTGTTGAGGAAATAACAGAGGGAAAGATGTCCGCAAAATTCAAGAATATAGATCAGATGAAGGAACTCGCTTTGGACTGCCGGCGATGCCGTCTTTATAAGACCCGTGACAATGTAGTGGTCGGCGAAGGTCCTGAAAATGCTAAAGTTGTATTTATCGGTGAAGCACCCGGAGCGGATGAGGACTTGCAGGGAAGGCCGTTCATCGGCCGTTCCGGGAAAAAATTAAGGGCACTTCTTCAAGAGGTAGGGATCAAAGAATCAGAGATATACATCACTAATATTATTAAATGCAGGCCTCCGAACAATAGAAATCCTCAGAGTGATGAGATCAAGGCCTGTGAACCTTATCTGCACTTTCAATTGGACACCATAGCGCCCAGGGTTATATGCACGCTCGGGACATTCGCATCGCAATGGGTCCTAGGATCAAAAGAAAGGATAGGACTTCTCAGAGGCAAGGTAATTGAGAAGGACGGCATGAATATAATAGCGACTTATCATCCCAGCTTCATCCTTCGAAATCCGGGAATGACACCGAATCTGAAAAATGACCTTGAAATGGTCAAAGAGGCTGTAAACAATGAGTGATCAGGCAAGATGCGATATGCATATTCACTCTGCCTTATCGGTGGACGGTCAATATGCTCCAGCTGAAATTCTCGAAATGGTGATCGAGGCCGGACTTAAAGGAGCGGTCATCACTGATCATAATGAGATAGACTTCAGTAAAGAATTCTCACGTATAGCAAAAGACAAGCTCCTCACCCTCAATGGTGTTGAACTTTCTACCCGAGGTCCGGGGCATGAGAATATACATCTCCTGCTCTACGGTATAAATTCCACGAAACGACTTAACAAAGATCTGAATTATATACGCACACAGTATGAGGAATTAACCCGCTTACGGATCCAGAAACTCAATGAAATGGGTATTTTTGTCACCTGGGAAGATGTAGAGAACACCACAAAGAAAGTGCCCAGCATGGGGCCGACACTTGGAGAAGCTGTTCTGAATGAAAAAAAGAACCTCTCAAATCCCCTTTTAAGGGAGATATATGAAGATGGGGATCCCGAGGACATGGGATACAGATTCTATCTAAAATTCCTGAAGGATAAACAATCATCCGTGTATATCGATTTCCATGAATATGCGGTTGAAGACGCTTTAAAACTCTCGGATGAGATCAGAAGCATCTCCGTTATAGCTCATCCGTCATATTCGCTCAGGCACAAAACCGAAGAAGAAAAGATCAAATTCCTGACATATCTCATGGATCTTGGAATGCAGGGGATCGAAGTCTATTCCACGCATCATACTGACGAAAATATCAAATTTCTATTGAACTTTGCCCGAAAAAATTCACTTTTGGTCACAGGAGGATCCGATTTTCACGGCCCGAGAACAAAACCCGGCATCAAAATGGGCGATTCTTCCATCCCCTTGAAGATGATGGAAGAGGTCATTAAGAAGTGTGAAGTGTGAAGTGTGAAGTGGGTAAGGACAATGAACAATTGGGGAGGGATAGAAGAAACGCACCCGTAACCGGAAAGCCGATATTTCGTAGTTATCACTAAATTATCCGCAAAATAATATAGAACGCCGGAACACTCAGCCTACGGGACGGGAGGTTGAATATTTTAACTAAATACATCCAATTTAGAAAAATCAGTTGGTTGAAAAATTCACCACCTCCGTCCCTGGATATCAAGGGTGGGTGGAGGGAGAATAGGTATAGAATCACACGCAAACGCTCTCCACACATCTTTGAATGTCATTACCGTGTAAACTGAAGAAAATCAAATAGCAATTGCCCCTACTTCTCTCAACTCTTCGATCTTCACCTGTGCACTTGTCACTTGTGCTCTTGTGCTCTGCGAAGCGTGTCACTTGTGCACTGCGAAGCCTGCTTAGAGAATTTCTATTTCTTTTATTATAACATCCGAAAGAGGTTTGTCCGCTCCATCCGTAGGCGTATGCCCTATTTCCTCAACATACTCTAATCCCGAGACAACCTTGCCGAATACAGCATGTTTTCCGTCAAGATGAGGCGTATCAGTAAGAGTAATAAAGAATTGTGAGCCTCCGGTATCCGGACCGGCGTTCGCCATTGAAAGGATGCCGATACCTTCATGCTTCAACTCGGGATGAAATTCATCTTTTATATTATATCCCGGACCGCCGCGGCCGTTGCCGTCGGGGCAGCCGCCCTGTATCATGAACCCGTCAATAACGCGGTGAAATATCACTCCATTGTAAAAGCCCTTTTGCGAAAGGGTTTTGAAGTTCTCCGCAGTAATGGGAGCAAGATCATCAAATAATTCTATTTTGATATCTCCCATGGTCGTATGCATAATGATATTCGTTCTTTCAGCCATGATGCCTCCTAGTGTTCTGATTCATAAAATAGAAGTACGAGGTACGAAGTGCGAAGTACGAGGTGGTGGTAGGGGCGAACCTGAGTGTTCGCCTTCATCGGTTATTAAAACCAAAATCCCTCTTTCTCAACTTGTCCCTTGTGCTCTTGTCACTTGTGCACTTGTGCGCTTGTGCTCTGCGATTATTATACGGAAAATCGAGAATTATTTCAACTAAGTGTACTGTCTCATAAATATATAGCTAGAGGCTAGAGATTATAGAGAAGTGAACAAGGAACAGTGAATAGTGAATAATGGGGGAACGCACAAGAAACAGATCCCGGATGGATTCCCTGCTCCCCGATGTAATCGGGGTTCCCAAAGTCATTCGCCTGGGAATGACAAAACGCAATGAATAATTGGGAAGTGAATAGTGAAGAATTGGTGAAAATGTTCAAAAGGAATTTCTCTCTGATTTCTCCACTTCGTACTTCGCACCTCGTACCTCGTACTGTTTTATCACTTTACACTTCAGACTTCACACTTCACACGTTTACGCTTGTGTTCCGCACAGCGTAATATACTACTTGATATGAGCGAATTTCGCCCATGCAGTTTCATAACGGCTTTTTAACAAAATGATATATACACCCGAGGCAAGCCCTCTGAGGTCATATTCAAAGCCTTTGGAGCTGCGCTCGATAAGATAGCGGTCGGAATAATGATCGACTCCGGAAATATCCAATATCTGAATATCATTGATCTCATTGACCCAATCCACAAAGAAGCTCTTGCGCGTGACAGCGGGATTGGGGAAGACCTCGACAGGTGCCGTCTCGGCGATATAATACGACACATAGCCGCTTTTCTCCACCGTATTGGTGTCATGATTGCCTGAATCGTCAAATGCCCTAACAATGTAATAATAATCTTCTCCCCACGGCAGATCACGGTCATAGTATTTCAATGCCGTTGTTGTCCCCAGGGGAGAAGAGAAATTCTGTCCCATCGAATATGAGGAACGGTAGATCGAGTATGAGACCGTATCGGAATTCTCATCAGCGGCCTGCCAGGTCAGGAGCAATTCCCCGCCGTTTGAAGTGGAGAACACGGCCGTCAGCCCATTGAATTCAGGCGCAACAGTGTCCCCCGAAGCAGCGGCGGAGAGTATCACCGTATTCGTGTCGCTGAGTCCGATATTGTCAACCGCTCTGACCGCATAATAATATGTCTGGCCGATAGGCAATCCTGTATCTGTATAACCGATACCGGACACTACGGCATAGGGGGTGACATAATCGATAGCGACGGAAGTAAGTGCCCTGTAGATACGATAAGAGACAGGCGGCGAATTATCGGCAGCGGCTGACCAATACAGCTGTATCTCCCCCAGGTTTCCATTGGAAGAAGCAGAAGCAAGGCCTGAAAAGACGGGAGGCCGGATATCCGATAACGGTGTCGCGGACAATTCGATCAGATTCACGTCCTCATTCTCATAATAATCCTCAGAGCGCACCACGAAGAAATATTCGGTGCCCGGCACAAGACTTTTTACGGTATAGCTCTCATTTCTTGTATCATAAGATGTGGCGGAGAAATTCTGGCCGCCGGAAGAGTCGGACATATAGATATTATAAGTGATCGGTGTGGAATTATCAGTATCCGAAGCGGAATCCCATGAAAGTATCAACTCGCCTCCATTGCCAAGATCGGTAATGGCGTCAAGGCCGTCAAAGAGAGGCGGATTGACATCATGTGTGCAGTGAACATCACAATCATACAGCGCTTCGCTCAGATCGCCGCCGTTTATGATATATCTGCATCCGTCAGTCGTTAAAAATATATTTCCGTTCGCAATACGGCTTAATGTATTTTGCAGAGAAGAGCCCTCCGCATTGTACTCTGTCTGATAAATAACACTATTGACATTATCCAGGTCAGACAGTACTTCTCCATGAGGATGATTATATTTGGAGGCAAGAGATATCACCGAAACCTCGGGAGATACCGCATTTAAAAATATAGGGTCCGAACTCGAGCTGGAGCCATGATGATTTACACGATATACATCGATATCGCCCATGGCGGTCCCCAATATCTTCTCTACGGGATCCGTGAGGTCTCCTCCGATATACAGGTCGAAATTATGGTATTCTATCAACACGCCCAATGAATGGGCGTTCTCATCATCCACAGCAATGGGGTAAGAGGCACCGCCTAATACCTCGCCATTAGCATGCACAAAGGTCATTGTCACGCCGTCGCCAAAATCAATAATTTCTCCTATAACCGCTGTCTTTCGTTTTCCAGAAGTGCTGTTTGCTGCATTGACCCACGAAGAAACACCTGTTCCGCCACGATCGTAACACCCGCCGGTCACATTATACCCGCCGTATATCAATTCATCTAATCCGCCGTAATGATCCGAATGATAATGCGACAGGACAATATAGTCTATTGAACCGAAATGTCCATTTTCCTGCAGAATGGACGCGATCGTACTCTGATGCCCGCTATTGCAGTCGAGCACCACAGTCTTCCCTGACGGGGTTATGATGACCGTCCCGTCGCCCTGTCCTACATCGGCAAAGTAGACCTTGAGCTCTTCCGCGCCAAGGAAAAGTAAGGCAAGAATAAGGATGAGCAGAACCGTTATTCGCTTCATTTGCTGTCAATATATTGCAATATCTATGCCCTTTAATCGTTCAATTGAAGAAAGAGGGCATCTGTGGAATATTTTAATTCCCAATAGGCATCATCTTCTCTTTTGTACTGAGATGCCGCGGAGAAATAAACCTTTTCAAAAACAAAGAGTTTTTCAAAGTTCTTGGCGAGATATTTAATCCTTTTCAAGTCCTCATGAAAGAGCAGTTCCTCGATAACACTGCCTTTATCGTCAGTCGAACGGACCGCAGTCAGTTGGAATACCGGCTTCAGCCCGATTATCTCAAGTCCTTCCTTGAAGTCAATGAACAAGCCCTCCACCATGAAACGCTCGCCTTTGAATTTTCTGTGAAAAGAAGGAATATTTTTATCCTTTGAATAGTGATTGTAAACAAAACCCCCGGAGATCGGGGTGATCTTCAGGTTCGCTACCGGAAATTTTCGGGATAATATCCGATATTTCAACAGTGTCGTACACAGGCCTGCGATAACAAAGAGGATCAGCAGGATCAATAAAGAGGAGGCCGACGGGACAAGGCTTTTTAAGTAATGTTTCTTTTTAAAACCGGCGATCGCAGTCATCAGAGAAAGGGCAAAAAGTCCGCCCAGTACAAGCACCAGCGGCAGGATGAATTTGAATTGCGCGAACATCTGTCCGGTTTCATTTAAAAATGTCATAATTTCCATCACGTATATATGCCCAGGACATATGCGCGCTATTATGTCCCCAGACAGGTTCCCCGTCTTTGTCAAGGCCGATAAAGCCGATATCAAGATCACGGATATCGCTTCTGGCTAAAAATTTCTGCAAGGAAGCCTTCAGGCCTTCCACTTCTATCCCTTTATATATCTCATAACTTGAAACATGGCGCATTATTTTTTCTCCATGGCCGGTAGCGGCGACAGCGCCTGATGGGCCGGCATAGAAACCGCTTCCCAGTACAGGAGTGTCTCCGATCCTACCCGGAAGACGGCCGCGCATGCCGCCGGTGGAAAGCCCCACGGCGAAGGCACCGGTATCATCCATGGCAACACAGCCCACCGTATCCGAAAGGTCTCTGAAGGACCTTAACTTCGTGTAATACTCTTTCTCATCAGAAGCAGCTTCACCTGATATGATCTTCAGCAGTTTTTTATGTTTAATAATTTCTTTTTCCGTTCGCAGATCCTCCGCCTTCATTCCCCATCTTCGGGCAAGAGCGTCCGCTCCCGTACCTACCATTAGCAAATGATCAGTCTCTTCCATGATCTTTATCGCGAGTTCTATCGGGTGGCGCAAAGAAGAAACATTGCTACATGCACCGGAGTTCCCGTTTGACAGCATTATTGACGCGTCCACCGAAATATCACCCTTAAGGTCAAGATAGCTTCCGTATCCCGAATCGAATGCCGGGTCGTCTTCAAGTATCAGGATGGCGGTTTTCATCGCATTTTGAGCGCTTGCGCCGTTTTCCAGGGCTTTCCATCCTGCCCTGACCGCCTGCTCGACACCCTTTTTGTGAGCGGGCAGGTTTTTGATATATCCCGCGCCGCCGTGAACAATAATAGATCTCTTCATTTTCACCTTCGTACGGCATTATACCATATGCTGCAATTTGAATAAAGGTCCTTGACTTAAACGGTATAGATGGTAAAATATTTCAGCAAACTTTTAAAGAGGATTATTATGTGGGGATTTTTCCAGCTTTTTAAAGAGAGTCCGATGGGACTTATCAGGGAACATTTTGATGTGGTGAAGAAGACTTTTGACACACTTGAAGTAAATTTTACATCCTGGAAATCAGGGAATGGAGTTGAGCTGGATGACATAGATAAGCTGGAACACGACGCGGACCGGCTCAAGGGCAGGGTGAATCTGATAGTGACCACATCCCTGATGTCATCAATGAGAAAAGAAGATATTCTTTCTCTCATCCAGATACAGGACTCCATTGCGGACGCCGCGGAAGATGTTATCAAATTTCTGGATTTCAAGAACTTCAAGCCGGGAGAACAGGATATGGCAACACTGGACAGCATTCTCTCCACAAGCCGGCAAGCGCTGGATCATTATGATTCTCTTCTTCTTGAATTTATTCGGTTCCAGAAAGCTAATCGTGCCCCTCGATATAAAAGAAGCATACCGGATGAAATAAAAAAGATCGCCCGTTGCGAAAAAGTCGTGGACGAATTGCAGCATCAATTCGGTAAGCTGATATTTAATGCCGAAGACCGATTATCCCCCGTTGAAATAATGTTTTTGTCCAAATTAGTGACCATCATGAACAGGATCACCGACAGCCTTGAAAACGGTGCCGACAGAATCAAAAGAATGATCGCAAAATAGAAAAAACCACATGACTATTCTTATAATTTTAGTGGGTTTCTACATAGCTTGGAACATCGGAGCGAACGATGTAGGAAACAATATGGGGACCTCTGTCTCCGCCGGATCTATTTCATATAAGAACGCTGTCATACTTGCAGTAGTATTTGAATTTCTTGGAGCCCTTCTGGTAGGTGGACATGTGGTCAAGACCATTAAGGGAAATATCGTGGATTTTTCATTTTTTCAAAGCTCTCCCGAGATATTTGTCTATGGGATGTTCGCCGTTATTATCGCGGCAGGCATATGGATCACCCTCGCGACTATACTGAAACTACCCATCTCCACAACTCACGCTATCATCGGAGCGATGTTGGGATTCGGCCTTGCGGCATATGGGGTCAAGGCGATACATTGGGGATTCGTCGGCATAATCACGCTCTCGTGGATCTTTTCCCCGATCATCGGAGCGATAATAAGTTTTATCATTTTCAATATCTTCAAATACTTCATCTATAATCATGATGAACCCTTTTACCGCTTTAAGCGCATCGCGCCTATCTTTGTCTTCATCGTCGGATTTGTGCTTACGCTGGCAACTATCTACAAGGGGTTGAAAAACCTTAAATTAGATCTGGGCTTTGTACCGGCATTGATCATTTCAATAATAATAGGGGTGATCGCCATGGCGGTTTCGATCTTCTATCTGTACAAGAAGGAACCCTCTGAAGATCAGGTGGAAGATGTCGAGAGCTTCTCAAAGATCCTTCATGTGATCTCCGCGTCTTACGAGTGCTTTGCCCATGGAGCAAATGATGTTGCGAATGCGATCGGGCCGATAGCGGCTATAATTACGATAACAGCCACCGGGACCCTAACAGCGAGCGCCGATGTACCTTTATGGTTGCTCCTTCTCGGCTCATGCGGAATGGTCGTGGGTATCGTTACAATGGGTCATCGGGTCATGGAAACTATCGGCAAGCGCATAACGGAAATAACTCCCTCCAGGGGTTTTGCCGCTGAATTTTCAGCAGCAACAACGGTCCTCCTGGGATCACGATTAGGGATACCGCTATCCTCCACACATATTTCCGTTGGAGCGGTCACAGGCGTGGGACTGGCAAGGGGCATCGGATCCATCAATCTCAAGGTACTCGGAGCTATCTTTCTTTCCTGGTTCCTGACAGTACCCCTGGCAGCATTGCTCTGCGCCGGAATATTTCATTTGATCAAATTCTTTGCCTAGCAAACTGCTCAGTTATGCTTCGCAGTTTAAAAGTTGATAGAAAGTATTTAAGATAAGAATCTCTTTGTTCTATCTTTTAATTGTCAATGTAAAATTGGCAATTGAATAAAGATTATTTGATGGAGTTTTGATCCTTTTTTCATTATTAACATATGCTTTTC
>JAGLGN010000010.1 GCA_023144005.1 bacterium
AAATGCATGAACTCGTTCGGAAGTTCCCTCTCTCAAACAGCATGTCATTTTTCCTCGAACATTCGTTCCTGCCTCTAAAAGCTCAAATAAATATTCACTCCTTCCGGAACTCTCGGTTGGGCGCACGGCTGCGCCGTGCTCGAGGGGGGTGAGAGACGAAGCAGAGAAAACACCATCAGCCATTACTCCTGTATTTATGGATCAGAACACTGGATGTCATTTTTTGCACTGATACTCACCACGGCGATCACTCATTAAAATCCCAAAACTCGTTAGCTTTAGCTCACTCAAACAATTGGATATTTTCGGCTTCGCCATCATTCATTCTTGCCGTTAAAAATGTCAATGTCACTTAAACGGTTCAAAACTCTTTTGGGTTGGTCGCCCGGCGCTGCCGGGCTCCCGATGAGCGGAGGTGGGAAGGAAACGAAGAAGAGGAGAATGTCATCCAGAGGGAGTCGGCGATCGTGGGATCCAGTTTTATTTCATCCCGTCTTTTCCCACTCACCTATCACCCATTGCGACACCATTTAGTTCTCTACAGGCCTCTACCCTCTATTTATGAATCAGATACCAGATCTCTCAATTTACTTTCAATGTTTAGCTTTAATTCATAAATATTATTGAATTTCTGTTCTGCCTTTTTTATTTTTCTATTGGTTTTTGTCAACTCTTCAGAAGAAGCATCCTCCCGGAGAAGCTCCAATTGAAAAAGTTCTTCTTCCAATTTCTCCAGAGAAGACCCCAATTTTTCCAGACGGGCCCGGTAATCATTGCGCTTTTTGCGTTTTTCTTTAGGATTCAGCAGATTTACGGCTTTACTGCCGATCTCTTCGCTGATCTCATCCGTTAAATGCTTATCTCTGATATAATGATATGATCCATAGTATTCGTGCAGGACCTTATTTTTAATGGTCAGCACTTTATTAACAAGTCCGTCAAAGAGATCTGAATGATGACTTATCAGTAGCACCGCTCCCGGAAACGATTTCAAAACATCTTTAAATACGCCTACCGTCCTTATGTCCAAATGATGTGTGGGTTCATCGAGGATCAGTAGATTGGCTCTCTTTGAAACCAATTCCATCAGACCGACTCTTGCCTTCTCGCCGCCGGAAAGAACTCCGATCTTTCGGTCAAGATCATGGAAGAAGAGAAATCTAGCCAATATCATCCGGTATTCCGGACCGAATAACCGTTGGACAAAATCTTCAAGACGCATATCCTTGATCTCCGCCATCTCTCTATCCTGAGAAAAATATGCGATCGATGTCATCGAATCAACTTCGATGCGGGACATATTTCTTTCGACGATCCGATCATTCGCTATCGCTTTCACAATAGTGGTTTTTCCGCTTCCATTGGCTCCCAGAAACCCTAATTTATCATCACGCTCTATCTTAAAGGAACCGCTCTTGATGATCGTATCGTCGCCGTATGATAATTCCAATGATTCGGCGCGCAGGTAGACCCTGGGCTGCTTCGGCACATTCAAAAAAGCCAATTTCACTGAATTTTCATGCCTTATCGGCACATCGGATGTATTTTCCAGTATTTTATTAAGCACCTTCTGCCTCGTACGCGCCTGCTTCGTCGTACTTTTATCGGCAATATTCTTTCTGATGAATTCCTTTAATTTCTTTATCTTCTCTTCCCGTGTGGCGGCATCCGCTTCTCCCTTCTCTATCAACTCTTCTTTCCTTTTCATATATTCATGGAAGCCGCATGCGAACTGAGAAAATTTTCTATTGTCCATATCAATGATATCCGTGGACAGAAGATCGATAAGATCGGGATTATGGGAAACGAAGAGAATTATTTTCGCGGATTGCTTCAACTTCTCCGCAATACTCCCCAGTATCTTGATATCAAGATGGTTCTCCGGTTCGTCCAGAAGAAGAATATCGGGATTTCCCGTGATAATTCCCGCTAAAGCGGCGCGCATCATAAAGCCGCCGGAAAATTCCGCGAGAGGGCGATCAAGGTCATCGGAAGAAAATCCCATAAGAAGCAGATTGGCTATCAACTCACCTTCAAGCAGATCCCAGCCCGATGCTGCTTGCTTTAAATTATGTGATGCGATATTCCACACGGAATCCTCCAGATCAACATCATCAAAAGGTTCTTGCGGAAGGTAACCTATATTCAATTTGCCAAGTCCAAAGATATCTCCTTCGTGATCAGTTAACTTACCCGCAAGTATCTTCAAGAGAGTCGATTTACCGCATCCGTTCGGGCCGACAAGGGCATATCTCTTGCTTTCACCGAAGGATAAGGATGCATTCTCAATGATCCTCCTTGCGGCTATTGTATAATTGAGGGCATTGAACCCAAAAGAGAGTGCCATATTAATCCTTGAAGGTCACAGTCCGCCTTCTCACATTATAAAGAGAAACATCCCCGTCCACATTTGACACCAAGGTCTTCTTCAAAGATCTCATGTTTCCACTCTCAAAGGGCAGATCGATCTCCCCGGCTTCTCCTGAATCGGTAATATATGAAAAAAGCGAACTTAAAGGTTTGGGAGAAGAATCCATTTCCGTAACTTCCATTAATTCCAGTCCTGAACAGGAATTGGAATTGAACTTCGCTATCAGGTCCATCTTCGCGGCTGCGGGAAGCTTGATCCAGAAATACTCTGCCTCGCTTGATGCTCCCAATGGCAGCGCTCCGAAGCCGCTTATCTTATCATTTCGTGAAAAGCCTTTCTTCTGAGAAATAGGGGTACCCATCATTCGGAATATTCGGGAGATCACATACATCAGATCATTGTTTGAAATGAACGCCGAAACCCCGGACTTTTTGAAACGCAATAATAATCCCTTCTCCTCTCCTTCAACGGATGATGGAGAAGCGGCTTGCTTTCCTTCCGCCGGGGAAGATGATGTCGGCTGTATATCTTCGTCACAAACTCCGCAATTCAAACATTTCCCGCTGAAGCAATCCTCAGTTTCCGCATTGTTTTCTGAGCGGGAGGCCTCCATTTCTGTGAATTGCCTTTTGTTTAGTTGAACTGTGTTTCTCCAATGAGGAGACGGTATTTCATCCAGGAATTTGTACGCCTTATGCTTCTCTATCAGGGCTTCGACCTTAATTGTATCTTCGGAAGATATGCCTTCACTATTGATAAAAGGGATTATATCTTCTATTAATTTGCTGACCGTAGAATCGCCGCGGCCAAAAATACATTCAAGATCAGATAGGATCAATTTGGGAAATTTCAATCGTATCTCTCTGTATCTGATCCCTTTTCTGATCTTTTCGATCCGTTCTGACAGAACATTTTTCGCCGCCCGGGGCTCACATTCATATGGGGTATGCGGCTTCGGAGAGAACACTGAAAGCGAAACATTGATCTTAAAACCCTTTCCCATGAACCGCGAGGCCCTGTTAAGAAGGTCTATCAAAGCATCAATATCCTCTTCTTTTTCTCCCGGAAGGCCCAGCATGAAATAGAGTTTGATCCGTTTCCAGGAATGCCCCTTCACCTTCTTCAGGGTTTCAAAAAATGTATCATCAGAGATCTTCTTGTTGATCCTTTTTCTCAGCGCTTCACTCCCCGCCTCCAGAGCAAAGGTCAATGAGGTCATTTTTCTGCTTCCCAATACCTTAAGAAGTTCAGAAGAAACAGAGTCAAGGCGTAATGACGGAAGGGATATCTTCAATCCGGGATGCCTCTCAATGAGTGAGAAGATAAGAGGCTCCAATTGCGAGTAATCACCCGAAGAAAGAGAAAGCAGATTAACTGCGGATATTCCCTTTTGTCTGATCTCATCACTTATGGAATCAAGAAGGATATTTACATCACGCTCCCTATGGGGCCGGTAAATATATCCGGCAAGGCAGAAACGGCAGCCGGAAGTGCACCCTCTCATTATCTCAACCTCATAACGCAATTCTCCGATAGCTGTTATCGGGATCAATTGCTCCCTTGGCGGGAGCGAGGATGCGAAACCGGACCAGCGGGAAATCGGTGCCGGAGTCTGTTCTTCGGTTTTATCTGAGGGGATGATCACGCCATCCAGGGCTTTCACCTTCTCAAAAAATAGAGGCGTACGGCCATGTGACTTGTACAATTCGATTATCCGGGGAAAGAGCTCTTCCCCCTCACCTAAGAAAAGAATATCGAAAAAGTCGAAAAGAGGGGTGGGGTTCATTATACCCGGTCCGCCGCCGATCACTATGGGGTCACTATCATCCCGGTCCCGTGATCGTCTTTTGATCATCGCAAGATCAAGCATTTTTAAAGCTGCAGGAAAAAGCAGCTCGGAGGGTAATGTGATCCCGAAAAAATCTGCTTCTTTCACAGAGCGAAAGGTTTCCAGAGTATAAAGGGGGATCTGAGCCGCAGACATTGCAGCGCACATATCTTTATCGGGAAGGTAGCATCTCTCAAAGGCAATATCGGGATCGTTCTTGAAGATGTCATAAAATATCTTTACCGCAAGATTGGACATTCCCAATTCATAGAGGTCAGGAAAACCGAAAGCGACTCTTAGCGGAGCATCCGGCTTTCGGATTATTCCGATCTCATTGCCTATGTATCTCTGCGGATATTGGACACTTTGTATTAACGGAAGCAATTTGTCGGGGATATTCATTTTCAGATCAGTCGTCTAATAACTCGGTTTCCAATTCAAATATCTTCTCAATGCCGGCTTTGGCTTCATCCAGAACTTTTATGAGAAGCTCCTGTGAGTAGGTTTTGCCTTCCGCCCCTCCCTGGATCTCTACAATATCTCCTTGTTCATTCAATATAATATTCAGATCAACATCAGCGGTGGAATCTTCGGAGTAATCCGGATCAACAAGTATCTTATCATCACTTACCGCCACGGAGATCCCCGCAATACGCTGCTTCAAGGGTAGAGATGTGAATAATCCGTTATTCTTCATATGCCGCAATGCTTCTACGAGAGCTATATATCCTCCGAGCAGACTCGCGATCCGTGTCCCTCCATCTGCCTGTATCACATCGCAATCGATCCAGATCGTCTTCTTGGGAAGGGCTTCCATATTCACACATGAACGAAGCACCCTACCGAGCAGACGTGATATCTCACTTTGTCTTCCGTCTGGAACTATGCGATTCTCATTGCGCTTTTTTCTTTGTGAGGTCGATCTCGGGAGCATTCTATATTCCGCGGAGATCCATCCCGATTTGGTTTTCATCAGATGAGGAGGTACCCTGTTCTCTATGGAGGCAGTAACGGCGATAATATTATTCCCCCACTTCACCCAAGCGGAGCCGTCCGCCCATATACTCCAGTTCTTTTTTATTTCGATCTTTCTTATCTCATTATCTTTTCTATGCTCTCTCATCAATACCTCTCAATATCTATTTTTGTAATGTCCTCGATCTCTCTTTGCAGGAAATTCACCGAAACCGAGCCGAAATTTCGCGGAACATCACTCAAATAAAAGCGAATGTCTCCGCGGCCTTTCTTATTCTCAAGGCCATTGTCATGAATATATTTATGAACTTCTTTTGCAACTTCCAAAGCGGGATTCACCAAACTTACAGAATCTCCGAAATACCTTTGCAGACTGTTGATGAACAGCGGATAATGAGTACAGCCCAGAATAAGAGCTTGCGGTGAATTTGCTTTCATCTTTGAAAGATAATGTTCTATTACCGTATCAGCGATATGACTGTCAGAAAGTCCTTCCTCTGCCAATTGTACAAAGAGAGGGCATGCTTTCTCATACAATAGAGCTTCATTACCCAATTTTTGCTTTAGCATTTTCTGATAACTGCCGGATTCTATGGTGGCGTTAGTGCCGATAATGCCGATCTTTGATGTTTCTTCTGAAAGCGAAGCGATGGTGGGTTCGATAACACCGAATATGGGAACTTCATACTTGGCCTTCAATTCGCTCAGGCTGTTGGAAGAGGCGCTGTTACACGCGACAACGACCATCTTGACTTCCTGAGAGAGAAGGAAATTTACATCCTGGAATGAAAAATGAGTGATGGTCTGCCTTGATTTTGAACCGTATGGCACACGGGCAGTATCTCCGAAATACACAAAATTTTCCTCTGGAAGCAGCTGCAGTAATTGATGCAGAACGGTAAGTCCGCCCACACCTGAATCAAATATTCCTATCGGATCATTAGTTCCCATTAATAAACTTCCTGTAATTTTTTACAATATATGCGTCAATCGCTTCGGCGATCGATTTGGTTAATTTATCCTGATGCTTTGCCTTCACAAGGTTTCGAGCCTCACTACGGTTTGAAATGAAGCCGGATTCGATCAGTATTGCAGGCATCGTAGCCCCGTAGAGGACATAAAATCTTGCATGCTTTACAGGATTGCCGTTCGCGGGGGTGATCTTCTTGAGATCACGGGAAACCATGCCCGCCAAGGTGATCGATTCATTTTCAAATTCATTAGACATCATCGACCAGATTATTTCTCCAAGCATGTCCTGTTTATGCTCTCTCTCCAATTTTATAACATTATTCTCATAGGCCGCAACCTCTCTTGACTCATCATCTGAGGCGGATTTCGAAAGATAATAAATGTCGAAGCCCTTGACCTTAGGATTGTAGGCGAAATTCGCATGCAGCGAAATGAAGAGGTCGCCATTATTGGAATTGGCAAATTTCGGACGATTGCGCAAAGGAATGAAAATATCCTTTTCTCTGGTCATAAGGACCGAATATCCCATTTTCTCAAGATACGATCTCAGTTTTTTTGAGAGAGCCAGTACTATGGTCTTCTCTTTCACACCGGTTATTCCAATGGCCCCGGGATCCTTGCCGCCATGCCCGGGGTCAATGATGATACACACCTTTTTCCGGGAAAATTTAACAGGATCACTGCTTTTGCGGATAATAACCGGGTCCTTTTTATGGGCCTTCGGGGGATCATAGATATATGAGATCATCAATTTATCCTCGGAGGGCTGATACTCTTTGAGCTCCTCTACATCATTGAAGCGTAACTCCAGATCTTTGGAATTCACGATCTTAATATATTCGATGCCCATTTCTGGATAGTAATAGTAATCTTTCTCCAAAAAACACGGGGCCTCTGCCTGAATCTGAAAGATCTTCTTTTTGCTCTTATAAGTGTATTTCATCGGGATATCCGATAAAATGCTCACAGTGATCATTTTCTTGTCCTGAGTAAATTTGATATCGAATATACCCTTTTTGACTTTCCAGCGTGCCGCGAATTCGTCCGGGATCAGGAAGTCATTGCCCTCCATCAGCACCGGGTCTGTCATGCGGAAAACCCGTATTCCCTGATAATAGAAGCTCTCATAGGGAAGAAATTTAAAATCCATTGATCGCCATTGTAAGGTTAGAATATTGGAGTATGGGTCATACTCCCACTTTACGTCATTATTCTCGACAAATTCCGACAGCCGGAAGCTGCTCAGAATCGCTGCCGAGAAGATCAGGATAGAAATGATAAGAAATATCTTCTTCATATAGGTATGGTGGAGGCGGCGGGAGTTGAACCCGCGTCCAAAGAAGGGCGTAATACAGCGTCTACATGCTTATTCCGTCTACATTTCTTACTTCAGATTATCCGACGGGAAGGAATCTGAAGCCAGCAGCGGAAAAGTTTCACTTAAATACCGCCGATGCTCCGCCATTTAAGTTATCCGTTCTACCGTGGGTACTACAAAAGGAACGGCACTCCCGCGTACCCTGCTGCTTACTTAAGCAGCTAATGCGTAATTGTTATTGGCGCTTATAAAAGCTTGATCCGTCACAGTGGATCATCCTGGCATGCAACCATACTCACCTCAACCCTGTCGAAACCTGTTCGCCCCCTAAGCTTTATGTTTCATCTGGCGTCTGATATCTCTTTCCGTATCACGGCGCCTGATATCTTGTCTTCGGTCTCTACCCGTTTTTCCGGTAACCAGAGCGATCTCCAGTTTTACATAAGGGCCGGAAAGGTATATTTTGACCGGGACAATTGTGAACCCTCTTTCGTCTACCTTCTTTCGAAGCCGGACAAGTTCACCTTTTCTCAGCAAGAGTTTCCTCTTCCTGACAGGATCAGGTTTTACGAAATCGCCATGGTCATAATGGTCGATTCGCATTCCTGTAACAAAGAGCTCGGTTCCTTGAAAGAGGCAATACGCGCCTCTGAGAGAAACCCTTTTCAGTCGTATAGACTTCACTTCAGAACCTGCAAGAACTATACCCGCCTCAAACTTTTCCTCAACCTGATACTTATATATATCCTTATTTCGTGAAATGAGGAGGTATCTTCTGCTTTCTTCTTCCATTACTACACATAATTGTACATTATATTGCATTTCGCCGGGATAGTCAAGTGAAGCGGAGCTTCACAGAGGCTATAGAGAAGTGAATAGTGAAAAGTGAATAATGAATAGTGATGGAAAACACAAGAAGCAAATGCCGGGTGGATTGCCTGCTTTCGCGGGAATGACGGAAGTATTTTCTCTCCCTTTCTCCAACCAACCTCCAGCCTCAAACTTCTAGCCTCTACATTCCTGCTTCGTTCGCTGCGCGAACGATGGGTTGAAATACTTCCCTTTTTTTCTTATACTTTAACGGTGTACTGTATCACAATGACAGTTCACTATGAAAAGCAGGGGTGCTTATTCGCTGAGAAGGCAATGCCTACCCTTTGAACCTGATGCGGTTAATACCGACGAAGGAAGCTTGTTCTACTCCTGCTGCTTTTCAAAAGGAGTATTTTATGTCAGAATTACCGCTCGGAAAAATTTCACCTGAGATTTTCAAGGAGATCATCTACCCGAGATTGGGAGCGAGATCAGCCAATGTTATTATCGGCCCGCAGAACGGAGTTGATATTGCTATTACAAAGGTCGGGAATAAGGTGATGGCGACCACAACTGACCCTGTCTTCATTGTCAAGGAATACGGTTTCAAGAAGGCGGCATGGTTCGCAGTTCATATCCTGGTGTCCGACATTGTTACAAGCGGACTGAAGCCGGCCTATCTTTCCATTGACCTCAATCTTCCGGTTGAAATCAATAAGGAAGAATTGAAGATACTCTGGAAAACCGTTCACGAAGAATGTGAAAAACTTGGGATTGCCATCATAAGCGGACATACAGCGAGATATGACGGGTGTAATTATCCGATGGTCGGGGGAGCGACCGTTATCGCCATTGGCGATGAAGATGAATACATCGCTCCGACCATGGCGGCTCCCGGGGACGATATCATCGTAACAAAGGGTTGCGCGATCGAAGCGGCGGGATTATTCGCCGCAACATTCCCGGATAAGATCAAAGAGGAATTAGGAGAAGAAGTTTTCCAAAAAGCGGATGAATTGTTCTTCAAGATGTCGGTTGTGAAAGAAGCCGAACTCGCACGGGAGTTCGGCCTGCGCGATAAGGGGATCACCTCAATGCACGACGCTACGGAGGGAGGAGTTTTCGGAGGTCTCTATGAGGTCGCAAGAGCATCGAATGTCGGAATGGATATTCACAAAGAAGAGATCATAATCAAAAGCGAAGTGGAAGCGATATGTAAAAGATTCGAGATGGACCCGTATATCTCGATCTCGGAAGGGACGATGATAATCACGATCAAGCCCGCCTATTCTGATAAATTCATCAAGCTCTTAAAGGATAACTCCATTGAGGCCTCAATTATCGGTAAGGTGAATGAGAGCGGTATAATAAGAGTTTTTGAGAATGGTAAAAGCACTGTCCTCGAACATCCGGAGACAGATCCTTTCTGGGGAGCATTCGCCAAGGCATTTCAGGATTAAATGAGATGAATCATAAATAGAGGCCTATAGAGAAATGGACAATTGACAATGGACAATGGACAATTAAAAAAAATAAATAGTGAACAATGAAGAAATGAACAATGAATATTTGGAGAGGGTATTTACTCCACTCTGCACTAACCTCGAACCTCTAGCCTCCATCCTCTATTTATGAATCAGAGCGCTAGCGTTCTGATTCGTAAATCAAAGTTCCTTAAGAATAGACCTTAATTCCTTATCTTCTATGTCTCTATCCGCCGTTTGAAGAAATTCTTGAAGGTCAATACCGGTACTTTCCATATAGAGCGATGCCTGGAGACCCATTTCAAATCTGTCCAGATCCTTAACTAAAGCTCCTTCAGGAGTCCTTCTGTACTCAAAATCCTTCCATAATTCAAAAAGCTCATGTCCGTTTGGAAGTTTTGACAATATTTTTTCCACTTCCTCTTCCTCTATCGCGCTTTTTGATTCATGCGGAAATTCATCACGGGGAGTGATGTCCCCCAATACGGTTTCTCCCAATTCGTGAATGAGGGCGATCTTCATCGCCTTCTCCTGATCAAGTCCCCTCTCTTTGGCGACAAGCATTGCAAGCAAGGCCACGCCGAAGGTGTGACTCGCAACATCTTCACTATTAGGGACTCCCACAAGCTTCCAGCCTCTTCGTGGAAGCTCTTTCAAAGTAAGGGCGCGCAAAACCAATTCTAAGATCTCTTTCATATTAAATTATCAAGCGAGCTCAAGATAAAAGAAGAATTCGACGCCGATATCTCCTTCACTCTTAATAAATAGTTCTGATCCATGTTCTCTCAAGATCTTTTGGGAAATATACAGTCCTAAACCGGTTCCCGGAAATTTTCTATCGAGACCGCCGCCGGACTGATAGAATTTTTCAAAGATCTTATCCTGTTCTTCCTTAGGGATCGCTATAGCATCGTCCTCTACCGAGAGACGCACCCGTTTGTCTTCTGTATCGATGATCTTCACTGATATCATATTTCCGGTGCCGGTAAACTTCAGGGCGTTCAAAAGGAGATTTTCAAGAACTATCGATATCTGAGAGGGATTCCCCTTGATATCAATGTCCGCAAGAGTCGCTTTGAAGATCCGGCCTTCCTTTTCACACACTTCACTGAATTCTTCGGCAAGCGGGTTGAATATCTCTATGGCCGAGAAGTTTTCCATGGTTACCGTTTCATGCTCTTTCTCAAGTTCACCCATATTAAAAAGGTCGCTTACCGTATTAAAAAGCCGCTTTACATTCTTTTCCATTGTATTCAGGCGTTTCTGACTTTTTGAGTCCTGAAGGCGCTCATCATTTTTTAGAAGGTCCACATATCCGCTTAAAATCGTGATCGGTGTCTTCAGCTCATGCGAGATATTTGAGACATACTCTGTTTTCAGAAGATCGGCATCCTCCAATTTTCTCACGGAACTGTCGAGCATTTTGTTCTTTATCTCGATATCCCGCTTGTATCGCTCCAACATATTCGCTTGGTAGGCATTTTTCTCAAACTCGATATTTCTAAAGGTCGCAAGAAGAAAAACGATACTAATTGAAACAGTGACCCTTGGCACCGAGTATATGAATTGATTTTTATCGGGAGTAAATAAGTAGAGAATAATGTATGCATATACAAGAGAAGAGACATAGAAAATGACTAGGCCCTTCGTCGGAAATATTATGGCGGCTACAATGATAAGTAGGCCCAATACCAGGATATAGTAATCATGCCCATAATACAGGAGCTCATGTATTTGAAGTAAGGTGGCTGCAAGCATTGATATCACTATCAGGATAGTGAAAAAGACCCAGTTATATTTTATCTTGTCCCTAAAGAGCCAAACCGGCAGATATAAAGTGAACAGGGTCAAACCGGAAAAAAGAATCAACAGCGGAGACGGGGCGCCGTTAATAATCTCATTTATTGAATATCCTACAAGGAGTACCAGGGAAAGCAGCAGGTTGACCGGAGTGATTTTTTTACTCGACACCTCATTTTTTTGGAGACGTTCTTCACGTATTAATGTGCGGATCAGCCTTTTTTCTGAATCGATATTCAACTTAATCCTTCCTCGGCCGCTCTCAGGTCAAAATAGAAAGTACTCCCCTTCTTCTCCTGACTTATCAGACAAAGGTCGGAGTTATGCTTCTCCACGATCTGTCTTGCGATATACAGACCCAGGCCGGTTCCCCCGTATTTTCTGGAAAGGCCGCCTTCCGCCTGATAGAATTTATCAAAGATGCGGCCTTTGTCTTTCTCGGAAATGCCGATACCCTGATCAATCACCGAGATGCGCACTTTTTTTCCATTAGGTTCGGCCTTAATGAGAATTTCAGAACCCTCATGCGAATATTTTACCGCATTGATCAATAAATTCTCTATCAGCACCGAAATATCTCCGCAATTGCCTATCACATATCTATCATCGGAAACAAGTAAATTCAATTCTCTTTTATTTTCAAGGAAGAAATCACGATAATCATCTTTTATCTGAGAAAATAATATATCCAATGAAAAAGGCTCCATGGAGGTTGCTTTACCGATGTCAGCAACACGGGAAAAATTGAAAAGATCGGTCACTGTATCAAAAAGACGCTTCACATTGCGGTCCATGGTATCCAGGCGGCGCGAAGTGGGATCGGAACGGATCTCTTCATCATTCTTGAGCAGCTCCAGATTTCCCATTAAAATCGTGATCGGAGTTTTCAGCTCATGAGAAATATTTGAAATATAGTCCGTTCTCTGCGCATTCATCTCCTCTATCTTCTCAATTGATTGATCAAGTACTTTATTTTTAATAAGAAGCTTGCTATTGAGAGCTTTGACCTCCTCCTGTGCGATAACGCGTTTGCCTAAATTTCGGAAGCGCATCGAAGTAAAGAGCACACCAAGAAAGATGCTCACCATGCCGTTAATAATATTTCCAAGTATGTTATCCCTCGCGGGTTGAAACAAGAACACCATCGCAGTAAAGATCAGTATCATGGAGACTCCCATAAATACAGCGTCCTGAGGAACAAAGATCAAGGAAATGTGAAGAAGTAGAACCGCAATAAGGAATACCGCGACATCTCCTGATGTGTGAAATTCATGCAGCTGTATTAAAATAATGGCTATGACGGTGAATGTTATGATAACAAGGAATGTATTTCTGACATTTCTTATATTTTTTTTGAATAAATAGAAGCCGCCGTAAATGATGACCAGAATAATATGACCGAGCGTAACGACATTCCCCGGATAAACTACTATGTCCCTGACAAATAAATCGATTATAAGAAGTAGAGAGAATATAAGGAACATCGGAAGCGAAAAGCTCTCAAGAGATCGACGATTGAGAATCTGCCTCTCTTTCTCGATCCTTTCTGAGATATTTACCTGCGGTATTTCCGAGTTGCCCATATTGTATTTTAGCACATTTTTACCGAGAGACAAAGAAAACCACGATAATATTTTTCGTCTGCTGGCTGAAACAATGTACGCGTGAAGTAGAGAATATCATTCAAAAATTAAGCTTCGCAGTGGACCCAGGTACAAGTGACCCAGTGGAACAATGGGAGAGGAATAAGAAAAATCGTTATTTGCAGAAAGGATTGTTGAAAGGTTCAAGGTTATGCTTCGCAGAGCACAAGCAACAAGTGGGTAAGGAAAAGAGAAGCACATCCGTAACCGGAAAATCGTTATTTCGCTAACAGCAATTAAATTGTCCGTTAAAATAATATAACGCCGGAACGAAGTAAGATATGGGACATGTCGTACACCGCAGGTGTTCGTCTGTCCCGATGGAAAAGTTCCAAGCGTAGAGTTGAAAATTGCGGAGCAATACGAGTGATCTGATTCATAAATACGTTAACAATGACTGACGCTATTTTGCTCCGTATTCAAGACGCGAGGAGCGCTGCATACCCACAGCGGTATTTAAGCAACGAGCAACGCAGAAGACAGAAAAAGAGCCTCAGTCCGAAGGGAATATTATCTTTGGTCAATTTCTTCCTCTCTCTTCGCTTACGGACCACAAAGGGTACGCCGCGCTTATTGTTCGTTGGAATTGACTCAAATCTAAACATTCCATTGTCATCGTATTTATGAATCAGACCACCAGACTCTACGCTCGTTAAAATTACATGTGCAAATCAACACATAATATTGAATCTAAAAGTAACTCCAGCCTCAAACCTCGTGCCTAATTATTTCTTGTTATCGTGGTTCCCGCCTTGCCTTGTACTGCGCGGCTAAGGTTCTCAGGATTTGTAATGATCGCCTTCTTTCCACCCGCTTCAAGATAATCGATAACTGCCTTGATCTTGGGAAGCATCGAACCCGGAGCGAAATGACCGGCCGCCATATATTCCTTGGCCTGCTCCACTGTGATATGATCTAGTTCCTTCTGATCAGGTTTTCCGAAATTGAGGGCAACCTTCTCCACCGCCGTTGCGACAATAAAGACATCAGCCTGAATATTGCCCGCCAGAAGCGCGCTTGCATTGTCCTTGTCAATAACCGCCGCGACACCGGTGATATCACCCTTTTCATCTTTTATCACCGGAATACCGCCGCCGCCAACACAGACTACGATAAAATTTTCATCAAGCAATTTCTTTATTGCGTTTATCTCGATGATCTCCACCGGCAGAGGAGAAGCCACAACCCTGCGGTATCCCCTTCCGGCATCCTCAACTACTGCCCATCCAAGATTTTTCTTCTCTTCGATCTCTTCTTTTGTATAGAAGGGACCGATGGGTTTGCTTGGGTTCTTGAAAGCATCGTCATCTTTATCCACCAGCACCTGAGTAACCAGAGTTACTGCCTGTCGATCTGTTATGCCTTTTCTACGTAAAATATTGCCAACGGCACGCTGAAGGGCGTAACCGATCGCACCCTGAGTATCCGCACCACAGGCATCCAGAGGAACTGAGTGAAGCTGTTTTGATGCTATCTCGGCTCTCAGAAGGATGAATCCGACCTGTGGGCCGTTCCCATGAGTAATGACCACATCATGGCCTGCCTTTATAAGCTCGGTAATATGATCTGCTGTCTCCATAATACAATCGAACTGGTCCGCAACGGTCTGATGCTGTTTATCTTTGATCAGAGAGTTCCCGCCTATAGCTATTACTATCCTACTCATCATTTACTCCTACTCACCCATTGTAAGCGCCATAATGGCCTTCTGAGCATGGAGTCGATTCTCGGCTATGTCAACACATATAGACCTTTTTCCCGAAGCTACCTCATCGCTAACCTCATGGCCTCTGTCAATAGGCATAGGATGCGAGAAAAGCCCGTTATCAGTAAGTTTCATCTTTTCTTCATCACAGATCCAGTCAGTGTACGGAAGTGCTTTTTTAACCTCGTCCTCTTTGTGAAATTCACCATCATGATATGCATCAGGACTCATCCAGTTTCTGGAATATACCACATGAGCATCTTCATATGCTTCAGCGGGATCATGGCTGATAGAGAAATCCATTCCGTTCTCGGCGCAGTTCTTTTTTGTCCACTCACAGACCTGAGGGTCAAGGTCATACCCTTTCGGATAGGCAATTCGGACATTCATTCCCATCCTTGAACAGATGAGCATGGATTCCTGAACACTGCAATGAGATCTTGCCAGAGCACCATGGCCCCAGACATGAACTATGGTTTTTCCCTTCAGTTCTTTACCGAGATGGGCTCTGTATCCTTGAACATCCGCAATTCCCTGGCAGGGATGATATTTGTCATGTGCCATACTTATAATAGGAATGTCCGAATATTCAGCATACTCGCGGATAAGGTCATCGCCTTCTCCGTAAGCGCCTATCTTGGCTTCAAGTATTCTGATGCCGAGTCCGACACCGTATCTTGACATGACATTGGCGGCGTCTTCAATTGTCTCGCCGGCTGATGTAGCAGTTTTAAGCCTCATGGATTTCGGCTCCAGAAAGAGGGCATGCCCCCCAAGTTCCGTAGCAGCGATCTCAAATGATTGCCTTGTCCTTACTGAAGGATTGTAAAAGAACATCAGAAAACTTCTGTTTTTCAGAACAACCGCATATTTATCAGAAAATCTCTCTTTCTTCATATCCTCAGCCAGTTCAAGTGTCTGGATGAGCTCTTCCTTTGTCCATTCCTGTGTAGTTATCAAATGTTTGCCGTAAAGGTTTGATCTTGCCATATCAATTCTCCTTAAAGCCTTCCGCCCATGAGAAGAGCCATTATGGCCTTGTGGGCGTGAAGCCGGTTCTCGGCCTCATCAATAACAACAGATTTCGAGCCGTCAATAACTTCATCTGAAACTTCCTGACCGCGATCCGCTGGTAGGCAATGCATATAGACTGCATTCTGATCTGTAAGGTCCATCTGCTTTTGAGTTGTCATCCAGCTCTTTGCAGCATTATTGAGTTTTTCCGCTTCATCGTGATTTTTTTGCTTAATGGTCTTTCCTGATTCATCGGTATATGTGAAGCACGGAACAGAGCCCCATGATTTCGGATAGACTACATCGGCACCTTTGAATCCCTCTTCAAAATCATTGGTGATCTTGAATGAACCCTTATACTGCTTAGAGAATTTCTTTGTAGCGGCGATCACATCAGGATCCAACTCAAAGCCTGCCGGATGCGCGAGAGTTACATTGGCACCCATTTTTGCAGCAGCCATGATGACACTCTGAGGCACTGCTCTGGGTTTTTCAATAGAACCGGAATAGGCCCAGGACATAGTGATGTTCAGTCCCTTGAATCCGTCGAATTTCTCCTTGATGGTGATCATATCGGCAAGAGCCTGCGTAGGATGGTATTTATCACACTCCATGTTAATAATGGGATTATTCGAATATTCAGCAAATTCCTTGATCGTAGCATTGGCAAAGCCGTAGATCCACTGTGCGGGAGGACCATACATCCTGATAGAGAGGGCATCACCAACCCTGTCAAGCATCTCGGCAACATCTTTTATTCTTTCGGTCTTATAAGGAATATCGTATCCCTTTCTTGCGGGCATATAAGTCTTGCCTGGGTCCAGCTCAACATAGTAGCCTCCAAGCTGCTGAATGCCGGCTGCAAATGTGCTTCTTGTTCTCAATGATTGATTAAAGAACATTGAAAAGAGCGTCTTTCCCTTAAGTATATAATTCGTATCCTCTCCCATCAGGAATTTTCTCTTGAGATAGAGAGCTACATCGATCATTGTTTCCCATTCTTCTTTCGTGTAGTCGAGCTCTGCATCGATCCAGTCTCGACCTCTAAATAAATTTGTTTTCATATAACCTCCGTTACTATTTTTAAAACATTATTTTTTCTAAATGATACGGTCCGCAGTACAGCGGCCGTCAATCTGCTTTGATATAAACATCCTATAGTTGCTGAATTTTGACTTGTTTCGTGTTTCATATTTTCAAGGGTAATATTATAATAAAATAAGCAATAAAAATCAAGCGAAAATCAATAACCTCCGATATTTTCTGAAATAATTCTAACATTAAACTCTAATTTGATAAGAAGCTTGACAGAAAGGTGCCGAATCCTTAAGGAATCACAACAAAATACGGAAGACACGGTGACTGCTTCTTACTTCAAGCCATGAATTGGATAATTCCAAGGAAGATCCGGGGGCGGCCGTTCTGAGCCGCCCCCGAAGGGATCATTTGATCAATGCGAATTTACAGGTCACCGTTTCTTCAGCTCCCTTGAAGACGATAAGATATACGCCTGATGCATAATCTTCCAGTTTGGATTTTGAAAGATCATAACGGTCCGTATAACCCCCGCTGCCCAATTGCGGACTCTGTGTATCATCGAAGTCAACAAGTGAAATATCAAGTAGCTCACCGGAAACGGAGTATATCAAGATCTCTTCGACCACCCACTTTGTTTCAAAGGAAAGCGGCGCTGTAAGATCAGCGGCATAATAAGGATTAGGATAGACCACGACATCGCCGAGATCATCAGAAACAACCGATGCCTTTGAGGCAATTGCGTAAATACCCAGTGAATATACCTCGGCGCTGACATAACCGCCTATGCTATCCAACTCTACTTTTGATGTGAGCTCTTCCCAATCGCCCATCACTTCATTGTAATAAAGGAGTTTCAATGAGGAGGGTAACCGGTCTTTCAGCTCTTCATTCATAAAGTGTATCGAAACCACCGCATTTAGCATGGCATCGTCATTGCCGGCCGATGAGAATTTTCTGGATTCGCCAATATATTCATAATTTCGCATGATCTCTGGAATATGTATCGGTGACTCGATGGTAAGCGAGCTCAGATATCCGACATCCGTGATCTCCATCGATGAGAGCGAATAATCCTGGACCCGGAGTCCGGATTTTGTGAATCCCTGAGTGATCTGATGATTGATCACATTCAGAGAATAAATGCCCCCAGAGTCACGGCTTGTATAGATAAACTGATCACCGCCCGCGGGAGCCCATTTCATGAAGCCTTCATTGTAAGGATTCGCCTCAAGAACGGATCCATCGGATTGCGAACCGTCCACGGCTTCGTAATAGGCATCAAAGTTAGCGGAAGCGAATTCAGCATCCGGATCGGTCCAGAAATCAACATTTGAGAATACATTGTTCTGATCGATCACATATGAGACCTGAGTACCGTCAACCGAAATACTCGGAGACCAGCATGGCTCGGAATACCCCGATATGAGCTCAACATCTGAATTGGCCCAGGAAGATACGGTATTGACCGCAGCGATATAAGATTGAATATTATCGATCACATAGATATCACTGTTCGTTACACCCTCACCCGCATGCCTTCTTACAAAGGTGATCGCCGTATTGTCCGGAGCCCATTTCGGCTGCATTAATTTATCTGAGACAGCATATGTGTCGGTATAAGTTCCCGAGGTCAACTCGGTGAGTTTGACAAGGCTGACATCAGTATTTCTTATAGTTACAGGGTTACATACCCACAACTCACCGGAAATAGAACATAGCAACATTTCCGTCCCTGAGGCTTGGTTCGACCAGCTTCCCCAATGCGGATCACACCATCTACCCCAATTGCTGGTAAATTCCGAAGCCGGTTCCATAAGGACAGAAGGTTCGCCCCCTGTAGTTGAGATCCTCCTGATCTGAGTATATCCGCCGCCGTCCGCTGTAAAGGCGAAGTACACGCCATTGGTAGAAAATGTGAACTGACCGGCATGCGAAACATTATCCGCATCCACTGTAACCTGCATTGCACCCGTTCCATCACGGTTCTGCTTCCATATATTGGATTTACCCGTCAATATATTGTAAACGATATAAGCGACCTCGGTTCCGTCCTTTGACCACTCAGGGAACAAAATCGGATTATCCCCTTCAAGAAGAGGAGTAGGCGCTATAAAGGTCGTCAATTTATGTGAATCGGTAACAGGATGGAAGTATGCGTCCTGCATCGCTCCGATGATCTCAATGGTGTACTCAACGCCCGGGGTGAGCGACGCACAGTCAAAATAACCGCTAGTGATATCGCCGCTGAATGTCAAGGCCGTCAAACTCACCTCATTGGCGGGAGTGGCGGTTTCATAAAGGAGGTATTTCGCGACATCGTCGGCGGTCGCCATGTCAACTTCATGTGTAAAGGAGAATTCGATCCGTATCAATGACGGTGCCGTAGCATAGTAGAAGCCGAATGGGAAATTTGAAGTTCCAGGCGTACCATAGGATGAATCCGGCGGATTCCACTGTGTGGTCTCATTGCCCCATGAGCTTTGCTCATCGGAACAGGCCATGAGATCTTCCTTGGTTATGGAATAGCCCTGATCGAACCATGCAGAAGTGTAGATCAGCATGTCGATAGTATCGCCGGTCGCGTCCTTCAGAATCACTTCATCTCCGGTATTACCCAAAGCGAAAGCACCCGGGCCGCCTGAGGCTCTATTATAAACGAAATCAACTTCTACATAATCATTCAAGATCAGATTATCCGTAGCACCCAGGACCAGATAGTCATAGGCGGGAACCGACGGACACCCCGCGGGGATCGTATAAGTATCGATGCCGGTGTCAGATAAGCTCCATCCCACTATGGAGATAGGGCTGTCCGTAGGATTGTAAAGCTCTATCCACTCACCTTCTTCATTGGTGATCTCCGCACGCGGATATATCATGATCTCACTGATCATTACGGTGTCGCCTTTAGGCAGACACTCTTCCGGGATCGCGAACTTCTCATTCGAATATGGACTCTCAAATGGGTCCTTATCCGTATCGTAACTGGTCACCACATAATAATATGTGACTCCGTTAATAAGGCCGCTGTCAGAATATTGAGAAACCACAGTGGTCGTCACCTCTGAATACGGGCCGCCTGACTCGGTAGAATTGTAGATGACATAATGATCTACATCGGCAACATCGGACCAGTCGATAAAGACATAGTTATTCCCGCCCACACAAGTAATAAGAAGAGGGGTAATGGGGGGATTCGGCATGTAAACAGCGGCTTCGTCCGTGCCTTCTGTTTCCAGAACATTACAATTATAAGTAGCTATCATATAATAATTGGTATCGCCTTTAATGACTGAGTAATCATCGTATGCAAGTGTCTGAAGATCCGTTTCGATAAGCGTTGAAGCATCTATTGTGAAAGGTGTTTCCGTTGAACGGTACACCGAATAGAAGATCCGGTCAGGATTCTCCGCATCTATGGCAGCGTCCCAGCTAACCGAGATATGGGCCCCATTCTCGATTCCGGCAACATTTGAGATCCCGGACACCGCCCAATCGGGAGCTGTTACATCACTGTAATTACAAAGATCATTGCTTTCATTCCAGGTGGTTTCCTGCTCGGTAAATCCGGCGGAAGCCCAATCATAACCGTTATTAGTGCCGCCTGTGCCGTTGGGAAGCCGCTGCGCGGTATTTCCCGCGGTAAATGTATGGCCGAAATCAGAGGCCTGATCGACCCTGATCCCCGATGCGTCATAAAGATAGACATTATCCCCTGAGATCACGACATCAGCCATGGGGGTTCCGGCATCTCTTGTAAATACAAGATAACTGTCAGCGGTAACCGTTCCGGAAAGAGTCCCTATACCTCCGACCGAATCATCGGCGTCGGTAAAGAGCCATCCGGTAACATCAATATCACCGCCGGTGGGGTTATAGAGTTCCAGAACATTTGTATCGGATCCCGCATCCTTCATATATTCGTTAATAACAACGGAAGTTCCAAGAGAAACCGCCGGAGCGTCATTGACACTGCCGAAAGTAGGTGTAATATCCCTGTTCCAATCATCCGCATCACTGCCTGTTGTAGCAATTCTTGCTGTTGAATAACCGGTATAAGCGATAGGAGCGCCGCCCTCAACACCGTATGCGACCTGATCGATCGTAGTCACGCCTATCGTCATCACAATGGTATTTCCGAGATTTGACAGCCCTATATTATCAGGGAAGAAGGTAAGGTATTCACCGGGTTCGATATACGATCTTCCGGTAACTACATCGACCTCGTCCACGCCTGTATATGATTCAATATCCACGGAGCAGAGATTGAATGTGTCAATACCCGATGTATTGTAGAGCTCAATGCGCTCTGTGCCTTTGGCTGAGAACTCATTGATAAGTATATCACCAAACCCGGGATCAGAGAACTTGGAGGTAGGCGTACCGGATATCTCAACTGTATTTGTATCCTCATTGCCCCTGGAATCTTCAGCCCTCACAACGAAATAATACTGAGTGCCGTTCTCCAGGCCGGTAACCAGATAACTCAGAGAAGAAGTTGAATATGAAAGAGATGAGAAGTTCTGACCGGCTGACGCGGTAGACATATACACATTGTAAACGATCGGCGTCGAAGTATCGGTCGCCGTATTCCATGCCAGCTCAAGTTCGCCGCCCAATTGCGTATCGGTCACGCTCTGTATCCCCGCGAAAACAGGAGGAGTAAGATCCGGTGGACCGGTGGTATCATTGTAAAGCTCCACAAACTCATATTCGTATGAGGAAGCGTCGGAATATTCATTCACTATAACGCCGGCATTGGAAGAAGCGCCGACCCCGCTTCCCGGCGTCGCGGAAGTAGATGCGCTCATCGTCCAGCTCGTGGTGTCTCCCGCCGGATCACCCGGATTTGTCCTTTCCACGGTATTATTGGAACTCAGGATCAGTGATGAAGGTCCATCCTGGGAAACATCACTATCATCCAGAAGTTCGAAATACTCATCTCCGTTGATAAGAGGCATTTGATCGGAAGAGTTCACATAGATCACATCTGAAGCGAGTGTCACTCCCCAGAAGGTCTCAAATGCTGACTTGTCCGCATTTCTACCGACAACAAGGTATCCGCCTTCCGGTATGATAATACCATTGGGAATAGTGTATGTATTAGTAGAACTGTACTGAACGATCTTCCATCCCGAAACATCTATATCATTCTGTGACGGGACATCAGGAACAGCGGAAAGCTGATTGGAGTTAGCGCTGACCGCGGGATATTTCTCCGCGTCATAATTGACAACGACATAATAGTATGTAGTGCCATTGGTCAATCCGGTCTGTTCATAGGAATTAACGGTTGTGGAAGTGATAAGTGTATAAGGGCCGCCGTCAAATGTAGAATAGTAAACCCTGTACTCATCAGATCCGGTAACCGAAGACCAGGTCAATCCCACTAAGGTATCGCCGCCATTGGCAGTAAGTAATGTAGGCGACTGGGCAGGATCGGTAGGAATACCGAAATCCTCATCTGAATTTGAAGTTTGAAGAGCGGCACAGTTATAGGCTTGAACGATATAATAATAAGTGGTACCGTTCGTCAGTCCAGTATCATTGTATGTCAATGTCGAAATATTTGTATCTATCAGCGTAGTCGCATCGACCGTAAATCCGGTTTCGGTGCTTCTATACAAGGCATACTTGATATAATCGCCATTCTCCGTATCCGTAGCGGCATCCCAGGTTATATCCAGTGTTCCACCGCTTTGAGCGTCGGTCACCGCGATATTAGAACCGGAAGCCCATACGGGAGCGGTTACATCGCCGGTATCGCATCCTGCGCCGCAATCCATCGTATGCGCACCCAAATATGAAACCGTATCTATGGCATAGGCATCCCATTCCCCTGCCGGATCGAAGGCATCACTGCCGTTTGCATCGCCGGCAGTAATAGAGCTCTTTCTCACCAATGTATGATTTACTGTGGTCGTCGGCTCAGTGCCCCAGAAACTTCCCGGATCGGTACCGATCTGTCCGATAACATCAACATAAGTCGATGTGCTTATCTTATAAAGCGCCATAGCATCATCGCCATTGAAACCGCAGGCATTATTTACAATACCGGCATACAGCGTTGCAGCTGAATTCATATAAACGATCGTCTGGCCGTCCGCTAAACTTCCTGATAAAGAGACATCGCTTGTAGGAGTGGATGCGCCGTTAGCAAAGAGCTGCAATTTGTACCCTGAAAGATCAATTGAATTCCCGGTACCATTATATACTTCAATGTACTTTTCACTGGCCGAGCCTTCAATGTACTCGGATATTATAAGATCAGTAGCGCAGCCGCCCACCGCTTCGGGGGTTATCGCGACCGCCTCATCGGAAGAGGTCATGGCAAGAGGAACACAGTTTTTCGCGACGACCTTGTAATAATATGTACTTGCCGAAGAAAGCGTTGAATCCGTATAGAGGATCACTGAAAGATCCGACACTACCAGGGTAGCTGTTGCAGTATCTACGGGCGAAGTATCGCTTCTATAAAGGTCATAAGTGATATCCGCATTCTCAGCGTCCGTGGCTGCATCCCAGGACAGGTCTGCTGTAGTAGCTGTAGAATCGTCAACGGTGATATTGGAAACACCGCTGGATGCCCAATCCGGAGAAGTGGTATCCCCTGTATCGCATCCCGCAGCAACGATATCCGCTGCATTTCTGGGATTCAATCTATAGCGGTCGTATCCGTAAAGGACAATACCTGTGACCGAAGAATACTCATCACCGGATGACATTGAAACATTGTAGAAGGTATCGTCCACATCCAATTCATTGGTTCCCGATTGATCCTTGATCCTCCAATTTCCGTTCGCGTCCGTAGAAGAGCTCACAACAACATTGTAGAAGGTCATCAAGACACCCTCATAGGGCTCCTGTGAAGCAGAACATGTAACACCGGGCAAGGTGCCGCCGAAATTCTCCACAGTATCCGTGGCTGCGGCGTGAGGTGTATTCCCTGTCGTATTTACCGAATATGAGGTTACGGAAATTAATTCGGTTAAGCCGAAATACTCATCAACGGTTCCCGTAACGGTGATCGAATCACCAATTGACGGACTATTTGTAGCATCGTATATAAGAACACCATACCATCCTCCGGCAGCCTCTTCGATAACATAATTACCGGTAGCCGATGCGGAGACAATACCGGAAAGTGTTACTACCTGGCCGTCGTAGGGAGAATCATAACATCCCGTGCCGACGCTGGCTGTATATTGAACATCATAAATGGTGACTGCACCCAGAGGAACATCTGCCTGAACCTCGTCAGAAGCGGTCATCTCAAGAGGAACACAGTTCTTTGCGACAACCTTATAATAGTAAGTGGTGCCGGCAGAAACCGTATTGTCAGTATATGTGTCTGCTGTAGCGTTGGAAGAAACTAGAGTCGCCGTGGATGTATCCACAGGCGTGGTCTCGCTTCTGTAAAGGTCATATTTTACAGCTTCGGTGGTATTCTCCGAATCTGTGGCAACATCCCAGGCAAGAGCAACGCTGGATGTCGTGGAATTGGTAACAGCGATATTCGAGATACCGGATGATGCCCAATCCGGGGGAGTGGTGTCCCCGGTATCACAAGTACTACTGCCGCCGGCGGCATCATAGTATATCTCGACAAATTCATTCGCAAATGCCTCCGCGTCCGAATATTCGTTGATAACAACGCCTGCGGAAGAGGGTGTACCGACACCGGAACCCGGTGTTGCATTAGTCCTTGCGGAAGCTGTCCAGGAACCTGCCAAGGTGCCGTCGTCGCCGGGATTGTTCCTCTCCGCGGTCTGGCCGCTCGTGAGTACAAGGCCGGTTATGCCGTCGATCAGGGTCGAGGTATCATCCTCTAATTTATATGTTTCACCGCCATTGATCTGCGGGCATACATTTGCTGAATTCAGATATACCGCATTGGCAGGCAATGAAACTCCCCATGCGGTTTCAAATGCGGCCTGCGTGGCATCACGACCCACGATAAGGTATCCGCCCGCTTGGATCTTGGTGTCTGCAGGGAAGGTATAATTAGCGCCATTATCGATCTGAGTTATTTTCCAGCCGGAAACATCGATCTCCGGAGGAGTCCCTATAGTGATCTGGAAAGTATCGGTCTCTGAATAGGGTCCGTCCGCTGAAATATTCAAGGTAAAAGTAATAATAGTTCCCACGGGACATCCCGCGTCAACAGAAAATGCATATGCTGTTGAGCAAGTGGAAGTACCGCCGGAGGTAATATCGGGATAATTTGATGAGTTGCCGGTAATAGTAATGTAAGTGCTTCCCGTTGAAAGAGTGGCGGAAACATTCGTTGCCGTACTGGTACCGCTGTTTCCAAGGTCAACAGACATCGAAACCGACTCACCGGGATCAGCAACACCGTCAGAATTACCCGATGAATCATCTATGACATTGGAAGAATAAGACAGGGCGACAGGATCTGAAAGGACCAGGCCCTGAATGAACTCGTCCCAATTATTCGACGGCGCGATCAAAGTGGAATCATAGTAGTCGTCATAATCCGAAGTGGAGTATGGATAATAGATACCTACGCCATAACAGTCATATCCCGTTTCCGCGAAATTATTGGTCACGGCGCTGTTAATAACGGATCTCACATTTACCGCTTCATCCTTGACCGATTGCGGGATCGCCGCAGCCTCAAGATTAAGGCATAGATTATAGAGGTCTATCTGATCATCATAAGGAATTGAAGAATCAAGCTCAAAAGTAGCTCCTCTTGCTGATAATATCTGGGCGGAATATGAGTTCAATGCGTATCTCAGCTCGACCGCCAAATCATTTATAGCAGAGGTAAGTGTATCTGACCATGCCAGATCAACAGAGGACTGAGTATCTCCATTAGATCCGCCTTCACCGTCAGCATAGGCATCGACAACAGCATTTGAAAGCTGAAGCGGAGTAAGATTCCCATTGGCTACAGCGAGGTCATTCAGGAAAATGTCATACGACCATCCCTCAAGCCACTCGGACATCTCAGAGGCGACCATATAATCAAAATACGGGGCGGATTCCGCATTATTCTCCCACATCTGGTCAAGACATACATCGTATCCGACTATGTCGAGTTTAGCTCCATAATAAGAGTAAATGTCACTGAATGCGGATCCCATTTCACCAAGAACGCCCGGGGTACCTGAAGTGAAGTAGATATAATCGCCGCTGGTATCATCGGAAGAAGCGCCCTTATATGAAGCGAGGTTATCAGAGACATTCCTCCAGCCGTCGCCATGATCCCAGATCACGAGCATATAATGCTGCGCGGGATAATTATCATAAACCCACTCGGCAAAATCAACCAATGTCTGGCCGTCACCCATATTGGCTTCGCCTATATCGGATACGGCATTGGCGGCATCTGGGGTCATTCCATTAGTAATATAGAATCTCTTGGTACTTGTCCAGTCGCCATAAGCGGTGCTATACCCGGAGATCCTGTCCATCTGGACAACAATATTTATATTCGCGTCAGAACCGACAGAAGACATTTCAAGGAAATCGTCCAGGCCGTCTGCCTCGAGATTATTATCGCAATTAAGAAATACTGCGATCGTCCAATCCTTTCCTGAAAGAGTGGGAGTCCCGGAATCTTCGTCGGTATTAGTGGTCTGCAGGCCTGCGCAATTATACGCCTGCACGGTATAAAAATACTCAAGGCCATTCGTTAATCCGGAATCATCATATGAAGTTGTGGTAAGCCCGGTATCGATCAAGGTGCCGGCACCGGGAGTAAAATCTGCTGTTAAAGAACGGTATATTGCGTACAAAACAGGATTTTCAGGATCGGTGGCTGTATTCCATGTGATCTGGAGAGCGCCGCCGGTACCCGGGTCGGTAACAGCTATCAGAGAATCGCCGCCGCCGAAAACAGGAGCGCTGACATCACCCATATCACAAGTGGCCGCAACTATGTCGGATGCATCTCTGGGATTCAGTCTGTAACGGTCATATTCGTAAAGTATGACACCGGTAACCGAATCAAGCTGCTCGCCGAGTGTCATGGAAGCGGAATAAAATCTATCGTCAACATCCAATTCATTGGTGCCCGATTGGTCTTTAATTCTCCAGCGGCCGCTGGCATCAGTCGAAGAGCTGACCTCTACATCATAGAAAGTCACCAAAACACCTTCATAGGTCTCCTGGGTCGCACCGCAGGAAATACCCGGAAGTGCGCCGCCATACGCCTCAACGGTCAATGTCGAAGCGCTATCTACTGTATTACCCGTAGAATTGACCGTATAAGAAGTGATCGTTGTCATTTCGGTCAGGCCGAAATATTCATCCACTGTACCGGTAATGGTAACCGAATCTCCCCTCGTGGGAGTATTTACTGAATCATATACCAGGACACCGTGCCATGATCCGGAAGCTTCTTCAAGTATATATCTACTGGTCCCTGTTGCGGAAACAATACCCGAAATGGTCACGACTTGTCCAAGATATGCGGAATCATAACATTCTGTGCCGATGCTGGCGGTGTATTGCACATCATAGATCGTAAGAGACGAGGGAGTCGGCACCGTTACGCCGATCTCATCCGTTGCTGTCTTTTCAAGCGGCACACAATTCTTCGCAACTACCTTGTAATAATAGGTGGTGCCTGAAGAAACCGTATTGTCGGTATATGTGAGCGCTGTACCGTCGGAAGAAACAAGCGTAGCTGTGGATGTATCCACAGGTGAGCTCTCGCTTCTGTAAAGGTCATATTTTATCGCTTCTGTCGTATTCTCTGAATCTGCGGCAATATCCCAGGCAAGAGCAACGCTGGATGTAGTGGAATTGGTAACAGCGATATTTGATATGCCGGATGATGCCCAATCGGGCGGCGTGGTGTCCCCTGTATCACAGGAGCCGCTGCCGCCGGAGGAGTCATAATAAAGCTCGATAAATGCGAGAGTGTAACTGGCGGCCTGATCAGCATACTCATTTATCACAAGGCCCGCGTCCGATGCGGTTCCAGCTCCTGCACCCGGTGTCGGAGAAGCGTCAATACTTGTCCAGCTGCCGATCAGAGAAGCATCGTCACCGGGATTATTCCTTGTAACAGTAAAGGGATCCGCGCCGAAATTATTATAAGTGGTCTCGATACTGGCTGCACCATCGGTCAATTCATAATATTCGTCGCCGTTGATAACGGGGAATCCGTTGCCGCCGATAACGTCAAATCCGTTAAAATAAATCGTGCCGGCGGGCAAAGACCCGTATTCCGCCTCGAACTCGGCTTGAGTTGCCTGACGGGCAATAACAACATATCCGCCCGGATCAATAGAGGTGGATGCTGGAAATGTAAATGTCGCGTCTGCGGCATACTGTATGATCTGATAACCGGAAATATCAAGAGGCGTCCCGCTGCCGCCGGAAGCGGTAGGGGTCGCGGATAATTCATTTGAGTAATTACTTAGAGCAGGCAATTTTGCCGTATCATAATTCTTCACCGTATAATAATAGGTCGTTCCGTTGACCAATCCGGTATGCGTATATGTGGTCAAGGTCGTGGTATCAATATAAGTATAGGGTTCGCCTGTGGTCGTTGAATAATACACTCTATACTCATCGGAGCCGGTTACGGCAGACCAGGAAAGGGCAACTTCACCGTCGGACGCATTGGCACTTGACAAGGTTGGCGCTGATGCCGGATCGGTAGGTATGCCGATTCCCTCATCGGTATTTGTGGATTGAACAGGGACGCAATTGTATGTCTGAACCGTATAGTAATAAGTCGTGCCTAAGGTAAGTCCGGTGTCAGTATATGAGGTTGAGGCGCCTGTATTGATAAGCGTTCCCGCACCGGGGGTAAAATTCGGAGTAAGGGATCTGTATAAAGCATATTCCACACTGGCTGGATTCTCAGAATCATTCGCAAGATTCCAGGATACCTGAAGAACGGTGCCGTTTTCCTGATCCGCCACCGATATTCCTGAAGTTCCTCCGGAAAATACCGGAGCAGTAGTATCACCGCTATTGCATGAACCGCCTGCGGGAGCGTCATAATAAAGCTCAATATAAGCAAGTGTATAGCTGCTGCCTTGATCGGCATACTCGTTTATCACAAGACCCGCATCCGATGTGGTTCCCACTCCGGCGCCCGGGGTCGGCGCGGCGTCAATGCTTGTCCAGCTGCCGATCAGAGAGGCATCATCACCGGGATTGTTCCTTGAAACAGTAAAGGGATCCGCGCCGAAATTATTATAAGTGGTCTCGATACTGGCTGCGCCATCGGTCAATTCATAATATTCATCACCGTTGATGACAGGGAAGCCGTTACCGCCGATAACATCGAATCCGTTAAAATACATCGTGCCGGCGGGTAATGCTCCATACTCGGTCTCAAACTCCGCCAAGGTAGCCTGACGTGCGATAACAACATATCCGCCCGGATCAATTGAGGTAGAAGCCGGAAATGTAAATGTCGCATCTGCCGTATACTGTATGATCTGATAACCTGAAATATCCAGGGGGCTGGAGCCGCCGCTTGCGGTGGGAACTCCATAGGCCTCGTCGGAAACATTATTCAATGTGGAAAGAGGAACACAATTTACAGCGGCAACACGATAATAATATGTTGTATCGTTGGTCAAGCCCGTATCGGTATAAAGTGATTCCGATAATGAAGAAACTATGAGATTGCCCGCGCCGGGTGTAAAGCCCGAAGTGGCGTCCCTGTATAAAGTGTAAGTGAAGTTGGGATTTTCCGTATCAACCGCATCATCCCAATCCAGGCCATTCACCGTATTGCCGGGAGTAATAGTAAGATTTGAAATGCCGCTGGCAGCCCAATCCGGGGCCGTAATATCCGTGCCGTCACAGGAGCTTTCCAGAAGCCATTCCATACCGTTCATAAAGGCGACACGGTCATCGGCTTCATTCCAGCCATCGTATAAGGTGTCTCCCGAATATCCTGTCCCGTCATCGGCAGGTGATGAATCGCCCACCGCGCAGACGCGGCCCGATCCGTATTCCGCAGATGCGAACATGGCATATGTGCCGCCTACGGAGTCCCTCCAGATATGTCCTTTCGCTGTGGCGTTGTTTCCCGTATTGAGAGTAACCGCTGTGCCGCCGTGGAAGGCGAAAGAAGAGACATCGCCGTATGATCCGTGAACTATCGGATCACCCGCGTCCGAAGCTACGTAACTCGAAGTATAGGTAAAATCATCATATGTTTCGTCCACCTGGAAATGAAGTCCGAAATAGGTCTCTGTACCGAAATCGTTCCATATCTCAGGGGAATCCCAACCATTGCTGTTTCGATCGGAGATCCAATGGTCAGCGACCATGAAAAGACCGCCGCCTGCATTTACAAATGCCAGGATAGCGTCTCTTTCCGATGTTGTGAATTGATTCTGCGGCTCGCAGACCACAAAGACATCATAATTAGAAAGGTCATAGGCATTTGATCCGTCACCATATGTTATGCCATAGGATGATGTTAATGTATGACATGTATGCCCCGCCTCATATGATTCAAAGCCCCATGCGGATATTGCGCCGTCCCAATCATCTTCCGCGGCGGGATCCGAAGGACTCGGGACAGGATAATTCGTATCGATCACCCAATCAGCATTACCTGCCCGCTGATCCTTAGTATAATCAAAAAGTATGTTTGCAGAAAATCCATTCACGCCGATGCCAAGGAGCAGCACGGCCAACACGAAAACCAGAGATAATTTCTTCATATATGCTCCAACATTTATTTTATCATTTTTACCTTATTAAAACACAATTTATGTTCAAGTTTCGTTCCACTATTGAATTATTATTGAGAAATATTGTAAATATGTATCAATTGGGAGCTAATAACGCTCTAAGAAGTATTGTTGATGCCTGTTTTACGGGGAAATATTCCAGATTTCTGGAAAGTACTACTAAATGTCGGAATGACGGAATACAGTGAATGCATTAAAAGAAATTGACAATGACGCTACGCAGGGCACAAGTGACAAGAGCACAAGTGACAAGTGAGGAAATGAAGGATTAGGGATAGAGAATGAGAGAGACGGATTTGATTTCTTTTTCTGCACTAACCTCAAACCTCTAGCCTCTAACCTCTATTTATGGATCAGATCACTGTGTTCTGATTCATAATTACTATGACAATGGAATTTTTAGATTTGAGTTAATTCCAACGAACAATGAGTACGGCGTACCCTTTGTGGTCCGCAAGCGAAGAGAGAGGAAGAAATTGACCAAAGATGACATTCCCTTCGGGCTGAAGCTCTTTTTCCGACTTCTGCGTTTCAAGTGCTCTGATTTAAAATACGATGACAATGGAATATATGAATTTGAGGCAATTCCAACGAATAATGAGCGCAGCGTACCCTCTGTGGTCCGTGAGCGAAGAATGAGGAAGAAATTGACCAAATATGATATTCCCTCCGGGCTAAAACTCTTTTTCTGTCTTCAGCGTTCCTCGTCCCTTACATACCGCTACGGGTATGCAGCGCTCCTCGCGTCTTGAATACAACACAAAATAGTTTCAGCCATTGTTATCGGATTTTGAATCAGAGCACTATAGTCCCTTACATACCGCTGCGGGTATGCAGCGCTCCTCGCGTCTTGAATACAACACAAAATAGTTTCAGCCATTGTTATCGGATTTTGAATCAGAGCACTATAGTCGCTTACATACCGCTGCGGGTATGCAGCGCTCCTTGCGTCTTAAATACAACACAAAATAGCTTCAGCCATTGTTACAGTATTTATGTATCAGATCACTTTAGCATGGACTTCATATAGGATTTATCGAAGAAGTTAACACCCTCCAAAGCATATCTGAAGTCCTTAATAATACCAAAGATCTTTTTAACCACCATCGGGCCGAAAACAAGATTAAGTTTATCTATGAATTCATTAAGTAAAAGCGCTACAGCGGTCACAAATGATTCCACATCCAGGTCCACTCCGGAAAGATCGATATTATCGGTTTCGATCAGAACATTTTTTATCTCGGGGATTTTCTGAGCTAATTTATCCACGCCGGAATTAAAGTATTTTACAAGATTATCGGGGGAATGCTCCTTGCCGAGTTCTTCCAGGGTCTTCTGAAGGATCTTTTCCATCAGATCTACTATATGAGGTGATAATTGCGGTTCTATCTCAACCGGGTTATCAAAAATATTGATCTGCACGCCTTCCTCTTCCTCCTTGAATAAGTGAACGAGTGAATCCAGAAGAAGTGTAATGTCATTTCTTTTTATCGTTTCTTCCAGAAACGGCTGAAGATCGTCACAGAGATAGAGATAGGAAAGCTCCCCATTCTCCACGAAGATCAGATTAGAGGAATTCTTATAAATGAACTCGATAAACCCATTGTACTTATTTTTTATCATAACGGAGAATAATTTGTTCACATCAGTAAATCTGGTATTCAGGTTGTATTTGGGTTTTGCGTAGAATTTGTTCAGTATACCGTTCAAAATATTTTCATCTATCTCAAAAAAGGACATTGAGGCATCTTCGTCCTTTTTCTTGAATTCCTTCATCTTCCTCAATATGGACAGCATGGAGGCCGGTTGAAATTCATCATCTTTAATCGTTCCGCTGGAAAAAAGCTCACCCTTTCTGAAAAAGAGCAGGGATTGCTCATGGGGAAAAATAACAGATACACAGGCATCTATCTTGGCCCTTCTGTCGGTTTGCGCATGAATAATAATGTTATCTACATCGACATATCTGACCGGTGCCAGGGCAATAATTTCTCTGATCTTAGGAATATTCATTTTCTTCTCTCTTTTTTACTATCATTTCTTTAACTTTCATAAGCTGCGTCAATTCCGATCTTGATCTTTCATCCAATTTCATATTAATGAATTTAATTGCATCTTCAAAATTCGGGATCAGGATATACTCTAATGAATTTACCCTTCTTCTTGTTTTTTCTATCTCGGCAGCCAAAAGGTAAATGGCCTTCTCGATCGAAGAAAGTTCAAGCATTTTCTTTACAATATTGATATAATCGGCTATCGCGTCGTCAAGGTGCACATTTGTCTGTGACAGGGAATAAGAGAAGATATTTCCTTTGATCTCGACTTCCAGTTCGGGAACATCGATATTCATTATCTTTCTGCTTCCAACCTTCAACTCCGCTTCTACAGGGGAAGAATAAATAAATTCATTGAAATCAAGACGGGACATATTTATCTGAGCGTGGAACATCTTCTTATAAGCAATACGCAAACTGGATTCAATATCACCGCGTTTCTTCTGATATTCCCTGACCAATTTTATGAATCGGCGCACCAGCTCCTCTAATTTATCCTTGAGAAGTTTATGCCCCTTTTTCGCCAACTTCAATTTCTTTTTATAGGAAAGAAGCGACATTCTCGTAGCATTGATCTGCAGCTGCATAATATTTACCCTAAAGCGCTTGAGTGAACTTCTTCAGGTGAGTCTCCAGTTTCTCCACTGCTTCACTATCATAATACTTGTTGATAAGATCATCTTTGATCCTCTTCAGGTCTGATTTGGAGAATTTTTTCAGCAGTTTCCATCCCAGATCCAGAGTATACTGTATGGTTCTGTTCTCATCATCGCCCTGACTGATATAATATCGCTCGAAGTCATCGGAAAAAGAGAGATAGATCTTGTCCTTCTCAGAAAGAGCGCCTTCCCCCAGGATCACGGCCAATTCTCTTGCTTCAAGTCCCTGAGCATACATAGCGAAAAGCTGATTGAAAAGATCGGCATGATCTTCGCGCGTCCTTCCTTCACCGATACCTTTATCCTTAAGACGTGAAAGCGATGCCTGTACATCTACGGGCGGGTAAATACCTTTTTTGAGCAATGCTCTCGACAGGATGATCTGTCCCTCGGTGATATACCCGGTAAGATCGGGAACCGGATGCGTTTTATCGTCTTCGGGCATTGTAAGGATTGGGATCTGAGTGATCGAACCGCTTTTACCTTTGATACGGCCCGCTCTTTCATAAATACCCGCAAGATCAGTATAGAGATAGCCCGGGTAGCCGCGGCGGCCCGGAACTTCTTTTCTTGCGGCGGAGATCTCGCGAAGGGCTTCGCAGTAATTCGTCAGATCCGTCATAATGACCAGAACATGCAAGTCCTTCTCGAACGCAAGATACTCGGCGGTGGTCAAGGCCATCCTCGGAATAGCGATACGCTCAATGGCTGGGTCATCCGCCAGATTGATAAACAGAACCGCGCGCTCAATAGCGCCGGTTCTTTTAAAATCGGAAATAAAATAGTCGGCTTCCTCGTAGGTTATACCCATCGCGGCAAACACAACAGCAAAGTCCTCGCCCTTTCCTACGACCTTAGCCTGTCTCGCTATCTGCGCCGCCATCTGAGCATGGGGAAGGCCGGAACCGGAAAATATAGGCAGTTTCTGGCCTCTGACCAGCGTATTGAGCCCATCAATACATGAGAATCCCGTTTGTATGAATTCCGAGGGATATGTTCTGGAATAAGGGTTGATCGGTGTACCGTTGATATCACGCTTCTCTTCCGGAACGATCTCGCCGCCATCATCAATAGGACGGCCCTGTCCGTCAAACACACGGCCCAGCATATCGGATGAAAGGGATATCTCAATGGATTTTCCCTGGAATCGAATCTTCGCCTGAGGAAGGTTCAGTCCTGATGAGCCTTCAAATATCTGTATCAAGGCTCTATCTCTGTCAACTTCAAGCACCTGGCCTCGGCGAATATCTCCATTTCCTAATTCTATTTCCACCAGCTCCTCATATTTAATCCCTTCGACCTTCTCAACTAAAAGAAGCGGCCCGGAAATCTCTTTTGAAGTCTTATATTCTCTTGCCATCTTATTCCTCCACCGCTGTCAGGAGTTCCTTTATTTCTTTCGAAATGGAATCCTTTATCTTGTCTATATCTTCAAGCTTATTTTCGGGTATATATTTCATTCTCGCTATACGCTCAATGGATTGGATCTCGGAAAGTTCGTCAACCTTGATCCCGTTCTTGATCCCGGTAGTGGATTCTTCCCACATAAAGAGAATGGTATCAAGCATCTTGAACATCTTCTCAAAAGAAGTATAGGTATCAATATCGGAAAAAGCGTTCTGATGCAGAAAATCCTCTCTGATCAATCTCGATATCTCAAGGGTTAATCTGTCTCCCTGTGATAGGGACTCGACACCCACCAGACGCACGATCTCGATCAATTCCGATTCTTCCTGAAGGAGCCTCAATGCCGCCATTCTCATTTCCGACCAGCGGGGATCCACCTTCGCTTCAACCTCTTCTTGAATATTGTCATAATACAGAGAATATGAATTTATCCACGATATCGCGGGGAAATGCCTCCGGTAAGCCAATGCGGATTCCAATCCCCAGAAAACCTTCACAACCCTGAGCGTGGCCTGAACAACGGGATCTGAAAGATCTCCCCCGGGAGGGGAAACAGCGCCTATGACTGACAAAGTACCATGTCTATCGTCTTCGGAAAGACATGTAACATCACCAGCTCGTTCATAAAATCCCGCGATACGAGTTCCGAGATAGGCAGGATACCCTTCTTCCCCGGGCATCTCTTCGAGACGGCCGGACATTTCTCGCAATGCTTCTGCCCAGCGGGAAGTCGAATCCGCCATCAGCGCGACATCATATCCCATATCCCTGAAATATTCCGCGAGCGTGATGCCTGTAAATATTGAGGCCTCTCTTGCGGCAACGGGCATATTGGAGGTATTTGCGATCAGAATGGTTTTCTCCATCAAAGATCTACCGGTATTCGGATCCACCAATTCCGGTAATTCATTGAGAACATCGGTCATCTCATTTCCACGCTCACCGCAGCCGACATACACGACAATCTGAGCATCAGCCCACTTTGCCAGCTGATGCTGGATTACGGTTTTGCCTGAACCGAATGGGCCCGGCACGCATGCCGTACCGCCTTTGGCTATGGGGAAAAATGCATCGATCACACGCTGTCCTGTGACAAGCTGTCCGGTCGGAGGATTTTTCTTCTTAAACGGACGGCCTCTTCTGACCGGCCATTTCTGCATGAGCTTGATCTCAAATTCCTTTCCGTTAGCCGCTTTGATCACGGCAATGGTTTCCTCAACTGTGAACTCACCTTTTTTAATAGAGGCCAATTCTCCTTCAGGGGCATTCGGCGGGACCATGATGTAATGTTCAATGGTCTCATTTTCCTGGACCATTCCCACGATAGTACCGGGAAAGACCTTGGCGCCCTTTTCCATAGAAGGTTCAAAGGCCCATTTCTTCTCTTTATCAATACCGGAAACTTCAATGCCTCTTGAAATAAAATCGCCTGAAATTTCAGAGATCTTCTTCAAGGGCCTTTGGATACCGTCATAGATCGTTGACATCAAGCCGGGGCCGAGCTCAACGGACAAGGGAGCTCCGGTAGATACTACCTTCTCTCCGGGTCCGATACCGCCGGTCTCTTCATACACCTGAATATAAGCATGATCGCTATGGATCTCGATAACTTCGCCAATGAGGCCGAGATCACCGACCTTAACAACATCGAACATATTGACCTGTGCCATACCACCCGCGACGACCAGGGGGCCGGCAACCTTCGTAATAGTTCCTTCTACACGCTTCTCGGTCATAGTTTATTCCTCTTTCATTAAGTTGGGTCCAACAACTTTTTCTATCAATTTAACGATATCCTCCCTTGAACTTTCTTCGCTGTCCAGAACGGATGGGATCAGCGTAACAATGGGATACGGTTTTTTCATCGTATTGTTCACTTCTTTTTCAATGAACAATACCAGTTCTTCTGTTATAAAAATAATTAGTTTTTTCTGGGAGACCGCCTTTTTAAAGATCTCCTTGACATTTTCCGCATCGGCGATCAATGTCTCAAATCCTATCGCTTGGAAAGGGAAAATAGTTTCCTTATCTCCGATTATCGCGATCTGGCTCATATCAACTCCATGATCTCTTCGAAAGAAATATTTCTCATCTTCGCTAAAAAGATCTTTCTCAATATCTTGAGTTCCTCTTTTTTCTTGTAAAAATATGAGATCAGTACTTCAATACCCATTGTGATGAATTCCGATTGAGACCGCAATCCAACAATGAACTCCCCCTTAGAGGCCGTGAAGTGTTTCAGTATCTCCACAGGGTCCTTAACATTCTGGGGAAACAATGAGCCATATTCTCCTTTATAATACTTTACGAGAGCCTTAAAATCCCAATCCGCCATTTTTTTCAGATCGGAAGTGGGGGTGAAACCGTTCTCCAAAAGCAGCAGATGCCCGAAATCGAATATGGAATTCCTCATCAGAATGTAAGCGTTGATCAGCTCGATATTGTGCCGATTCAAATAGACCAGAAAGGGAGAATCGATCTTAACGGACTCCTTTATGAGCTCGCCGTAATAGAATTTGTCGACCATCTCATTTATTCGAAGTTCGCCGTTATTAGCTTCACGGATATTATCGTTAAAATCGACAAAGAGATGCTTATACCTTTCCGGTATCACCTTCTCGTCAAAATTGCCGTCCTCTACTATTTCCGCTCCGATATCGCCGTAGGGAAAGAGTTTCTCTTCATAATCCTTCCCGTAATACACATGCTTCAGGATCATCTTTATATTGTATGAATCGAAGTAGAGATTGAAAAAATCCCTGATGCCCTTTTCCGGTGAAAGGAAAGTGAGCTCATCGATCAAGTCCTTGTAGACCTGAAAGAGCAATTCCTCAAAGAGGAGGTCTCTCTCAAATTTTTCAATATACGGTTTGTAACAGGATTCAGAAAGTTCGGAAAAGAAATGATCCATATTCTTGGCGGAAGCGAGCTTTGCTATCTTCTGTCTGTCCAGGAGGTTTGTCTCGAGAGCGCGTATGCGCCCTGACGCGTAGGCGTACCTCCCGTCAAAGGTAGTATAAGGATAAAATTCAGTCCCTAATGTCATTTAAAAAGCTCTCTTGCGATCTCTGTCATTTTCTTCTCTTTGATCGACTTAATTATTACTTCAAAGGAAAGATTCACATCATAGCTCTTGCCGGTAAAGAGAAGGCCATGCTCAAATTTATCGGTATTACCCATGAACTTGAGCTGAAGTTCATTGCTCCCCTTGACGATATCAGAAATAAATGTCTCATCAAGATGCTTCTCTTTCGACCCTACCCAGCATTCATTGGTCTGCTGGATGATATCAAGATCGATAAAGCTCTTGACGAAATTCTGATAGTCACCCTTGGGAAGTTTCAATACCGCGCTTTCAAGCTCTGTAAATACTGCATCTAAGGCCTCTTTCTTCTTGCGATTCAACTTAAGTTTCGCAGAGGAAGTGTGCGCCATATAAAGCCGGTCGAACTTTCTTTCGGTCTCTATGCCTATACGCACTTTCTCGGACTGAAGGCGGTTATCAATATTCTTTTTCACGATCTTGATCTTCTCAGCTTTTTCCTTCGCGGCTTGCCTAAGGATGACTTCCTTCTCCTCCTGATACTCTGAAATTATCTTCTGAAGGATCTGGTCAATAGCCATTTACTATCCTATTTTGAGACTTGAAATGGGCCACAGCCAGGCAAAGAAGGATATAACAAATCCTAAGATGGCATAGAACTCAACGATAGCTGCGAGGATCAAACTCTTTGCAGATTCCTTCGGCTGCTTGCCCGTCAACATAATTCCGGCTGCGCAAACACGGCCCTGATAGATAGCCGAGAACAGTCCCGCGAAAGCTACAGGAAGAGCCGCGAAAAAGAAATACCAACCCTGCTCAGGCGTGATCGCGTAATTAAACTGCTGAAGTTTCAGAAGAAGCAAAAATGCGATCGCAAACCCGTAAATACCCTGAGTTCCGGGAAGTGCTACGAGGATAAGGTATTTTCCGAAATGCTCAGATGTTTCCGTCAACGCTCCGGCTGCCGCCTGTCCCGCTGTACCGATACCATTTGCCGATCCTATACCCGAAAGAACCACCGCAAGAAAAATACCTGCTAATGCCCATGCTAAACCCATAAGGTCCTCCTAATTATTTTCGTCATTGTCATACACTGTGAAACGGTATTCATTTCTGAACGGTTCATACGGAGTACCGGCACCTTCAAAGAACTGCTGGAAGAACTCCACAAATTGAAGCCGCAAAGAATGAACAAATGCCCCAAGCGCATTCAATAAAATATTTATAATATGCCCCACAATAAGGAGCAATGCCGCCAGCACATAGCCGGGGATCTTCATAAGATCCACAAGTACAGCGGCAACTGTATTCAAAACGAATATCAATATGCCCGTGGCTAGTCCCAGGGCAAATAAGCGCATATATGAAAGGATATCACCCATAAGGCCGGTAAAGCCGAAAAACGCGTTGTAGCCACCCTTGAGCACTCTTTTGACGCCCTTGGATTCCGGAGCGGAAAAGATGACATTCATTAATAATGATGTGACAAATATGATACCCCACAATTGGCCGTTCACCTTCGCTCCCATAAGCATAGCGGCCAATTGAATGCCGGAATATATCATGAGTACGCTGGGAAGGTTCTGCATGATGCCATTGAAGAAATTCTTTCGTTTGAATTCCTTGAACATATTCATGAAGAAGCCCAGGCCAACTTGAACGGCCCCAAGGTAAATAGCGAATTTCATAAAGGGTATGGCGCTCTTATCGAGATTGTCAATACTCAGGTTCAATGGTACAAAACGCGCCACCGCCACGGGTAATGCGATCCCGAAAAAACCGCCGGTAAGGATGCCCATGACAATAGTTGCCAGTCCGGAGAAGAAAAAGACATAAACAAGCCCGATGGACTTGCCCAAGAACTTTCTCGCTTTCTTATTCAGCAGTACCAGGCCGGTGACCACGCTAATGATCAAGCCGTATCCCGCGTCCGTGAGACAAAAACCGAAAAAGAAAGTAAAAAAGAGTGAAATAAAGATAGTCGGGTCTATTTCCGAATAACTCGGCCTGCCATACATATCCGTGATGGTCTCATAGAAAGCGGCCGGTCCGACATTCGAAAGCTCCACAGGCACTTCATCTTCGGGAGCGGGGTCTCTGACCTCGATAAATATCCCTTCAAAGCCATTGAATTTTTCAGCTACCGCCTTCTCCTTTGCGGAAGGAATGAATCCCGAGATGCAAACTGTTTTTGCGGATTCGGGAAGATTGACGGAAAGATTCCGCTGTTTCTTCAGATTCTCAAAGCGATCGATCGTGATCTTAACCGGTCTGATCTTCGAAATATATTCACTGAGGGAGGCTTCTGTCTCTTTTATCTGAGAAGACAATGACCTGATCGACGAGTGCGCTTTTTCGATCTCTTCGCTCGGAATAGAGTCAAAAGCGGATAAGGAGAATACTTCCGCATCATATTTCTTATTGAGCTCAAGCAGCTTTTCTTCCTGATCCAATAATGAAAGCAGAGCGTATCCTGTCTTACCGCCCGCCTCACCCGTCATTTCTACGTGGAAAAGGTCGATCTCTGATAATGCGGACATATATTCCGAAGCCGCAAGGGTCTTAACGGTGTATATTCTCCCGAGCGTTTTTTTGGAATCACATATCACATTCAGAGGGACCTTAAGATCCGATACGACACCGAGTTGCTCGATATGATGCCTATGTGTAGTGATATCAGATTGCTTCTCTCTGTCAACTCGGGCATGCTCCATTACCTTTTCATGCAACTCATCTATCTCGTTATCCGAGAGATAAGGAAGAGGGGATCGTGCGGAGATCATAACCTTTTCACCCTGGAAAAAAGAGCGCTCTTCATTGTCCAGAGGAGAAAGGTTATCGTATATTCGGTACAATTTTTCTAATTGTGAGTCTATCTGCCCCCTCTCGGGGTTCTTTGTTTCCAGTGTCCGGGAATCTACGTGGACAACACCGAGCTCTGAAAGGTCTTTAAGGATACGCTCCCGTTCAGATTTCAGGCCGATAATGTCTACTTTCTTAAATTTCCTGATCGACATCTAATTTCTCATCCTTTTTTGAATTCTTTTATGATACCGGCTACGATTGAGCTTTTTCTTTCATTAAGCTTGCGGTCTATTTCAGCAAAAGCGGCACCCATTTCATTCTCAAGTTCCTTGACTTTCTTCTGATACTTCCCATCGTTTTCTTTCTCGGCGGTTCTTCTGCTTTCACCTATCTCTTTATCAGCGATCTCATTGAATTCCTTGATCTTTTTATCCGCATCAAAAAGGATCGAAGCGGCTTCCTTTTTCGCTGTGTCAATAAGTTTTTGCCCTTTGCCCTCTTCTTCTTTTACCAATTTGAAAGGATCCGTTCTGTCGGCTTCCATTTTTGGCTCCTTTTCTACATAATAATGTATATTATAGCGGTTTAAGTTTTTTTTTCAACAGGGAGAATGAAAAATCGGGGCGACTGGATTCGAACCAGCGACACCTGGCCCCCCATGCCAGTGCGCTACCGGACTGCGCTACGCCCCGATAAGATCAGATCATGTCATTGATACGGTCGATCAATGAATTGAGCCTTATTATAATGTTTTCTATATTTTTGTCAACTTTTTTTGAATACAATTTCCGAATAGCGTCATAACTATAACCGTCATCGCGCCATTTCTTTATCTTCTTTAATACTTCCAGATTTTTGACAGTAAAAAACCGGCGGCCGTTGTCGTCTGTATGCACCTTCAATTGTGGTATACCTTTTTCCCAATTTCTAATGGTTTGAGATGTTACACTCACCATTTCAGCCACCTCGGAAACGGAGTAAAATATCTTCTTTTTTTCTGTCATGATTTGATGACGGGGAGAGAGAACTCCCCCCGTCGGTTGTCAGAATGGTCGCTAGTTATTTCTTATTAGCAACAACTTCTTTGAGCTTGGAGCTGGCTGAGAAATGAGGAACGTCCTTCGCGGGGATCATAATCGACTGACCGGTCTTGGGATTGATTCCTTTCTTTTTGTTTCTGTGCTTTGTGGAAAAGGTTCCGAATCCGATAAGAGTAACTTTCTTTTTTGTCTTAAGTGCTCCGGTAACTTCATCAATAAAAGCGTTGACGGCTTTCTGAGCCTGAACTTTTGTCACACCAGCTTTTTCAGCAATTGCAGCAACCATTTCCTTCTTTGTAAGGTTTACAGCTTTCTTCATAATAACCTCCTGTGATTATCAGTAAAAAATTTCATCTTTTAATGAACGGCCCATCAATTCGACGATCCCCTCTTTAACGGAGAGGCCGCGGTACATTATTCCGTAGAGTACTTTCGTGATAGGCATATCTATCTTTTTCTTAATAGCTAATTCCTGCATTATCTCTGTTGTGGCGACGCCTTCAGCGACCATTTTCATCCCTTCTCGAATGGAAGCTACGCTGCGCCCCTTTCCGAGCTCTCTGCCTACATAATGATTTCTCGACAGATCGCTGGTACAGGTGACTATCAGGTCCCCGATTCCGGAAAGCCCGTAAAAGGTATCCCTGCGGGAGCCCTCTTCGGTACCGAAACGAATCATTTCATAAAGAGCACGAGTGATATATGCGGATCGGGCATTTACACCCAGTTCCATTTGGTCAATGATGCCTGCACCAATGGCCATGATATTTTTAAGAACTCCACCCAATTCCACGCCGATCACATCATCCGACGCATAGCAGCGGAAGTACTCATTGGAAAAGACCTCTGATAGGCTCCTGGCTAATTTGATATCTCCGGAAGCGATCGTAACAGCGGTCAGCCGCTTTCTGGCAACCTCTTCCGCATGTGAAGGGCCGGACAGCACCGCGTACTTATCTTTAAAAGAATCTCCCAGCGCATCCTTCCAAAGTTCGGAAACACGGCGTTTGCCGGGAATATCGAATCCTTTGGTAGCACTTATGACAGCCTGAAGATGATCCGCGTGGCGTGCTACCGCGTCAGATATCTCATGCACTCCCATGGCCGGAACGGCTGAAAGAACAAGTTCAGCGCCGGACAGAGCTTCTTCGAGATCATCTAAAAGAGCAATATTTTCCGGGATCTTCACTCCCGGAAGAAAATGCGTATTCTCACGATGCTTTCGTATGTTTTCCAAAGTCTCAGGAAAGTGGTCCCAAATGGTGACTATGCCGTCATCTGAAATATTGTTATTCAGCAGAATTGCGAGGGCTGTCCCCCATCCGCCGGAACCGAGCACCGTAATTTTCATGGTAGATTATACAGATTTGAAAAGGAAAAATCAAGTCTTTTTCAATTATATCGGGCGATTACAAGGATTGACAGAATTTCAGAAAAGCTTCTTTTCTTGTCTTTTAACCAACCTCGCTATATTTGCGCGGTGTTTCAGTATAATAAACAGGGAGATGAGAATTAAGAATATTTTTTGCCCAAAGGTGAAAGGAAATAGGAATGTTTGGACAAATACCGTGATAGCACCTAAGATCGAAGCAAGGGAAACGATATGAAAAATGGCAAATAAAATAGCAAAAACCACAAAGGCGAGCATTACCTGGAATGGAAAAAGTACCACCATTACACCAAGGGTCGTAGCTACGCCTTTACCGCCTTTAAAAGAAAGGAAAATGGAAAAGACATGTCCCAGGACAAGAACAGCTCCGCAGATAACCAAGGAATCATTTATATCAAGAAAGGGCGGAAGAAGATCCGGAAATGCCCTTAAAAGAAGGAGCGGGCCGGCGGATTTGAGAGCATCCAGCAGAAGCGAGATCACTCCCCAAAATACCCCTATTGCCCTGAATGCGTTTGTGGCGCCGACATTTCCCGAACCTATCGTTCTCAGGTCTTTACCTGAAACTAATCTTACTATAATAAAGGAAAAGGGGATGCTGCCGATAAGATAGAGCAACGGAAACGTCAGGAACCAGAGCCTCATCTTCTCTCCACAAGGTCTATTTGAAGGGGTATGCCCTGAAGTCCCAATTTCTCGGTGAGCCGCTTCTCCAAGAATCTGATAAGTGTTTTATTCACATGCCTTTTGGAGTTGATGAACAGTTTGAAAGTGGGCGGACGGTTATCCGTCTGCGTACCGTAATACATCTTGAAGCTGCGTGAGGCGGAAGGGAGATTATCGGCCATGATGAGCTGAAATACTGAATTCAACTTCGAGGTCGGGAATTTTATCCGGTACTTCTGGAAGTAAACGAAAGCCGCATCCATCACCTTGCCTACATTCTGACCCTGCGTCGCTGATATGACCTCAATGCCTACGCCAGGGAAAAAGGAGAACTTATCCTTTATCTCCTGGTCCAGGGATTTTCTTTTTTCATGCCTGTCCGTATCTACAAGATCCCATTTATTTCCCAGTATCAAAAGGCATTTCTGCCGGTTTCGAACAAGCGCGGCGATCTTCTGGTCCTGCACTGTCAAGCCCTTATCAATGTCGAACATGAGAAAGACAATATCAGAACGCTCAATTGACTTTATGGTCCTCAGAATAGAGTACACCTCTACCTTATTATTTACCTTGGCCTTTCTTCTCAGCCCGGCGGTGTCTATAAGAGTTACTGCGATACCATGGAATTTTATCTCTGAATCTACTGAATCCCTTGTAGTACCCGGCATTTCAGAGACGATCATCCTTTTTTTCCCCAAGAGGAAATTCACAAGACTGGATTTCCCGGAATTGGGTTGGCCGACAATGGCGATCTTCATATTATCATCGACCTTCTTGGCCGCCTTTCTTATGCTCGGTAATTTCACAGCGATCTCATCTATAGCGTCGGTGAGGGTCGTAAGGTTCTTCCTATGTGAAGCGGAGATCGGAATGATCTTTTTAATACCAAGCTTATTGAATTCATAGAGAAATTCATTCTGATCATCATTATCGATCTTGTTTACAGCAAGGATAACGGGTTTGCTGTGCTTCCGCAGGATCTCGGCAACATCCTCATCGCTGGGCATAAGCCCCACGCGGCCGTCTACTACAAAAATGGAAATATCAGATTCGGTAACGGCCATAAGTGTCTGCTCGCGTATCTTGGAAATAATTCCGGTTTCATCAGTGTCATATCCACCGGTATCGACAAGGATGATCCTGAACCCCTCTCGATTGATACTGCCGTATTTTCGGTCCCTTGTTATACCGGGATCCTTCTCGGTAATGGCATCATTACTTCCCAAAATAGCATTAAAGAGAGTGGATTTACCTACATTCGGACGTCCTATTAAGGCAACTACATAATCTTTCATATTCGTTATTTTACCTTTTCTTTGTAATTTTTCAAAATTGCCTTGAATTGGCTCAACCCTTCCCCTGTTTTTCCTGAAATAAAAACACCCTCGGGAAATCGCTTACTGAAGGCCTGATGCCTGTCTCGGGCGGATCTCAGGTCTAATTTATTGAATACGGTCAATACCTGCTTCTTTTCATCAAGGATCTTCTCCAAATGCGATTCGACCGTTTCCATCTGTATCCCGAGGTCCCTGGCGGACAGATCATAGAGTAAAATGATCAGATCCACTTGATTCAGGATATTCATCGTGGTTTTGAACGCGAGCTCTAAGCCTTTCGGAAGGTTTCTTATAAATCCTATTGTATCCACTACGAGAATATTCTCACCTCCAACCCAACTTTTTTTGACAAGCGTATCCAATGTAGTGAATGGTTTATTCATGGTCTTGCTATTGAATTTCGCAAGGGAGTTCAATACCGTGGTCTTACCCGAATTCGCATACCCGCATAGTGCCGCCTGAAAAAGGCCCTTTCTCTGTTTGCCTTGCTCTGAATAATCCACGGAGAGCTTTTTTATTCTTTTATTGATTGCGGATATACGTTTCAATACCGTTCTTTTCTCATATTCAAGCGTCTGCTCTCCCGGACCTCTCGTGCCTATACCGGCGCCAAGCCGGGATAGGTCATTGCGGCCTTTCAGCCTTGGCAGGAGGTATTTCAAGCGCGCCAATTCAACCTGAAGTTTGGCCTCACTCGTCTTGGCATGTTCGTGAAATATCTCAATGATCGTTTCTTCCCTGTCGATAATGAAGATGCCCATCGGGCCGAAGTATTCTTCCAGATTGAACTTCTGTGTCGGAGAGAGCGTTCCCATGAATGCCAGCATCTCGGCATCTTTCTCCGTAGCTTCAGCAGCCAATTGTTCCATACGGTATTTCGAGATCAATGTAGCGGGTAGTTTTCTTTTCAGATCGAATTTCCGCTCACCTACGGAATGTATTCCGATAGCGGATATCAACATTCGGAATTCTCTTAAGAATTCTTTCTGAAACACAGTGTCTTCAGCATTAACTAATGGATATACGATGAGGCAGCGCCTTTTAGACATCCTGGATTCTGAAACCTTTCTCCGGCTCGATTACATTGATAGAACTCTTATATACAGCGAAGTCCTTGTCTTTGCCCTCTATGATAATGATATATTGGTCGAAGGCCTTGATCGTTCCGGTAAGAAAATCCCCTCCGGAAAACCTCACGGTTACTTCTACTTTTTTCTTCTTCAATTGATTTAAAAAGGGTTCTTGAAAATTTACGCCCATTTCATTCTCCTATCTCGTCCAGAATATTTATTGTATCTGATTTTACATCAAAGGTCAAACCAATATCTATGCGCTCTTCGTATCTTTTGAACCAGGTGATCTGCCTTTTCGCGTAATTTCTCTCCTTCTGCTTGACCTTTGCAAACAGCTCTGCACGGGTTTTGATATCTCCCCGCAGAAATTCGATGATCTCCTTGAACCCCAAGGCCTTCGTAGAGTCGTCAACGATCTTTTTTTCAAATAATTCATTCACTTGATCGACCCAGCCCTGCTCGAACCAATTGTCTATTCTCCTCTCGATACGCTGATAGAGGTCTTCCCGAGCACATGTCAGATTTATCAGTTTATAATCCGAAAATACACGATTATTGAAGGATTCCTCTTTCAAAGACGAGAGGGTCTTCCCGGTAAGAAAATAGATCTCCAGTGCGCGGCTGATCCTTACGGGGTCATTGGAAGATATTCGGGAGGCGTATTCGGGATCAACATCCTTTACCATTGCGTGCACCTCTTCCCAGGAACTCTCCTTGGCTTTCTGCCTTATCTCAAGCCGCAGTTTTTCATCCCTCGGAAGATCAGGAGCAATGCCTCTTATCAATGCCTCGACGAACAGGCCGGTGCCCCCGCTGATAATACACGGGCCGTCAATTTTCTTCAAGGCCTCTTTCACATCCAAAGAGTAATTATAGGCGGAGTAATAAGCATTGGGAGATACGAAATCACAAAGATGCATTTTCACGCCCTGAAGTTCTTCGGGAGACGGCTTTCCGGTGCCGATATCAAGGAGTTTGAATACTTGAACGGAATCCGCGGAGATGATCTCGGCTTTGATCTCTTTTGCGACCCTTATCGCGAGTTCGGTCTTTCCTATCCCTGTCGGGCCTACTATAAATATGGGAAGCATCAGTACTGTCTGAACACCCTTTCAATATGAACAGCTTTCGCATCCTTTACCGAGTAATCAACGGCAATGCCCTGAATACTGGGCTGTGACGAAGCGACCTCGAAACGTGAAGGTGTGGAATACAGAAAATTCTTTATCACGGATTTCAGGGTGATACCGATAACTGAATCATATGGGCCGCACATTCCAAGATCTGTTATATATGCGGTTCCATTGGGCATTATCCTTTCATCGGAAGTTTGGATATGTGTATGTGTGCCGAAGATCCCTGATATCTTGCCGTCAAAGTAAAGGCCCATGGCTCTCTTCTCACTTGTGGCCTCGGCATGGAAATCGACCCAGATCGGTCCTTCAAAATCACTGTATTTTGCGAGGAGATCTTCTAAAGTTCTGAAGGGACAGTCAAATTCCGTGTTGATCAAAATCCTCCCGTGGAGATTTATGATCATCGTCTTCAATCCCTTGGCGACTTCATAGATCCCTATCCTCTGTCCGGGAACGCCTTTAGGGTAATTCGCTGGAATCAGTAATTGATCCGTTTCATCAATTATCTTCAAGACCTGTTTGACGCCGAAAAGGTGATTGCCTGAAGTAACAACATCTACACCCGCCTCCAATACCTCGTAAAAACCTTTCTCATTGATACCGTTGCCGTGGGCGAGGTTCTCGCCGTTCGCTACGGTGAAATCAACATTCATTTCCTTCTGAATATCTTTAAGGTTTGAAAGTAAACTGCGGCGGCCGGGCTTGCCGAATATATCGCCCAGAAACAGAAACCGGAATTTATTCTTCATCCAGATAGACCTTATCAACTATCGCTACGATGACAGCGTCTATGGGCATTTCAAGATCATTCAGCGCTACTCTGGATGAGCGGCCCTGAACGGTGACCAGAACATAATCCCCGATACCGGCCTGTGTGACATCTATCGCTTCGAAAGAATCTCCTGCGGCTTTTTTTGTATTGAGATCATACGGCTGTACCATCAATATTTTTTTACCGACATACTTCTCTTCTTTTTTTGTCGCGACAATATTGCCGATTACCTTCGCGTATATCATAATGTCCTCATTGTTTATTATATGGGATTTTCCGTTCTTCTGCAAATCGCTTTGCGTGTGATGTGTAGTAGATTGTTCAAATGTTGAATGTTCAAAAGTTCAAATGTTCAAAGTTGAGAAAGGGGTCTACTGGGATACTGGGTCACTGGGCCACTTACTAATAATTGTTAACTGTCAATTGTCAATTTCTCTATAAGACTCTCTTTGTGAATCAACCTGCGTGACATGACATTTGGACCGAGGCGGATTTATTGCTCTGTTTGACATTCCATACGGTTTTACCGATAAGATAATTAATGATACCTCTATAGATGATCGACTGAGCCGCTTCCGAGGGGTGCATTCCGTCCTCACAGATCAGCTCATGATATCTTCCACGCAAAAGAAATTCGCTTCTGATGTCAATCACATCTATGCCGAATGAGGTGCTGACATCTTCTAAAATAGAACTGTATGTTTCATGATGGGAGTAGATCACACTTTTGGCTCCGAGCCATTTCAGAATATTTCTCTCGGAAAGCCCTTGTGAAATATGAGCAAAGAACCGCTCCGCGAACAATGGAGGTAGATTCAGTGCGATAACACCGATGCCGGCATCTTGGAATTTACGATAGACCGCGGCGAGATTCATCGCATAATCTTCACGCGGCACAACTGGAGAATGCTCTCCGAAAGGATCACCTGAAATTAGATCCCATTTGTAATTGCAGTCATTGCCGCCCACTTGAAAGAATACAAGGTCGGGCTTCCTTTCAATATATGACTCCAGTCTTTTGAGCAGCTTCTCGCTTGTCATCCCGAATTTAGCATAATTCTCTATCTTAAAATTCGTGGACTCCGCAAATCTTTTAACAAAGGAGTTCTTCGAGATCTGAAAGCGTTCATTTTCATATATCACACCTTTCATTATCGAGTCACCTATGAAAGCTACTTTCTTTTCAAACATATATCTCTCCTTTATTATTCCCTTCAATACATAGAGTCGCTTCTCCCAATGAAACAAGGTTGTTGCTTATTGTCTTTTTCATATCTATATCATTATATACTTTTTACACTATATTGTCAATACTTATTTTTGCGCAACTGTATTCTGATAGATATATGACTGTTTTGGGTTAATTGCCTAGTAATGGCGTTAGTTCTTTGATTCCTGAATGCGGTGACAGTCGTTCACGAGTGATGGATGTACACGGTTGGATGTACGAAGTGAAAAGTAGAGAAAGGAAATATAGATGGATTCCCGCTTTCGCGGGAATGACAAAAGAGAGAGGGATAGCATTCGAAAATGTGTGGAGATTGTTCTCGGGTGATTTTAAACCCATTCTCCCTCCACCCGCCCAGGTGATCTGAGTCATAAATAAGATGGCAATGGAATGTTTAGATTTGAGGTAATTCCAACGAACAATGAGCGCAGCGTACCCTTGTGGTCCGCAAGCGAAGAGAGAGGAAGAAATTGACCAAAGATTAGATTCCCTTCGGGCCGAAGCTCTTTTCTGTCTTCTGTGTTGCTCGTTACTTACATACCGCCTTGGGTATGCAGTGTTCCTCGCGCCTTGAATCCGTAACAAAATAGCTTCAGCCATTGCTATCGTATTTATGACTCAGAACACTATTCTCCAGGGACGGAGGTGGTGAATTTTTCAACCTACTTATTTATCTGAATTGGATGTATTTAGTTAAAATATTCAACCTTCCGTCCGGTAGGCTGATAGCTCCGGCGTTCTATTGTTTCAACGGATGATTGTGATGAAAGAATCGAAATAACGATTTTCCGGTTACGGATGTGATTCCCTTTTTCTGCACTAACCTCGAACCTCTATTTGGTTTTAGCCTTCTTCTTGCCTAAGGAAAGTTTAGCTATGATATGATTATACTGCTCCATAACATATTTCCTCTTTAACTTCAGCGTGTGCGTTAATTCTTTGCCGACAGTAAAACTCTTTCTCATAAGAACAATATTCGAGATATTCTCAAATGGCCTGAAGCCGGTCTTTGGATTGACCAGGCGGCGGGCTTCACCCTTAATGAGTTTTTTAGCATCACTATTTTCAATTGTTTCGTCACCGTCAGCGACGATATCTTCTTTGCGAAGCTTGAGTGTATCGGCTAATTTTTCCAATGTCTCATTCCCGATAACGATCAGAGCTTCCAGGGTTTTCTTGTCCTGCCCTAATAGAACCGCATGATCAATGTAAACACTGGTCCGCAGAGTTTCTTCAATCGGTATGGGCTCAACATTCTCACCGCCGAGAAGGACTATGGTATCCTTTTCTCTTCCTACGATAACATAATCACCGCTTTCCGTTAAGACCGCAAGATCGCCTGTGTTCAGCCAGCCGTCATCGCAGAGCATTTCTTTTGTTTTCTCGGGATTCTTGTAATACCCGCGCATTACCTGAGGGCCGCGCGCGTAAAGGACTCCCTTCTCACCTATTTCAGTCACCTTGCCGGCGCTGTTTAAGACCCTCACTTCTGTTTCCATAAACGGGATTCCTGTCGCGCCCAGAGTATTTCTCCCGGGCCGTCTCGACATGATCCCGGGAGATGATTCGGTCATCCCGTAAGCATTGTAAAGATTTATACCTATCGAATTAAAAAAGTTATCACAGTATCTCGGCAAGGAGCCCGCGCCCGAATAGGAAGAGCGCATATTCTTTCCTAATTTCTGCTTTATCGGCTTGAAAATAACACCGGCAAGCAAATGGATCGGGAAAAGTAAAACCAATCGGATAAGATCCCAGGTTCCAGCGAAGAACCTTCTGAAGAGACTACGCCTTTTAAATGACAGATACGCACCTGATAAATGTTTCCTGGAAAGTACCCAATAGAAATTCCCCTTTAATGAGATAAAGAAGATGAATCTCGCTACGGGTGATTTCTCCTTCACCTTTTGCATTATCCGCTCATAGATATTCTGCCATACCCTGGGAACGGAGGCAAAGACATGCGGATTCTGTTCGGCAAGGTCTGCGGACATATTCCTTGGGTCGGAATATACATTTGCCATTGTCCCGGCCTGAGTACAGAATTCAAAACTGCGTTCGTATACATGCCAGATGGGAAGGATATTCAAACTCTTATCCTGGCCCCTGTGCTTTATCTCAAGAACCGGTGTGATCGCTCTGACATTATGCAGAAAATTCGTATGGTCCAGCATTACACCCTTGGGGTTTCCGGTGGTCCCAGATGTATAAACAATCGATACCAAAGTTTTTGGATCGATCTTCTTGATGAGCTCTGTATATAGGTCCGGCTCTTTCTCAAGCCTCTTTCCACCCTTCTCCATGAGTTCATCATAAAATACCACCTGCTTTAATTCTTTTAACATCTTAGCATATGGTTGTTTTGACGCCGGTTTATCCATAATGAAAATATGTTTCACCGCTTTGATCTTGTCGGGAGCGTGATCAAACAGGGCATCAAGCAGACCAAGATCGGGGAGGATCATATACTTAGAGTCGGAATGCTCAAGCAGGACAATAAGCTCTTTAGTAGAAGAATCGGTACCTCTTGGAACGGATGGGGCTCCGATACCCATCAGGGCATAGTCGGTACAAGCCCATTCATAACGGTTATCGACGAATATGCAGACATGATCATTTAATTCTACACCATATTCTACGAATCCAGCCGCGATAGTCTCGATATCTCTGAAGAACTGAAAGTAGGTAACCTTCTTCCAGCCTGTGTTCTCTCTGTAATAATGTGAATACGCATCAGGATAGTCATTTCTGTTAGCAAGAGGCATTTCGCACAAATTGTTGAATATATATTTAGTCGTTTTCATCTATAAAGCACCTTTTTAGAAAATAGCACATTTTGACTAATTTTACAAGAAACAATGCAGGTGGACACGGAACAAGTGAAACAGAAGTACGAAGTACGGGGGGCGATGTACGAGGGGTAAAAGATCGCTCGCAAGTTCAAGGTTGAGGTAAAAATATCTTTGTACTCCATCTTTTATCTGTTCATTTCTCAATTCTTCATTTCACTTCTTAAACCTTGCCCATTGTTCCTTGTTCCTTGTGCACTTGTCCCTGGGTCCACTGGGTCCACTGGCACCTTATGTATGGTGCCGCTATTGACACAGTAAATTAAATAATATAGAATATTCCGAGGTTGGTGTAGATAGGAGACCATTAAGATTTGAGAAGGAATTTTGCACCGACATCCCCCTTTTAGATAATGAAGGAAAAAAAAAGAGAGAGATTTAACTTTTATTTGAGAGCCCTCAAAGGACTATCTAATATATATATAAATGTTGGCCAATACAATGACTCTATGAAAATAGAGAAGCAGATTGAGAGTACTAATATTGATGAATTGGAGAAGTATCATACATGGATACAGCAAGCTCTGATCTATGAACTCACTTCCAGGTTTGATGAAGCAAAAGAAATACTGACGCAAATAATTACTGATACTCCGCATTCCCTAGTTGCCGTCAAGGCTTTGGGGAAGTTATGTTGGATCAATAGACTGCAGGGAGATTTCAATACAGCCGCAACATATGGAGATCAGGGTATCGCTATTGTTGCAAACCTGAGGGAGGCTGATTCAGACTCAGAAGACCTGCTTAAGACAGAAGCATCGTTATTGAGCAGCATAGCGGCAATATATTGGAATAAAGGGGAATTTCAAAATGCAATAGATTTTTACAGTAGAGCAATTTATCTTCATAAAAAAACAACTGATATTAACTTCCTTGGCACTCTATATTCAAATATCGGGGCCGTATATTTGCATATGGGGAATTCTGATAAAGCCGAATCTCTATTTATCAAGCAGATGAAGTTTTCTCAAAAAACAGGCAATAAACTTGGGATGGCTATGGCAGCGAATAATCTTGGTGTCGTATATATTCAGAAAAATGATCTGGATAAAGCTGTTACTCTAAACAGAAAGGCGCTGAAATTGGCTTATGAATTGGGGGATAAATTCGGAATAGAGAGCGTATCGATAAATTTGGGAAGTATATACCTTATACAGGCGTGCTATGATAGAGCCGAGAAAATGTTTTTTGATGCATTAGCAATATCCGAGAAAATAAATGATAAACCTACGCAGGCATCATGCTATATGTATATAGGGGAGTTCTATTTGGAAACTGATGTAATGAACAAAGCAAGGAAATATTTAAGGAAGGCGTGGAGCGACTTAAGCTCATTAGGTGATCGAACATACCTTTGCGTCACAGCCGGTTTATTGGCGGAATACGGAATAAAAAAACTATCTAGAGGAAAGACTAATCGTAAAAAGAACATTGATGAGATAAAGGAGTTCATTGAGAAAAAGCGCCGATATGCATCCGAGATAGGTGCTGAGCATGAAAATAATCATGCTGACCTTCTGGAGGCAATGCTTTGGGGAAAAACAAAAACTCGGTCAGTAAAGGAAATAAGAGAACGATTTGAAGAATGCAGTTATAAGTATAAAAAAATGAACATGCTGACAGAGCTTGGAAAAGCTTACTATAATTATTGTGAATTTTTGTTTTTGTCGGGTGAATCAGCAATGGGCATATATAAAATGTGTGAAAGGGTTCTAAAAAAAGGAAAAAACATTCATTATTTGAGTAAATTGGAACGCAGCGAAGAGAAGCACAAGGCGTAGAGTTTAGCGAATATCGGGGACTGTTGTTGTATTCATTGCAAATTGCTCTTCCATCAGACATAATCTCCCTTCATCATTATAATTATTGTACTATTTTCATATTGAAATGCAACATTCACCTCCATTACCTGCAAGTATCTGTATCCTTCGCGAAATGCTCAGGATTACAGAGGACAGGTGTGGATAAAGTTTGCATATGATTCTAATGAGGCAAAGAGTTTACACGCTCCACTTCCTGTCAACTCTTTGCTTGGTACTTTTACATCGGGACAGACGAACGCCTACGGCGTACGACATGTCCCATATCTTGGTTGGGGTACGGCGTGAAACGATTGTAACAGAAAATTTAATGTATTAAGCGAAATATTGATTTTCCGGTTACGGGTGTGAATATTGGCTTCGTTTCCACCTCGTACCTCGCACTTCGTACTTCGTACTCAGTCTGCGCAGCAGGCTGCCGGGTCCACTGGCACCTTATGAATGGTGCCGCTATTGACACAGTAAATTAAATAATATAGAATATTTTGAGGTGGTGTACTGTTTCATAAATACGATGACAATGGAATTTGTAGATTTGAGTCAATTCCAACGAACGATAAGTGTGGCGTACCTTTAGTGGTACGTAAACGAAAAGAGAGGACGAAATTGACCAAAGATGATATTCCCTTCGGGCTGAAGCTCTTTTCTGTCTTCTGTGTTGCTCGTTGCTTACATACCGCAGTGGGTATGCGGTGGGCCTGGTGCCTCTCATGCTAAACAAAGTAGCATCAGCCATTGTCAACTTATTTATGAATCAGGACACTATATAAGGAGGAGAAGTGAAGAAGTACGGACAGCTATGGCGTTTTTCCAAACTCATTCGTCCCTATTGGGGCAATATAGTCCAGTCGATAGTTCTTGGAATAATAATCACCATACTCTCTCTTCCGATCCCATGGTTCACAAAGATCCTTATTGACACGGTTTATCCTGAAAGCAATGTAGATCTCCTGTATTTCATTCTGCTTACACTGCTTTTATTTTCTGTTGTGCAGGCACTTTTTAATTTCCTCAGAAATTATTTTATGTATAGCCTAGGCCTTAAGATGTGGACAGAGCTTCAATTCAAGTTCTTTAAACACCTTTTAAAGCTTTCCTTCAATTTTTTCGATTCAAGGAAAGTTGGAGAGGTCATGTCGAGATTTCAGGACGCGGGAGAATCTCTCTACCGGATCATGGACATAATTAACCGTGTCATCATGAGTACACTTTCGATAATAATTTTCCCTGTGATTATCTTTTTAATAAACTGGAAGCTCGCACTTATCGCAATCTGCCTGATACCCGTGGATGCACTGGTCTTCTTCTATACCAATAAATACATACATAAATTTTCTAAAAAGGCAGTAGAAGCGGGGGCAGAGCTTTCCGCAAAGAATTTCGAAACGCTTTCAGGCATCCGGACGGTTCAATCGCTGAAGATAGAGAAGCAGATAACCGGCAAGATAAAAAGCCTCTATTCCGAAATGCTTAATGCGCGCTTAAAGACAGGTCTTTTACAAAACGGCTCCCAGATGGCTCTCGGAGTAATAAGGGCGGTCACGCGCTTTTTATACATGTGGTTCGGCTGGGTCCAGATACTCAACGGCGATCTGACCCTTGGGAAATACCTCGCTTTCACCATGTTCATCGGCTACCTTTATGATCCTTTGAGACAGCTCGTTACCCTCAGTCAGGACATTCAGATAACCCTTATCCACACCGGAAGGTTCTTTGAGTTCTATGACATTAAACCGAAGATACATGATACCTCTGAGGCAAAAGAGCTGCCGGAGAATATCAAAGGCGATATCGTATTCAAAGATGTGAATTTTTCCTATGAAAAGGGGCAAGCAATTTTGAAAAATATTAATATGAATATCCCGCAAGGCAATACCGTAGCGCTCGTGGGAAAGAGCGGGGTCGGCAAATCTACTATCGCATGCCTTATTCAGAGATTTTACGATCCTGACTCAGGAAGCATACATATAGATGAGTATGATATAAAAAAAGTAAAGGTGGAATCTCTCCGAAGTAAGATGGGGACGGTGATGCAGGATCCGTTTCTGTTCTACGGGACGATCCTTGATAATATCACGCTTGAAAGAGGGGCGATCGATATGCAAAGAGTGAAGAAGGCCGCCGAAATGGCGTATGCCGATACCTTTATTGAGGCATTCCCCAAAGGTTACGATACGATCATCGGAGAGAGAGGACTCCGTCTTTCACAGGGACAAAAACAGAGGATAACCATTGCCCGGATCCTCTATGTTAATCCTTCGATCCTGATCATTGACGAGGGGACATCATCACTTGACCTTGAATCCGAACAGTATATCCAAAGTGCTTTAAAGAAGATCAGGAAGGGCCGTACGACCGTAGTTATAGCGCATCGCCTTTCTACGATCAAAGATGCGGATATTATATTCGTGATAGACGAAGGGACGATCAAGGAAAAAGGTACTCATGAAGAGCTCATGGCGGATTCCGTGGTTTATAGAAACCTCTACGACCGTCTGACGGTGATATAAATGGAAAGTAAAAAATACTTCGATATAACGAAAAAACTTGTTGTTTATGTTCTCTGGTTATTCATCTTACTTCTGATATCGTTATTTGTTCTGACAAATATTTTTGAAGGAAGTGAGACCATTACCGTATCCGGAAATCTGTATCCGTCAAAGATGCAGTATATCAAAGATAAGGATGCGGCAGTAATAATAAAAGACGGGGAGAGGGTCATAAAGGGACAATCTCTAATTGCTGCTTCAGAGATAAAGTCCACGGACAAGATCATAATCGCTGAAATCAACGGAGAAGTCCACATCAGAGAGGCACTCGGGAAGGTTCGTGAGATCTTCATTTATGACCCTGATTCTTGGGAAGCAGAAGTATTTATTCCCGAAAACCAGCTGAACAGGATCAACACCGATTTGCAGACCATCGTTTTGATAAACGCGCTTTCGCATATGGACCACGGCACAATTGACGGGAGATTGGCGAAGATAGGAAGGGTACCGATGCGCGGGGACATGCTGCCGGCGATATTTTACAATTCTACCGTTTCACTCTCCGGAGATGCCCTGACAAAAATGATCGACAATAGAAGATTGTTCCCGGGCATGAGCGTTAAGTGCCGTATCGTTTTGAAAAGGGACAAGGTTTTTAAACTCTTTTATGATAAGATGGTGAAAAAGGTGTTCTATGAAAATTGATGATAGTATCCGTGAGAAAAAAAGGAAAGAACTGGCGGAAAAGTTCATAAGCGAGGTATCTGAGGTAAGTCCGGCGTTTTCGAAACATTTCAGCTGCTTCTGGAAGGACAAGAGATGTGGTGGAGCCATGCAGGATAAAGATAGAGAGCTCCTCATGCTTCTGGCTGGGCTCGTGGACAATTGCGAACCCTGCGTGAGATTTCACATGGCAAATGCGATGAAGCAGGGAGCTGCTGAAGCCGAGATCTTCGAGACCATTTCCGTAGCGGTGGTCATGTGTTCCGACCCCAATATCCATGAACACGTAAAATATTGTCTGAGTATTTATGAAAAATTTAAAAAGAATCTCATTAAATAACGACCTTCAATTATTGATATCTGCATATGGAGAGTTCCTGCGTGAATACGGCATTTTCCACCGCACTATGCTCGAATTCCCAAACACATTCGGCTACAATGAGATCAAAAAAAGTATCGATAAGAATCTATCTGAGCTACGGCGATATTCACCCGATAGTAATCTTGAAAAACTTCTTCTACATCAGATGGAATTCGCTTATGGCGTATTTGAATGTTTTTCCGATTACTATTTCATGTTTCCTGAAAAACCAATCGACGAGCTGTTGAAAAAGATCTTCGGCAATTCAATACTTGATGATGCGGAAGAGATGATAAGGCACCTGGATTACAGGAAGATCTGGGATTATTACAAATTAGAGGACCGGTACTCGCATCAGCGGATCACCCTTTACAATAATGAACTGGACGAGAAGATCAGAAAAGTATTCGATCATATTAAAAGGAGCGCGGTCCAGTGGGGCGTGGAAAGGGATATTATTCCTGAAGGCCTTCAGATCGAGATCGAGCTGAGCTCTTTCGGCAACGGTTCAAATTACGATCCTGAAACTAAACGGATTGAGATAGACAGGAATTATTTTCTTGTTTTTTCCGATGGAGCTGAAAAGAAGATAAATCCCCTTCTCGTAATTCCTACTGTGTTTCATGAATTTTTCGGCCATGCATTGAACGGCGTATATTCTGAGCAATTACCGCTTCCTTTTCAGGCTGATTGGAACGCCGACCCTCAAATATTCAACAAATCAGTATCCGAGGGCATTGCCGGCATAGCTGCCGAATGGTCGCTTGAACTAATCGAAGAACGCAAGGATGAATTCAATATCAACGATCAGGATATCACCTATCTGAAAGAACTGCTTAAGATAAATCCGATCATGAGCATGATCAGCGGATATTTCGGGTATTTGAGATTTAAAGGAGCCGAGGATCCTGATTTCAACCCTACGGAAAAATTGATTGAGATATCAAATAACCGAGGTTTCGCGTACAATATGTCCCAGCAGCGAATTCCGGATATGCAGAAACTCATTTATCAAATATCTTCTTATCGCGGTAAATCCCTCGTGAGAAGCGTCTATAATGACCTCATAGCTCAAGGCAAAGACGTGGCAACCGCCGACAAGGCAATTCTTTCTGCTAATTCCGGCCTTCACATCTATAAAGAACTTGTAGGATCGATCACTTCCTGAAAATTACGCTTAGAATTTCCTTTTGATTCAAAGGGAAAAAGTTCCACCAAAAAAAAAGGGGGACCGGAAAACCGATCCCCCTTAAAATTTTCTCTAAGTATTAGTATTGATTAGAGATGTAAGAATTTGCTACGGCAACCGTACCAAGGACATGTTCCATTTCCTGAACCGCCCTGATCACCATTGTCGCCACAGAAGTTAGGATCTTCTGAGCAAAGTGCGCAAAGTGTAACTACAGCGTCATCAGCTTTCTTTCTTTCGGGTGTTGTGATAAATT
>JAGLGN010000011.1 GCA_023144005.1 bacterium
TGCATTTCTTCTTTACAGGGCTTATGTCCATTAGCAGGACAATCAGGCTTTCCACCATTTCCGCAGAACTGGGGATCTTCTGAACAAAGTGCACAAAGAGTGATCTCTTGGTCAGCAGCTTTTTTTCTTTCGGGTGTTGTGATAAATTTCATTATTATCTCCTATTATTGATTTAGAATAAATCGCCAGGACCGCAGAATCTAGGATCCTCTGAGCAAAGCGCGCAAAGTGTGTGCATTTCTTCTTTACAGGGCTTATTTCCATTCGCAGGACAATCATTTCCACCATTTCCGCAGAACTGGGGATCTTCTGAGCAAAGCGCGCAATCTGTTTGCGGCTGTGTGTTAGCTTTCATCTTTTCTGGTGTGTTAATGTATTTCATTAAAACTCCTCCTTCCAAATTGTTGCGACATTATATCAGAACAGATTCCCCATGTCAAGAGCAAAATGAAAAAAACCCGTAATATATGCATCTTTTTTTCCCGCAAAAATGACGCCACGCTCTTATTGGGGCTATATTGGGATATATTAGAGTATTAAATATTTGCGGGATTGTGAAATATATTTCAAAGTTTTATCGTATTACATCAGAAATCTATACATTTCTTTCATTTGATTGACAATCGTTTGCATATTTGCTAAAATCCGTACATCTTAGGGAAATATGAGAATTGGTATAATAGGGAGGCGTAGAACTCCCAGCAGTGAATCATTAATCAAATTTCTTTCCGATAAGGGAGAGAAGGTCAGGTTTTTTGAGATCTCGCCGAAGTGCGAGGATCAGAAGATCGCCATAGATGAATCCGGTATATTTATTACTACGGGGAATAGTGATGCGAATGGAGAGAACCTCTTTGACCTTGATCGTATCGTTTTTGACAATGCGACTTATTTCTGGTCACACCTTCAGCTTCGTAAATACTCCCGTGAATTCTGGAATGAGATCAAAGATACCTGGGATGAAGAGATCGCGAGCTTTCGTGAAAGTGAATCCGTGAGATTCTCGGTATTCAGCATATTGAGCGAAGCGGTATCAGTTATCAATCCGATGAAGCTTTTTATGATGGCAGAATACAAACCGCTGTTTTTCAGATCCCTTCAGATGCACGGGATCAAGGTGTCGCCTTTTATCGTTTCAAATAGAAAACAGGAATTGATCGACTTCGGCGAAAAATACAGCACAGAAAGGATTACTCTGGCGCAGCAGTATATCGCTCCCGACTCCGACTGGCTCCGACAGATCAAGGATGCCGGAGAGAATATGGATATGCCTTTTTTTATTCAGAAGGTTCCTGCAGATGGCCTGATGAAAATAGTTTTGACCGCAAATGAAGTTTTCCCAGTTGATGGACAGCAAAACGAGAAATTTTCGGATGCCGCGAGAAATATCACGGAATATATTTCCAAAGCGATCGGAACTAACGATTATTTTATTGAACTTGAGGGGTATGAGGAAAACAAAGAGTTGTATATCACTCAAATGACGCCGGCACCCGATCTGAGAAACTATAGCACAGAAATCACTAATGGAATATATGAACTTATCACAAAACCTGGAGGAAGGGATGAAGGAATCAAGATATAATTTCTTTTTTGAAAAAGGAGACGGCAATTATCTGGCATATAATGCTTTCACGAACGCCTTTGCCGAAGTAAGCGCAGAAGAATATGAGATCATCACTGAAATGCTGGAGGATCCCGGCAACTATGAATACAAGAGCAAGGATAAGGAGACCATTAAAGAAGAACTCACCTATGGCGGTTATCTGATAGATGACGATCTTGACGAATTGGATGCGCTGCGGCTTGAATATTACAGCGACAGATTCAATGACAAGTATCTGAACCTCACGATCGCGCCCACAATGCGATGCAATTTCAGATGTGAATATTGCTATGAAGAGCATCTGAAGGTAGATATGTCAAAAGAGATCCAGGATTCTATCGTAAAATTACTTGAAAATTCAGCCGGAAGGCTCAGTAATTTCAATGTTACATGGTTCGGCGGCGAGCCCACACTGAAGATGGACATCATTGAGGATATGACCGCGAGATTTAAAAAGATCTGCAAAGAGAACAATATCGCTTATTCGGCCACCATCGTATCCAATGGATACATTCTTGATAAGAAAATGGCACAAAAACTCAAAGACCTCGATGTGATCATCGCCCAGATAACACTTGACGGGCCGAAAGAGATACATGATGTAAGACGGCCCGTTGTAGGCGGTGCCGGGTCCTTTGACAAGATCATCGATAATTTGAAGGAGATCTCAGATATCCTCAAGGTGCACCTTAGGATAAATGTTGATAAAAATAATTACAAGGAAACAGAAGACCTCTTTGACTATCTTGAAGAAGTCGGACTTAAGAACAAGGTACTGCCGTACTTCGGGATAGTTACAGCATATACTGATACCTGTTCGAATATCGCGGAATCCTGTTTCGATCTGCAGGAATATTCGGATATCGAGATCACCATGTATGAGAAGGCGGTTGCCAAAGGATATAATATGGCAAAATATCCTCAGCGTATAAGCGGCGGATATTGCACGGCGGACAGAGTATCAAGTATGGCTATCGCTCCGAACGGACTGGTTTTCAATTGCTGGAACCATATGTCCTCCGAAAAAGATGATGCGGTCGGAAGTCTTACCGGAGAGAAATACGACAAATTTCTCTACAACTATCAGAAATGGATGGGACATAATGTCTTTGAGAAAGAAAAATGCCGCGAGTGCAAAGTGCTTCCGATATGTATGGGCGGCTGCCCTTATGAGAATATGAAACTTACCGGAGACGCGACGATCTGCAATCCCATGAAATTCAATATTACGAAGATCCTTCAGATCTATTATGACGCATCTAAGAAAATTCAGGGCAAGAATCACGGCAAGGCAAGAGAATTTGAGCAAAAGAGGGAAGAGCAGAACAAAAAATGAAGACAGTAGGCATTTTCGGAAAAAAGGACAATAAAGAGGTATTGGCCGTTAAGGGGAAACTCGCAGAACTCGGGGCTAAGACCGAAATACTGGACCTGACCGATTATCCCGCCGACCCGCGTCCATTTATGACCGATGAGGATATGATGATCGGAGATGTCAATGCCGATTCACTTTATTCCGTATATGTCAACTCTCTCTGTCTCAGAGGATATCCCTTCCTGCACACTCCGAAAGATAAATGGAATGAATACTATGCAAGCTATATTCACTATGTTTCCAGAGAGAAGGAGAATTCCTCTTTCAGGTATTCATATATAAATTATCTCATTATGAAGGGGTGCCTGGTACTTAATGCCCCGTCAACCTACAATTACCACGCGATGAAGGTCTATGAATACTTCAGATTGGAAAAGCGCGGCTACAAGGTACCCGAGACCATCTCAGGCAGTGATCCCGAACGATTGAAGGCATTCATCCGGAGAATGGGCGGCAAGGCCCTCTACAAGGCAAATGTCGGAGGGTATCTTCATACGGTCCTCGTTGATGAGGCAGTCATTGATGATGTAGCCGAATCCCTTACCGTAAGGCCGGTGATACTACAGAGATACATCAAGGGTTATAATATAAGGTGTTTCGTTCTGGAAGACAACTTCCTCGGCGCGGCAAAGATCATACAGACGGATGAGTTCGTCGACTCCCGTGTCGACAGCAAAGGCCTTGAGGTTGTTGAAATGCCTGAGGAGATCCAGAAAACAGCCATCAATGCCGTCCGGGATCAGGGCTTGATCTTCTCAGGGCTTGACTTTATGGTATCTGAAGAAGACGGTGAATATTATCTTCTGGAAGCCAATTCTTCTCCGATGTTCGCGAATTACGAGAACATGACCGGCCTGGATATCGCCGGCCCCATCGCCAAACGACTGGTTGAATAGTATTTTTGTCTTGTTTTAATCTTAATATTTTTGTTAACTTTGTGAACCACCGTCCCCATTGTTCTACGATTATTCTCAACCTGTGAACTTTTGAACACTTCTCAATAATTGTTCATTGTCAATTGTACATTGTTCATTGTCTTCAGTGGTGCCGGAGGTGGGACTTGAACCCACACATCCCAAAGGACACTGGATTTTGAATCCAGCGCGTCTGCCAATTCCGCCACTCCGGCATTATTTAATGATCTGAAAAAGATCAAGGGCATTTACAGGTACAGATTATACAGAATTATCGGCAAAAATCAAAATATTGAAGTGATTTTCTCAAAGAAGATATTAATCACCTCAATGAGAAGCGATATCCTGCCCATAATGGTATAACCGAAGGACGCGCCGAAGCCGAGCATCATAAAAAATATTCCTATATTCGCGATGAGTTTTTCCGCGGGGCGGTCGCGTCGCAGGACAAAAAGGAAATAATACATAGTAGTAAGCAAAGCGATCAGTATGATGATGTAATTAATGACCTGCCCTGCAGACATCCCGCTGAAATTCACCGCCGTGGCATTGATCTGTCGCAGAATGGAGGTTTCGATACGCGGGCCTATCTCCAGACCTACACCGGTGCCAAGGAGGAATGCCAATGGATATTTTGCGAGGAAGTTCCATCTTTTGGAAAAGGTAAAAAAGAACATCATTCCCAGAAGCCCGGGGATGATGACCCAGTATTGCCCCTCTTGAAAAAGCGGTATCCAGAATTTTTTGATAAAGCCGTCATCAAAGAGCTTAAGAAATCCATATCCTGCCGAGATACCGACGATAAGGCGTTCGGTGAATTTGAAGAACGGATTATCTCCCATCAGGAATGATAATACGAAAAGCATCAGGATCAGGGTGATTATCTCAACCATTTTTCCTCTTTGACATGAAGTACTCGATATTCCCCATGAGAACCAGCAGCATGATCAGGATATGCGCAAGTGTCTGAGCAGCCATTCCGCGCCTTGCGCGGCCGGAAACATTGAGAAGCGTTTCATACTCCGCAGCACCGCGAAGGCCTCCGAGAAGCCCTTTTAACTGCCCTGATTCGAGATACGGATAATATTCCGATGCCATGACTGCGGTGACACCCGCCGCCATCGGCACATCATATTTTGTGCTAAGGTATGTCAGAAGATCAACCGTGGAATTGCCGTCTGCAAGATCGATCAGGAGCTTGACATCCCGTAAATTCTTTACATCTTCATATAATTTGGTGGAATTCAATTTAACGCCGTGCATACTGGCGGGATAAACGCTGTAAAGGTCTTCTCCCAATTTCTGATAGACCGCCTTATCACCGGGAACAAATCCCAGATAATACCAGTCGCTATTCTCGATCTTACCGTTCTTTGAGGCAATATCGGAGATCACCGAGAAACCAAGGTCAGAGATATTGATATTCTGCGGATTCAGGAAGATCACATTCAGGCCGTTTTCGAATATATTTTCCGTCAATGCCTTGAGCATCGGCACCAACTCCGCCTTTGTCGATGGGTCAAAGGATAATGTGACCGCGATGTAATCCCCAGGAGATAATTCGGCGACAGAATCAAAAAAAGTCATTACGGGCTTGGTCGGTTTCACCTTAAAGGTAAGGCCGAAAAGCATGGGGACAAGAATAAAGGCCAGAAGTAAGAAATACACCAACCTTCGATGCAATTTCATTTCAGCCACCCCCTTTCTATGCCCAATATAACCTTCAACGAGGTGGAAACGATGCCGAGAGTGATACCGAAAATAAACGCTCTTTTTATACCGACATTTGGAACGGTGAGGATCCATCGTGTCCAGCCGGGGAAATCAAGGATCGCAAAATCCTTTCCTGAAATACTTATCGTAGTCCATGTGGCGATCAGATCTCCCAGAGGGATCCTCCCCATGACAACGATCATCGCGGCGATCAGCAAGACCGTGGATGAGAAGTTCTTCGCCCTGAACGCCCTGTATGCGGCGGATGAGATATAAAAAGCGAGAAGTGAAAATATTGTTGCCTGCAGCGGCACAAGAAAATTATTATAAATGAAATTCACCGGGCTGCCCTGCTTGAGCCCGAAAAATATACCCAGGAGAACGACCGCGAAAAATGAGATCAATGTCGTCAGGGGATATACGGGATGCTCCGTTTTTTGCCTGAAATTCTTCCATTGCCTTTCTATGAGCGACTTAACTGCGATGACGAGAGCAAAAACAGCTATCACCATATGCCAGTCAAGCACTCCTTTATAAATATTATTCAATAGCGGAATATCAATATAATACTGAAAGGTCATCAGCATACCGCCGATAAAGACAATGAGAAGCGGTACCATTATCTTCATAGATTCACCACGAATATCTTGATCAGAATATAAGCGATCGTTGCCGCTTTGGCAAGATCCAGCATAAATATCGATCTTAATGATGCCTCGTCATTCTGTATGTAAGCGCTGGCGGCAAAAAGCTCCTCTCCCATCAAGAGATAATCACAGGTTGTAATAAAAAACGGTATTTGCGCCACCGAATCGGTACCTGCTATCTGAATAGCGCCCGTGTTCTGGCCATGCTCCGTAAGAATGAGGGATTCGGCATAAAAGGTTCCCATATAAAAGATGGCGCCGGGACGGACTTTCGAGGTAAGAGCGTTTATACCCGCCGCATACGGAAATTGTGAGTCGGTTAGATAAAAGATGCTGCAGTCCCGAAAGAGCTCCTCATTATTGGCGCTTCGCAGGCCTTCCTTGATCTCTTCCGTGGCAGCAATCATCGTAATGGAATTATTATGAGGAGATACAATGGGGGTGCCGTATCTTGCGGCGAGCTTCGCTATCCTTCCCAGAACATTCATACCGGCAACGGCGGAAACAGACGGTACCGGCTTGGTCCCGGAAATAAAAAGGATGGGCTTGCCCATCTCGGTAGAGCGGCCTATCGCCTCCTCAAGGGCTTTTATCCCCGCGATCTCTCTTGTCTTTAGTGAGGGGATCTTTGGCGATCGGAATAGAATAAAAAGTATGAGAAAGGCAAAGAAGTACAGCATTCCCTCAAGTCCCGCTCCGCTCGAAGCGCCCTTGAGCTCAAACGAAATGAGCAGAAGGGAGAGAATTGATGCAGTTTTACCGATCTTCAAATTTGTTACTGTACGGCTTTTGCGTGGGTGTCAGATTCAAGAGCCTGCTGAACGGCTGTCATATCACCGCGTACAAGCGCTTCTAAATTCTTGAGCATCATTTGCCGTTTAAACGGCTTCAAGAGCTTTTCTTTTACCGGATTGTTCAGGCGGCTGACCATATTATCATAATACTGTTCCTTGATAAAATCATATCTGTCTTCCAGTTTATGTACATCCGCAACATAGATGATCACCCAGCCCTCGGCCGAACGGAATGGCTTTGAATAGGTTTTGGCTTTCATTTTCTGCATATTGTAATCGAATACACGGGAATGGTCACCCAGATCAACCCAGCCCAAAGCGCCGGCCGATGAGACCCATTGGGGATTGCCTTCGGTATATAGGCGGGATATCTTAAGAAAGTCCTCACCTTTTTGCAAAAGCTCATATGCCTTGAAGATCTTTTTGCGCGCCGCCTCAACCTCGGCCTCCGAGCTGTTCTCGAAACATTGTGTTAATATTACATAGACCGCGTACCTGTCAAGTTCTCCCTGATGCTCTTTGTAGTATTTCTTGATGGAAGCGGGAGTCATAGAGATACTTTTTTCCACTTCCACAGAGATCAATTTCTTTACAAGATTGAATTCCGCTTTATTCTCATACTGCTTTTTCAGGCGCTGCATTGCCCGCAAAAAATCTACTTCGCGGTCATATCCTCTTTTCTTGGCAAGATATACACCTATCTTCTGTTCAAGTATGCGTTCGACCAATTTCTCCATTTCATTTCTATCGGTAAGTATTATGGTCTTTTTTCCGGAATAATAAAGATCTATCCAATCATATACATCCTGAGCTGAGACCGTGATGCCTTCCGGAGTTCTGGCAACGATCACCTCCGTCTTAATATCTTCCTTGGTCGGATAGTCACTAAGCGCTAAGCGGGAATCAGAGGGTTTGGCATCCTCGTTATCCCTGCATCCCGCAAAAGCTATTAAGAAAACCATAAGCACTATGATAAGAATATTTTTCATTTGGATTCCTCCTTTATATAAATACTGATCCGATTCCTGCCCTCTTCTTTGGATAAATAGAGAGCTTGATCGCATTTTTCTATTATTTCGATAACACTTTCACCACCGCCGTTATATTCATTCACTCCGCCTGAAATCCGGACATTGATCTTCCGGTCGTCATCCAGAATAAAGTCATTTTTCACCATTTTTTTTCTAACTCTTTCCGCTATATTGAATGCTGCTTTCATATCTGCGCCGACCAATACAACAGCAAATTCTTCGCCGCCGTAACGGGCAATAATATCCTTTACATTCAAACGGATATTATCCCGCAGCAATTGAGAAAAATCTATAAGCACCGAATCACCAGCAAGATGGCCGTAATTGTCATTGACCGCCTTGAAGTGGTCCAGATCGAAAATGATCAGCGAGAATTGCTCATCCATATCGATCAGTTCCTTCATCATATTCTTAAGATATGCCTGATGGTAAAAGCCTGTCATACCGTCCGAATTCGCTCTTTTGTACAATAAGGCGTTATTTACAAAGATACCCGCCTGAGCGAGAAAGGAATTGGACAGCGCCTCCTTTTTCATAGAGAGCTCCGGCATCTTCGTGATCTTGAAGTACCCCTGCTGGGTAAATACATCATTGAGGGGAAATATATTGGGATCGCCGGCATCTCCCGGAGGGGGACCCAATTTCAATTTCACCATCCCGGTACCGGTCAATTTCTTGAATTTTTCACTGATGAGGGTGGATAACTTATCAAGATCTAGAACGCCCGAAAGTTCTTTCACCATCTCATTGATCCTGTAGAGGTCTCCCAGAATCGGGTCTTCTCCAACCAGAGTACGAACATCTTCATCTACAAAATTGCATATTACTCTGAAGTCACAAAACCGGCAATGACTGCCTGGAGAAGCGTCGTATCCCTTGAGTTTTGAGCGCGACAGGTCTCTTTTAAATCCCTTGATCAAGTCCCTAATGGCGTCATATGTCAATAGCTTTTCTCTGGGAACCTCTATCTGTTTATTCAATACGACATTTTCCCACATTATCCTCTTTACGGGCTGGCCGTATTTTTCTTCGGTAAGCACCCTGTACAGCCCCATTTGAATGTCGGCAATCAACTCGTCGTCAGATGGCAGATATTTGCCCGTTTTATAATCCGTAATGGTGAGCATGCCGTCCTTGTCGCGATCCAGGCGGTCGATCTTTACGAAGAAATCATCCCCGAGCCAACGGACCTTCAAGGTAACATCGTTCTCTACGACCGGATCATTCGAGAAGGTGTTCTCAATGTATTTATGTATCACTTCCCTGGCACGTGTGATCAGGGAATTGTCTGTCAATCCGAGTTCCAATGCCGCTTTGGAGATCAATCTGTTGATATCCGTTTCCTGATCAGCGAAATATTCAAAGAGAGAGGAATGGACGAGATTGGAAAAATTCAAGGCAACACTTTCTGAAGAATATGCTTTGCCAAGGCCCTGCACATAATGATATTTATATTTCATGGGGCATTGAAGGTATGTTTTCAGCCTGAAGGCGGATATATTCATTTTTTAAATACTATCCCGCAATAAGCTACGACTTCCTGACTATCTCCGGTCACCTCTCCGCTATTGGTATATTCAACGACCTCGGCCTTTAATTGCATGAGAGAGGAAGTCTTTATCAAGACATAGACCGCTTCCGCTCCGCAGATGCTTATCTTCTCGTTACGCACCGCATTCAGAAAACCTGGACCATCACCTTTCAAAATATTCTCAATGGCGATATGATCCTTTCTGGCGGCTTCGGCTGCGGATTCATAATGAGTAAAATCGCTTGAAATGATCAGTCCCCAGTCGGAATTCTCTTTTAAAAACTCATAGATGGAGATCGCAAGTTTGTCAAGCACATCCAGCGGTGAATGAAAGAGTGAAATCGGGCAGAATTCAATATCTCCTTTTGACATTTCGATAAGAAACGGCAATTGCACCTCGATGGAATGTTCCCGCGAATGAGCAAGGGCATCTTCCGAGATCATATTTCCCATTGACTCGAGAAAGAAATCGTTGACATGGGCCGAGACCAAAGCTTTTCCATTAGGCAATTGCCAAACACCGTTCTTTGGGAAAAGCGCCATCCGACCGCCAAACCCTCTATGATTAGGGCCCAGAATAATGAAGCCCTTCATGGGCGGGAAACGGCAAAGAGTCTTAAGCGCGGTTCTGCCCGAATATATCCATCCGGCATGCGGGACCACTACCGCTCTTGCTTGTGAATCTGTTGAAAATTCCTGAGAGCCAACGAACTCTCTTATGATATGCGGATCATCTTCATAAAAAGTTCCCGCGACAACGGGCGGCCTCAGCATTGGGTCTTATACCTTCATCATCTCAAAGATGGTTTTCAGACTTTGCTCGTCCGGGAATAAGAAGAAATCACCGGAGATACGCGTTTTGTTCGCGCGCAGCTCGGTCTCTATCCATAGAGCGTTCTGAACAACATCCTTGAATCGAATAGAAAAATATGACAGGACACCGGCCAGGGTATCAATGGAAATATGAGGGACGGAGGGAAGGAGAATCCCGTCAACGACCTGAGAGATCGCATTAAGATAAGAAGATGCAAGGATATTCCCCACTTCCTTCAAAGCCGATTCTTCAACCTCGGAGATCTTATGTATTGTTCCCAGATCTTTTCTTAAAAGGATCTCGGTCAAGGTCATCGCATTCTTATATTCAAAGAATATGAGGATCTTGCCATTGATCTTGCCGTACATATCCATGTAGATCGAGATGCCCGGTATATCATTGAATTTCTTTGATTTCTCAATTTGCGCCTTTCTCACAAATGTAACCTTGGGCACAGACATTTCAATCGTCTGGCCAATCATCTGCGAAAGGGCGGTTGCGGCATGGGCGGCGCCGATATTGCCCAGTTCCTTCAAAGCATCTTTTTGTTTGTCATCTAAATTTTCGATCTTCATTTGTACACCTGTATAAAATTCTCTGCCCTGGCTTCTGCGATCAGGTCTTTCAGTAGAACAGAGAACTTCTCTTCATATTTTTCATTGTATATTCTTGTATAAACAGTGCCAATATCGCTATATTCACTCTCAAGAATATCATTTAAACGGATAACATATGCCCCCAAGCGGCCTTGAAGAGAATGCAATTCTCCGGGTTTTAGAGAAATTACCGTTTTTTCGATACCAAGAGTGTTCAAATTATCCACCGTAAGCTGAGGCTCAGTGAAATAATTATCTTGATCCGGATCTTCTTTGCTCTTATATTCATTGAAAGAGGCGCCTTTGGTGATCTCTGACTGTATTCCCTGTGCACTCTCCAAAGCGGCCTTCATACTGCTTTTGGTCGTGGTACTCGGGATGAGATAATACTTAACGGACGGGGTTTCAGCATCATACTTGACGACCTTATAGAATGACAATCCCTTTTCAGAAAGAAGTGAATCGGTATATCCTGATTTTTTCCCGATTAGGATCTTCTTCTGATCTTCCGTCAAATACTCGATATACAGCTTCTTGAACTCCTTGACCTCGACAGCCTTGGGAACCTTGCCGGTCTTTCTGATCTTTCTATAGATATTCTGCATCGCTTTTATATCAACGGCAGAAATATAGATGGAAGATATATCATATCTGAGCGGAGCACTTTTAAATTTCTCCCTGTTCTCTTTGTAATACTCCTCTACCTCATCGGTAGAGATCGAGATCTTTTTTCTGATCTTATCTTCGATTATCATTTCCTTCAGATACTGATTTTTTATCTGCTTGCGATAATTCTCTTTCAATGCAGAAAGCGTAAGGCCTTCCCTCTTCAACGCCTCTTTAAAAGCATCATCTGAAGGATATTGCGAACGCTGATTTGCAATAGACTGATCGATATTGTAATCGATCTCTTGATCGCTGATCTCATATTCCCTATCCTTTGCCGATGCGATGACCAGCTGATCCTCTACGAGTTTATTAAGAACTTCACCGTATTCCAATGTCCCTCTTCTGTCAAATAAAATGATCAGCTGGACATCAAAATCGGTAATGATCTGATCATTGACCCGTGCAACTATTTTGTTTATTATCTCGGACCGCGGTGTGGTTATCGCGATCAAGGCAATAAGCAGAACAAAGATAACTTTCTTCATATATTCTCCGGTTATCCAAAAAAGATACTTGCGTCATTATATCTTTCTTCGGTAACATGTTTTAATGTCGTGATGGCATCCGCTAAGGGTGACGTGCCTATAGTCGATCCCTTCAGGGCGACCATTTTACCCCAATTTTTCTCTTTGACCAATTCCGCCGCCTTCACGCCGAATCTGGTTCCCAGAACACGGTCAAATGCGCTTGGATTCCCGCCGCGCTGAAGATGGCCCAATACTACTGCCCTGGTCTCAAGGCCGGTACGGTCACCTATTTCTTTCGCGAGGACCTCTCCGATCCCTATGCCGGACCAGAGCTGGGCATGGCCAAATTCATCTTTTTCCGCGGAATGCATGATATGCGCGCGCAATTTTGGGTCGTCCGCGCCCTCCGCCACCGCGATGATGAGATAATTATTTTTCTTGTAGGCGATTTGAACTTCTTTCGCGAAATCATCAATATCAAAATCCATCTCCGGGATCAGGATAAAGTGCGCGCCGCCGGCAATCCCGCCATGGAGAGTGATCCATCCCGCGGTACGGCCCATGATCTCCACGACCATGACCCTTCTGTGTGCCTTTGTGGTCGTATGAAGCCAGTCTAATGTTTCCATAACCCTGTTTATCGCGGTATCAAAACCAAATGTGTAATCCGTGGCATTGACATCATTGTCTATCGTCTTAGGAACCCCGATCACATTCAAGCCGTCATCAGAAAGCTTACTCGCCACTCCAAGGGTATCATCGCCGCCGACTGCTATGAGGGCCTGCAAGCCGGTCTCTTTATAAGCCTGCTTCACCAGCTCAACACCGTTCTCTCTTTTGTAAACATTGGTTCGCGAACTCCCTAAAATGGTACCGCCCTGCCTATGTATATCATTGACCCTTTCAAGCGTCAATACTTCGTAATCCTGTTCCAATATGCCCTTCCAGCCCAAATGGAAGCCGATTACCTCGAAACCTGCTTGAATTAAGGGATATGTAACCCCTCTGATAACTGCGTTAAGGCCCGGGGCGTCTCCACCACCGGTGAGAATGCCGATTCTTTTAGTCATAGCGGACTCCTCCGAATATTTATTATTTTAATGGTTTTTGGTCTATATGTCAAGCGGAAGAGACAAAGTTGAGTAGGGCAGGAGATAGTTCCTGAGAGGATTTTCAATGGTGGGCGAAACTGGACTCGAACCAGCGACCTCATGGGTGTAAACCATGCGTTCTAGCCAACTGAACTATTCGCCCTCATTGAAAGGGTATTATACGGATTTCTGCAAAAATGTCAAATCCGATCTTTATTTGATTTTTTACAGAAATTTCTGTAATATTCTATGATGAAGGCAATAAAATATGTCCTGCTCGCAATAATTTCGCTGATTCTGGCAGGATACTTTCTGAATTTTCCCGATCTATTAGGCATCAGCCTGATCATTGCGGCTTTCATCATTCAGCTCATCACGATCATAATGGACAGGAGAATAGAGCAGCGCAGCACGGCTCATATCTGCACGCTTAAGACATTCGCAAAAAGGGTGAAAAAACTCTCGCCCGAAACTATGGGCCTACTCTATATTGAGATCTTGAGCGCAAAGGAGTACCAAAGGAAATTCGGCCAAGCGGCTTACAATGGCTATAAGCATCATCTTCTGAAGATCGCCCTGAATATGCTCCGGGGGCCCGATTTCGTTATTAATCTTTCCCCTAATACCTTTCTGATCATGATCGACGGCATTATGCAGAAACATATAACCGCAAGAGTAAAGACCATTATACATAAACTGAAGGATGAAACTGTCATGAAATACAGGTTCTTCGTAAAACACCTGGAATCACCTGATACAGATTCTCTTACATTTCATGCGATTAACTTTAGTGATGTGATGGTTCCGCTCTCCGACAACGAACTCCAGATAATAATGTAGTGTTTCATAATTAGCTTGACAATGGAATGTTTAGATTTGAGTCAATTCCAACGATAAATGCAGTCTGAAGTGTGAAGTGTGAGGTGTAAAGTGGGAACCGGGATGAAATAAAACTGGATCCCACGGTCACCAACTCCCTCTGGATGACACTTTCCACTTCTTTATTTTCCTTCCCGCATCCGCTCACCGGGAGCCCGGCAGCGCCGGGCGACCAACCCAAAAGAGTTTTGAACCGTTTAAGCGACATTGACATTTTTAACGGCAGGAATGAATGGTGGCGAAGCCGAAAATATCCAATTGTCTGAGTGAGCGAAAGCTAACGAGTTTTGGGATTTTAATGAATGACGGCCGTGGTGAGTATCGGTGCAAAAAATGACATGAGAGCAAAGACGGAT
>JAGLGN010000012.1 GCA_023144005.1 bacterium
CTCTCTCAGACAGCATGTCATTTTTTGCGACGATACTCACCACGGCCATCATTCATTGAAATCCCAAATAGTAAGTGGACCCAGTGAACAAGTGTCCCTGGGACAAGTGGAAAAGGAAAGATAAGCACAGCCGTAACCAAAAAACCGCTCTTTCGCTTATTTTATTTATAATCAATCGATATAATATAGAACGCTGGAACTAATCTAAATAGGGGACACGCCGTACTCCGCTGGAGTTCGACTGTCCCGATGTTAAAGTTCCAAGCGTAGAGTTGAGAATTGCCAAGCAATTGTAAACGCTACGCCTTTTACAATGTCGCTTGAATGGTTCAAAACTCTTTGGGGTTGGTCGCCCGGCGCTGCCGGGCTCCCGTTGAGCGGATGCGGGAAGGAAAATAAAGAAGTGGAAAGTGTCATCCAGAGGGAGTTGGCGACCGTGGGATCCAGTTATATTTTATCCTGTCTGTTCCCACTTTACACCTCGCACTTCACACTTCAGACAGCATTTATCGTTGGAATTGACTCACATCTAACAATTCCATTATCATCGTATTTATGATACAGTACACTATAATTATTTGCGGAGGTCGATTATGACATCAAAAGTATTTTTCGCAGAGGGACGAGCATCCGGAAGAAAGAGCAATAAAATCTCAAAAATCCTAAGATTACTGGAAAGCGCTGGGGTGAAAGATATGATACGGCAGGATGATCTTACCGCTATCAAGGTCCATTTTGGCGAAAAAGGAAATGATACCTTTATCAACCCGATCTTCGTGCGGCAGGTGGTAGATATCGTAAAAGCCGCTGGTGGTAAGCCCTTTATTTCAGATACGAACACACTTTACAAAGGCAGCAGGCACAATTCCGTAGATCACCTTATAACCGCATTGGAGCATGGATTTTCATATGCTACTGTAAACGCCCCTCTGATCATAGCGGATGGTTTGATTTCCGGAAATTTTTCCGAAATAGAAATCGATTGTAAGCATTTTGACAAAGTCAAAATAGCGAAAGACATCATAAGCGCCGACGCGATGGTGGTCATAACTCACTTCAAAGGCCACATGCTGGCAGGATTCGGCGGAGCCATCAAGAATCTCGCAATGGGGTGTTCCCCCGCTAAGGGTAAAATGGAGCAGCATTCAACCCGCCCGCAAGTCGTAAAGAAGACTTGTACCGGCTGTGGAGAATGTAGTGAAAACTGTCCCACAGATGCCATCGCTATCATCAGTAAAAAAGCGAAAATTAACTATTCTCTCTGCATAGGATGCGGGGAGTGTCTGACCGTTTGCCCGAATAGGTCTATGATAATGGACTGGAGTACGGATAAAATAGAATTCGTTGAAAGAATGACCGAATATGCCCTTGGAGCTGTAAAAAATAAAGAGAACAAGATCATTTATATAAGTTTTCTGATGAATATCACACCTGATTGTGATTGCGCATCCTGGAGCGATCTGCCCATTGTGCCCGATATAGGGATACTTGCATCAGCTGATCCCGTTGCCTTAGATAAAGCATGCCTGGATCTTGTAAATTCCGAAAAAGGACTGGTGAATTCCAAACTGCCGGATAGCCATGAAGAAATATCTGATAAATTTACCGCCGTGCACCCTGATACACGGGGCATACTGCAGATCGAATATGGAGAAAAGATCGGGCTGGGAAACGCCGCATATGACTTAATCGTGCTCGGCGGTTAATTGTAAAATTTGGTATTTTTAAGAATTTATTCTATTATATACCGATTATATAGATGGAGTCACATATGAATAAGAAACTATTTCTGTTTGCTGCGGTCTTTCTCCTGCTTTCATCCGTTTGTTATGCGGAAACGGTCATCAAAGAAGGGCTTCAACTCGGACTTTCAGCATTCACTCCGGAAATGATACAATCAATGAAGGACTCCATCGGAGTCAGAGAAGCCGGCAAGAATTACAATGTGATCGTTAATGGATTGGGAACAGGATTAGCGCCACTCTCGGAAGGGCAATTTGAAGAATTGCTGAAAAATGGAAAAATTATCCTATCGGCTGATAAGCTCAGCCGCTCAAGAGCGGCAGCATCTTATGACAACTCCACTTCGGACTATTTTCCACCCGTCGGCAATCAAAGATTTGAGGGTTCATGCGCATGCTGGTCCATGGTTTATTATATCAAGACATATCAGGAAGCGATGGACCGTTTATGGGATCTTTCCGGGGCAACCTATTCATACAATTGGGATAATCCCGGAATAAATGAGCCGGACAGCGGACATCAGGACAAGATAATGTCGCCGGATTTTGCATATCATCAGGTCAACGACGGAGACGATAATGGATCATCCTGGAGCGACATTGCAGAACTTATGGAAAAATTCGGTTCCTGTACCTGGGATTTGATGCCCTATGATGATCAGGACCACACAACATATCCCGATGAGGCAGCCTACAGGCAGTCCGCGAAATACCGTTCGGATTGGACAGACACTTGGATCAATCTGCTGGGGGGCACTGCCCTTGACACGATGAGAACATTGCTTGAGAATAAGACACTCTTGAGTTTCGGCATTGATGCATATGAATATAATTTTCAAACCGTTTCCGGACAGGACCTGCTTGTTGCGGATTCATATCCCGCCACCGCCCAATATAATCACGCCAATACAATTGTAGGGTACGACGATAGTTTTGGTCCTTATTGGGAAGCCGATGGATGGCACAGTGGAGCATTCAAGGTCGTGAATTCATGGGGTTCATGGGGCGATGAAAATGTTCCTGACGGTTACTATTATGTTTCCTACGCGGCTATGCTCGCCATGGATATGGAGTGGTGTGTTTACTATTATGACAAGGTGGATTACGAGCCCACTTACATCGCGAATATCCATGTTTCACATAATGCGCGTGGCGATGCCATAAGAAGCATCACGCGAAATGACGGTACAGCAGTTACACGGAATTTTGATTACAGGGGAATGAGGGGCGGGAATCATGCCTTCACGGGCGACAATGTTATCCTGGATATATCGGAAATGATCTCCTCAGACCCGAGGGGGAATTACTATTTTAATGTTTACGATCTTGCCAATGGCGAGGCCTATCCGGACTCATGGGATACTGCCGGTACTTCTACACAGGGCTCAATAACAAAATTCTGGATCGAAGATTATACCGATGTCACTTATTCAACCTATGATTCCTCTTCTCCGATCGCGATATATTATGCTACCGATACGCCGATAAGCACTATAAACGGGCAGACAAAAAGTTCTTATATCTATACTAATTATGCGCCGGTACTTGCTTGGAGCGGAGGAGGAGGATATACCGCGGACGGCGTCGAACCGAATAGCGGCAATAGCGGAGACACCTTCACCTTCATAGTGAAATATACGGATGATAACAATAATGCCCCGACAGTAGCACAGGTCTGGATAGATATTAATGATTCCGGAGTATTTGATGCCGGTGAAAAATTCAATATGATAAATTTCATGGCATCTGATTATTTCAAGGGCGGTGTAGCCTATTCATATGCCACGACACTAGCTTTTTCAGGTGACGCTGTCTTGAATTACCGTTTTGCCTTCTCGGACGGCAGAAATGCCGCCAACGGTGTACCCACATCTGAAAGCACCGTAACCGTAACCCCGGTAGGGCCTTATCTTTCTTGGCTGGGAACGGGTAATTATATTTCAGACGGCATTGACCCTCAAGTGGGAAATTCCGGTTCGCTTTTTACATTCTCTGTTAAATTCACGGAATCATCCAATACACTTCCTGACACATATCAGGTCTGGATCGATCTTGATGATTCAAGTGTTTATGATAATGACGAGAAATTCAATATGACAGAAAATGATGGCGGAGACACTGACCTGACCGACGGCAAGCTTTACTCATTATCCAAGAATATCTCATATGCCGGCAACGGCAGTCTGATCTATACCTTTGAATTCTGGGCAGCAGGATCCGAAGCTCCGGGAAGCCCGGCGGGGAATTCCACCTTTGATCTGATCACTCCTCAGGCAACCGATCTGGAAGGATTGGTGGTTTATCCCAATCCCAACAATGGCGATAACCCCGTGATATTTAATGATCTTACCGAAAATACTTCCATAAGTATATACAGCATCGCGGGAGAACTGGTCTTCTCCACGGAAACCGACTCTCTTTCTTTCTCCTGGTATCTGGAGAATTCATCAGGTGAAAAGGTAGCTTCCGGAATATATTTTTATGTCGTTTCCAATTCCAAAGGCGATCTAAAAAAAGGAAAGATCGCGATTATTATTTAATATAATGGCTCAGGACTTGCTTTTCTTGTAATAATAATGTATACTGCGCTGTTACGTTCTTTTCGTCTCACTTAAAATTTCGCATTCTTTGCAGGCTGATCGTCCTTGAACTTTCCCCAAAGCATTGCAGATAAGAGTAGGGTTAAGAACAATAGGAGTTTTGAATGGAAAACAGCAAACTTTATGTTGGCAATCTGAGCTATGATGTTGGGGAATCCCAGCTTGAAGAACTTTTCGCACAGTACGGTCAGGTCAAAAGCGTGACCATTATTGGTAGAAAGGGATTTGGATTTGTAGAAATGAGCAACGCTGATGAGGCCAAGGCCGCAAAAGAAGCGCTCAATGACACACAGTTCGAAGGCAGGACCATGAGAGTGGACGAAGCCCAGCCTAGAAAAGAAAGAAACGACCGTTATTGATCTGTATACATTAGATTGAATTTTAAAGGGAAAGGATTTAGGTCCTTTCCCTTTTTTTTTGTTCGAATTTTTCTTCCCTGATCTCTCCCTTTCCTTCTCTCTCCACATTACACGCTACACGCAATTTTCTTGTGGTATCACTCATAAATTTGATTTTATTCCAATAATAATGTACAATCCTTCGATACGTTCTTTTCGTCTCACTAAAGTTTCGCATTCTTTGCAGGCCGATCGTTCTTGAACTTTCCCCAAAGCATTGCAGAAATAAGTCGGGCAAAGAACAAAAGGAGTTTTGAATGGAAAACAACAAACTTTATGTTGGAAATCTGAGCTACGATGTTGGGGAATCCCAGCTTGAGGAACTTTTCGCGCAGTATGGCGAAGTAAAAAGTGTTCGTATTATCGGCAGAAAGGGTTTTGGATTTGTTGAAATGGGTACCGCTGATGAGGCCAAGGCCGCAAAAGAAGCACTCAATGAAACAGAATTTGAAGGCAGAACCATGAGAGTGGACGAAGCCCAGCCCAGAAAAGAAAGAACCGACCGTTATTGATCTGTATACATTAGATTGAATTTTTAAAGGGAAAGGATTTCGGTCCTTTCCCTTTTTTTTTGTTCCCTTTCCCATTCTTCATTTCTCATTCTCCCCTCTCTACCTAACAACTTATCATCCTATCACCCATTTGATGCACCTGTCCCTTCCCCTATGCTCCCCTGCGCAGCGTCATTCTTCATTGTATTTTCCCACTTTACACTTCAGACTTCACACATCGCACTTTCTTTAGCACTTGTCACTGGGTCACTGTGAAGCTTGCTTTACTGCTTGACATTAAAAATTGCATTTGTTATAATTTTCCCAGTTGGATTACAATTGTAATTCAGACCATTTTTTCGTAAAAATATTTGACAGTTCTTTTCAGGAGGGAACGATGACGGAGATTAAAAGAGCAAAGATACTAAAATTCAATTCAGAGAAGTGTGTGGGATGCCTTGAATGCGAGAAGGCATGTTCTCAGGTACACTTTAAATGTGATGACGGCGGCGAAAAGTCTGCTATTCGAATACATGAAAAGGATGGCAAGTTCCAGATGCATGTCTGCAATCAAAATGGACTGTGTATCGACATGTGTCCTGTCGGAGCAATTGAGAGGATGCCGAACGGCACTGTTATTCTCAATAAGAATATCTGCGTCGGCTGTCAGGCATGTGTGGCATTCTGCCCTCTCGGAGCAATGAAAAGATCAGCATCCAGGATCGAACCCTTCAAGTGTATTTCTTGCGGAGCCTGCGTCAGGGCATGTCCCGAAGATGCTTTGGAACTGGTCGAAGTTGATATCGAAGAGATCAAGCAGATCGTTTTCAATAATTATGGAGGTGCCAATCATGGTTAAGGGACAGTTTTCCTGGAAAGATTATGATGCGGGTAATACAAAACATGAGTGGGATCTTCAAAAGATCCACGCCGCACATAAAGTTTTAACAGAATTCAAATATGACAAGAACAAGATCGAAAAAGGATTCGCAAACAAAACCCTGTATATTAACCTCACTACAAATGAGATAAAAGAAAAGCCCGTAACCGATGATATGAAAAAGAAATTCACCGGCGGAAGAGGATTCGGCCTGAAGTTGCTTTGGGATTCAATTCAGCCGGACACCAGATGGAACAGTGAGGAGAATGACCTTGTCATCACGACCGGACCCCTATGCGGTTCTACGCAATACCCGGGTTCTGGAAAATCCTTATGCCTGACCGTATCGCCTTCTACCAATATTGTATGTGACTCGAATGTGGGCGGCTACTTCGGGCCTTATCTGAAATTCTGCGGTTATGATGCTCTGGAGATACAAGGGAAAGCAAAGGAAGATGTGATAATCGTGATTGATGGCGAGGCATCGGTCATCAGGATAGAGACCGCTCCGCTGGAAGAGATCAATACTCACCTTGTCAGCGAACAGCTGACCTATATGTATTCCTCCAAAGATGATGAACGCTCACGACAAAGGGTATCCGTTGTTTCGGCGGGACACGGAGCTGAGAACAGTTACTGGGGTTGTCTAAATTTTTCATTCTGGGACATCAGGAGAAAGGTAGCGAGGCTCAAACAAGCTGGAAGAGGAGGACTGGGAACGGTTCTTAGAGACAAAAAAATAAAAGGCATCGTTGCACGGGTTGATAAGTTCACCGGCGTGGAAAATGCGCCAGAAAACCCGGAAGCTGCGGCGAAGGTCGGGACTAAGATCCAAAAAGAGATCCGAGACCTTGACCGTTATCAATGCAATATGAGGCAGGTCGGAACCGCGCATCTGGTTGAGATCATGGATGCATACGACCTTCTCCCCTGTGAAAATTACCGCTTCGGTTCGTTTCCCAAGGCACCTAAGATTTACTCGATGAAATTCTTTGAAAATTTCACAAGGGTTATTCCAGATGGATGCTGGCACGGGTGTACTATGGCTTGCGCAAAGACCGTGGATTCATTCGAGGTTATGACCGGGCCATACAAAGGACACAGAGTAACCGTTGACGGTCCTGAATATGAGACGGTCGGCTGTGGCGCCAATATGAGCTTATGGGATCCGAAATGGATCATTGAATTCAATTTCTACTGTGACACCTACGGCATAGATACTATTTCCTCGGGAACTGCCATTGCCTACTATATGGAGATGTTCGAATACGGCATCCTCAACAAAGAGAGATGCGGCGGGCTGGAGCTTGCTTTTGGAAATTTTAACGCGGTAATGCAGTTTTTACACAGGATGGCCGACGGCGATACCGACGAATTTATCAAGGTCGCGGCTAAAGGCATCAGAAGGGTCAAGGATTGGCTCAAGTCGAAGAACTGGGGCGACCATCAATTGATCGAAGATGCCGGTATGGAATCCAAAGGACTGGAATACTCCGAATATGTTACGAAGGAATCATTGGCGATGCAGGGAGGTTACGGACTCACTCTTAAGGGGCCGCAGCACGATGAAGCCTGGCTGATATTCATGGATATGGTCAATAATCAGATCCCCACCTTCAAAGATAAAGCGGAGGCATTGCATTATTTTCCCATGTGGAGAACATGGTTCGGCTTGAACGGACTTTGTAAATTGCCTTGGAACGATGTAGAGCCCGCAAATAATGCGGAAACCAATGACCCGTCAAAAGTCCCCGAGCATTTAAACAATTATGTTGAATATCAGAACGCCGTTACCGGGTGGAATATCAATAAGGAAGAATTGATCCTTCAGAGCGAACGAGCATACAACTGGCAAAGGGCATTGAATGTCTGGATGGGACGCGGACAGAGAAGGGACGATTGGATACCGTACAGATCAATGGGCCCCGTTACCGAGCTGGAATATGTTTCGAGACAGGAAAGATATGATAAGCAATTGGCGGAAATTATGAATAAGCCGCTTGAAGAAATAGAGAAGATGGATGTCGGGAAAAAAGTAAAACTTCTTTATGATCACAGACGGAATCAATATCAGATACTTTCAGATGCAGTTTATATGAGAAGGGGCTGGACTCAAAACGGCGTGCCCACGCCTGTAAAAATGAAGCAGTTGGGGTTTGCAGATGAACAGAAGATGTTGGACTTCCTCGCAAAGAAAATACAAGAAGACGAAGAAAACGGATTAAATGAATGGGGCGGCGTATATTCTGAAAGTGAAGAAAAGCCCTCCAAAGAAAGGCGATACTGGGAGTCTTGGTGAGGGATCTATTTCATAAGGACAGCAACAATGGCTGATACGGGCACAAGTGTACAAGTGACACGCTTCGCACTTCGTACATCAAACCTCATACCTCGTTCACGAGTGAACGATTGTCATCGTATTTATGAAATAGAACACTATAGGTAAAAGATGAATTCCCTGGAACACGAAAAAGAGATCAGAGATAAGCTCAAGGCGGTGAAGATAGGTGTCGCCGGCTGCGGCGGATTGGGTTCAAATGCAACGGCGGCATTGGTAAGGGCGGGCGTAAAGGATTTCGTACTTGTTGACCGAGACAGTATCGAGACATCTAATCTGAACCGTCAGTTCTTCTTCAGCAAACAGGTGGGAGAGATCAAGGTGGATGCGCTCAAGAGCAATCTTCTATCCATCTACACCGATTTGAATATTGATACATTTCATACAGATCTTATACCCGGAGAGATGCATCGGCATTTCACACAATGCGATATCGTTCTCGAAGCCCTTGACGATGCCGCGGCAAAAGTCGCGTTCATTGAGGATATGCAGATAAATTGTCCCAAGATCAAGCTTATTGCCGTATCCGGGATCGCCGGCACAGCTTCAGTGGATAAACTTGAAAAGATCAGATCCGGAAGCCTCACTGTATTGATCGACCCTGAGGCAGAAGATAGCAGTCAGGGAATATTAATGGCGCCAAGGATCATCGCCATTGCCGCCATCCAGGCCTTGGAAGCGGTCATAGAAATAATTAGCAAGCATGTTAATAATTAACTCAAAGGAAGTCATTTGGAAGAAGGATGAGACCATCTCGCTTCTTCTTAAGAGAATGAATTTTGTTTTCCCTATGATAGTCGTCAAGATCAACGGACGACTGATAAAAAAGGACAAGTATTCCACACAACTCATCAACGACAATGATGAGATCAGTGTAATTCACATGATCAGCGGTGGATGACTTCTTCGCAGTACCGAAGTGTTCCAAGTTCGCAGGTTCGCATGTTCCAAGTTGAGAAATCACATTCGAGATAAGAATCTCTTTGTTCTATCCTCTAATTGTCAATGTAAAATTGACAATTGAATAAAGATTATTTGATGGAGTTTTGACCCATCTTTTCATTATTAACATATGCTTTTCTCACATCATTTCATGATGCTCAAAAAGAAAGATATATATTATTGTTCCGGAAGGGGTTCTCTTTTCTTTTCGCTTTTTCCTTTGGACCGAAGCATCCCCTCACTAAAATGCATGAACTCGTTCGGAATTTTCCTCTCTCAGACAACATGTCATTTTTCCTAGAACATTCGTTCCTGCCTCTAAAAGCTCTAACGATCGCTCACTCCTTCCGGAACTCTCGGTTGGGGCACGGCTGCGCCGTGCTCGAGTGTGGGGGAGAAGCAGAGAAAGGAGAGTAGAAGGAGAAGAACCTCTTCTGCAATATATTACTTTCTCTCTTCATATTTTAACCTGTTCCACTGGGTCCACTTGTCCCTGGGTCCACTGCGTAGCGTAACATTTGAACATTCCTCATGTAAAGGCGGCTGCAGGGGATAATAGATGCGAGAAGCGTGTTTGTCAAGGGGTGTCAGGATAACCAAAACGGGCATGCTGTCTTTATGATAGCACAAGACCAACGTTCATTCCCCTGCAGCCAGGCTTCCTGACGAGCGCGTATTTAAATCAACGGAATGGCCGCGGCGAGTTGTCCCCCCAAATAATATACCCTGCCAAGGACGTTACCCCCTAACGACAGAGAGCCCGGAGCGGCCATTTATGTTTATTGCGTCTCTCTCCCTCCGCTAAAGTATAATTCTGTAAATTAAAAAAGTCAAGAAAGACCAGTTAATAATTGAATTATTGAAATGTCGATGTTAGACAGGGGAAGGAGGGTTCAACTTTTGAACACTCTTCTTAACGTTAAGCGTTGATTATTTGTACATTCCGTGCTTGAATGCGGAAAGCATGAGCTCCCACTTTTTATTGAAATGTTCTCGCATCTGTTCAAGGTCTGATTTCTCGGAAATTACCTGAAGAAATTCCATTTTCATACCTAGTATCAAAGTAGACAATATCTGCAAAGAGCCCTCTAACCCGAGACGCAGCTCCTCTGTTTTTACGCCGTCATACAATATGGAAAAGATCTCCCGCGAATACGCCGTATACCTTTCGCGAAGGTCGGATGTGAGTATATTGATATCCTCCGTTCCGATCTTTATAAACATCCGGTAAAGGTCGGGATGCTCCCGATAATAATCAAAGCCGAGGTCAAATATCTGCCTGGTCCTTTCCAATAGGTCTGATGATAGATCGCCTATGCGGTCTTTTATGAAATTCATGTAATTTTGAAGTATCCTCTCAAAAATATAGCCGTAGATATTACTTTTCGAACTGAAGTAATTAAAGAGCGTGCCCTTGGATATTCCCAATCCCCTGACTATATTATTTGTTGAGGCATTCTTATACCCTTTATCCGCAAATTCCTTGATACAGGCATTTAATATTTCTTCTCTCTTTTCATTTGATAATTTCTTGAATGCCGTTGCCAGGCCGGCCTTGGGAGCTGATATGTTATTCTTCATTTATCTGTTCCTGAGCGCATCCGCGGAGCTCATTTTCTTTGCGTGCCGAGCGGGTATGGTCGCTGAAACCGTTGAGATAAACACAGCGGCGGCAAAAAAAAGCAAGGTGTAATACCAATGAGCTTCTGTTTTCATCGCATAACTCATTGGTAGTGACACTTCCCCCATGGCTTCCTGAAAATTTATACCGTTAATCCCTACCAACACATTAAGAAGATGGCCGAATACGGCAGCGGCGGCGCCACCGAATAGACCCAGGATAGCGCCTTCATACCTGAACATACCTACCAATTCGCTATCCGTCATGCCCAATGCCTTCAGCGTGCCTATCTCCTTCATCCGCTCAAATACCGATTGCATCATCGTATTCACAATGACAAATGAGGAAAGAAATACAATAAGCAGCTCGAAGATCAGAAGCAGTTTTCCCTGCGCTTTGACCATTGTCCACATTGGGCCCATTTGATCCTTAAAATCCTCCACTGCAAGATCATCGGCAAGCTCTTCCCTTAGTTGATCTCTTGTGATCGTAACAGCATCAACATCCTTCACTGTCAGAAGGATTTCCGTGGTATCCCCGGAGGTCTTCAGAAGCTTCTTGGCATTCTGCAGGTCCATCAGGAACATCTCATTGTCAAACATTGCCACACCGAAGGAGAATAAACCGGAAATTCTCAGCTTTATTCCGTTCAAGCCCCCTTCAGAGGTCTGCGTTGCGATAAGAAGGTCGTCACCTATTCCCACATCCAGATCCCGCGCAAGGCCGACACCAAGAAGAACTCCATCCTTTCCCGCCGATCCTTCTGTCAACACTTCTTTGACATTGAGCATGCTGTCTCCGAACGGAATACCCATACCGAAGGCAGGAACGGTATTCTCTCCCCTGGAAAGCATCAAACCGAAACGAATCCGCTCTTCGGCAGCAGAAATATTCTCATTCTCCTCGATCACACTTATGATATCAGGTGTGCCGAAAAGAAGCTCATCCACCGGCATAAAGCGTTCTCTTTCGATATATTCTTTCGTTGTTACGCGTATATGGCCTGTCTGGAATTTTCTAAAATTCCTGATCATGTCATTGAAGGTCCCATCCATGAAACCCTGTGTAAAAATGGCGATAACGGTAGCCACGAAGATCGCGGTCGCTGTGATCAGTGTCCTTTTCTTATTTCGAAGAACATTTCTAAAAGCCATTTTCAATAACATATCAATCCCTCAGACATTCCGCCGGTTCCATTTTTGTAGTTTTATTCGCAGGGAAATAACTTGCGCCGGCTCCTGCGACAATACTAATCAAAAGGGAATGCAGATACGGCGCAAAGCTCCATCGGGTTTTGATCACTCCCATGACCTTATACCCGATATCCACATCATCCGATCCCATCATAGCGGTCAGGTCGATCCCTTTAATACTGAAATACCAGATCGCAAGAGAGCCAAGGATCATACCCAGGAAAGCCCCCGCGATCCCTATAAATGTACCCTCAAGGACGAAGAGGTCGCGGACTTGGCTATCCGCCATGCCCAAGGCCTTCAGAGTTCCTATCTGCTTTCTTTTTTCAAATATCGAAAGCATCATTGTATTCGCGATCCCAACAAACGCCAGGATCATCACCAAAAAGACAAAGACCAACGCAGAATTCCAGTCGGCATTGGCAAATGCTATAAAGGATTCACCCAGTTTTCGCCATCCTATGGCTTGAACTTCCTTGGGAAGGTCCGGCGCGATGGCTTCAATATGCCTCGTCGTCTTCTTGGGACTATCGGTAAGAATGGCGATCTCCGTAGGGTCGCTGGTTCCCAGAAATATCGCGGCATCTGAAAGGGTGATATATACGGATGAATTATTGACCTCGGGGTCGGCGGCGTTAACAATACCGCCGATCAGAAATTCCCTTGAGTCTATCATACCGTCCATTGAGCGTACGGTCAAATATACATGATCATCCATCACCACATCAAGATCCGTTGCCAGTGACTTTCCGATCAATAATGCGCCTTCGCTCAACTCACCCTCGGTAACAAATTTTTCCAATTTGAAGACACTGCTATCGCTTTTCCCCGAGATACCCCATATCAGAACATTGATCGAATCGATGCCATTATCAACTTCACCTACTATCTTTATGCGGGGAGTGAATCCCTGTATAAAATCTTTTTCTTTCAATATCTTGGATATAGAATCCCAGGAAGAGATAAAATTGCCCTTGCTGAAAGGTTTTTTCTCATCATACTCAATATTTCTGATCTTTATATGCGAGGTAGTGAATTCGATAAGATTCTCAAAGGATTTCTCCCTTATCCCGCCGGCCGCGCCGTAGAACCACATGTATAATCCGATACTGAATGTGATCAGAAGAAGCGTCAGAATTGTGCGTCTTTTATTGCGGATCAGGTTTTTAACGGCAAGTTTGAAGATCAAAGTTTTCTCAACGCCTCCGCTGCGGAAAGTTTCTTCGCGTATCTCGCGGGGAAATAGGCCGCGATCGAAGTTACGATTATTGCTAAAAACACGGTAATAAAAAGAATTTCAATGCCGGTATAAGGCCTTATGACATAGGTCATTGGATAATCCATTCCCGATAAGGCGGATTCCATGTTTATTCCGACCTTGTTGACCCAGAGAGTGAGCACATATCCGGCGATCGCGCCGATAAGGCCGCCGAATGTACCTATGATTCCACCCTCCATAGTAAAGCTGCCCTGTATCTCGCCGTCGGTCATCCCAAGCGCCTTAAGGGTACCGATCTCGCTAAGCCGTTCAAAGATCGATTGCATCATGGTGTTAACAACAACAAAAGACGCGAGTGCGAGGATAAGTATTTCGATAAAGAAAACAATCCCCTTGTAGCTCACTACCATATCCCAATAAGCACCGATCTGTTCCTTGGCGGTACGGGCGGTAAGTCCTTTGTCTAAGCGGGATGACAATACCTCACTTACAGGCATCATATCGTCTCTATCTGTAAACACATATATCTCAGTAGAAGCTCCCTTCATTTTCAAAAGTTTTTTTGCATCCTTTTCAGCAATATAGAACACCCTTTCATCCATGGAAGCTACCTGCATTTGAATGAGGCCGTTCACCCTGAATTTCATACCGTTCAAGCCGCCTTCGGAGGTATTCGTAGCCAGCAAAAGTTCATCCCCTATCTGCGCGCCGATCTTCTGGGCAAGTTTCACTCCGATATAAAGCCCTTCGGGTGAAAATTCTCCTTCCGACAGATTATTTTTTATATCAAGACAGGTTTTTTCCAGATCAACGCCGATTCCCATAGCGGTAACCGTTTTCGCGCCTCTTCCCAGAAGGATCCCGAAGCGAACGCGTTCCTCTACGGAAACGACTCCCTCTATTTTTCTTATCTCATCGATCAATTCCGCAGAATTATAGATGAGTTCGTCAACGGGAAGGAACTTTCCTCTTTCGACATAATCTTCTGTAGTGACCTTAATGCTACCTGTCTGGTACTTTGTAAAATTACCCATCATCATGTCCAGAACGCCGTTCATATATCCCATGGAAAACACGGATACGACCCCGGCGAAGAAGATTGCGAGTCCGGTCAGGAGTGAGCGCCTTCTATTACGGAAAACATTTCTGAATGCAAATTTAAGCAGCATAAAAACCTCCTGCTTCGCATGAGGTTTTTGGTAGCAAGTAGGAAGTACGATGTACGAAGTATAAACCCCCACATAATTCAAGCTTTATTAATATGTACGCAGACTTGAGTACATATCCTTCAGATTCAAAATCAATCTTGATAAAAGGATCTCTATAGTTTTTCATTATTTAACTCCATGATCTTCTTCTTTGTGTTTATAAGTAACCCAAGAACATTCTGACAATGTTTTTTTATTTCAAGATATATATCATCATGAAGAATACCAAGCTCTTTACATAAATATAGCTGATAATCCAATTCTGAGCATGATCCTATTGCAACTTTCAGAAAATATATGTATTCCTTTTCTGAGTGGCGCGCATCTCCCTCGATCAGATTAGATGGAATCGACACCGCAGCACGTCGCATTTGAGATGTCAATCCGAATTTTTCTTCTTCATGGAACTCTTTGGTAATCTTATATACGCCTATAGCAAGTTTATGTGATTCTTTAAAAACTTCCATATCCTTTAGTTTCATCTCAATATATCTCTCTCTTCCTGATTCTCCCACATCACACTTCGTACATCGTACATCGTACTTCGTACGCCGTACTATATTTATCACATCGCACTTCGTACCCTCATATTTCCTTCTTTCTTCACCTCGCACATCGTACCTCTTACCTTCTTATTTCCTTCCCCTCTCCACTTCGTACTTCGCACTTCGTACATCGTACTTCCTATTGGTTCGTGCGCAAACATTCCGCAGGCTGAAGCTTTGTGGTCTTCTTTGCAGGAATAAAGCTTGCAACAACACTTGCAATCACGCAGCCCGTCATTGAGGTGACAATGCTCGCGATATCCCATTTGGCCTTAACGATCCCCATCACCTTATACCCGACATCCATACTGGCATCCCCTCCGGTAAAGGCAGAAATATCAAAGCCTTTAACTAGGAAATACCACATGAAGAGAGCACCCAGAATGAGACCGAAAATAGCGCCGAAGACGCCAACAAGAAAACCCTCCCAGACGAATATTTTCTGGACCTCGCCATCTGTCATGCCAAGAGCCTTCATTGTCCCGATCTCCTTTTTCTTTTCAAGAACTGACATCAGCATGGTATTAATGATGCCTACGAGCCCGATTATTGCGATAAACATGATAAAAATGCCCTGGCCCCTTTTCTTCATGGTTGTAATATTGAAAAAGGATTCTCCCAGCTTTCTCCAGCTCAATACGGCAAGGCCGGGTAATGCTTTTTCAAGCTCGGGTTGGTACTTCTTATATTTTTCAAAATCAACAGTTTTCATGGCTATTTCAGTAACGCCGGGCAACTCAATAAACCCTTGTAGCTCCCCGATATTCATGAACAATGTTGAGCTGTTAATAAGCGGATCAGGGGCATTTAAAATTCCACTGACCTCTAGCTCAATGGAGTCTATCATGCCTTGGGCCGTTCTGAATGTAAAATATACAAGATCACCCGTATCCACTTTCATGTCCTTGGCAAGGTCGCGGCCAAGTATCACGCCTCCGGGGGTCAGAGATCCTTTTGATACAAAATCGTTCAGATTAAATACCTTGTGATCTTCCTGCGCGTCAATCCCATAAGCCATACATGGCTTTGAATCCAGTCCGTTATCAAGCTCGCCTCTCAAGGTGAGCCGTGTAGCAATACTTGTAACAAAGGGAAGTTTTTTCAATTTTTCAATAACCGCTTCGTATCCGGTAACAAAGTTGTCCTTCGAAAAAAGGATCTCCTCGTCAAAGTCAATCGTTCTGATCTTGAAATGGCCGGTCTCAAAATTTATAAGATTCTCCACGGACATATCATCAAATCCTTTCAATACACCAGCCATCCACATATACATCCCCACAGCGAATGAAAGTACCGCGAATGTCAGAAAGGTTCTACGCTTGTATCGAAGAATATTTTTCAATGCAAATTTAAAGAACATTTTCGCCTCCTCTGCAGGTTGTGAGTCTGAAGTGTGAAGTCTGAAGTGTGAAGTAAGGGAGTTTAATATTATTAATAACTGCCCAACAATTGCATTTTATAAAGAGTAATCCATCATTCATTTCTTTCCTCCACTGCCTTTCTGGTACTTATGAGAAGATTCATTGTTTCCTCACATAGATAATAAGCATTGTTTTTCTGTTCAGTATCTATATATCCCAGGTCATTGCATAGCAGATACTGATATCTTAATTCAGCACACGAACCTATTGCCATTTTCAAGAAGTATCCATACTCCTTCTTCGAATATCTGGAATCTCCTTCAATTAAATTTGTGGTAATAGAAGTAGAAGATCTCCTCATCTGATTTAGCAGAGTAAATCGTTCATCATTTGGAAGATCTTTGGTAATCTTGTAAGTGTATAAAACTAATTCATGGGATTTTTTGAAAACTTCCATTTCCTCAATCTTCATTTCTCTCTCCTCTTCCCACTTGGCACCTCACACTTCACACCTCACACTTCTTATTGTCTACGATTCCACGATACGCCCGTCTCTCATTTTGATGACGCGCTTGGCATGCTTCATTATAACAGGGTCGTGCGTAGAAAAAAGGAATGTAACTTTCTCGATCTCATTCATCTTTCTCATGATATCAACTATCACTTCACCTGTTTTTGAGTCAAGATTCGCCGTTGGCTCGTCCGCAAGGACCATCTTTGGCTTTTTTACGAGCGAGCGGGCTATAGAAACCCTCTGCTGCTGTCCGCCCGAGAGTTCCAATGGCATTCTTTTTTCCAGGCCCTGAAGCTCCACTTCCTCCAAGATAGCGAAGACCCTGTCCTTCATTTCTTTATGGGTGTGTTTGCCTAATAATTTCAGAGGCAGCTCAATATTTTCATAAACCGTCAGCACAGGGATCAGATTATATGTCTGAAATATAAATCCGAAATACTCCCTGCGCAAAAGAGCCAATTGCTTGGAGCTCTTACCCGTCAGATCTATTCCGTCTAAAATAACATTGCCACCATCCGATGAATCAATGCATCCTATTATATTCAAAAGAGTGGTCTTCCCTGAGCCGGAAGGACCGACGAGAGCAACAAATTCTCCCTGATCAACCTCCACGTCAATATCGTGTAACGCCTGGAAATCAACTTTGCCGGAATGGTAGATCTTATTTATTTTCTGCACATCCAATAGCATATATGCCTCCTATAGTTTTGCTTCAAATCTTAACATGATCCCATATCTTCCCATGGCAGCGGAGGAGTACTCATCCTTATTGCCGCCGGTGAGAAAAAAGAGGTTCATCGTGGCGTTCAAGCCATTATTTATTGTCCATCGAATTCCTGGCGCGATCACAGAACTCAGATCGATCCCGTTCGTGAAAGAGTATATGTAAAAACTCAGAAATTCGTCATAAGAGAAGCTCAGATTCGCATAAAGATAATGTTTCGCCTTATTGTAGGCATCAGAAAATACTTCTCCGTATTCTGAAATTTCATCCGCTCCTTTTTCATTGTAATAATATACCAATTGTAAAAAGACCGTTCCGAAAAAGCGCTCCAATCCCAAATTTGCTTCTAAGAAATCACGAGTCACTGAATCGTCGAAATGCTGGGCGAGAGCCGCCTGCACAGAAAAATAGAGATCTCCCTTAAAATACAAACCTGCAAGATTCTGTTCCGCGGAAAAGCGGCTTAGAACTGCCCCAATATCAAATGTCCCGATATTCGTATGAAGAGATATGCCTGCGGCTCCTTTTTCGACTATGGTATCCGGCGCGAGCCACATCCTTAATCCGGTCAGGTCCCCAAGAGAGAGATCCCAGATCACTCCATCCATTCCTGTCTTATCATAAGAGACATCTGAAATATTCAGCTCCTTTGAGGTGTCAAAGGGATTGAAGGGGCCAATATTTCCAACAGCGATATATGTTCTGCCCAAGGTGAATGTCCCGAATGATGAAGAAAACCTGATAAAAAAGCGCATCGGCTGAAATTCAGGGTCTGGAGAAATCTCTCTGAACAACCCGCTGTAAATGTATAGCCTGAGGTCGCCGTAGAATTTCCAGCTATTGGCCGATTTTCTCAGTATAAGCCGGTTTTCCATTGAATTGCCGTAACTGAAGCCGTTACCTGCCGCGACAAGATACAGATCGTCTCGAAATACTCCCGAAATATCAAGAGCGCAGGGAGTCAGAAGGCAGGTGCTTACAAAAAGAAATGATAACAATATGACAAGAAGAGGTCTTCTCATATTACCTTTTTAAATATTCGCGGGTAAAAATCCCCTCTGGCAATTTCACATCAAATTTCACCTCTGTAAATTCCATCGTCGTAATTGAATTCTTCTTTTTCTTGTCTGTGATTATTATCTTGGAGCCGAAATAACGTTTGCCGACCTGAATTACCTTTTTAACCAGCATCTCCTTCAAGAGACGGCCGGATTTTGCGTACAACTCAACCTTGCGCATAATGAATTTATCCTTATCAACCCACATTATTTCACGATAATAGGTCACATCTTTCACGCCGGGCTTCGCGGTCAATTGTATCTTATAACATTCAACTCCCTCGTATTCTTCTTCTTCAAGAAGCTCGACATCGTACTTCTCGCTGAGATCCTCCATACGGACCATGTCCTCATAAGAGAGATCGCTGCCCATCATTCCCTGCTTGAGCATGGAGCCCGAGATCTTCATAATATCATCGGCATCCGGGAAATAGATCCAGAGCTCGTCGGCGATCTTCAGGTACTTGACACCGACATCTTCCGTATTGGTGAATTCCATGAAAAAGGATTCTTCATTATCCTGACCGTACCCGATAAACTCCTTGATCAGTGTCCGCTTTCCTTTATTGATCTCCATCCGGCCGTTGAAGAACTGATTGGAAGCAATGCTGTTCTCATCTACACGGTCAATGATCTCCTGGGCGGTTAATGCGAAAGAAGTTGAAGAAAGCAATAAAAAAATGAGTAGAAACATATTTATTCGTTTCATAGTACCTCCAAATGGGATCTTAGTGTGCTGTGTCAGACACAATACACTTCTATGAGCATAATTCATTCCAAAGATCAGCAAGAAGCCAGGAAGTTGTACTTGACCACCTGGTCAACCTCGCTATATTATAAGCAGTATTTGAGCGAAAGTCAAGTTTTTTTGAATATTAATTTTTCTGTGATAGAATTAAGAAATAGGAGACAATATGGAACTCACAGGAAAACAAAAGAGAACTCTGAGGGCGAAGGGTAACACATTGAAGCCCCTTCTGAAGATCGGAAAAGAAGGTATTTCGGATAATACGATAAGCGCGCTTTGTGAACTTTTTGAGAAACGCGAATTGATAAAGGTCGAGATCACTCGAAATTGCCCCGTCACCACAGCCGACGCAGCGAAGGTATTGGAGCAGAAATGCGACGCACAACTGGTCAGCATCATCGGAAGGAAGCTGCTCCTATTCAAAATAAATCAGGATGAGCCTAAGTGACATTACCGGGAAGCTAGTGATCTGTAAAAAGAACATTTTGTGAAGTGACATTACCGGGAGGATAATTAAAACACCTCCCGGTATGTAATTCTCTGCAATTTCGAAACTTTCCTCATAATATTTTCATATGGGGCCTTGTTCTGCCTGAAAGGGATTCTTCTTTCTTGATCCTTATAGGCCTGGGACGATCTTCCATCATATAGGAAAGCCCTATGCACATTACGGGAATAACTATACCAAACATCGCAACAAGTATTTCAAACATACTATCTCCTTCTTCTCTTCTCAAGTGTAGTGCTCTGATTCATAGATAGGGTAACAATGGCTGATGCTATTTTGCCTCGTATACAAGGCGCGAGGAACGCCGCATACCCGCTGCGGTATGTAAGCAACGAGCAACGCAGAAAACGAAAAAAGAGCTTCAGCCCGAAGGGAAATCTCATCTTTGGCCAATTCCTTTCTCTCTCTTCGCTTACGTACCACCATGGGTACGCCGCACTCATCGCTCGTTGGAATTGACTCAAATCTAAACATTCCATTGTCATCTTATTTATCAATCAGAACACTTGGCATCCATAACGTAAGATGCGGCAATACATCCTCCTGGGATGACGAAAGCATAAATAAAAGCAACAGCGGCTACTGCGTATCCTGCCATTTTTTCCTCCTTCTGGTTTCAACAACTTCTTCAACGCGGGAAAGATCTCTGATAAACAACATTGAGAAGATCCCCTGCAAGATCAAAAACAAAACGAAAGCATAGGTGAGGGTAATTTCCATTGTGTCCTCCAAATTTGTGAAAGAGCTTCTCTCTGATCGCATTATATTATAAGGGATGTTTTACAATTTGTCAAGTCTTTATTTATATTCTATAAGTTATTATTTTACTTATTGTTATTTTCTCCAATGTAGAAAGACTTGGGCGGGCAATATTTTTTGATATTTTTCCTGAAATAACGGAATTATGAACAAAATTAGCGAATTATGTGAGTATATTAGATATTATTTACAGAATCCTTTACATATTATAAAGTATTGCTTTTCTGTTTTGTTCCCGGAGCATAGAGAGGAATATTGTCTTTGCAAAGTGGGCAATCTTCCGGAGAATACAGTGGAAGTTCCATTTTTATCAGTCGGATATATTTTCTTTCCGGGAATGGTTCCTTAACACTTCGGTCAATAATAGATGCGATCACTTCGATATGAGCGCCCATTTCTTCAAGAAGCTGCATGGTCTCTTTCACAGAGCCTCCGCTTGTAACGACATCCTCGACCACAAGGATCCTTTCTCCCGGCACGATTTCAAAGCCCCGGCGCAGTGACATAACTCCGGTCTTTCTTTCCGTGAAGATAACTCGTTTACCCAACTGACGCGCAACTTCATAAGCCATGATCACCGCGCCGACCGCAGGGCCTGCTACGGTATCGATCTGTTCTGTATCCAATTCCGAGATCAACTCGGCAACTAATTTTTCAGCGTATTCGGGCCGCTCAAAGAGCTTGGCGCATTGCACGTACTTCTCAGAATGCTTGCCAGAAGCCAGAAGGAAATGACCGTTTTTCATGGCTCCGCTTTGTTCTAATATTTTAATTATCTCTCCTCTATTCATTTTATTCCCCCAATTCCTTTAGAAGTTTCTCTACCGGATGTTTGAAAAGAGAGCGGCCCATAACAAGCATATCGGCTCCGTTGGCGAATGCCTCGGCCGGAGTTGTAACCCGCTTCTGATCATCCGCGAAATCCTCTTTATATCTTATGCCCGGGGTAATTTTGACAATATTCGGAACATCAACTGCGCCCAGATCTGCAGCGGACATGATAACCCCAGGTACGCCCCAGTCAGCTGCGGACTCTATCCTGCGGTGAATAAGAGATGAATGATCCTTATCAATACCCATGGAATGAAGATCATCAGTCGATAAACTCGTAAGAAGGGTTACGCCGAGGATCTCAACGTCCAATTGCCGGCCTTCCGTCGCCAGAGAACGCATGGCCGCTTCACCCGAGGATATATGCGCCGTGAGATAATGGAATGTGAATCTCTTTCTCAAGCTTGTCAATCCCTTCAGCATCGTATTCGGAATATCATTCATCTTGAGGTCAAGAAAGATCTTCTTCCCTTTATCATCAAGAAAATCCATAACCCTAGCTCCTGCTTCAGAGTAAAAAAGCTGATATCCCACCTTGAAGAGTTCTATATGTGAAGAGATCTTGTTGAATTCTTTTTCAAATGTTTCAAAATCTGAGAAATCCATGGCGGCGAAAATCTTTTCTATCATTGTAAAACCCCTTTGATTTCATTGATATGTCTAATATTGCTGCTTTCCAAATATTCTCTTAATCCCTTTATGATCATTTCCGCTCTCTTTGGAGAAGAGAATATACCCGACCCTAATTGCACAAGATCGGCGCCGACCATGAGGTACTTGATAAGATCTTCGTGATCAAAAACACCACCGCAGCCGATCAATGGAAGGTTCGTCCATTTTCTCAAGTCGCTGATGGCCTTCAAGCCCACAGGCAGCAGGAAACGGCCGCTGAGGCCCGCGACCTTATTCTTGAACTTGAAGCTTCTATTGTGAATATCGACATCAATTCCCGGCAATGTATTTATTGCGGTAATGCCGTCAAAACCTAATTCTTCAAGAAGTTCAGCATTTTTTTGTTTCACTTGAAATACTGACAGCTTTACCCAGATAGTTGTTTCGGCAAAGGCTGCCCTGATACTTTTTAAGAGAGGTTTAATATCAGAGAGATCCTCCAGAGACGGCTTTCCCATAATATTCGGACATGAAAGATTCAATTCTACGATGCCGATTTCTTTTTGGCTGATGGAAGCAGTGAACTTCTCTATCTCGGACTCATCAAGGATAGCCACGGACGCGATGAGCAGGGAATCAAGGGAAACAAAAGGAAAAATATCCAATTCACTGATCCCGGGGTTAGCAAGCCCGATAGAATTCATCATTCCTCCCGGAAGTTCCATTATCCGAAGACCGGGATTTCCGCTCCGTTCTTGAAGTGTATGCGTTTTCAGAACTACACCGCCAAAGGGGATATCTTTGTAAAAGCCTAATTGTTCCTTTGAAAAAGTTCCCGATGCCGCAAGCAGAGGGTTCTTAAAAGTAAGTCCCTTGAGCTTTACATCTATCAAAGAAGGGAGCTCACAGCTACGGTGTCAACAATATCTTCCCAATTGCAGCCGCGCGACAGGTCACAGAGCGGTTTCGCGAAACCCTGGATCACCGGACCGATAGCCATTGCGCCTGAAATCCTCTGCACAAGTTTATAGCCGATATTTCCGGAATTCAGGTCCGGGAATATGAGGACATTTGCCCTCCCTTTCAATGGAGAATCCTTTGCTTTCCTTTCCGCGATCGCGGGGATTATTGCGGCATCTACCTGGATCTCTCCGTCAAAATCAAATGTCACTCCTCGTTCTTTTAGAATATTGCATGCATCTACCACCTTCTGAGCCTCGGGGGATTTCGCGGATCCTTTTGTTGAAAAGGACAAGAGTGCGACCTTCGGGTCAATATTCAGTATCTTCCCGGCATTTGATGCGGTCATCATTGCGATGTCCGCTAATTGAACGGAGGTAGGATTCGGCACAACTGCACAGTCCGCGAAAAATATCGCTCCGTTCTCACCGTACATCTCTTTATCCGTAACCATTATAAAAAAGCTTGATACAGTATTGATCCCCTCACGGAGCCCTATTATCCGCAGTCCCGCACGGATCACATTTCCGGTTGTATTTACCGCTCCCGCTACCTCCAGGTCACCTATGGAATGCCTTAAAAGCATCGCGCCGAAAAATACATCCTGCAGGACTTCTTTTTTGGCCTGATCCAGGGTGATCCCTTTTTCTTTTCTTATTTCGTAGTATTCTATAATGAACTCTTCCGTCTTTTCATAGGTCTCCGGATTGATGATCTCTATCCCTTCCAGATCTACACCCACACCTTCTGCGATCACCCGCAATTTCAAAGGGTCGCCAACAAGAACGGGAAACGCTATCTTTTCCTTCAGCAAGAATTTCGCGGCCTGCAAAGTTCTTTCATCATATGCCTCGGGTAGGATAACTCTTTTGTTTAATTTTTTGGCTTTCTCTCTAATCTTTCTATTCATATATTGCTCCGATCGGTATCAAATTTTCAAGGGTCTATCAGAAAGTGAACACTTTTGCAAGCAGATCTCTCAGTCCTTCAGTGATTTGCGGATACAGAAAAAGAAATGTGGGGATGCCGATAAAAAATAATACCGCGAGCAAGGTCCATCTTTCTGAACGCAAACCTTTTGTAATGTCCACAGCGCTATAATTATTCTTGTCAAATACCTTGATCAGATTCGGAATGAGGGGATGGACGCTCTTTTTATACTTTATATATTCGTCACCGAACTTTTCAAGCAAAGTGTCCTCCTCGTAGATCACAATAAAAGTATACTGGAATACAAATAATGCAAGAGAGGCAGCGATCAGGATCAGACTCCCCGAAGTAGTCACAAAGCCCATGAAAATAAAGAAATTGCCGACATAAAGAGGATTCCTCACAGCGGCATAGGGCCCCGTGATCACCAGATTCCCCGTCGCATCTCCTCTGGTTCTTGATATCGAGCCTATGAATGCTACCGAATAAAGGCGAATAAACTCACCCAGAAGTATCAGGAATATCCCCAATACAAGAGACAATATCTCCACATCTGCAACAATAAAGTAAGCCAGCACCACCGGTAAGGGGGTGTAGCTTCTGAGCTTAAATAAAAATCTACCTAATCCTTTCATGGCATATTTTATACTTTTTCTATTGCGGGGTCAACCGAAATCAGAAAATAATCCGCTGATTATTTATTTCATGGCTTTATCAATACTATTTAATAAACGAACCTTTGAATTCAATTTCCTCTTTCTTCGGGAAACCCTTCTCATCCAATTGTCTCATTACTCCTGAAAAGGCACCCTCAATGGCAGTTATCAGGAGGCCGCCGTAGGTACTTGTTCTGCTTTCGTATTTGGTAACAACAATATTCGTTTTATCTACTATGTATCCCTTAAGGTCCATATCTCCATCAGGAAATTCCCCTATAGAACTGCCCGTGAAGGACAATGAGAAGGTGGAGAGGCGGATCCCCTGCTCGGTGTCTGTATATCCACCGGAGATGATCGTTTCATCAGACATTGAATCGTATCTCACATCAGCCGTATTATAGACATGTTCTTCTTCTGAAAAGTGAAGGGTCACACGGGTTTTTACTGCTTCCTTCTCGGAAACCACTGCCTTATCAGCACTTTCACTTGATCCCGGGGCTTTCGTGCCCGTACATCCGGTAAATATCAATACTGCCGCAAAAAAGAATAATATGATCTTTCTCATAACTCCTCCAAGTGCTTAATTATATTACTTGAGTTATAGAATGTCAAACCATAGTGTACTGTTTCATAAATACATTAACAGTGACTGAGGCTATTTTATTCAGCATGAGAGGCGCTTTTAAACCTTATTGCCCTTGGATCGTCTGAGCTGAAATCGTGCACCCTTTTTAAAGGACAGGCCTATTCCCAGAGAATTGAAATAGGAAATATTCTCTCTTTTGAAACCGATCAGATGATGTATTATCTTGTCCGGAGCATAAACGGTAAAAGCGCCCTTGGCAGGGCCTATGCGTTTTGCTAGAAGGTCTCTGTAATATCTTGACCAAACAATAGAACCGAAAGCGGGATGGAACGGCCCGGCGATCACAGACCCCTTCTTTACGAGCTCCTCATCGGGAAAAAGCCCGAATCTTGTCACTGGAATATTATTTTTTATAAAATGTGGCAGCACTCGCGCGATACAGCGGGCGGCTTCTTCTAAAGACAGCGGTGAATATTTGCCATTCTTGAACATCTCTTCCATTTGAGTGTCCTTCAATACGATCAGTGGATGTATTCGTATACCGGCGGGTGCCAAAGATACTGCAAATCTTGCGGTGTTCAGAAGATCATGGGGCTTCTCGGCGGGAAATCCCGTCATCAGGTGAAGGTGGAGAGAGATGTTAAGCGCCTTTATGATATCTGCTGCTTTGTTGAATTCATTCATATCAAGATCCCGACAAAGAAATTTATTCACATCCTTTGAGATGGTCTCCAATCCCAATTCAATATCAGATACGGGGAGAATTTCTCCTATCAAGGTGAGCAGCGCCGCGTTTATAGAGGAAGCCGTGGTCGAAAGTCGAAGAGACGAGGCCCCGGAAGCTGACGCGGCCTTGGCATACTGAAGGATCCTCTCCCGCGGAAGAGCCAAGAAGGTACCTCCATAGAAAGCCACTTGAAATTCATCCGTCAGAGTGGTTTTACATTTATTCAGATATGTCATGACCTCTTCCGGCGTTCTTACTTTTTTTATTCCTGTAGAAACATGCTGATTGCAATAGGGGCATCGGCTGCGGCATCCTGCATAAGGAAGAAATGCGGGGATGATCTTCAAAGGAGTTTTAATTGTTTACAGCCGTACATGGCGGCAGATCTTTCGGCTTCCTTTTTACTGGCGCCGCTTCCCCAACACAGAAGCTTTCCTCCGATATATACTGAGGAGATAAATCCCGGGTCATCTGGATTCTCTTTGGTATCATAAAATGGAAGGCCCTGATTAGTCTTAAGGTTATACTCCTGAAGCAGACTTTTGGGATCATGAAGATTTTCATTCTGCTCTACCTTATCGAGGCGGCCCCTGCCGATCCTAAAAAATACTTTTTTAGCGGACCGAAGGCCGCCGTCGAGATATATCGCTGCCATGAGAGCCTCGAAGGTGTTTTCGAACGTTGAACGTGATTTTGCCAGTAATTCTATAGAAGGAGAAAATATATACCTTTCCAGATGAAGGGTCTTCCCCAATTCCCATAGAAAGGCCTTTGAACTGATCTTCCCCTTTCTTTTTGATAGGAATCCCTCTTCATTACCCGTATATTTTTCAAAGAGATAAGTTGTTACCAGAAAAGCGATGACAGAATCACCTAAGAATTCCAATCTTTCATAATCAAAAGAGATCTCCGGATGATTGCCCTTGTAGGAGGGGTGCATCAGAGCTTTCACGAGCAAGGCTCTGTTTTTGAATTTATATTTTAAGCCCTTTTCCAGATCGAATAATTTATTCCCTTTATAGAGGTCCCTGATTAAAATTTTTGTATTCTGATTCATAAATACGATGACAGTCGTTCACGAATGAACGAAATGCGAGGCATTAAGAAGTGTGAAGTGTGAAGTGCAAAGTGAAAAGAATAAAACAATATCCACACCTGCCTCTCTTTCATTATTCATTTTTCAATTCCCAACTTGTGCCTTATGCACTTGTCACTTGTGCACTGCGAAGCATAACCTTTGAACCTTTGAACGATTTTCTCCACGCGCGCTTTAAAGTGTTCTGATTCAAAATACGATGACAATGGAATACTTAGATTTGAGCCAATTCCAACGAATAATAAGTGCTGCGTACCCTTTGTGGTACGGAAGCGAAGAGAGAGGAATAAATTGGCCAAAGATAAGATTCCCTTCGGGCTGATGCTCTTTTCCTGTCTTCTTCGTTGCAAGTGCTCTGATTTAAAATCCGCTGACAATGGAATGTTTAGATTTGAGGCAATTCCAACGAATAATGAGCACAGCGTACCCTCTGTGGTCCGTGAGCGAAGAATGAGGAAGAAATTGACCAAAGATAAGATTCCCTTTGGGCTGAATCTCTTTTGCCGTCTTCTACGTTCCTCGTCCCTTACATACCGCTGCGGGTATGCAGCGCTCACTGCTCCTCTCATGCTAAACAAAATAGTTTCAGCCATTGTTATCGGATTTTGAATCAGAGCACTACAGTCCCTTACATACCGCTGTGGGTATGCGGCGCTCCTCGCGCCTTGAATACTGAGCGAAATAGCATCAGCCATTGTTACCGTATTTTGAATCAGAGCACTAAATCTTTCCAAAGAGCAGGACTCCATTATGGCCGCCAAAGCCGAACGAATTTGAAAGCACATAGTTTAACGCTTTATCTCGTGCGGTATTGGGCACATAATCCAGATCTATCTCTTCGTCAGGTGTTGTATAATTTATCGTGGGGGGTATGATCCCTTTCTCAATGGCTTTTAATGAGCCTATGGCCTCAATAGCAGCTGCGGCTCCTAAGGAATGCCCGGTCATTGATTTCATCGAGGATACCGGGATCTTATGCGCCAGGTCCTTGAAAAGATCCTTGATCCCGAGTGTTTCATTAAGATCATTTGCCTTGGTGGATGTTCCGTGGGCATTGATCCAGCTTATTTGATCAAGGCCTATTCCTGCCATTTTTATGGCCTGCGCCATAGCGCGGCGGCCGCCTTCGGCTCTTGGGGCAGGGGCGGTATCATGATGGGCGTCTGCGGTATTTCCATATCCTACTATCTCACCGTATATTTTTGCTCCGCGTTTTTTTGCGTGCTCCATTTCTTCAAGGATCAGAATGCCGGCTCCTTCAGCAATAACGAATCCGTCTCTATCTTTGTCAAAAGGCCTTGATGCGGCAGTGGGGTTATCGTTAAACCCGGTGGATAATGCGTGCAGGGAACAAAACGCCGCAAGGCTCAATTGTGTAATGGGGGCTTCGGCGCCTCCGGTGACGATTATATCCAATTCATTTCTTCTTATGGTATTATACGATTCCAGGATCGCGTGCGCGGATGACGCACAGGCGGTTGTTGTGGAATAATTAGCACCCTTAAGATTATAGGCCATAGAGAGTCGGCCTGGAAGCATATCATTGATCATCCGAATGATGAGAAAAGGCGATACACGGTCAAGTCCTTTTTCATTCATTAAAGTAACTTGTTCTTCAATTTCATAGATACCGCCAATACCGGAACCGGTAATAGATCCGCACCTATAAGGATCCGTTGAAGAAAAATCCAATCCCGAATCCGCAACCGCTTCTTTCGCCGCGATCAGGCCGTATGAAATAAATATTGAAAGACGGCGCAGAGCCCTCTTCTCAAAATAATCCAACGGATCATAATCATTAACTTGACCTGCCACCTTTGAAATTAAAACTTCTGTATTAAAACGCTCGATCCGGGATATTCCCGATACACCGTTCTCAAGTCCGGTCCAGAACTCCTCAACGTTTTTTCCTAGTGAATTTATTGTACCCATACCTGTGACTACAACTCTTCTCTCACTCATTAATGTCTCCTTCTTTAGGCCGATAACTGCGGAGGGATGCAAAGAGCATCCTCCGCATAAAGGCATTTTCTACTTACCGGTCTTTTCCTGAATGTACTTGAACAGGTCGCCAAAAGCCTTAAGGTTCTCAGCGTCAGTCGCAGATATCTTCATGTCATAATCGTTCTCGATATCCATGATGAAATCCATCAAGTCCAACGAATCAGCACCCAGATCTTCAATAAATCTTGCCTCATCGGTAACTTCCCCAGCAGCGGTCCCCAATCTCTCGACTACTTTTGCCACCAATTCTTCTCTTAAACTCATAATAACCTCCAGAGTATTTACATTATCATTCCGCCGTCACAATTTATTACCTGTCCGGTAACATAATTGGAAAGCTCGGAACTGAGAAACAATACGATATTTGCCACATCTTCCGGTTGGCCGAATTTTTTCAAGGGAATTACCTTGAAATATTCCTTCATATTCTCTTCTCCGAGTTTGGCGGTCATTTTAGTTTCAATAAAACCCGGCGCGATTGCATTTACCAGAATATTCCTTGAAGCGAATTCCTTCGCTATGGATTTGGTGAATGCGATCAGGCCGCCTTTGCTGGCAGCGTAATTCGCCTGCCCGGCATTTCCCATCAGCCCGATGACCGAGGCCATATTAATGATCCTTCCCCATCGGTTTCTGAGCATATTTCTGTTAAAGGCCTTAACGGTATTGAAGGCGGACTTTAGGTTTACCGCAAGAACGGAGTCCCATTCGGATTCCTCCATCCTCATGACCAGATTGTCCCGCGTAATACCGGCGTTATTGACCAGAATATCTACTTTTTTGTATTTTTCTAAAACCTTTTCCGCGGCTTTTTCTACTTCGGCAAAAGAAGCCACATTGACTTTATAGACCTCTTCGCCCGTGAGTTTTTTCAACTCTTCAAGTCCTTTTTCATCAAGGTCCCACCCTATTACCGTAGCGCCGGCTTCTTTTAATTTTAAGGCGATGGCCAGGCCGATCCCCTGGGCGCTGCCTGTAACCAGGGCAACTTTATCTTTAAGATCTATATTCATTTCTCCCCCTTATTGAAATATTCCAGATGCTCTGTCTTTTCTATATTCACCCGCACCATATCCCTGCTGAATCTTTTCATCAGTCCCGTCAGAACATTGCCCGGGCCTATCTCTATCAGCGTTGAACTTTCTTCGGACAGGACCTTCATCGTATCCGTCCAACGGACAGGAGAGACGATCTGTTTTTTCACCGCGGCCTTGATCTTGCCTCCCTGCGTTTCCGGTGTGGCTGAAACATTTAACACCACCGGCATCGTGGCATCCTTGAATTCTATTGAATCGATAAATTCGGAATACTCATCAACGGCACCTTCCATGAATGGAGAATGCCATGCTCCGGAGACCTTAAGTTGTATCGATCTGTATCTTATGGCCAAATCACCCAGAATAGAGAAGAGCTCCTCGCAGCCGGTAGAATCTCCCGAAATAACTATTTGCCCTACCGTATTATAATTGGCGGCAACAACAGTCCCCTTTTTCACTTTTGAAAGTCCCAGTTCCAGATCCTCATCGCTGATCGCCAGCATCGCGTACATGACGCCTTCTGATCTTCCGGCTTCCCGGTTCATCAATTGAGCTCTTTTTGCGATCAGCTTGAATGCCGATGCCAGATCGATCACTCCGGATGCGTAAAGAGAAGACATTTCACCAACCGAATGTCCAGCGGTGATAACGGGTGAAATTTGATCCTTCACTACTTCCCAGAGCGCAAGCTCTGTACAGATCATCGCCGGCTGAGTGTTTATCGTTTTCTTCAGCTCATCATCGGAACCGTTAAAAACAAGATTAGTCATATCTACGGAGAGTATTTCCGAAGCCTGTGAGAATACATCTCTGGCGGCAGGAAATTTATCATAAAAATCCTTTCCCATTCCAATATATTGAGCACCTTGACCGGGAAAAACAAGACTGTTCATATTACCACCTTATTAAGGCCGCTCCATAGGTAAATCCTGCTCCAAAAGCGGTTAAAAGCAAAGTCTGCCCGCTTTTTATCCTGCCATCTTCGAGGTATCTTCCCATAGCGATCGGAATAGTTCCGGCAGATGTATTGCCATAATCAGGAACCGTTATCACTACCTTTTCTTCGGGAATATTCAAGCGCTCCGCGACTTTCACCATGATCCTCAAATTCGCCTGATGGGGAATGAGCCAATCCACTTCATCCGGCGCCAGCCCGTGTTTATCCATTAATTCCTTAGAGACTTTGCACATATCCAGAATGGCCCATTTGAAGATCTCCGGCCCGTTTCCCATCTGCAGATATTGAAGATCATTATCTATTACGGCATTGGATATCGGGTTCACAGATCCGCCACCAGGCTGTATCAGAAGATCTCCCAGAGTGCCGTCGCCGTAATTCTTGACATCGATGAGTTCATGGGCATCATCTCTCGTCCCGATGACTGCAGCTCCGCCGCCATCCCCGAATAAGACACATGTATTTCTTTCCTTCCAATTGGTGATCTTCGACAGAAGATCCGAACCGATGGCAAGGACATTTCTGTAATTTCCTGTAGCGATAAGTCCGCGGGCAATGTCCAAACCGTATAAAAATCCGGTGCATCCCGCTTCAAAATCAAATACCATGGCCTCTTTGATCCCTAATTTTTTCTGGACCATCGCGGCGGTGGAGGGGAACATATAATCCGGTGTAACCGTTCCGACTATGATCGCGTCGATCTCCTGCGGGTCTATTCCCGCCATCTGTATCGCTCTCTGAGCGCCGGGAACGATAATATCTGAATTACATTCTTTATCCGTGGCAATGTGCCTTGTTTTGATGCCGGTTCTCTGTGTGATCCACTCATCAGTAGTGTCCACCATCTTCTCAAGGTCAAAATTAGTCAATACCTTTTCCGGTACGCTGTACCCGATCCCCAATAACCCGATCTTCGACATTTTCTCTCCTACTGTGTAGCCGCCTTCAACTGCTCTTCAACCTTCTTATTCAGTCCGGCCGCAGCTACCTTCTTTACAAATCTTAAAGCATTCCTTATAGCCACATGAGAAGAGACACCATGACAAATGATGACATTGCCCGCAAGTCCTAGAAGCGGGGCTCCGCCGTATTCCGCATAGTCGTAATTCTTCTTTATGGCTTTGATCTCATTGTTAAAGAATACTGTCCCGACTTTTGCCCGGACCGATTTTTTTATAATATTGTGAAATTCTTTAAAAAGAGTGCTCGCTATCCCCTCGATCAATTTGAGGACCACATTACCCACAAAGCCGTCCATAACGACTACATCGGCTTTTCCGGCAATGATATCCCTGCCCTCGATATTTCCCATAAAATTCGGTAATTTTTCTTTTAAGAGTTTATATGCCGCCAAGGTCAGCTGATTTCCCTTTGTCTCTTCTTCGCCTATGGAAAGAATGGCCACCTTCGGCTCCTTGACCTCGTTCACTAATTGAACATACAATTGCCCCATGATGGCGAATTCCAGCATATGCTGAGGTTTGATATCAACATTCGCGCCCACATCCAGTATCAGCGCCCGTCCACTTTCATTGTTCGCGGGGGCGATAGCGGCGATGGCAGGTTTACTGACTCCCTCTATCCGCCCGAGTATCATCGCGGAGGACATCATCACAGCGCCCGTATTTCCTGCGGAAACAAAACCGTCGATCTTTCCTTCTTTGTGATCTCTTAATGCGATCGCTATCGAAGAATAAGGTTTTTCTCTGAATGCTTTATGAGGTTTTTCATCCATCCCTACAGATTCCTCACAATGCTCAATTACAAGATTGTGGGGGATCTTCTTCCAGGGCTTCCATTTGTAGAGTTCATGCTCTTCTTTTCTGATAAAATCTTCTTTGCCATAAAGGACTATTGTATCCTCAGGAAGCATTTGTGCGGCTTCTATGGCTCCTTCGAGTGTGACTTTGGGGCCGAAATCGCCCCCCATTGCATCTAAGCCTAAGCGCATATCTACTCTTCTATCGTGAGAACTTGCCTGTCGTTATAATAACCGCAATGACTACAAACCGCATGTGGCCTCTTAGGCTGTCCACAATGCGAACACACGGTTATTGCCGGATTTTTGAACTTCATGGCATGTGATCTTCTATGCCTGGTCCTTGATCTGGATTTTTTTACTTTTGGTAAGGCCATTTTTTACTCCTAATATTCTATTCCATCGCAATCAGCGCTGCACAAGGGCTTAATGGGAAGAGCAAGCATGATAGTATCCCTGATACCATCCGCGAAATTGATCTCGGAGCCGGAATAATAAAAGAGGTCATTGTCTTTGCTTTCATTATAACGGTGCCTTGCTTCCGGTAAAAAAAGAAAGTTGAACTTCGTTTCAAACCGGGCATCAAATTCCTTCCCGCATCTCGCACAGAGAGCGGACCAATGAAATTCCACTCTTCCCCGCACATATATCTTTTTGCCCTTGATATCAAACGAGCCTCTGAGCCTGATCTGCGAAAATTCGTTTCCCAGCCCAAGATTCTCCGATGATTCCTCAAGTTCGAACTTAGAGCCCGACTTTTCAAGCGCAGAAATAATAAATAAAGTGCTCTTGCTGATTGCTTCCACTACATTTTCTCTAATAATTAATCAGAATTATATTAAAAATCCCTCTTAAAGTCAAATTTATCCGTATGTAAATTTCCGCGATCCCGAGCTTTGGATATGTACCGGATCAGCACTTTCGCAGCAAATAGGTTTTTTCCTTGTGTCCGAATCATAACTATTCACTCACTCATTATGCGGAATAAAGTATTCGCTGCCGCCGATAAATTCTCTTAACGGCGATTTTCCCGGGATTATATCAAGGTTCTCAATCTCATCTATGGTTTCTAAAAGCGTGCTTGTCCTAACACCACGGATATAGGGGGCAAGCCGTCCCTCGGCTCTGAGCTTTTCTCTAAACTCCAGAGTAGGGAACTTGTCTTTCAGGGAGGTTTTTAATGCGGGTAATTCATAAGGAAGACCAGCGTTCAATACCGCGTCAGTAGAAAGAATATACGGCACGATGTGTTTCAATTCCCCTTTACGGACATAGGGCCAGTGGGCAAGAGTGCTACTGGTACTGTAACCCCTGTGCTGAACATCGCGAATCATTCTTTTTAACATACGCACATCTGCCCAACGAGTGTAAGCGCCGTTCACATCCCGAAGAACATTCATGGTCTCAATATATATCTTGAATTTCTTGAGCTGCGGAACAGACATTGTAAGGTTTCTGTGAAGCCCATGCAGACAATCGATAAGAATTATTTCGTCGGCCTCTATATAAAAAGGTTCATATCTTGTCCTTGTACCGGATTTGAAATCATAACATGGCTTCTCTATCTCTTTGCCATCAAGCAGATCTGCCAGATTCTGATTAAGCAGTTCCATATCAATCGCCTCCGGCATCTCGAAATCGTAATCCCCGAATTCGTCCTTCGGCTGATCTTGCAGACCCTTGAAATAATCATCTATATTGAGCTGCTTCAGCTTCATGCCTATCTTCTGGAGCTCCATCCCGGCTATTACCGTAGTTGTTGTTTTATTTGAACATGAGGGCCCAGCTATAATTACTACCTTAATATCATCTTTTCTATCCACGATCTTGTCTACGACTGCGAGAACATCTTTCCTGTATCTCTCATCAGATAGCTTAATGAGCTCTTTCAAGTCCTTACCGTGATGGCCGTTCACCCAGTCATTCAAAGCAAGAACCGAATCACATTCTTGTTCAATATTCCAGGTAAGCGTCTTCCGGACAAGCTCTTTATGTATCCCGTTAATGGTAAATTGCATGGGGGAAATATCGTTTTCATGTATCTTGCGTTTGCCTTCGCGAAATATCATATATCCTTCCGCAACATCAACTTCTCCGATATCTTTCAGCTCTTTTTCGATCGTATCCTGAATATATTCTCTGTTGGGGTACAAGTGAAATTTATCAAGCGGCTGTTTATTCAGTTCGATGATCTTGCCATGAAGAAAACCCACGATATCACATTGTTGCTCTACATTGAGCAGTGGAAATAATCCCTCGGTATATTTGGGGTCAACCTTGGTAGAGAATACCTCTTTTTCTATGAATACCTTCAATTCGTTTTCAAAAGGATCGATATCCTGAATACTTGCGGCATCTCTGAACATTTCAATAAGCACGACAGTGATCCTTTTTGTTATCATGGCGTTTTCAAGCCGTCTAAGGCGCTCTTCAGGATCAAAATTTATGTATTTGATGATGAAATCGGTCTTGAGATAATCAAGGTCATAGAATTCCCGGTAGATACGTCTTTCAATACGCTTTGCGTATATTTCGGCACGCTTCTGACCACTCCATTTGGCCTCCTGTGCTGTTGCCATAATAGCATTACCAATCGATCGCGCAATCCTGTCTATATCAAAATCGGATATAGAGTGATATTTATTGATGATCTTTTCCAAAGTCTTCGGGATACTCATACAAACCTCCTCCGGATAATCGGTCTTTATTTATTATTTGCCTTATAACTATATTCGATCCAAGATCCGCCAAAAGTAACCTTGATACCAATATCAGATATATTCAACAGAAGCAGTCGTACTAATAGGTGGCTGGGGAGGAGGTGGAGTGCGTTATCTCTTCGCTCTAAATAGACCCGGGAACCACAAACCCAGCTTCCGTTCCATCCTTTTCGTACCTTGTAAGCCCCATCTGTATAAATGCGGCTTTATTTTTTGTAGAGTCCGCCAAAGGAGTCAGCACGGTAATCTTCTTATTCAAAAAATCAACCTTCTGAATTGTCCCTACAGATAAAGCAAAGCCGTTGCTGTCCGCAATACCCACATAAATGTCTTTCAGATAAGAGGGGCGGAACCATCTTGTATTCGGATACTTCGCCAGAAGCTCGGCCTTCTGTTTTTGCTCGATATTCTCAGCGAACACCATAAGATTTCCTTCCCAGGCGGGAAGTTTTTCAAATCTAAGTACATCCAGAAAGTCACCATGTTCGATCACACCGCTTCCAAGATATGTTCTTTCAAAATTCACCTGATCCAATGAGAATTCCACCTCTTTGGCATTCTTAAAATATCTTTTTGAGATCGTTTCCCTCAGCTGCCTTCTCACCTCCTGCGAAGTAAAAGAAGCGCTTTTGGAAACCTTGATCCGTACGATCTTTGATTCTGGAAGGTGCTGGACCAGATGCTCCAACTCAGTTCCTCTCTGAAGCAGAATTGCCATATCGGGGTCAACTATGTCGGTTTTTGCCCTCTTTATACTTCTGCCGCCGTCACCATGGACCCAACCCGTGGTATCCATGATAAAAACATCTGAAGTCTTGGAAGCATACTGAGCGACCTTGGAAATACCAGCAAGGAAAACCGCGAAACTGCCGCCCGGCGACAGATTGCCGATAAAATATTCCTTCTCCACAGGGACTGAGGAAAGGGAGGAATACTTCTTATCAAAGAGTCCGTAGCCGATCGTGCCCGGGGCGCCGATGTCCGACTGGCCTGTGTCTGTGTCGATCACACCCGTTTTCAATCCCATATCCATAAGTCTATTGGCGATGAATGTGGAAAAGAAGGATTTTCCGGTATCTACTTCTCCGTAAACCAGTATCTTCTTCACATTGTTCTTTTTTACCATCTCTGGGATCTCATACCAGATCGCGGGGATCGTGGATTTCTCAAGTTTTTCCCATTCGCCGCCGGTAATATCAAGGGAACCGGGTTCCAGGCAGATGAAAGGAAGCTGCTTCCCTTGAGGTATCTTGAAGGTGCCTTCCGTATATTCGCCGCCTATTATTTCGAAACGGCCGGAATTTATCTTTATCTCTATCGCGCCTTTGCCAAGGTATATTTCTTTTTTCTGAATATCCATTCTATCTCTCCCTGATATCGAACACAAGCGTGGGCCAAAGCTCCTCGAGGGTCTTCATATTTAATACAAATATCTTGGAAACCTCTTTCTGAGGGATCTCATAATTCTCGACGACCAGCATTTCCGGCGTGATATGAGTCTCGCCGTAATACTCGTTCCCATCTATTGTCACAACAAGATGTTTGGCGTTCTTATCTACTTCTTCCGGCTTAACTGCCTTTATGATATTTCTCGCACACATGGCGACTATTCCGGGATTTATCGGAACCCTCTTTCTAAGGGACCCTATCTCTTTCAACACATCAATAATGAATTCCTGATTCTCGTATGACTCCAGAAGGGAGTCGGTAAAATCCTGCATCTGAACAAAATCATTTTCCCAAAAGCTCATATTACACTCCAAATTTTTCGTTATCAAAATCGCTGCGGATCTCTTTGAACTGCTTAAGGAAGGTTCCCAAAGCACCGTCATAGTGATAGTCAGCTATCTTTACATTACATTCCGCCGCGACAGGATGTCCTCCACCGGAGATCATATCCCTTTTATCCTCGGAAACCGTATCTTTCAGCCTTTCCGCAAGATCTCCGCAAAGTTTGCCTGCATGAATATTTCCGCCTGTGGCGCGAAGTGAGAAGTGAACACCATACCCTATCTTGGCAGCCATGATAAAGAGGCTGGGATCGCCTTCCGAATAATCGAATAAGGCGACGGATCCGAGCATGGGCATCAGGTTCATCTCTTCACCCATATATAAAAAGACACGTGTATCCTGTGTCTTTTCGAGTTCGATCCTTGTGGAAAGAAGGTCCATGCCTTTATTCCAGTCTGAGTCAAAGAATTTCAGAAGAAGCTTGGCGTTCTTGTGTAATCCTTCAATATTTAAGAATTCGTCTTCATTTTTTACTGCAGCAGGATTCTTTCCCGTCTTTCTGAACCCTTTTAACAGGTCAAAGGCGAAGTCCGGCTGGAACACATCCTTCAGATCTTCATCTTTGTCATTATAGAAGTACTGGAAGGCGCCGCCGGAAATGGCATGCAGGTCATGTGCATATCTTGAAAGCAGCGTTGTAACCTCTTTCTGTGAGGCCTCGAACATAGTAGGGGCAAGGTCTTTGCGTTTTTCGATCAGATTCGGGAATTTTTCCGCAAATTCTTTATAAAAAGCATCAACATAGGGTGCGATCCTGTCAACCGCCGGATCAACAACCCAGTCACCTTTCATACCCACCATGGCATACAGGTCTGTGATATCATCCCTGAACCCAAGGGCTGTCGCGATATTGTGGCAGATAAACGAAGCCGAACAATACGAATTGGGCTTCAGCGAAGGATTGTAATACATCACCTTCTCCGGAACACCGGGAGTGAAATGATGGTCAATGGTCAAAAAGGGTTTGTTCTCATCATAAAAAGAATCGTAATGCTTGAGGGTTCCCTTATCGGTCACGATTATGGCATCATATGCATCATCCTTGATATCTTCCTTGGGCAAGGCAAAATTTGAAGGCAATGCCATCTTGTATTTAATGCCCATAAAATCAAAAAGTTCGGTCATTATAGCTGCCGATGAAATCCCATCGGGATCATCATGCGAAAAATAGTAGACCATTTTCCCGCGAAGGGATTCTAGAAGCTCCAACACATCCGTAAAAGACTTGTCCTGTTTCAACTGCTCGATAAATTGTTTGTAATTCATATACTCTCCTGAAAAATTCAGTTATTATATTCCTTTTACTGCTAAAAAGCAAATCATAAAGCATTTCCCGACAATTGCCGATATAGATCCAGGTATTCTTCATGGACCTTCCGGGGGGAAAATCGGGAGCCGATCATTTCCTTTCCGGCCCGGGATAATTTCTTCCACATGTCTTCATTTGAGGACATCTCAAGCAGACGGTCCAATATACCGTTAATGCTTGGCTCCAGATAGCCGTTGACTCCGGCCTCAATGATCCGTCCGGCTGCGCCCACGGGAAGTGAGGCCACGGGAATTCCCCTTATGGATGCCTCGGCAAGCGTATTGGGAAACCCCTCGTATTCACTGGTACAAATAACTGCGCAAAGACCCGAATACAGTTTATCTTTGCTATGTTCAAAGGGCCGCATTATCACCTTTTCCCCCAGTCCGTTTGCAGCGATCTTTCGTCTGATCACCTTCTCAAAAGGGCCGCGGCCATAGAAGATTAAACGGAAATTCTCTTTCTTCAGAAGGTCATGGACCAGAAATTCATTTAAGAGTTTGATGTGATTCTTTACCCGATGGAACCTTCCGATAAGCGCCGCGTCGAAGTGAGCTGCGCTCCATACAGCATTGGAGGAAGCCGGATCAATGGCATTGGGGATATATTTGATGTCTAAGATGTTATGGCGGACCTTGAACTCTGACAGTTTATCAAAGTTGGCCGTAAAAAGATCGCAGCGGCCGGCGGTACGCCGTTCCAGAAAATAATGAACCGGCTTCTTCCAGTGGTCGGTGCTCCTGAAAGAATTAATCAGAACAGAGTCCTTGGGCTTGAAAATACGCGAAGGAATATTGGTATGAAAAAGAAATGAATGGGTAATGGCATGGGCCTTCATCAATCTGCGGATCCCATACAGGCGGAACGGCAATAATTTATTCACCCGCAAGTCAGCCGTTCCCATCCCATGCGCTTGCGCCTGCTTCAGAAGCTCTCCATTGCCGGTCAAGGCGGCTATCGTGATCCTGAATCCCTGACCCTTCATATAAGACGCAAGATTCAGAATATTCCATTCCGCACCCGCCATGGAAGATGTAGTGGTAAGATAGAGTATGCTTTTATCTTTTGCCATTCTTTATTATAGCATCGGTAAACATTTTTTCAAAAAATTTGATATTTACCATTGTGACAGTTATAATGAAGAGTGAAAGGATATGCCAAGATCGCGCCTTATTATGATCGTTTCGTGAACGATGATTTCTACAAAACCCTGCTTTCATATCTGTCGGGCAAGGTTATTCCGCTGCACGGAGCAAATTTCCTTGACCTGGGCACAGGGACCGGATTCTTCCCGATATATTATGCGAAACTGGGAATGCGGAGCGTGGGGATCGACAAGGACAAAGAGATGATCAAGATCGCCAAAGGGCGGGCCAAGGATGAAGAACTCGACAATATTGAGTTCATCCATCATAATATACTATCTTTCAAGACCAATGAGCGCTTTTCCTATGTAACAATGTTCTTTGATGTTCTGAACCATTTCCACACGCCCTCCGATATATCAAAATTATTTTCAAATGTTCACGAGCATCTTGAAGATGGCGGGTTTTTCATTTTTGACATCCTGTCTCAATGGGGAATGAAGAAGATGTGGGGAAATGATAAGTTCTTTGAATACTACGATGATTTCAAGATACTTTGGGTCTCGCAATGGGATTCTTCCAAGCAATGCCTCACCGTTACAATGAAGATATTCTCCGGCAAGCAGGTCATTAAGGAAACATTTATAGAAAAAGCATATCAGAGGAAGACCATCGAAGAGAAACTCGCGGACGCGGGTTTCGAACTGCAAGGGGTTACACCGCTTTTCTTTTTCAAGAGAAGGCCTTCGCGCTATCTCTTCCATGTAAAAAAGATCTGACCATACTTCGCAGTGGACCCAGGAACAAGTGTACAAGGAACAAGTAATGCTGAGCCTGCTCAGCAAGTCTGAAGTGTGAAGTGTAGAGTAGTGCTTCGCGGAGGATAGAGGCTAGAGGTTGGAGGTTAGTGAATAGGGAATATTCGAGAAAGATCACGCACGAGAGGAAACTGGATCCCACGGTCGCCAACTCCCTCTGGATGACTCTTTTCACTTCTTCATTCCTTTCACGTATCCGCTCACCGGGAGCCCGGCAGCACCGGGCGACCAACCCAAAAGAGTTTTGAACCGTTTAAGCGACATTGACATTTTTAACGGCAGAAATGAATGGTGGCGTAGCCGAAAATATCCAATTGTCTGAGTGAGCGAAAGAGAGCGAGTTTTGGGATTTTAATGAGTGTATGCTTCGGTCC
>JAGLGN010000013.1 GCA_023144005.1 bacterium
TGAAAAGACGGATCAAAACTCCATTTAATAATCTTTATTCAATTGTCAATTTTACATTGACAATTCAAAGATTATATTCCCATCGGGATTGACATTTTCAATAATTACAGTATAATTTCCTTAACCCGAGCCGAACCGCCTAAGTGTTTCATATGGCGGGTGGCCGATAGGGAATAGGAGGAAACTCTTATTCCTCCCGTGTTTGGAAAGGGTTTTATTGATCGTTAACCCTTTGCCTATAATTATTCGGAGGAAAGATGAGAAAAGTATTTCTTATTATTGTATCTGTTTTTTGCCTTGCTGCCGGCATAAACAGTGAAACCTATGACCTCGGCACCATACTCATTCACGACACCGCCTGGCACAATGCCGAAGTGATCACCAAGCAGGAGATCAGAGAAAATAATTTCCAAACTGTACAAGAAGCGCTGGAGGCAATACCCGGTATCTATTTTTCGATCGGGTCGAAGGGTGAGACCTCTATTTACATACGGGGGATCGACAAATCCCGAATAAAAGTCCTCATTGACGGTGCGCCGGTGAATGATTCATATTACGGCACCATAGATATGGATCAGTTCCCCATCGATAATATCGCCAAAATAGAGGTCTTCAGGGGACTGAATGCATCTACCTTCGGAGGTAATGCCATGGGGGGTGTCATAAAGATCACAACAGACCGCCCAAAGAATAAATTGACATTCCTACTTCAGGGAGACCGCAGCGGAGGAAGCAAGATATACAGCAGTTTCTCTTTGAAAAGGAAGATCTTTTTCCTGTCGGGCAGCTTGACCGATTACTACAGTCCCGGCTTTATCCTTCCGGCATCATTTCACCCCACCGCCAACGAAGGCGGATTATACAGAGAGAACAGCGCATTTGAGAAGATCAATTATCTCATTAAGTCCGGATTTGAATTCAATGATAATAATTATATTTGCTTCTCTTATAATGTAATAAGCAATTACAAGGAGCTCCCCGCGCATACCGACGCGGAAAGGTCCTATACAAAATTCTTCAGAGACCCCCGATATTGGCGTTTTCCCGAGTGGCAGCAGAATACTCTTTCTCTTAATGCGCAAGCGCTCATAAATGACAAAGTAAAATTCAGAATAAGCGCAAGTTATAATGATATTTACAATGGGCTTGAGATGTCACTGGATCCCGATTTTCAGGATATCGGCGAATATGATGTTTTTGATGATACGGTATTCAATCTGAGCACATCCCTGGAAGGCCTGTACTTTCTCAAGTATAAGGTCGGGGTGAATTTTGAACAGCGAACTCATATGAAGGAAGAGAATGCTTACTTCTATAATGAATATGAGATCAGCGAGATCTCTTCTGAATATTACGATCTTCTTATTGAATTGGAGAAAGCCTTCTCTCTGTTTATTTTAAATTTCCAATTGAGCGGATCCAGCTTCGCCTGTGACCTATACGATATGAACAGATTCAATTACACATTCATGGCGGAAGCTTCCCCACTGGAACGACTGCGCGTACAGCTTCGGATGGGGAATAAGATCAACTTCCCCGCGCTTAATCAATTGAACGAGCTTGCAAATGATACACTGGAGCCGGAATTTTCGGACCAGATCGACCTAAGCATATCTTATAGTACATCCTTCGTGGAACTCACCGTCGCCTATTTTATTAATAGGGTCGAGGGATTGATAAATCGGGATGGCAAGGGCGAGCCGTATTATAATATCAATGACTCCACATTCAGCGGGTTTGAAGGATCAGTAGGCGTGAAATTCTGGAAGCTGAAGTTGACATCGAACATCGAATCGGTGAAAGCGGTGAATGATTCACAGGAAGGGACCCCGGGAGATTATATCTATGAATTGCCGGCGATACCTGCATATAAGGTCTTTAATAAATTATCTTTCGGCATTGACCGCCTGATCCTTTCTCTTGAGATAAATACAACGGGACAGGTATATGAATACGATAACGATGATGAGAGGATCACTAATCCCGGATATACACTAGTGAATCTCAACTCATCGTATAAACTCAGAAATGACTTCCGTGCCTTCCTCAGATTCAACAATCTTCTGGATACCGAGTATTATAATGAAATAGGGTTTGTTCAAGCGGGTAGAGGATTCATTTTCGGAATGGAGTATACGATCAACTGACAAGCGGCATCATTTCTTTGATATTAGCCGAACATATTATATAATATCAAATGAGGGTTTTTATAACAGGAGCCACCGGCTTCATCGGATCACATCTTGTGCAGGCATTGAATTCTCGCGGAATTAGGCCGGATTGTATGGTCAGAACCGAGCCAAAATGGCTTGAGGGGATGGATTTTACTTCCGTGAATTGCGATTCTTTTGTCGAACCGGCCGCGATCAGAAGCATCTGCCATGCGGATGCCGTCTTCTATCTGGCCGGGGTAACGAAGGCCGACAGCTATCATGATTATGTTTCAGGAAATTTTGATACCTTCACTGATTTCTACGATATTGCCGTAAAATATGGGAGAAATATCAAGTGGCTCGGCTATCTCAGCACAATGGCGGTCAACCGGCCGAATAAGGACGGATCACCGTTGGATGAAGACTCCCCGCTTAACCCCGTTTCAGATTACGGGCGAAGCAAGGCACTCGCGGAAGAATTTCTCAAGCAAAAGAGCGACTTTCCCACACTGATACTGAGATTACCCGGAGTTTACGGACCCAGGGATATGGATTTTCTTGAATATTTCCGTATCGTCAAAAAGGGAATGATCCCCATAGTTGGAGCGGGAGAGCCGCAAACCTCGTTAATTCATGTCAACGATGTTGTTTCCGCACTTATGAGAGGATTTGAAAAAAAGGCGAACGGCCTGTATTATATTTCCGACGGCATTCATTATACGTTTCGAATGATCGGCGCTATAACCAGCGAAATCTTGAAAAAACGGGCCGTATATGTTAAAATACCAACTTATATCGCGACCTTGTTCGCTTATGTGAATGAAAATTTCGGGCGGACAAATATTATCAGCAGAGAGAAGGTCAAAGAGATGACCGCGGGTAATTGGACCTGTAATAGCTCTCTTGCGGAAAGAGATCTTGATTGGAAGCCCGTATTGAGGGCTGAGCATGGTTTTGAAGATACCATCGCCTGGTATCGGAAAAACGGATATTTATGAGGAGTATTGGATGAAGGGCGACCTTTTTCAAAAATGTTATGATTTCAAGGAACCGGATAAGGTCAGGCAACTGGGCCTCTATCCCTATTTCACGCCGATACAATCCGCTCAGAAGAACGAAGTATATATTGAAGGCAAGAAGGTACTGATGCTCGGGTCGAATTCATATATGGGGCTGACATACCACCCCAAGGTAAGAGAGGCCGCGATAGAGGCGATCAATAAATACGGTGTGGGTTGCGCGGGCTCCAGATTCTTAAATGGAACCCTTGACCTTCACGAAGAACTGGAAGAAAAATTGGCAAATTTTCTGGGAAAAGAAGCCGCGTTGCTGTATTCCACCGGATATCAAACAAATATCGGCGTGATCTCCGGTATCACAACCAAGGATGATTATATTCTCGCAGATAAATTTTCACATGCCTCTATCATAGACGGATGCAGGCTTTCATTCGGTCAAATGAAAAGGTTCAAGCATAATGACACCGAAAGTCTGAGGAAATGCCTTGAGGCGATACCCGAAGAAGTCGGAAAGCTCATTGTAGTGGATGGTGTATTCTCTATGGAAGGTGATCTCGCGCCACTTGACAAGATAGTCCCCTTGAAAAAGGAATTCGGAGCAAGATTATTTGTTGATGACGCGCATTCTGTCGGAGTTCTGGGAAAAAACGGCAGGGGCACAGCCGAGCATTTCAATGTTGAAGGAGATGTCGATCTTGTCATGAACACTTTTTCAAAATCCTTTGCCTCCATTGGAGGGTTTATTGCCGGGGAATATGAGGTAATTGACTATCTCAGGCATTTTTCCCGCTCACTTATTTTCAGCGCTTCATTACCGCCATCGACGCTCGGCTCGGTTTCTGCGGCGCTTGATATAATTAAGAATGAGCCGTGGAGAAGAGAGAGACTCTGGGATATCACCCATATGATGGGAGAGGGATTCAGGAAGATGGGTTATGATACCGGGGAAAGCGTTACTCCGATCATCCCCCTGCGGGCCGGTGATATGATGACCACATTCCGGATGAGGGCGCGTTTACTGGAAGAGGGTGTTTTTGTAAACCCCGTAGTGCCGCCGGCGGTAGGTCCCAATGACTGCCTCATCAGAACCAGTTTCATGGCTACTCATACAGACGAACAGCTTAATTTCGCATTGGACAAATTTAAAAAGATCGGCATTGAATTGGGAGTCATATGATGGATATTGAGATCAGGTCCGTTGATACTCATAAGGATCTCAAGAAATTTATTGATCTCCCGTATAAACTTTACTCGGATCAAAAATACTGGATCCCTCCGATTAAAAGGGAAGTGTTTCACCTCTTTAATGAAAAGAAAAATCCGTTCTGGGAGCATGCGGAGAAAAAACTCTTCATCGCGATATCAGGAAAGGCAGTGCTTGGAAGGATCGCAGCGATCCTGGATCATAATTATATTCAATTCCACGATGCCAAGATCGGACATTTCGGTTTCTTTGAATGTATTGACCATACATCAGTGGCAAATAAGTTATATAAGGCCGCCGAAGATTTTTTGCGCGATAGGGGGATGCTGGAGATCAATGGACCGATGAACCCCTGCACCAATGAAGAATGCGGATTTCTATTAGAGGGATTCGATGATTATCCCCGCTTGATGATGACATATACACCTGAGTATTACCTCGGGCTATCCGAAGCCGCCGGCTATGCCAAAGAGAAGGACCTTTTTGCTTATCACATGAAGGTTCAACAGCCCTTGCCCGAGAAAGTGGCGCGCCTGTACGGCAGGATCAAGGAGCGCAATAATATCAAGCTTTCTCATTTGGATATCAAGAATTTTGACAAAGAGCTTGTGAAGATCAAGGAAATATACAATTCGGCATGGGAGAGGAATTGGGGATTCGTCCCAATGACTGAAGCGGAAAAGGACAAGATGGCAAAAGACCTGAAGACGCTAATAGTTCCCGAGCTTCTTCAATTCGCGGAGATCGACGGGGAAACCGTTGCCTGGATGTGGACCATGCCTGATTATAATCATGTCCTAAAGAAAATGAAGGGAAAGATGAATCCCATCCTTTTTTTGAAAGAGCGGAAAAAGATCAAATGGGCGAGAGTGATCACATTCGGGATAAAGGAAGGCTACCGCGGAAGAGGTATTGATGCGGTATTTTTTCATGATGCCCTCGAAACCGTGAAAAAATTGGGATTCACCGATGCGGAATTCTCTTGGATACTGGAAGATAATGTGATGGTTAGCAGAGCGGCAGTGACGATGGGTGGAGAAATATATAAAAAATACCGTATATACGGAAAGAAATTAAAGGGATAGAAGATGGCTAAAATATTAGTAGTTGATGATTCTAAATTTGCAAGAGCGATCGTGATTAACGGACTGAAAAAAGAGGGATTTGAGATTTGCGAAGCAGAGAACGGAAAGGAATCCGTGGACATCGCGAAAATAGAGAAACCTGACCTGATCCTCATGGATGTTGTCATGCCCGTGCTGGACGGGATCGAAGCCACAAAGATTTTGAAGAACCTGCAGGAAACAAAAAAAATTCCTATACTTATCCTGACCGGACAGAATTCCAAAGAAGAAATACTGGAAGGATTCAACGCCGGGGCGGATGAATACCTGTGTAAACCCTTCAAATTCAATGAATTGCTTTCGACCATAAAGACCCTATTAAACCTGTATAAATAATGGACAAAGATTATTATAAGACCCTTAATGTGGAGCGTAGTGCCACCAATGAAGAAATAAAGAAGGCCTTCAGGAAATTAGCGCTTAAGTATCATCCGGATCGAAATCCGGAAAACAAGGATGAGGCGGAAGCGCAGTTCAAAGAGATCAATGAAGCATATGCCATTCTCTCTGATGAAGAAAAGAGAGAGATATACGATACATACGGATATGAGGGCCTTAGAGGCCAGTACGGATCCAATTTTAGCGACATCATTAAATCCTTTTTGAATTTTGATTCGATCTTTGATGATCTTTTCGGACCCTTCGCTAGGCAGCATAGCCGAAAAGGCAGTGATATACAAGTCGACCTCAGTCTCAACATGGAGGAGGTATTTAACGGCTGTTCCAGGGAAATAGAGTTCGAGCGTTCGATCCCCTGCGAGAAATGCGGAGGGACCGGCGCAAAAACGCCGCAGGACATTGAAACATGTTCGACCTGCGGCGGAAGCGGTAAGGTACGAAGACAACAATTGTTCTTCACAGTTTCTCAGACCTGTCCGGCATGCGGAGGAAGAGGAAAGATAATTACAAAGAAGTGTCCGGAATGCCGCGGAAAAGGGCTCGGGTCTACACTTGAGAAAATGACCGTGGATATTGAAGCCGGATTGGACAACGGAACTGTTCTGATGTCTAGAGGCAAAGGAAATATAATAGACGAAAAATTCCCTCCCGGGGACCTATATATTGTTCTCAATGTGCAGGAAGATCCTGTTTTTACAAAAGATGGAATGAATCTCTATGCCGAGCTTCCTGTACCTTTTTCTTCGGCTCTTCTGGGTGACACATTAGAATTTCCATATTTTAATGGAGAAATAATAAAGATCGAGATACCTAAAAAGACAGAACATGGGCATATTTTAAAGTTGCGCGGTTATGGAATAAAAAGAAAGGGTTATCGAGGGGACCTTATTTTCAGAGTCGGACTCGAAATGCCGGCAAAGCTTAATAAGACACAGGAAAAAGTATTGAAACAATTCCAGAAATTGACCGAGAAAAGCTATCACCGTTCCAAGGCATTCAGAGAGACAATGGACAAGAGGTTTAAGAAATGATAGATCAAAACTTGATAATAGAGAACAAGGATCTCGTACAGGAAAACCTGAAGCTCAGAAAAAAGGATATTGATCTGGATCGGATCGAGAACAGTATCAATGGCTTTAAAAAATTGAAATTCGAACTGGATAATTTGAGATCCAAAAAGAAAAGTTCAAGCAAAGAGTTCGGGAAAAAGCGGGCCGCAAAGGAAGATGTCTCCGACTTGACCAAGGAGCTTGAAGCCCTTTCACAAGAGATCGATCGTACAGAAGCAAGGTTGGATGAGATCCAAAAGGAAAAGAACGATCTGCTCTTACAATTACCCAATCTCATTCACGAATCCGTCCCTATTGGCGCGGGCGAAGAAGATAATCCGGTTATTGCGGAATATCCCCCGGCTTCAGAGGCCGACGAGGATCACCCGGACCATATTGACCTGGGTGAGAAACTGGATATCATCGATTTTACCGGTGCGGTGGAATTGGCGGGAAGCAGATTCGTTCTACTTCAGGGAAAAGGCGCGAGGCTTCACAGAGCTATCACATCCTTCATGCTCGATATGCACGCGAAGGCGGGATTTCTAGAGATCTATCCTCCATTTCTCTCAAGGAAAGAACCTCTGGAGAAAACCGGCCAGATACCCGATAAGGAAGAAGACCTTTACAAGATCGAAGGGGAGGATCTGTATCTGGTCCCCACGGCCGAGGTGCCACTGATAAATTACGGGAAATATCTGAAGGCAGATCATTCCCGACTGCCGTTAAGAATGTCAGGATTCTCGACCTCTTTCAGAAAAGAGGCGGGTTCATACGGAAAAGATATAAGAGGAATGATCCGAGTGCATCAATTTGACAAGGTTGAACTTGTATCGGTCGTCCACCCCGACAATTCATCCGAAGAGATGGAATTCTTAAGAAATAGCGCGGAAAATATACTCAGGGCGCTGGAATTACCCTACCGTGTAGTGGAATTATGCACCGGTGATCTTGGATTCACCGCGACAAAGACCTATGATCTTGAGGTATGGATGCCGGGACAGAAGCGGTATCGGGAGGTTTCGTCCATCTCGAACACCACGGATTTTCAGGCCAGACGAATGAATTTCAAATTCAAAGATATCGATGGAAAGAAGAAATTTGTACACACGCTTAATGCATCCGGTTTGGCGGTTGGGCGAACCTTTATAGCCGTTTTAGAGAATTACTGGAATGCCGACGGGACCATATCCATTCCCCAGGCTCTTCAGTCATATACCGGCTTTGACAAGATAGGCGGCTGATGCCATATATCATCCTCCTTCTTTCACTTACTTTCTACGGTTTATCCACCACGCTTCAGAAGAAAGCTTTGCAAGAGATCAATTTGGGCGCAATGCTCAAGATACACGGATGGGCGGTGGGAGGCTTGTATTTACTGGGCTGGTATCTATTCTCGAAAACATTGAACCCGGCGGATTATCTCTTTCCTTTTCTTGCCGCGATAGCATCAGCTCTGGGGTTCATCTTTTACTATGAGGCCTTGAAATCCACCTCCGCATCTGTGGTAAGCCTAATAACTTCGCTATACTCATTGGTAGCCATTTTCCTCTCAGTTATATTCCTTGGGGAAGCATTCTTACCCATATATTTCGGAGCAGTGTTTCTTATCATTCTCGGTTTGATCCTTCTTAAAGGAAAGAAGGCAGATAAAACAAGTTTTTCAGGTATCGCTTTATCTATGATAGCCATGGTTATGTGGGGATTCTGGGGATTTTTCTCGAAAGCAGCCCACAATGTCGCCGGAGAGCCGGAATTAATGGGTGCTTTCGGCTTGATCGCTATCCTCGTCTTTCCGACCTATGCCAAGAGATTCAAGGGAGAGATCGGATCCGTCAAGGGAGAGGCGATCGCATTAGTTTCCGTTATAATACTAAGTGCCGCTTCTGTCATGTTCTATTTCAGCCTGAGATTCTTCCCGGCTTCTGTTGTGACTCCCATTATCTCCGGGTATCCGTTGATTACCATCGTGTCTTCATTTTTCATCCTTCACGAGAGATTAAGTTTTCGGCAATTGCTGGGCTCTGCTGTCATCATTGGCGGGATCATTCTTTTTTTGGTATAATACAACATGAGCAGTATATGTTAAACGCATTAATCTACGCATTAGGAAGATTCATTATAAGGGTCTTTTTCCTTTTTTACCTGAATTTCAAATACAAATTCCTTGTACCGCTACGCAAGGGAGGGAAGATATACGCGGTGAATCACCCCTCCGAATTTGACGCATTCCCCGCGCTGATGCTGGCTCCGGATTATGTTCATGTGATGATCAATGAAGAGATATGGGGGCTTCTTATTCCGAGATTGATATTTGATGCTACTAATCAAGTCAAGATCATCCGGGGTAAAAATTCCCATCAAACTATCGAGAAATGTTTTGAGCTCCTCGAAGCGGGGCAAGCTCTGATCATAGCCCCCGAAGGAAAGATCTCTCCGGTCCCCGGCATAGAGCGCCCCAGAAAAGGAGTGATAAGAATTGCCTTGGAAAAACAGGTTCCCATAGTTCCGGTCGGAATATTTGTAAGACCGGAGGATGTCAAGTATTCGATTAATTACATTCGAAAGCTGAAGATAACAAAACCTCTGTTCCGCCCTCGATTTCGGTCAAAATACGGCTGTCTTTTCGGTAAACCCATTTACCTGGAAAAGTATTACAATGAGAAGATCTCTATGGAAAAATATCAGGAACTTGCCGACATGGTCTTAGAAGAAACATACAGACTATCAAGAGAAGCCCGTAAATTATTCGCAAAATAAACTTATCGTTCACTGTGAACGAGATAGTTGAAAAGTTGAAATGTTCAAAGGGGTGAAAAATACTTTGAGATAAGAATTTCCTTGTATTATTCTTCAATCCTTTATTCTACCTTGTTTGTAATTCCACTGGGACGCTGGGTCCACTGGTGCACTGCACAGCGTCATTCTTCATTTCCCAATTCTTCATCTCTTAACTAACCTCCAACCTCTGCGAAGCTTCTCCCCTGTCCCTTGTGCACCGCGACATTTCCGCGTCGCTATTTGACTTTTTACTTAAAATTATATAGAATTTTGTTTAAGGGAGGATTTTTTGGTAAAAGAAAATTTCGGTAAGACGGTCTTTGACACGTCCATTAAAAAGATCAGAGGACTTCTGGAAAAGGAAAGCAAGGGGGTTTTTCTTAAAGATGTTCTTCACAAAAAAGAATACCCCATAATTAAAACACCGTTTATCATTGGCCGGTCCGAAGATTGCGCCTTGACCATTACAGATGATATCAAGGTTTCAAGAATTCATTGCGTTATCAATCAAAGGGGTGATAAGTATATTCTGGAGGACCTTGGATCCACCAATGGCATACTGCTCAACGAACATCCAATTAAAAAAGGACTCATCAAACACGGAGATGTTATTACAGTCGGTGATAAACTCTACCTTTTCATAAATAAACAATAATTCACTTTTTCTGGTATTTTCTTACTTTTTTCCTATGATCAGAGTAAGTGACAGAAAAATCATGTGTTCCATCGTTTCTTGAGACATAGTAAAGATAAGTGCTTTCGATCGGCAGCAGAACCGCTCTTATGGATTTTTTCCCCGGAGAACATATGGGGTTCTTTGGAAGTCCGTAATTCACATAAGTATTATAAGGCGAACGATGATATTTGTTCTTTTTTGTGATATTATTGGTTTTGATACCGTCACGCAACAGGCCGTAAAGTATTGAAGCATCTATCTGAAGGCGCATTCTCAGTGACAAGCGGTTATTGATAACAGAAGCGATCAGCTCCTCTTCACCTACTCCTGTCTCCTTTTCGATCAAAGAAGCTTTGATCAGATTATCGTGTATAAGCTCCCGGTCCATGGCGGGTGCAAGCGTAGTGATGATATCTTTGAATCGCACAAGGAATTTCTCGATAACATCTCGTGGGGAAGCGCTGAGCAGAAAATCGTAAGTATCCGGGAACAGATAACCCTCAAGGTCTTTGGCTGACGGTGATATAAGATATTTCTCTCTGAAATTATCCTGCGCAAGAAGTTCATTCATCTCAAGAAAAAATTCATCGGCTGAAAAAAAGCCCGACGTTTGAAACTGCAATGCTATGTCAAATACATTACTGCCTTCAATAATAGTAATTCTTCTTTGTCTTATAAATTCGCGGCCGGTAACAGCGTTTAGAATGTTCTCAAGAGGGGACATTGACAGTTCGCATCGATATGTGCCGTATTTAACACCATTTAATATCAGCATTATAGTTCTTAACATCGCCTCGTCGGCGAATAATCCTCTTTTGAAAAGATTCGTGGCAAATGCAAATCCTCTGGTACCTTTTTCAATTTCATAATCAACATGGGCACCGGCGAGGGATGGAAATAATTCCCCCAAAGGCAGGAAATTAGCCGTCGTGAAAAATACAAATATTGAAAGAAATATAAAGAATCTAGTCCTTGGGCTGTGCATCAAGATAACCTTGAAGCATTACAACAGCGGCAAGAGAATCCTTGATCTCTACTTTCTGCTGCCATTTAAGGCCAAAATTGTCCATTACGGAATCTACGATCCTTGAGGTATAGCGTTCGTCAAAAAGCTCCACTTCAACATTCTTCGCTCTTTTCTTCACCTTCTCATAGAATTTCACCGCTGCCTCTGTTGTTTCAGAATTCTGACCATTTTCCTTCAGGGGCCAGCCGATGAGGACCAACTTGATCCTCTCCTTGTCCAGCACGGTCATTATCTCTTCTATTGCTTTTTTGCTGCTCTTCACATAGGGCCGCGGAAAAGCGATCTTGCAGCCATTATCAGAAATTGCCACGCCGATCTTCCGCTTCCCCCAATCAATTGCCAGTATCTTCATAATATCCACCTAATTTTCTATATTCTTCAATATTCAATCTTTTCTCAAATGTCGCTTTCAAAACTCCAAACGAGGTCTTTGACAGTGATATCAAAGGGAGTTTACCGTCTTTTCCAAAGAAAAAGCGGGTAGAGGCGTCCTCTTTCAACTTTCTTCTTCCCGTATAATCCGGAATGATCCATATCCCTTCGACCTTCTTGCCCGAAAGTTTCTCACTCCCCTTCTTATATTCCAATTCAAACGGATATACCCGTTTCCTGCTAATAAGATTCAATTTATTGAGCCGTTCCGGCAACAGCCACCTCAGAAGGTACATCACCGAATAGGAATCCCTTGTAAAATCTGCCAGATATACTTTCTCCTTATTATTGTAGATAGCGGTAAGTTCCGAAGGAGAAAAGATCGTATCCCTCTCCGCCCGATAATTCCCCTGTTTGATATCTTCTCTTATTCTGAGTACTTCCAGATCGCTCTTTCTTATCTGCACATGTATCTTATCATCCATGGTAAAAAGTGCTTTTATCACGCCGGTGGTCTTAATGCTCACAAAAAGGTCAAGAACATCTCCGGAGTCCTTTAAATAATGGAGCATCCGGCCGGCTTTAACACCGTTAAATTCCAAAGAGAACATATATCCTGAATCAAGATCTTTGGTATCAATATCTATTTCCGGGGGAGTGTTGTTTTCAAGAAGGGCGAACGGGCCTATGGAAAAACCATTTTCCCGTTGGGCATAGGCATATAATTCATTTCCATACACCGTGATCCTGTCAAGAAGATCCCCTTTGAAGTGAAATTCAAAACCCGCTCTCCTTCCACCCAAAGTGTCTTTGACCTCCGTATGTATCAAGTCATTGGAGAGCGAAATAAAATCCATATATTTTGGATGAATACCCAGTTTTTTAATAAAATGTCTTACATCCTCACAAACATCCCACCACTGGTCAAGATTTCCCGGATAGAGGTAGGATTCATATTCTTCCGTAAGTAACCTTCTGAGCATATCATATTGCTGATTATAAAAAATATACATTATCAAAACGGTCAAGCGGCGTTTATCCGAAAATATATCGGGAAAGCTCTTTTTTAAATTGTTGAGAAGGTTGGCCTCGGACCTTTCAGATCTTTTTAATAAATAAAAGCCCCTTTCCCAGATCGGAACCTCTGGTGTCAAGGCAAAGTGCGAAAGACCGGCATACAATGAGTCTTCACCCTTGTCAATATGCCGCAATTCAACACGCACATTGTCGGTGTACTTCTTATTGCTGAAGTTTTTCTTATAATCCACTTTGCCGAATATGAGAAGCGGTGTAATAATAAGGAGCAGTAGGGCATATTTTTTCATTTCAATAATCTTTTTACTACCCCCGCCATGATCTTTGAGAAATCCAATATCTCATCAAGGTCGATATATTCATTGGCAATATGTGCGACATCATCCGGGCCGGGACTCCAGCCTACCGCGGGGATCCCCTTTTCAATGAAGGTCTTACACACCGTTGCGCCTCCAAGGCCGATCAATTGCGGGGTCTTCGAGGTAACCCTCTTTGTTTCCTCTTGAATAGTACCGACTAGAATATTTTCTGGATCCACTTCTGTCGGGTTAAGATTGTGTATAATTGAGATCTCCGTATCTTTCACTGATGCCAATGCAAGCGCAAGCTCATTTTTGATGTTCTCGGCTTTCTGTGAAGGCAGGTACCTTACATTAACGATCAGGCGGCATTTATCGGGAACCATATTTGAAGCACTCCCGCCATTTACCACTCCGATATTCATCGTGGGAGCCGATAAGAAATTATGCTCATCGAAGGAAAAAGTGTGTTCTCTGAGAATTTCGATCACTTCCGCCATTTTCTCAATAGCATTAACTCCGCGGTCCGGTGTTGAACCGTGAGCGGAAATCCCCTTAGTGAGGATCTCAAGGTCTAAAACTCCCTTTTCCGCGACATCTATGGCCATCATATTACCTCCAATATCCGGGATGATCGCCCAATCAGCATCGATCAGGCCTTCTTCCATGAGAAATTCGGTGCCGTAAACGGAACCCTTTTCCTCATCTGCTACCCCAGCGGCAATAAATGTGCCATTGAGCTCGTCCCTGAACGGCCAAAGGGCTTTTGCAGTCATCAGAAGCGCCACAAGAGGACCCTTGTTATCAGTTGTCCCTCTGCCGTACATTTTCGTTCCCTCAATATGACCTTCCAGAGGAGGATGGTCCCAGGTTTCAAGGTCGCCTACCGGAACTATGTCAATATGCCCGGCTGAAAACAGTTTCTTATCCCCTTCACCTATACGGATAATAATATTCTCCCTTCCCTTTTGCTGAGAATGTATTTCATAAGGGATCGAGTATTTTTCAAGAAATTTCTGAATAATTTCAACACCAAGATATTCATCCCCCGGAAGATTTGTTGTATCGGCTTGAATGAGCTCTTTCAATAATGCCACCATTTCATCTCTGGACTCATCCAACATCTTATTGATCTTTTCAATGCTCATCAGTTTCTCCTTCTTATTATGGGTAGAATTCCCTTCTTTATGCCGATTTCAAATTTATTTTCAAATGTTTGAAAGGCCTCGCCGTCAACCTGCAGAGCGGGAACATCATCATCAAAACTGATCGTCACCCGATCGGTTCTATACCGAACATATTCGGAACTGTCCAGGGCTTTCCCGTGAAGAAACGGGGCCTTCAGAAAAGTTCGGATAGAGGGGACTTTCTTGATAATAGTTATCTCGAATATCCCGTCATTTGAATTTGCCTCCTGAACAAGTTTTACACCCCCATAATGTGACGGTATATTGGAAATAATACAAGTCATGCCGATCACATCCACCTCGCGATCCTGAAATTTGAGGTGATACAGATTGTACTTCAAATTTTCTATCGCCTTGACAAACGGCTTTACATAGGAAGTGTAGCCGGGTAGGGTCGATTGCTCAAGCTCCCTGTGCATTAATATCTCTCCCTCAAAGCCGAAGGCAATGTAATTTGCAAAATAATGGCCGTTAACGCTGCATATATCAAGTGTGTCCTTTTCGCCGTTCAATACCGTCTCCAATGCCCCGCGCGGATTGTAAAGGGGGATGTGAAGAGAGCGGGCGAGGTCATTGCCGGAGCCGAAAGGGAAAATACTTACAGGGATCTTGACCACATTGAACTTGACCAGAGAAGATAGTGCCTCCCATGTAGTTCCATCTCCACCCATCGCCACTATCCCGGTGAAGCGTTTGTCGAGCTCGGAAGCAAAGGAGGAAATATAGGAATTGATGTCCCCTTTCTTTCCCGTCCTGATCGTAGTATGAGCGATATTTCGAATACTCAGGATCCTCTTCAAATAAGGGTAAAAAAGCCCGGCCCTGCCGGAACCGGCGGTGGGATTCAGAAAAATCAGGAGATGCTGTTTAGATTTAGCCACTTTCACTGATCTCATTAAGAAGGCTTTTCAACATCTTTGCTTTATCTCCATGCTCGGAAATAAGGGCTTTACACTTATCATTATCCTTGTTCTTATAATAAAGAATGTGGATCAAAAGAGTGATCTCATCATTGATCTCTATATCGGGAGCGATATTAATATATTGCGCAAGGCAGAAATTTCTGCACAATTGCCGGATCTTATCTCTGTCGGTTTCCCGATTTACTCTTAGAAATCTCACCAATACCATCATTGGAGAAACATTCCTTGAATAGGTAAGCTCCGTCAGATCATCTACCGAAGGCCCATCCGTATCATACCAGCGGGCGGTCATCAATATATCGGAAAATGACCGGGGAAGTTTGCCTACCTTCTTATATTCCTTGCGATAAAAGCTAACCATCGAAAGGAGATATTGATAATAGATATCTTTATTGAGAGGGTCGGGATGGATCTCATTGATGCTCATCCGATCAAACATCAGTCTGTAATAGGAATATCTGTTAAGCAGTTCGCTGTCATGCTGCAACTGCTTCTCCGTTAAAAGCAGAAGCTCTCTGCCGAATCTATCCCCCGAGCTTTCCAAATATGACGCGATCTTAATATATATCTGAAGCGGAAGCCGCTCTTGCGCTAAAAGGGTTCTGACAAGCAGGGAGTAGTAAGCGTCCCTGTCAATATTGCCCGGAGCATGGGCAATGGCCTGGAATGTTTGAGGGGAATGCGTCAGCCACTCGCGGGCAGCCGCGCCGAAGTACGCCGGTTCACCGGAAAAATATGCCACCCGCACCTTGTCCTGAAAGGTAAGGTCATCACCGGAGGCCGCGATCAGATACAATTGGCGGTAGAGCTCCTTACTGGTAAAGGTCCGATGCAGAAAGGAGACGAACATGCTTCGGTCTGACGGATGCAGGATCATTATGAATTCCGCACACTTTTTATATTCCTCAAGGATCAAAAGGGCGTCAACCATGAATTTCGCTGATGCATAATCCCTTATTCGGGCATTGAAGGTACCGTCCAGAAGGGAGATGACTTCAGAATACCCTCCGGCTGAAAACAGATATTGCGCATATATCCTCTTCATCTGGGAGCCGGAGAACATCGCCGTATTAAAGGCGGTTTTAAATGCTTTTTTGTCGTTCTGGAAATAGTATTCCAGTTTATACGCTTTGAAGAAGATATCATTGTCTGAGAAATATTTGAAATATTGCGGTATCCTTTCAATAGGGAAGAAAGCAATATAGTCCAATCGCAGAAAGGATGGAATTGAAGTGTCAGTGATCAATTCTTCGAGCAGGTGTTCAAATACCGATCTGTCTTTCTCTAAGCTCAGCATCTTGAATATATTGTGGCGATTATTTGAATTAAGTTTTATTCTCTTTCTCACCATATAGCTCAGAACAGGCGAGATCCTTGAATACTCCTCTTCTTTGCCGAACCACTCTATGATCCCATTGAGAAGTTTGTCTAATATATATTCATCATTTTGCTTTCTCTGCAGAAGGGCTTTAACTTCCGAATACCAGCGGTCTCTTTCGCCGGTAGCGAATAAGAGGTCCCGCAGCAAAGAATAATTCGATAGTATATCGCGTTCACCTTTGATCTCTGCTCTGAGAAGCGCTTCCGCCTTATTATATTGATGACTGTCCATCAGAGCGTCATAGTCCGCTCTGATGCCTTCCGGGGATTCTGCGGATAATTGCAGAAAGAGCCCTAAAATAAGGACAAGAAATACGAGTTTTTTCACCTGTATATATTACACTAATCGAATGATTTATTCAAGGTTGGGATCGTCGTGGAATTTTCCGTAAACCTCTCTTAGATTAGCTTTATATGATTCCCAATTCGGCAAAGCGGCGAGCACCGGGACATCTTCTTCTCCGTAGCAGATACCCTTCATATGTTCGAGACTGAAATCCACCGGAATATACTTGCCCTGGAGATATTCCACATACCCGCCATAATTAGTCGCAATAACGGGAATGCCGAAGTCCAATGCTTGAAAGATCGTGATGCCGAATGCTTCGGAACTGGATAATTGAACATAACAGTCCGCGCATTGCAGGAGAAGCTGTATATCATCATCGGAATAATATTCATCTATGACCTTGACATTTTCATAATGTTCGTATTCTTTTTTTATCTCTTTCACCGATTCTTCCCAATGCTTCAGTTTTCCTGATTTCTTTTCCGGAAGCGTTTTCAAGATAAATTCCATATTCTCCTGATGACCGAACACTTCGAGAAATCCATGGAGCATGAAGCTGATATTCTTTCTTTTGTGCGGTGTAGCGATAGTTAGAAAAGTGAATTTCTCATTTACGGGCCTTTGTGCTATTCTTTTTATTTCATAAGGGAAAGGCCACACCGATATCGGTTTATTGACACCTGAACGCTCCGCTATATCTTTGACGAAGCGGGAAGGTACAACGAGCTCATCAAGATATTCATTGATATTCTCAACCCAATCGGAAGGCAGCGGAAAGGTCTCATAAACGAGAATGCCGATCTTATTATTGCCTCTCATATTCTTGTAAAGAGACGGGTGTACCAGGGCGATCTCCTTTTTCCCAATGACGGTATTATCCCTGACCCGTTTTTCCAAATAGTCCGGGAGCGGAAAATGAGGGTCGTAACCAATGCCTTTTTTAAGCTTGATAACGATATCAGCGCCATTGTCTATGAGGCTTTTTGCGAGGTTTCTGAGAACATAAGCCCATGAGTAATAGGATTTGAACATCCCGTAAATTACCGTATCATAGGTTCTCATAGACAATTATACCATAAGAATAGTGAAAAGTGAATAGTGAATAGTGAATAATGAGTAATGAGAGAACAATTGTGGGGTACAGCATGCTGTGCCTAAAGACAATGAACAATGTACAATTGACAGTTGACAATTATTAGCAACTGACCCAGTGGAGCACTGGAGAATGAAAATTGTAAGACCGTAAGTATTTTATATTTGTCATTCTGAAAGAGCGGTAGCGACTGAAGAATCCATCCCCTTTCTTATCCCCACTTCACACGCGACACATCACACCTCACACTTTCTTCTGCACTTGTCCCTTGGCAACTTACTATTGATTTTAATTAATTGTTATGCTAATTTAACCATTATGAACAAACGCGCATACAAATTGATCCTAATTTCTGTTTATTCGATTCTGGCAGTGCTTTCACTTATTGCTTTTATAAAGGGCAATCCTGTCTGGGCGGTCGATTCACTGTTCTGGGGTTTAGTATTATTCGTACTGTTTCTTATGAAAAAAACCCTCAATATGACCCCCTTTGTCTTCATCTTATTATCCGGAATCGTTGTAATGCACTCAGCGGCGGTGTTCGGTTTATATGGAAGGACTATTTTTGGGCTGGAGTATGATACTTATATCCATGTTTATGCGAGTATTACATTGGCAATACTCTGCTTTCAATATTTAAGAAAATTCAGGATACCACTGCTGGAAAATGCTTTGTTCGCCGTATTGCTCACCCTTGGCATCGGCCTCTTAAATGAGCTGATCGAATTCGCCGGCTACCGATTGTTCGGCGAGGGCGAGGGCTTTTTTCTGCTTGGCCCCGGGGACATCGGAAGCACTAATCCTTATGAGAATCTTATGACCGATTTCTTCAGCAATTTTTGGGGGAACCTGATCGGCATTGCGGCAGCTCTGGTATATTACACCGTAAGAAAAACGGATAAGAAATAGCTTGTTCCCTTGCGGTGAATGACGTGTGGATAAAGAAAGGGATGGATTTCCGCTTTCGGGGGAATGACAAAGGACAGGTCAAACCCTATCCCTCCGAATATTCTCTAATTGTTCACTGAATTTATCAACCTTGAACTTTTGAACATTTCAACTTTTGAACAATCTTCTCTACTTCATACTAAATATTGATTTTCCGGTTACGGTTGCGCTTCTTGTTCCCATTCTCCAACCAACCTCCAGCCTCCAACCTCTAACCTCTTATTTACTCTACTTCAGTATCTTCTGTATATCCGTCTTTTCTTTAAGATCGGGAAAACGGTTCGTTATGATTTCGACGATACGGCTCATATAGATCTGCTCCAAAGTTTCAGGATTCTTTATCCTTTGATTCAACTTCAATGGGCGATCCAATAGGGATTCAACCGTATCTTCTTTGGCGAAGATGAACGCCTTGTCAGCGAACAATGTATTGATATATTTTCTGATAGTGATCCTGGGAAGTCCATTGGTCTTGTGAAATACTTCTTCTGACAGATCATGCATTGATATTTCTTTTCTGTCTTGAAAGACCTTGAATAATAATCTTGTTAATTCCGTCCGTTTCGGAGATTTTCTCATGTATTTCAGATTTTTCTGCAGAAATCTCTTTGCCTCATCTCGGGTATTCGTTTTCTTCTTCTGCGGGGTTTGAACCTCTTTAAAAAAGACTATCGGAAGTCCGCTGTCACGGGAAGGGTCTATCTTGTCAACTACATCTCCCGAAAGAGATTCCACATACTTTTTGAATGTGGAAAAGCCCAGTTTCTTCTCTGAAAACGAGGGGTCCAGTCTCAGCAGGTCGAGTTTTAATTTCGACATTTGAATCGGATCGTCATTATCTCTGTTTTTCACATACCTGATCATCAGGTCGCGGCCATAGGACCCTTCGACCTCTTGTATCAGATCCGAGGATAAAGATTCCTTCTCGGGGGTACCCAGCAATTCATCAAGGGACTTGAATTCGCTCGAGCTTGTTTTTATCAATCCGCCGACACTATGTTCGAATCCCAGGACGATCACCGATTTGCCTCTAGCGCGGATATTCTGTATCAGTGAAATAAAATCCGTATCTCCCGACCCGATAACGAAGGTATCGAGGATTTCAAACGAAGCCATATTCTCTATCGCATCGATCGCTAATCTCACATCGGCGCCGTTCTTTCCCTGGGAAGTCGTTGCCGGCAGATGGATCATTTCAAATCCAAACCCTATCAACGATTTCTGATACCGGGAAAATATATGTTTAGACCAGTCGGCATATGCCTTTTTCACGCAGATATTGCCTTTAGACGCTATATAATCGACAAGCGGCCCAAGTAATAACGGTTTTGTCTTTGAAGGGTAAACTTCTTCAGCTGAAAGAACCAGGTTCTCAAAATCCAGATAGATCGCAATATTTTTTTCATTCATTGTTAACACCTCTTAAATGTAATCCCCTCCAACCTTGGATTATACCATAACTGTCCCAAGAGTACAAATGGATAGGAATTTTACCGTATGATTTCTGAGGGACCTGAATATTTTCAAGACAAAATATATTAACAAATAAAGAGTATTATCCTTATTTTTCCGATTTTTCTACTTTTTCTACCATCGTCCCCAACTTCCGACCTATTTACTGAGCTTGACCGCTGTGCCGTATACAAGAAGTTCAGCGGCGCTGCCGACGACGCTGGTGGTCATATAACGGATATTGATGATCGCATCCGCGCCGATTTCAGCGGCTTGTTTCACCATTCTGTCAGTGGCGATCTTGCGGGCATTCCCCATCATTTCGGTATATTCGGTCAATTCTCCGCCAAGTACGAGACGCAGCATCGCGGAAAGGTCCTTCCCCACCCAGATAGCAAATATTGTATGTCCCTTTACCAAGCCCACTGCCTCTGTGATCTTACGATTCGGGATCTCTTCGGAATTCACAAGCATGATGTCTGCTCCGGATTCAGAAGGCTGAAGAGGTCCTTGCGATGGCTTGTTTTTCCCAAGCTCCAGCGCCACGGTAAGCAAGACCAGGAGTATTCCGCCAAGAATACAGAATACTGCTGCTTTCAGCCACCACGGTATAACTGGATCTTCAGAGACCATGATATGCCATGGCGCGCCGGCGAATATTGCAGTGAAGAGCCCGAGTACAAATGCTAATGAGCCGATAGTTCGAAGAAATTTCATAATTTTCCTCCTCCATCATATTATAGCAGGGAAAAGGCCCGTTATCAATAGCTATTGGGGACGGCTGTTACATTTGTTTTCAGTTTGAAACCGGTGCCTGCGCAATTTAATACAATTTACTAAATTAATATTTTATAGGAGAGAGGTCTGTTTTGGATCTGAATATCTTCAAAACAAATTATATCATTCACCCAAAGCAAGGGCGAACACAGAGGTTCGCCCCTACTATTCACTGCCCTTGTCCCTTCTCCACCTACAAACCTATCATCTTATCAACCTATCACCTAATTCTCACCTTCTCCATTGGCTGGCGCATCAATATCAAATGAAAAATAGGTAATACCGTCCCGTTTAAATTCTTCATATACCTTGTGGACACATTTTTGGAACTCCTCAAAATGAGATATGTCGGTAACGATGAAAGCCATGTGATTAACGCCGGGATACACCTCATTGTTAAAGCGCTTACCGCCGGCAGCGCCGGCGCCGATCACTTCGGGAATGATCGTAAATTCCTCAATATGACTGCTGGCAAGCAATTCTTCTATCCGGCTGCCCAGTGAAACATTGTATATTATGTAGATTCCTTTTCTTTTCATACCGATCTCCTTTAGTATATGGCCCTGTGACTGACCTTTCTCTTCTTTTCCACTATGTAGTAAACATTCGGGACCAGAATGATAGTTACCAGGGTAGACACCAGCAAGCCGCCGATAACCGCAATACCCAGAGGTCTCCAGGTCTCCGCTCCGGCTCCGGTAGCGATGGCCAATGGCAGCATACCGCACATCGTAGTGAGTGCTGTCATGACGACCGGTTTCATTCTTTCCTTGACCGACCCTTCGATAGCATCCTTCACATTCATGCCTCTCTTTCTCAGAGTATTGGTATAATCCACAAGAACTATAGCATTATTCACCACAATACCGACCAGCATGATCAACCCGATCATCGCGTTCATTGAAAGGGTCTGATTGGTGACATACAGGGCTATGAATACTCCCGTTACGGCAAATGGCACCGAGAACATGACAATGAACGGCTCCTTGAAAGATTCAAATTGTGCCGCCATGACCATAAATACAAGGACCAATGCCAGCATCAGTATCTGCATCATAGATTTAAAGGAATCCTGCATCTCCTTTGAAGAACCGCCCAGCTTGAAAGTAACGCCGGGAACCTTCATCTCAGGCATGTTGGAGGATATCCACTCTGTGACATCTCCCAGATATTTGCTTTCCTTCAGATATGAGGTTACGGTGATCAATCTCTGCCTATTCTTTCTGTCTATGCTGACGGGACTCTCGACCTCTATGATCGTGGCGATCTGCTCCAGCCGCAGTTTTTCTCCGGTGGGAGTTGAGATAATAAGTGATCGAAGGTCCTGGGTATCCTGAAATTCCTCTCTATTGTATCTTAAAATGATATTGAAGACGTCTCCCGCCTGCCTGAACTCACCCATTTTCGCGCCATAGAATACCGCTCTTAAATGCATTCCTATATTTGCGGGCGAAAGTCCGAATTCTGCGGCTTTGACATAATCCGGCTTTATCCTCATCTCTCTTTTTCCTTTACTGTAAGAGATGTCAACATTTCCAACCCCTTCGACCTGCAGCAGCTTTTCCTTCCAGGCAGCAGCGTTTTTTGCCATCAGATCAAGATCATCTCCATATATTTCAAGCGAAGCGCCGCTGCCGCCCATGCCCAATACTATTGAAAAACCACTCGATGTGGAAATATTGAAATTCTTATATCCCCTTATATGTTTGGGGATCAATTTTCTCAGCTTGTCGGCGATCTCAACAGACGGCCGCATATATCCATCGACAGGCTGAAGCTTGATTACTACTTGAAGTTTATTGGGACTGATCGTCTCAAACATCATATTTCCACCGGCACCCGCCTGGTAGAAAACTGTTTTTTCATCTTCAATATTTTCATAAACAAGATTCTGCAATGCCTCTGCCACTTCTATGGTCTCAGCCAGATTCACCAGTGCCGGTAATTCCATATTGATCTCTATCCTGCCCATATCCTCATCGGGGATGAATTCTTTGGGTACCTGATTAATAAGTGCCAGCGAAGCGAAAAAGAGTAAAAAGAAGCCAAGTATCCACCATCCGCCATGGGATAATGATGCCTTTATCTTTTTTCCTGTCCAGGAGGTGATCTTTATCCAGAAATTCGAGACAGCTGTCTGCATCCGTGATTGCTTGCGCGATTTCTTCAAGATCAGTGAGCTCATGGCAGGGATCAGCGTCAACGCCGTCAGAAGCGATGCTATAAGAATTATTGTTACGATCATTCCGAGCTGTGAAAAGAATATTCCTACAAATCCCGTGACGAATGAAAGCGGGAAAAAGATCGCGACCGTAGTGAGTACAGATGCGGTCACCGCCATTCCGACTTCTCCGGGAGCGTACATCGCCGACTCCTTCAGTGGTTCATTAAGCGCGTAATGATGCCTGAAAATATTTTCAAAGATCACGATGGCGGCATCGACAACCATCCCGATCGCAATTACTAGAGCTCCGAGCGATATCATATTGATCGTATAGCCGAAGATCTTCATGAAGATAAATGAAATGATAAGTGAAAACGGCAAAGCCGCGGCTATCACTATCGCTGCCCGGAAATTCATGAGCAGAAGAAGAACTACCAGGATAACCAGTATCGTCGCGATAAACAATGTCCTTCCCAATGCGTAAAGATTGTCCTTGATCATTTGAGCAAGACTGAGGAACATCGTTAATTCCACCTGCTTCAACTCGCTTTGTATCTCATCGACAAATGCCATCGTCGCATCCGCCACTTTTATAGTATTCTTTCCTGCGGCCTTCTGTACAAAGAGCATTCCACCTCTTTCCCTGTTCACCTTCAATTTCGGCCTCATATCACGGGAAGATGAGAACTCAACAGTCGCGAGGTCCTTAAGATAAACCGTTTGCGAGTCCTTGCGTATTATCGGAATATTGCCGAGATCGATCAGTGAATTTAATTCGCCATCTGTACGAATGGTCACATATCTTCGGGCAATATCTATATATCCTGCGGGAACGGATAAATTATATCCGGAAAGAGCCTGCTGTATCATGCCGAAGCTGATATTGGCTTTTTCCATCTTCTTCTGAGAAAGTTCAATAGCGACGATCTCGTCCTCAAGTCCCTGAAATCTGACAAGCCCTACACCATCGACCTTCATGATCCTGTCGATCACATTCTTTTGAATGTATTTCTCAGGGAACTTAAGATTGGGGTCTATTTTCACTCCGTAAAAAACTATCGGGGCCTGTGAAAAATCGAATTTGAACAATGTGGGCTTCTCTGCATCTTCCGGCAGATAGAAATTCGCCATATCAAGCTGAGCACGGATATCATTTGATGCCTCGTCCAGGTTCAATCCCCAATTAAAGGAGATCATGATAACGGACATACCCTCAACTGAATTGGAGGTAACATCCTTCACTCCACTGATGATCGAAAGACTTTTCTCCAGCGGTTCAGTAACCTTTTTCTCGACATCGATCGGATTAGCGCCCGGATATGCGGTAATAACGGTTAGCGACGGGATCTCGATATCGGGCATAATATCCAGAGGCAGTGAGAAGAATGCTATCGCCCCGAGAATGAGTACCAAGAGAAAAACCATCGCCACTGTGATCGGTTTTTTTACACTTATTTCTGATATTTTCATATTCGCTTTCCTATTTCGTTATCTTAATTTTGTCACCATCATTGACAAGGTAGGCGCCTATATAGATTATTTCATCTCCTTTTTCGATCCCCTTGTTGATTATGGCCTTGTAATCGTTCTTTAAGCCGGCTTCAACGGGGGTTTTAACTGCGGTACCGTTCAATACTCTGAAAACATGCTGATTTCCTTCATTATCTTTAATAATGGCATCGATCGGGATGACAATTCCATCCTGAGCCGTTTCAATAATTCTGATCTCAACACGCTGATTGAGAACAAGTTCAACCTTGCCGAATGACAATTTTATAGTGATCATTCCATTCATTGGATTTCCATAGGGGACGGCCTTGGAAAGTTTTCCCGTATATTCCTTTTCCTTAGCATTGAGAAAGATCCCTTTTGAGTTCTTTATCTTATCCAACTCGTCCGCAAAAACATTGACCGCTGCATAGAGTTTACTGTCATTGACAATTGTGTAAACCGGCATAGACGGCCCTATGAACTGTCCCGGGCTGGCATGCCTTTTTATTATCAAGCCCGAAATGGGGGCTTTCTCTTCTATCATATTGTATTTCATTCCGGTAAGCTCGCGGTCAACCGTATAAAGGATATCGCCCTTTTTCACGCGGTCGCCTTCCTCTTTATTGATCTTTCTCAATCTTCCCGGGTATTTTGAAATGACATTTACCATTTCATCAGAGGAGATCACTCCCCAATATGTACTTTCTACCTCAACCGTCCCGATAGCCGCCGTGACCGACGATACGAGTTTCAGTGATCCTTCATTTTCACCTGCCTGCGGATCCTTTGCAAAAACGCTTATGGTTAAAACCAATGCCAGAAGTATTGTAAGTGTTCTTTTCATAACACCTCCTAATTTATCAAGTATTCGATCTTGGCAACTGCGATCTCTTTTTGTAAAAGAGTACCCATAAAACCAAGTTTTGTCTTATTCAATAAGAGCTGAGCTTTCTCAAGATCCGTATAGCTCATCTCCCCGCTCTCAAAAGCAGCTTTTGTCGCATCGTAATTATCCTGCGCCATCTCATGGTTCAATTTCAAGAGCTCATAAGAATCCTTGACATTTTCTATTTCCATGAGCGAGGAAATGATCTCCGTTTCCAATTGATCCTTCATCGCCTTCAAACCAATTCTTGCCTTTTCGATATCAGCCTTTGCCTTCTTTCGTTCAAAATAAACACCGTGTTGAGCAAAAATGGGTATGTCCACGATCAGCATTGAGACCCCTTTGGAATACCAGTCCTCGCTCTTCCATGAGAATTCATCGGTCTTGTGATTAACATTCCAGCTATAAAAAATGGATGGAAGTGCAGGCGTAAGTGCCAGCCAACGGACATCCTTCAAGATCTTTATCTGCCCTTCAAAGGCCTCTATCGATTGTGAGCTGTGCAATTTTTCCATGAGCTCAGAGGTACTGTAAGATGGGAATTCTTCCGAAAAAGAGCCTGACACTTCTATCTCTTCGTCAATTTTCAAGAATCTCTTGAATTTCTCTTTGGCAATCCTGAAATCGCTTTTTGCCTTGTTCAAGGTATTTTTTTCATCCCGCTGGGTTACCCGCTGGGCGGTCAAGAGGGGTTCGGGGACCTCTCCGTTTTCATATTTCTTGACCATGATCTCATACTCTTCCTCGGCAACTTCTACCGCTGTTTTCTGGATCTCTATTGTTTCCTTGAGAAAGAGCAATGTAAAGAAATTGATCTTCGTCTGAAAGGAAATGGTATTAATCTGTATCCTGTTCTGTAGTTTTGACAGCTTCAATGCCTTGGCAGAAAGCCGTGCGGCAAAATACCTCGCGCCGCCGACAGCGATGGGAATACCGAAAGAGAGGTCTATATTATTTATCTCCTCAGCAAGGCCCATTGCGGCTGCGCCGCCAGGCATCGAAGAGAACATCGCCAATGTCATCGGGTCGACATCCAGCTTCTGTTTCATTTGACTCCAGGTGACCTTAAATGTGGGCACGAAAGTGGAATAACTTTTATAAAGATCCCATTTGGCCTTATCCACATCCAGTTGGGACATTTTCAATTCAAGATTATTCTCTACGGCGACTGCGATAGATTCCTCTAATGTGAGGGTTCTCGCGAAAGCGCTTGCGGTGAGAATAAGCAGTAAAACGAGGATAGAAATCCTACTTCTCATTTATATCTCCTATCATATTGTTTAATATTTCTTTCACTATTGATTTATATATCTCTTTATCCTTATAAAGTCCTGACATCGTGCCGGGAAATATGCTCATCAAAAGACTGAAGATCAAAGACGCATAATACCCGGCGCGCTCCCTGTCAATGCCGATAAGAACAATTCCTTCGTGCAGGGAGGAAACAACGGATCTCAATAAATTCTTATGTGTCTTGTGAAAATCCCTGAGATTTGAAGGAGATTTTACGATGAAGAACATGCGCAATTTATCCTTATTGTCCCAGAGGTAATCCAGCGCCGCGAGAAACCCGCTTACAAAATGCTCTTTCGACCCAAGCGTGCCTGAGGCATTGTCGATAACGCTTTGTGTGATGCAGCGGACCATTTCATCACAAGTGGCATTAAAAAGAGCATCCTTGCTGGCAAAGTGATAGTACAGCGTGCCCTTTGCGATCTTTGCCGCATCCTTGATCATATCCATGGATACATTCTCAAATCCGTGCTGAGAAAACAGTTCAAGAGCGATCTTAATTATTTTTTCTTTTGTTGTCATATTTTATTATACTGACTAGTCAGTCGAATGTCAAGGGAAAAGTGAATATTATTAGAGGATTTCGGAAAGCTCCTTATATAGGTCTTCCCAGAAAGATGCATAAGTACCCGCCATATGGGGAGTTGTAACGATACGGGGATGTGAGAGCATCGGAGAATCCGTAGGCTGCGGCTCCATCTGAAAAACATCCAAAGCTGCTGAAGAAAGATGCCCGTCCAATGCTTTCAGCAAGGCAGATTCGTTGAGGATCTCGCCTCGCGATACATTGATAAATACACCGCCTTTTTTTATTGAAAACAATTCTTTTTCCCCTATGCAGCGGCGCGTGGTAGGGTTCAGCGGTAGAAAGGATATTACCGAATCGCTTTTTTTCAGGGCATCGTATATATCGGAGGAATGATAGATCCGGTCAAAGCCGGCGATCGGGCCGGCGCTTCTCTTCGTACCGATAATAATAGCACCCATTTGCTTCAATATTAAGGCAGCGGTCGAAGCAGCATGGCCCGCTCCGAGAAGGCAGACAGTAGACCCTTTGATGGTTTCGGGCACGATACCGATCTTTGTTTCCCACATATCGTTTTCGTCTTGGAATTGTAAAACGCGCTTTTTCAGCAGAAGAAGCAGGGTAATGGCATGTTCCGCAACACTTTGAGCGTTGATCCCCGGAAAAGAGATGATTTCAATTCCGGGATGAGACTCTCTTTGGAAGCCGTCGGGAAGGCCCGACTGACAGAATATCAACCGCTTGATATTATCTTTGATCTCGTCTTTTCTGACCTTCCAGCACAAGAGGGTATCGGCAGACCGGATCTTTTCCAAATAGTCCTTCTTGCCTGAAGAAATCATAAATTCATGATCAGGAAATGAATATCTTAATTTATCAGTGAACCATTCGGGAGCATTCCAGAGGGGAATCGATGAAAAAAGCGATATCAATACTTTATTGCCCATGCTCCTGCAATATCCCGCCTATCTCATCGATCTGCTCCTTGGTATGGAATACGGGAATGCCTTTGATCTCGCCTTCAAAGACAGATGAAAGAACTCCCGAAAATAGTATTACTTTTTTGCCTTCAGCAAGTGCCTCGGCATCTTTGATGTCCTTGGCGCACACGACACATTCTTTCGCCGATTCTTTCATTCCTTCGATGATAAGGATTTTCGTATTCAATGATTCAAATATCTTTATGATCGAATCAAAGGAAAGATCGGGCTCAAAGAAAAAAGCTATATCCTGCGAGGTGATCGTACAGACCGGGGATGCGCCGGCTTTTCTGTGCAAGAAGCTGTTGCCGCCCTCCTTGTCCACCGAATAATCCTCTCGATGTATAGATTTGATCGAGCCGACCGAAAGCTCCTTTGATCTGAAATAACGGATCAGCCCGGTCACCAATGTGGTCTTGCCGCTTTTGGAATGGCCGATTACATGGATTATCTTCATTTGAACCTTATAACCTTATTGGTACCCGCGATCCGGGAAACGAATTTCATCCAATTGCCCAATTTCAATGAAAGCCCCATCAAAACCATATTTTCTTTACGTATATAGGCATCTTTTAAATATTTATCCTTCTCAAGCTGAAGGAAATAATTGTCCTCGGCAATGAATTTTATTATCCTTCCCTCAATTCCATTATCCTTCAGAAGATCCCAGACCGAAATGCCGGTGATCTGTTTCTTGCCGACAGTATATTCCGACCAATTCAATTCTTCCAGATTCAGGTCAACGCTCTCAGCAGGTTCGGAGAGGTCAATGTCAAGAACTATGCGCTCTATATCGACCACACGGAATCGGCCGTCAGCATTCCCCGTCATCATAAAGGTCAAAGGAGTGTCTTTCCCGTCAAACTTCCATGATATCATCGGTGCACCGTCGGTAGCCGGCAGATCTATGGTCATCTTATAACCGTCCTTGGCATAGACATTTATCGTACCGGGAAGCCCAAGCGTGTTCTTTTGTAATACTTCCTTAAAAAGAATGCCAGAATAAACACCTTCAACTTCTTTCCCGTGCGCGTCTTTGTAATAGGACTCGATCTCGACAGGATCCAATCCCTCGGACAATTTTTCAAAGCAAAGTTCTTTATCGGCGCATATTATCTTCATTATTTTCCGGTTGCAGGGATAACACCGATGAAGATCGGGTCTTTGAAATATTTAGCGGCGATCTGCTTTATCTTCTCATTATCGGCATCGGCAACACATTCAATATTTTTAAAAAGTCCCTCAATGCCGACGCCCTGATAGAAGAGATGGTCAACGAAACCAACCATCGTCTCCGTAGAATCAAGGCCTGTGATAAGCGAACCCAAAAGGTAATTCTTACTGTTGCGCAGAATTTCTTCCGAGAGGCCGTTGTCAACAACATCCTGGATCACCTCGGCTGCCAATTTCCTGAATTTCTCGATATTTGCCGGCGCGATACCAGACTGGATCTTGATAAATCCTCCGGAGGCCTTGGCGGAATCGTAGGAGTAAACATAATAAGCGAGGCCGTGTTTCAAGCGGATCTCCATTCCCAAAAGGGAAGTAAGTGAGCCGCCGCCCAATGCGCTGGTCAATATTTTCAAATAATACTTATCTTCATTGGAATAATCCGCGCCCGGATAGGCGAGAGAAACCACTGCTTGTGTAATATTCTCCATCTCTTTGATGAATTCTTTCTGCTTGATCTCTGGCCGCGCAAAATTCCCAGGCACATTTACGGTACCATCTTTGTCCCATTTTTTAAAATATTTCTCGACCAGTTTGATCAGCTTTTCCTCTTCCATATTTCCCATAATGGTGACCTGTATATTTTCCGGATGTATCTGGTCATTGTAGAACTCAACGATATCCTGTCTTTTGAGAGCGGTGAGAACTTCGATATCCCCCGCTTCGAAAATGGCGTATGGATGATCCTCGCCGTAAAACGCCTTCAAGAATTCCCATTGCGCAATGGTGTCGGGGTCTTTCATGCGATAAGCGATACCCGCATACATCTGATTCTTCAATTTATTGAATTCCTTGTCGGGGAAGGTCGGATGCATCAGGATCTGAGAAATAAGTCCCATAGCTTTCTTTTTGAATTTTGTAAGGAATTTTGCCCTGATATTCAAAGTTTCATAACCGGTATCCAGATCAAGGCCGATCGCATAATAATCCCTTATTCTGTTGATCTCCTCTAAAGAATATTTCTGCGTGCCTTCGCTCAGAGAATATAATGCCATCTGAGCCAGGCCGTTCTTCTTGTTGGAAAAGGCAGGTCCGGCCTTTATACTGAATTTAAGATGTATCGCGGGAATAGTATCGTCTCTCAAGGCAATGACCTTTATTCCGTTTTCCAGGATTTTGGTCTTGGTTTTCTTAAGGTATTCGAAACTCGCGCGGATATATTCCGGATCAGCGGAAACGGGCTCGATCTTTTCGGGTTTGTAATTAGCCGGCTTGGGGCCTTCCATCGGAGCTGCGCTGATCTCTTTTTCCTGAAGTTCCGGAGTCAAATAATACACATCCATATTCTCCGTTTGAAAATATTTCGCGGCAACGGCCTTCAGATCTTTTAATTTCAATTTTCTGATATTCTCAAGATACTCATTCACATACTCCGCCTTATGATGTGTCTCATAGACCGAAAGATTGGAAGCGATATCCTTGAGAGATTGCCTTGAAAAAATATCGGCTGCTTCAATATTGTTCAATATCTTTTTATAATCTTTTTTATCTATTTCGCCGGCTGCCATTTTGGCTATTTTGTCAAGAATGATCTTTTTACCTTCGGCCAATTTATCCATATCGCGGAAACCGCCGCCTAGCATTATATACTCACCGTATCTGCTGGCGCGGGTTGACGCCCATGCCGAAACAGATATCCCCGTATTTACAAGATTTTCCTGAAGCCAGGAGGAATTGCCGCCGCCAAGAATACCGGAAACCAATGTCAGAGCTTCGTAATCCTTTGTTCCATATCCCGGTATGGGAATAGCCATCATCAGATAGCAGGTGGAGAACATGGGATCTTCGAAAGTGAACTCTCTGAATCCTCTTTTTAATTCAACTGTTTTGGGCTCAGGACGGGCATCTATGTGTGAGGGCTTGATCGATCCGAAATATTTCTCGGCATATCCGCGCGCCTTTTCCACAGTGATGTCCCCCGCAAGGACGAGCGTGGCATTATTTGGCTTGTAATAGGTATTGTAAAATGCTTTTACTGCTTCCACTTTCATCGCGTCAAGGTCTTCATCGTATCCGATGATGGGATGCCTTTTCGGAAAGCACTCATAGTAATTTTCGCGGAAGTACATCCAGAAACGGCCCCATGGGGAGTTCCCGTAGCGCATATTCTTCTCTTCCTTTACAACCTTTATCTCATTGAGAAACACATCCAGGTCCATGGCGGCATTCGCCATTCTGTCCGATTCGATCATGAGGCCTGTCTCAATATTATAAGATGGAAGAATAAAATAATAATTGGTTATATCCTCAGAGGTATAGGCATTTCCATATCCGCCCGCCTGCTTGATCATCATATCAATCTCTGTTTTTTCAAGGGTTTGCGTTCCATTGAACATCATATGCTCACATACATGAGCAATACCGCTTTGAGACTGCTCTTCGTCCATCGAACCGACTCTGTACGCGACATGCATCACTATCTCGGGGATTTTGTGGTCCTCATATACAATGACCTTCAGGCCGTTATCCAATTTGAAACGCTGAATATCCAATGCGTCAACCGCCGTACACATCAAAAGAAACAGAAACAAAACAGCGATGATCTTTTTCATATGATCTCTCCTTGTTTATTATCATAAATATTTATCCGTCGCATATTTTAACGTATCAGCAACGGTTTTTATTTCATTTTCCGAGATTTCCGGGAAAATAGGCAGGCTCAAGATCCTCCCTGCGAAACTCTCCGTAGCGGGTAGTGAAATATTTTTTCCGCCGTATGCGCGAGGATAATATACCGGCTGAAGATGCAGCGGTATCGGGTAATGAATAGAGGCTTGAATTCCTTTCTCTCTGAGGTATTCCAATATACGGTCCCTGTTTTTCTCTACCTGGATCACGAAAAGATGAAAAACATTGCGCTTACCCTCGACCGGCGGAAGCATCAATCCGGGAATGCCTGAAAGAAGGGTGTGATACTTTTTTGCGACTTGTATCCGCCTCTCTGTCCAGCTTTCGATATATTTTAATTTTACATTCAAAACCGCGGCCTGAAGAGTATCCAATCGCTCACCTAAGCCATCGATCTCGTGCTCGTATTTGGTCTTTCTGCCGTGATTTCTTGTAATTGAGATGTTTTCAAAAAGATCGGGATCGGATGTTCCTACCGCGCCGGCATCTCCGAATGCTCCCAGATTCTTACCGGGATAGAATGAATAAGCGGCGACATCACCGACACTTCCGGATGCCTTGCCCTGGAACTCGGCAAAATGGGATTGAGCGCAGTCCTCAAGGAGAAATATTTTATTGTCATCACAAATCTTTCTCAACCGAACAACATCCAGCATTCTTCCATAAAGATGTACAGCGACAATGCCTTTTACCTCCGGTGTGATCGCTTTTTCCACCAGGTCTATATCCATTGCGCCATGTTCATCCACATCCACAAAGACTGGTTCCGCGCCGAGAAATATCATCGGCTCGACGGTAGCGATAAATGTGTTCGCGGTCGTGATGATCTTATCCCCGGGCTTTATGCCGAGCGCCATCAGCCCCAAAAGCAATGCTGAAGTACCGCTGCTCACACCGATCATATGGCGGATCCCGGTCATCCTAGAGAAGGTCTGCTCGAACTCCTTAACATCCGCGCCCATAATAAAATCAGTATCATTCATCACCCTCTGCATCGCAGAAGCAACCTCGTCCTTTATCTGGACATATTGCCTCTTCAAGTCAACAAGGGGGATCTTATTCATTATTTCCTCCGGGGAAATATGGATTGTCTATCAGATCGTATCGGCAGGTAATATCCTTTGTCTCCATAATCTGCTTTGCGGGACTGCCCGCATATACGCAGCCGTCCTTGGTATCTTTGGTGAGCAGACTGCCGGCGCCGATAAATGAGCCCTTTCCGATAATAAGGTCGGGAAGGACGGTAACATTGGCACCGATGACCGCATTCTCCTTGACGGTAGCTCCTTTGATACATTCTTTTACCTTGGGACAAAGCGGGTGAAGGGCATTTGTGAAGACCGCATTGGGACCGATCCAGCAACCCTTGCCTAATATCGTGAATTCCGGAATAAATACATTCGAGTGTATACGAACCGAGTCACTGATCTCTATGTGATGCTCAATGATCGAATGTGTTCCAATTGAGACATCCGATCCGATATTATTGTGCTCGCGGATGGAAACGCCATGACCGGTCTGAAAACCTTTGCCTATTTTATTGCCCGCGTATATCACAGTATGTGAGCGGATCACCGCATTATCTCCGATTATTGTCTCATATTCACCCTCGGCAGCTCCTCTGGGAGGAACACCGATAATACAGAATTCTCCGATCTCTGTATTCTCTCCGATCTTTACATTCGGATAGATCTTATAATTGCTCATAAAAACCTCATGTTTACTATTCTATCAAAAAATAGCTGAATTCAAAAATTTGAGGCAAAGAGAAATTATTCGCCTGCGGTCAACAAGGTAATATGTGCGAAAGAAAAAATAAACACATCCGTAACCAAGAAAACGATATATCGTTGGACACAATAATTCTTCTGTTACAATCATATCACGCCGCACCCCAAACAAGATAGGGGACACGCCGTACTCCTTAGGAGTTCGACTGTCCCGGTGCAAAAGTTCCAAACAAAGAGTTGACAGGAAGCGAAGCGTGTAAACTCTTTGCCTCGTTAGAATCACACGCATTCATATTCACACTTCTCTTCCCTCTCCAATTCTTCATTATTCATTTCTCAATCCTCGTTGTATTTACCCACTTGTCCCTGGGTACACTGCGTAGCGCAACTTGGAACTTTTGAACCTTTGAACTTTTCAACCGCCGGCGACTTGCCGGCTATTGACAAAGCACTAATTTTATGATACCCTTATTTAGAATGATTATAATACGCGAGGTATTCTAAATTGGAAACGGCAATTGAGAAATTGAAATCCCTTAAGATAAAAGTGACCCGTTCAAGGGTCGAACTTCTTAAATTTCTGATGGATAATAAAGGTCATTTCACAGCTGAGGATATTTTCAAACGGCTTCAAGATCAATATCCGAATTTGAACCTCGCCAGCATCTATAATAATTTGAATTTGTTCGATGAGCACGGTATGATCAGGCGGTTGTATACTCATAGAGAGAAGGCGGTATGGGATGCCGATGCGGGTGCGCATGCTCATTTCGTATGTGATGTATGCGGGAAAATATTCGATCTGGAGCTGCCGCAGATCCCCGAGAAATATTACCTTAAATATTCGGGGAGCTTCAAGGTATCGCATGAAGAGATCATTTTTAGAGGAATATGTAATAAATGTGAAAAGAAGGAGAATATATGAACCCTGTTAAGATTAGCGAAAAAGTATATTGGGTTGGCGGAATTGACTGGAAATTAAGGAACTTTCACGGTTATTTGACACAGAGAGGCACCACATATAATGCCTATCTGATCCTTGATGATCGGATCACATTGATAGATACGGTAAAGCATCATCTCATGCCGGAAATGCTGAGAAATATTTCCAAGCTGATCGATCCGTCTAGAATTGAGATCATCGTATCGAATCATGTTGAGATGGACCATTCAGCGGGTATACCTCAAATATTAGAAAGAGCGCCAAAGGCCAAGGTATATGCCTCCGCCAATGGAGTGATCGGCCTCAAAAAGCATTATGGCGACAAACTGAATGCTATCGCCGTAAAGCCCGGTGAAGACCTTCAATTAGGGCAATATTCTCTCTCATTTGTTCCCACGCCGATGGTACACTGGCCGGATAATATGCTCACATACCTCCCCGAAAAGAAGATCCTCTTCTCAAATGACGCATTCGGACAGCATATCGCATCTGTCGAACGCTTCGATGACGAAATAGACAATAGCGTACTCATGTATGAAGCAGAAAAATACTATGCCAACATTGTCCTGCCTTACGGCGCGCAGGTTCAAAAGGCATTGAAGATAGCAGCCGGGCTTGATATAGAAATGATCGCGCCCAGTCACGGGATAATCTTCCGAAAGAACCTTGCGGGCATTATCAGCCGATATCAAAAATGGTCTTCCGGAGAGAACGAAGAAAAAGCGGTGGTCGTATATGATACGATGTGGGGATCAACTGAAAAGATGGCGCATGCCATCGCGCAGGGATTCGCCGATGCGGGAAAATCGGTATCTATTTTCAATACTGGCATCGACCATATCTCCGATGTAATGGTTGAGGTGCTGTCGGCAAAATACATTTGTATCGGCTCACCGACATTGAACAATAACATACTTCCTTCGGTTGCGGCATTTCTCGCGTATTTAAAAGGGCTGGCACCGAAGGGCAAGATCGGCATCGCCTTCGGCTCTTACGGATGGGGCGGACAATCTCCCGCGATCATACATAAAGAATTGGAAGGCGCGAAATTTACATTGCCCTTGGACCCTGTTAAAATGAATTACATTCCTTCGGAGGATGATCTGGTATTATTAAGCGATAAAATTTCCAAGCTCTCTACGGGTGGGAATTAATATGAAAGTAGATCTTAAAGGCAAGACCGCTGTCATAACCGGAGCAAGCCGTGGCATCGGAAGAGAAATAGCATTGACGCTCGCGAAAAACGGAGCAAATGTCGCGGTATGCGCGCGGAACGAAGAATTATTGAAAACACTTGTAAATGAAGCAGAGGGATTCGGCGTAGAGGCATTCTATCATGTCGTTGATGTTAGAAAAAGAGAGCAGCAGGAGGAGTTCTTTGAATTGATAAAAGAGCGATTCGGGCGCATCGACATCTGTATTCCGAATGCCGGCAGAGCGGCATTGGCAAAGCCCGGTGAGATCACACAGGAGGATTGGGAATTGGATATCGACACCAATCTCACGGGGCTTTTTATAAGCTCGCAACTGGCATTAAATATAATGAAACCGCAGAAAGAAGAAAGCTACATATTTCCGATCATCAGTAAGGCGGCGACTAAAAGCTTTCTGCTGAGACCAAGTTATTGCGCGTCAAAAGCAGGGGCACTGGCTTTTACCAGATCGCTCTCACTGGAAGCAAAGGAATCCGGCATAACCGTCACTTCCATACTGCCTGCCAGCGTGGCCACTGATTTTCAAAAGGGTAATCCTGCCGGAATGGATTGGATGCTGCTTCCGTCCGATGTAGCGGATACGGTGCTCTGGCTCTTATCGCTGTCTTCACGGGCTGCGGTAGATGAGATAGTTATTCAGAATAGGGGGCGCTGATTTATAAAAACGATGACAATGGAATGTTTAGATTTGAGTCAATTCCAACGAACAATGAGTGCGGCGTACCCTTGGTGGTCCGTAAGCGAAGAGAGAGGAAGAAATTGAGCAAAGATTATATTCCCTTCGGGCTGAGGCTCTTTTTCTGTCTTCTGCGTTGCTCGTTGCTTGCATACCGCGGCGGGTATGCGGCGCTCCTCTCGTCTTGAATACGAAACAAAATAGCATCAGCCATTGTCACCGTATTTATGAAACAGAGCCCTAGGAAAAAAATGAAATAGGAGGTAATAATGGGTAAAAGAAGAGAGATCTTTCGTTGCAATGTCTGCGGACAGATTATCGATGTATTGAATTGCGGACAAGGCCAACTGGTGTGTTGCGATCAACCGATGGAAAAATTGACAGAGCAAACTGCTGATTCCACCACTGAAAAGCATGTGCCGATCGTCGAGCAAAGAGATGGAAAGACCTATGTGAAGGTAGGAAGCGTTCCTCATCCGATGGATGAAAAGCATTATATCAAATGGGTGGAAGTTCAATTTGAAGATGGATTTGCTATAAAATTCCTGAAACCCGGAGAGGCGCCTGAAAAAGAATTCCCATTCAATATGAATGAGATCACAAAAGCCAGAGAGTATTGTTCTATTCATAATCTCTGGGCATCCGATAGTGATCTAACTAATGAATAGCGCTATGGCATTGGACCCAACCGCATTATACAAGATAAGCTACGGGATCTTCATTGTCTGCGCGACGGACGGTGATAAGATAAACGGTCAGACCTGCAATACGGTCTTTCAGGTGACCTCCGACCCGCCCGTCATCGCGATCAGCATTAACAAGGAGAATTACACTCATCAATTCATCGAAAATGGCGGGGCGTTCACCGTTTCAATACTGGCCCAAAGTGCACCGCTTAAGCTCATCGGCAATTTCGGATTCAAATGCGGGCGCAATTTCAATAAATTCGAGAATTGTCAATCTCTGCGGTCGCCACTTGGAATTCCGTATATCACAGAACACACCGTATCCTATCTTGAGGCTAAGGTAGTACAGAAAGTTGATGCTGGAACACATACGCTCTTTCTTGGTGAAGTGGTCAATGGCAAAACCTTCTCTGATGAAGCGCCGATGACATATGCCTATTACCATGAAGTAAAGAACGGACACGAACCCGCAACGGCGCCAACTTTCAGAAAAACAGAAGAGATCAGAATAAATAATAAGGAGGCAGATATGAAAAAATATGTATGCACGGCCTGTAATTGGATCTATGATCCTGCACTCGGAGATCCGGACGGCGGTATAGAGCCGGGAACCGCTTTTGAAGATGTCCCTGAAGATTGGGTATGTCCCATCTGCGGTGTCGGCAAGGATATGTTCGAAGAAACTGATTAATCCCCCACGACCACAGAAGTCTTATTAAATATTTGAGAAAGGCAAGGGCTGTGTGAATATAGATATTTTGGGCAAATAGAGTGATATTTCACACAGATTACGGGCAAATTGCATTATAATTCCTTGACATAATTCCCGCTTCGTATTATAATCTATTCTACAGGAGGAACCAATGGGCAAGAGCGGAAAATATATCCTGATAATTGACGATGAGCAAGATGTTGTGGATCTTTGCAAAGATATCCTTGAAATGGAGGGTTATCGGGTAGATTTCGCATTGAACGGAAAGGACGGGATCAAAAAAAGTCTGACCTCTAATTTCGATTTGATACTTCTTGATATCATGCTTCCTGAAATGGACGGATGGGAAGTTATTGAAGTTCTGCGATTGAACGAGAAGACTAAAAATATCCCCGTCGCGATGTTCACAGCAAAAACAGAATTCAAAAATAAAGTATTGGGCATTCAGCAAGGCGCCATCGATTACATCACAAAACCATTTGTACCCGAGGAGATCATCTATAGAGTAAATAGAATTCTCTCGGAGTAAGATGAACAAAGATAACGATTTTTTTTATAATGAGGAGACCTCATTTCTCCAATATCAATCGTTATTAGTAGACCCTATCACCAAATTGCCAACCCTCACAGGAATTTTAAAGAATATAAGAAAAACTGCTTTGGACAGGAAACTCGGGGTATTCGCTCTGAGCATAAACAATCCCTCTTCTGTGGAGTCGAATGTCGGATGGATGGTATTTGACCGGCTGATGAAATTTATCAGCGGCATCCTCATTGATATGAAGCTGACATTTTTGGGAAAGGACACCATTATCGGCGTGGATCACCCGCGGGGAACAGGCTTTTTCATCTTCCTGCCGATCAATGAGCAGGAAGCTACCAAGGAAGAGACAGAGACCAGAATGATGGAATTCATTTGTTCGAAGCTCAGGGAAAGTGAGGAATTCGCACATATCTCTCCTACCTTGAAAACCGGTTATGCCCTCTTGGTGATGGATCCCAAGATAAGGTTTGAGCGGCTTTTTTATTCGGTGATCGCCATGGCAAAAACCGAAAGCATACGCGGCGACACCTATCAAGACAAGAAAATGCTTTTTGATCTGAGAGATCTGATACACAAAAAGAATGTTTCCATTGAGTATCAGCCCATTTTTGATATGACTTCCGGAAAGGTCTTCGGTTATGAAGCGCTGTCGCGGGGGCCCGAAGATTCAGTTTACCGCTCTCCCGAAACAATGTTTTCATATGCCTTGAAATTCGGACTGACCGGACAATTGGATACACTCTGTTATATGAAAGCTGTTCAACTTTCATCCGCGGTACCCGAGGATGCATTTATTTTTCTGAACATGGAATTGGAAAGCATTTTGGATAATGAGCTTCTGGAGAATAAATTTCCGCAATGCCTGAGAAAAAGCGGAAAAAAATGCAAGGATTTCATCATCGAGATCACCGAAAGGTCTATTGTCGATAATTTCAAAATACTGAAAGAACGCATTCGCATGTTGAAGGACCTGGGATTCAGAATTGCCGTTGATGACGGCGGAGTGGGATATGCTTCTCTGGGCATGATATCGGAGCTCTCTCCTGATTTTATTAAACTTGATATGAATCTGGTAAGAAATATCCATAAAAGCATTATCAAACAGGACCTGATAGAGGCAATGGTGAAATTTGCCCAGAAACAGAAGATACAGCTTGTTGCGGAGGGGATCGAAGAAGAGGAAGAACTGGACAAGATCAAGCAGGCGGGAGTCTGCCTTGGACAGGGCTACCTGCTGGGTAGGCCACGCTCTTTATAAAAAAGTACAGAATTTATACAAAAAAGGACAATTTGAGCCCGTATCATGATCATTTCCCCTTTTATCGGGGAACATCTACTGGCACAGTAATTGTATCTTTTAAGGAAGTTCATTAAAAAATCATGGAGGGTTTTATGAAGAAACTACTTGTAGTGCTTATTATTGCACTGGTTTCGGCAACCTCCGTTTTTTCTGTTGACGAAGCCACAAAAAGGGCTGTCGAAGAAAAGATCGGATTCGGCCGAATTAATTGGGAATTGGGTGTTGTTATCGCAACGGGTTACGGCGCCTATGATCTGAATGACAAAAACATTGGACGCGGAAGACTCATGGCTTTAAGGGCCGCTGAGATCGATGCCAAAAGAAATCTCCTTGAGACAATAGAGGGAGTGAGGATCGATTCTGCTACAATAGTCAAGAACTTTCAAACAGAAAGTGATGTTATCTATTCCCGCATGAGCGGATTTATCCGCGGCGCAAGGAGACATGGCGAAGAAAGGTACAATTCGGATGGTACCGTTGAAGTCGATGTCGCAGTACCTCTCTTCGGAGAAAGCGGCTTACTGGGTATATTGGCACCTGCCATAGGATTCGGTGACAATGCCGTTCCTAATGTCAGTTCCCCTGTTTACACCGGTCTTGTCGTTATCATCGAAGATGAGAATGTGAGGCCCATGATGGCACCGAAGATCGTTGCCGAAGACGGTACGGAGATCTACTCCGCATCCTTCGTCAACAAAGATTTCGCCGTTAAGATGGGAATCGTAGGCTATGCAATTGACCTCGGCAAAGCGAAGGCCAATGACAGAGTTACCGACAATCCCCTTATCGTTACCGCGAAGAAGATCGACGGAGACAATGTGGTCATCTCAAATCAGGATGCCGCAAAGATCACCAGTGTTAAAGATCAGCTGACCTTCATACAGCAATGCAGGGTCATTCTGGTCTTGAAATAATTAATGGAGTAATTATACTATGAAGAAAAGAAATTATATTCTCTTGGCCTTGGTTCTGCTCTTGGTCTTCACCGGCTGTAAAAAGCAGGTGATCAAACCGGAATCAGTTCTTGATACACCCGAAAACCATTATATCATGGGCGTAAGAGCCCTTGATAAAGACAATTTTCAGGTAGCGTACGATGAATTCCAAAGAGCGATCGGCATCAATAAGAAATCCCAATACGGACATCTTGGCATGGCGCTCTATCACGGTAGAAAAGCCGATTTCAAAAGCGCGGACAAGGCAATTGCGAAGGCAGTGAAGCTTTCAAAGAAAGCGATTCCTGTCGAGATCGTAAGGGCACGGCTCATCACTATGAAGAAGGGCGAAGAATGGCTGGTAGAGACCGAAAAGGTCTTCAAGAAGATCTTTAAGAAAGAGCCCAATAACCCCGAAGCGAGATTCTATATGGGAATGTCTTACAGGGATGCGTTCAAATTCGGCAGCGCCGCTGGCCAGTTCCAGAAAGTCCTCGAGATCAAGAATAACAGCTGGATGGACGATGCTGATTTCCAGTGGAAGCTCATGAACGATATTCAGCGCGCAATGCCCGGAACAAAATACGGAAAGAAGATCGCTCTGATGCCCAAATTGGACAGATCTGATTTTGCTGTACTTCTGGTAGAGGAATTCAAACTCATCGAAGTCATCAAGAAAAGAAGAAGAGAAGTTTATGATACGACCTTCAAGACACCCGAGCAGATGGCAAAAAAAGCTGCTGAGAAAGCAGGCGAACCCACCGATCTGACATCACATTGGGCGAAGAATTGGGTCAAAGAAGTACTTGCCCTTGATATCAGGGGTTTGAAACCTTTCCCCGATGGCCTTTTTAAGCCGGATATGTTCATGACAAGAGCGAATTTCGCTCAGTCCATTGAAGACCTTATAGTCCTGATCGATAACGACGCTGCGGTCACAAAGAAATATATCGGTGAAACCTCTCACTTCCCAGATGTGAGAAGTGATTATTATGCGTACAATTCCATCGCGCTGGTCGTGGACAGAGGAGTACTTGAAGTAAAGAGCCTTAAAGGGGAATTTCTGCCTGAAGCAACTATTTCCGGAGCAGAAGCACTCTTGGCAATAAGAGCTCTGCAGAATGCCCTAAGGCTCACTTTTTAGGAGTAAATTATGAAGAAGTTACTGGCAATCTTCCTTATTTTAATAGCGGGAATTGCCTGGGCGCAAAATGACTCTGGAGATATTCAGGAGGTTTTGGTCGACGGATACGGGTCCATCTTTCAAGGAGAAAAGCTCATCGGCCGTGACGCGGCTATCAAGGACGCCTTGAGAAACGCCGTGGAGCAGGTAGTCGGGACCATGATCGACTCTCAAACAAAGGTTGAGAACTTCCAGGTCATAAGTGACGAGATCTATTCCAAATCGCAGGGATATGTCGAAAAATATGAGATCATCGCCGAAGGAGCCGAAGATTCGAATACTTATAAGGTGCAGATAAAGGCCTTGGTATCGAAGACCGGCATTAAGGATAAATTGATGGCACTGAAGGTTCTTCTGGTTCAGCAGAATATGCCCAGAGTTGTCGTTTTTCTTAAGCAGAACATGTTCGGCGGCGGATGGCAGGCATATTTCGACAGCACTTCGATCGCGGAGGAATTGATACAGGGAGAGCTGATCAATAAGGGATTTGTCGTTCTTGATAAGAATCAAAGAGCGGCTAATATCGACAGATCGGTAGCCCAGGCAGCCATAGACGGCGACACAAAAGCTGCTCAGAAACTTGCAACCATGTACGGTGCAGACATTTTCATAACAGGAACTGTTGTGGGTAATGTAAGTGAGAATTCATTATATGGCGGCTTTCTTTCCGCGGCGGTGGATATGGCGATCAAAGCCATAAAAACCGACACCGGTGAGATCGTGGCAGCTGTCAGTGACTCGAAAAAGCTCGCGCCGGTAAGCAATAAAGTTACCGGAACGAACACCGTAATGAAGCAGCTCGCACCTACTATTGTCAGCGCGCTTACGGATGCGCTTATGGCAAAGTGGCAGAGCGGCAACAAATATGTCCACATCACCTTGAAGGGTATTGGATATTCGCAATATGTCAAATTTGCGAATTTCCTCAAAACAAGGATGCGAATGGTGGATAATGTATATAAAAGAGGTTTTACCTCCGGCGTGGCAGAACTTGATCTTGAAACCGCTAAAAGCGGGGAAGAAGTCGCGGAAGAACTCATTCTCCGTGAGGCCGATATTCCCTTCAAGATAGAGATCATGGATGTCACCAGGAGCAGTATTACCCTAAAGAGGATACAATAAGAATGAAAAAGATCGTTCTTGTTCTAGTGGCCTTATCCGCACTATTATTTGTGCTGAAGGGAGAGATCAAGAAAACACCTGAACAACTTGGGAAGGTGAACTTCATGAAGGGGAATGCGTTTTATACGCTTCCCCGCACTGAAGAGAAGATCCCCCTGAAGCTCAATATGGATATTCCTGTGAACGCTTCCATTTCCACGGACATTGCTTCCAGACTGGAGATCAAAACCAAGGATAATCATTTCATCCGTTTATGGGAAAGCACTTTGATAAGCTGTTTTTCCGTTAAGGTCGAAAATCTCACTGTGAAGAAAGAAAATATGGAAAAAACGAAGGTCGTAATAAGCGTCAAGGTGGGAAAGATATGGAACAATCTCCTCAAGAACGCTACCGCATCCCGCTATGAGGTAAGCACTCCTCAAGGGGTCTGCGGAGTAAGAGGCACCATATACAATTCCACGGTAGACAAAGAAGGCAATACCAATGTAATGGTCTTTGAAGGAGCCGTGGCAGTCGCCCCTGTTCCCGAGAGGATCAAAACAACATTCAAGGATACCTTCGGACAGCCTTATCAGGTAGAACGGCCTTTCAAGAGGATAAAGAAGCCCTATCACCGCGTGACTAAAGAACAGTGGGAAACCATTGTCGGATCAATGCAGATGATATCTCTTTCCGCTGACGGGGAGAGAAAAGAGGCGGAATTCTCCATGGAAGAGGCCTTACAGGATGACTTCGTAACCTGGAATGTAGAAAGGGACAAAGAAATAGTACGGTAGCCGCAAAGACCGGATGAAGAAAACCCTCATTGTCATATCAGGAGTGGTACTGGGAATTTTCCTGGTGCTGCTCCTTCTTATTATAACAGCCAATACCAAAGGATTTCAGCGAAATATGCTGAAACGGTATACTCCCTACAACATCACATTCGATTCCATTAAGATCAATCCTTTCGGGTCGATCACAGTAAAGGATGCGTCGCTCAGCGATACCGCGATGGCGGCTTCGCATATTTACGCTACTGTGAAATTTAAGCTCTTCAAGGCCATTTCCATGGAATTTAAATCTATTGTCTTGAAATGCGATCAATTTGTATTGAAAGAAGGGCCGCAGAATGCCGAAAAGCCGCCGCTTGATGAACTTCCATTGCCCGAATTGAACATTCCCGAGATCACCGTTAAAAAGATACAGCTGAATATCAGTAATGTCATTATCGAAGGAACGGGGGATCTTGAGGAGGTGAGCATTGGGGGGAATATCATTGACAGCAAGCCGGACATATTCATGAAGACCGGGAAAATATTTTTTCTCCAGGAGAAGATCACGGGAGAGCTTTCCACTCATATCAGCGGAGACTTGAACTCCATTACAACGATTACCGTCGACGGGAAAATACATTATGAAACCTACTGCCTTTCCATTGAGGACCTATCCCTGGATGCTTCTTTAAAAGAATATACATTTAAAGTAAATTCACGGCTCCAATTGAAAGACCTGGGCGAGCTTCTTATGGAAGATCTTGAAATCCGACTTCATGAAAAAGGTGCCGGCCTTAACCTCACAAAGGTCGTTGTAAATACTGACCCGATCTCATTTGAGGGAGCGCATCTGAAGAAATTCAAGCTTGATATGGATATGATCTCCGCAAATTTCGAACTTCCTGCAGCAGTCAGCATAAAAAAGGGAAATGTATATGCGGATATTGAGGCCTCGTATATCAGCAAAGCCGTAGAAATAGGCAAAGCTCTTCTTACCATTTCCGGAGGGGCGCAGAAAGATGTCTTTTCTTTTGAGATAAATTCAACCGTCCAAGGATCGCTGGGGGCTGATCCCTTCGAAGCCGGAATCCTTATTGCGGGAAAGGTGCTTTCTCTCGGCAAAGAAAATAAATATGAATTATCCCCTGAGATCAAAGGATATTACATGAACAGCGAAGCACAATTGACCGGAGAAATTCGAGGAGATAAAAATAAATTCCATGCTGATCTAAAGATCGCATCCAATATCAATGAAACCATGGAAGGTATCCTCGTAGACATCGGATCTGAATTGGTATCTGAAATTGAATATTCATTTGCCGGCGATTATTCCGCCGCTCTTGAGGGCGGGGTGAGCATACGAAAGGTGCAAAGTCCTGAACTCTACTTACAGGGAAATGAGCTTGTTTTGGCAATTAGAGCAGATGGAAATACCACAAAACTTTCCTACACTGTTGATCTTGGACTTGATAAATTAGTGAAGTTCGCTTCTACGGGGGAATTTGAGATCCCCGAAACTAAGGTGTCGGGCGCGGTAATAGCCCAGATTGACGCGGGGAAACTCCCGCTAAAAGATCTGGGGGTCAAAGATATTGATATTGAAAGCGGATTTGTGGACTTGGATTTTGACAGGATCACCTATTCACCCGAAAACGGCTTCTCCGCCAAGGGCGCATTGAGCTTGAATGAATTCGACATTAAAGGCCCGGGATTTGAGGACATTTCTCCTTCGCTGCTCTTTAAAAACCGCATTTCCGTGGATCTGAAAGGAGATATAGAGCCCGAACTGAATATTATAGGAAAGCTGGCGGTAAACGACAGCGCAGCATTCATCTCAGCGGATTGCGGGATATCGTACTCGATGAGTGATATCAAAGCCGCCGGCAACCTGTCCGTGTCTTCTCCGGGAAGATACCGGCCGTTATACCAGCAGTACCTTATCCGGGGAAAGGCAGATATCCCATTTGAGATCGCCCTCCAAATGGGAGATACGGATTCATTTACTGCATTGGGAAGCTTCATTGCTCAAGAACTCTATGTATCGTCTGTAGACATAAGAATAAATTCTCTTTCCGGCGAACTCCCCTTTAAATACGATTCGGCGATAGCTGCAGATCTTTCACTTCCCGAACCGTTGGAGAGGCCGCTTGAAACACTTTCCAATTATGAAAGGTCCAAGCACAATCTCACCATTTCAAGATTGTATATTCAGGAATACTATGCGGAAGATATTAAAATAAAGGTCCGCTTTGATAATTATCTTGATCTCCCGGATATGTACTTTCGGTTTCTGGGCGGAAACGGGATAGTCTCATTGACAGCGACGATCGGATTGGAGTTCTGGCTGAAGATGAACTTCACAAACGGATATGCCTACAATCTATTGAAAGAAGCTCCCAAGAATTATTCCAAGGAAGATTCCTTGATCAATATACATGCAAGCATCTTCGGGGAAATTGACGATCTTAACGGCTTTTTGAAGATGCCAGCCCTGGGGCGGTCCGTGCTCTTGAATGTTCTTCAAGCAGTTGATCCCGAGGAGAAGGACCCACAGATAGAAAGTCTGAAGAACAAGGTGAAATTACTTGGCTATTATCCCGAAACAATAGAGCTCACTCTTGACGGCTCGACAGCATCTGTTTATGTTCCGCTCAAGAAAAAGGGCTTCAATCCCATAAACATTCCTTTCTCAATACAGAACATCCCCATCAAGAAATTGATGAAGAGTATGATTAAAGAAGATTCCTCTTATTAACCGATACTGATATTTCTGAATATTCATCATTCTCGTATAAATACTTGACATTCCAGTATTTTTTAGTATAATTAATCTTTACTGCTCTCCCATCGGGAAAGTTACAAGACAACTTCCTTGGGACAGATCTTTTAAATTATTTTCGTTCACCATTACGATAAGCGGGGGTGTAGTTCAATCGGTTAGAGCACCTGCCTGTCACGCAGGAAGTTGCGAGTTCGAGTCTCGTCACTCCCGCCATCATAATGGACGAAAATCCTTTCCCATGAAATTCTATTTTTACATAATCCAGAATTGCTATGAACAATTGTGAGATAAAAATAGTTCCCTATTTGTCATTCCCGGGATTGACGGGGACGGTGGTTGCGGAAATTGCAAAATTGATGATGTAGAAGATATAAAAAATTATGTATAGGGCCAGAAATGGATAGACTATTATTCGGAAACCTGAACATCGGGATTTGATATTGGTTGGTTGTTTGATATAATAACATAAGGAAAGAAAGGTGTCTTTGAAAAATGAACATTGAAAATGCAACAATTGCAACGACCGTCCCCATTGTCCCATGATAGCAAGGAAGAGATAATATGAAATCGGATTATGATTTTCATGAGAAGATCTACAAAAAGCGTAAGCAGGCCGGAAGGTTCGGATGGATCGATGAAGACAATTACAGGCAAACCATTGAGGATCTGAAAATAGACCTTCCGGATCTTGAAAAGGGTGCGAATATCCTTGAGATAGGCTGCGGGAACGGTGTCTATCTGTTATGGCTCGAGAAGCAGGGATACATTGTGTGGGGTATCGATATCGCTCCCACAGCCATTGAATGGGCCAAAGGTCTTGCTGAAGAACAAGGTTCACAAGCTGTTTTCAATGTTGGGTCTGTTGCAGAACTTGAGAAATTTTACGCTGAAGGTCAATTCGATCTCGTAATAGACGGGAATTGTCTTCACTGCATTATCGGGGATGACAGAGGGAAGTTATTGAGCGGGGTTAAAAAAATACTAAAGGATGACGGCATGTTCCTGGTCCAAACGCTTTGTAATGATCCCGCTTTCGAAGCGCCCGGATTTGATCCTGAAAGCAGATATATATTTAATCAAGAAGGCATTGCAGGCAGATATTTAGGCAAGGTCGAGGATCTTAGGAGTGAGCTTGCCGATGGAAACTTCGAAGTAATCAGAGACAGGGTGATTGAAAATCCGTTCGACAATGGACAGGAGATGTATCATTCGCTTTGCCGGATCAGGAAATAGGGTAAAAGAGGGGACGGTGGTAGGCGAACCCGTATTCGCGAAACTTAAGACCTTAACCTTTATTAATCAAACGAAATATATAGAAATACAAACTGAGCTTCCCGCAAACTTCCATTATTCCCATTATTCTGTTTTCATCTATTCTTCTAAAATAATCAGTTATCGGCAAATATTTATAAGTTATCGATGCCGAGCGTTTATTTCTAAATTCTTTCTCGCGTAAAATGGCCTTTGATATTGGGTTATAAAACCTTCTACCAAATATTTCATAACCCCACGCCTTCACATTATTCTGATTTATAAAGATCTTCGAATGCACCCTGAATAACGGGATTATTTTAAGCAGGAATTCCAGCATGCTTCCTGTCCCTTCCTTTGTAAAAAGATAACCGATTCTCCATTCGCCTGCTAATTCATCAATAGATACCGATTGCGAATTTGAAAATACCTCATCAAGCTCTTTGATTGAATACGTGTTTTTCTTTCCCTGTATCTGTTCAAATTTTCTCATAAATTAATCTCTACCATTGAATTGTATCAAATTATAGTGTTTACATCCAGAACTAGGATATTGTGGAGGGGAAAGAGGAAGAAGGTACGAGGTAGAGAACCGGATGAAATAATTATCAGGAAGTAGAAACAGTGTTACGATCGTGGCGGAGAGGGGGGGGGGGGCTAAAACAA
>JAGLGN010000014.1 GCA_023144005.1 bacterium
TGAACAATGTACAATTGACAATGAACAATTATGAGATAAAATGGATCTATATTTGCCATTCCTAACTTGATCGGGAATCTATCTGATATTTACTTTTTCTGCTTTCCCCCACTATTCATTATTCACTATTCACTTCTCCTTTGACTGCCACGGAGGCAGTCTGCGGTCTTCGAATCCACGCGAAACATGAAGTGGTTTATGTTTCTCCCTCTCCAAGTTTATACACAGGAAAATAACGGTTACGATGAAAATTAATGTTGATTCATGTGAATACAGTATATTTGAATGGCGGAGAGGGGGGGATTCGAACCCCCGGAACCCTTGCGAGTTCAACGGTTTTCGAGACCGTCCCGTTCAACCGCTCCGGCACCTCTCCATGGCACGCCCGGCGGGATTCGAACCCACGACCTTTGGAACCGCAGTCCAACGCTCTATCCAGCTGAGCTACGGGCGTAATGAAGATTTAATGTAGCAGATTTTATTAAATTTTGCAAGGGAGTACCCTGAGAGAATACATACTTCCTTATCAAATCACTGGCTACCAGTCTGAAGAAAATTGCTGTTTAGATATTCCATAAAGAGAGCTACCTTTTTTGAATCACTCGGCTTGGCGATAAATGGAGTTAGATCCACCGCGAGATGATGAAAATCATAATCTTTACAATGATCAATTAATTTCTCCTTAAGATCATCCATGTTTTCTATACTAAGTTTCTCCGATAGATATTGCATATCTGGCTGGACTCTACCGTGTAAATATACTATGTCAAAGAAATCACGGCCCATTGGCCTTGATCGTGTAAAAACCGCACATATCTTTTGAGAAAGCAGTAGGTCTTGAGGGACTACAAGAATATTCGTGAAAACCTCAAACTTATTGATCAATATTTTTTCCGGAGTATAGTTATAATCTTGTGGTTCTGTATCGAATTGAATATCCAATTTTGCATCCAAATGTCCTGTAATGCCCATACTCGAAAGTAATTCTAAAAATTTGAAATGGCACTTAAACGCTTTCTTTGTGGTTACTTTGATTTCTATTATATATCCTTCAAGACTTAGTTTTTTCTGTACTAATTCTGTAAGATCGACGAATTGCTCTTTTGTAATGCCTAAATTATCAAAATCAAGATCCTCAGAAAATCGCGTATTTCCGTGAATAATCTTTATTGCTGTGCCACCCATGAATACAAGCTTTTTGCTGTATTGAGAATCGTAGATTATTTCTAGTATTTTATACTGCAAATACTCCCTTAAGATATTTTTTTTGAAAGACCTTAAATTCTCAGGAAAAAAACTGCTTAGATGTTCAATATCTATCATTTTTTAGAAACCTCAATAATTTATTTATTCTCAGCGACAATTTATTTTGCGCGAAACGGGCAACATAGCTCTTAAGTTTATACTCATCAATATTATCCCAAAATACCTCTTGGTTGAATCGTAATTCTGAAAAATCCTTTTTCGTATTATAGTGGGGATTCAAATACAAAAAATCGAGGATGGATTTTTCAAGATCAGCTATTTTATATGCAATATTATCGCTTTGTACAATTTCATACCCAAAAAATAATCCGGGCTTCATGGCTCTATAATAGAATTGTCCTATATCCGTTTCGAAGCTATACTTCCGCCTTGAAGAAACCGATGTAATTGTATAAACACTTTCAGGGATCAAATTATGATAGGACAATGCCATTTCAAGCGACACATATGACGGTGAATATATCCGATTCGCTATACAATATAAAGCGGCATCGTCAATTATTTTATCTGAGAACATGTAGTATTTGCTGATGATTTTTTTTATATATCCCTTTTTTTGCCATTCATTTAATCTGGAATGATAAAAGGTTCCATCTAACTTTCTTATATCGGCTAGAGAAAACACTGTGTAATTTGATAATTCTTGTCTAAGCTCTAAATATCTCATATTTATTCATATTTGTACGATATTTCGTACATCTAAGAATTATATAGCATATATTAATAGAAAAGTCAATGTATTTCCTATTTAATCAAAATACGCGGACAGCACATATTGATATACCATGCGGTGAGTATTAAAGAAAGAGCCGTTAAAGCCGATTGAATTCTGCATAATGCGCATCCAGCCCTCTCTATTGTCATAATAAGTAGGAAGAATTACATTTTCAAGTTTATCGTAGAGGTTTTCCAGCTCTTTGGCTCTGGAATTCTCCGCTGCCGGCTTTCCGATGGATGGCCTTTCATTGATCGACCATCCCGTAACATTCTCCACATGACCCTCAAGCCACCATCCGTCCAATATGCTTAGATTAGGAACGCCATTAACACCTGCCTTCATTCCGCTGGTACCGGAGGCTTCTTTCGGAGGTTGAGGATTATTGAGCCAAAGATCGACTCCTGCCACAAGCTTTTTCGCCAGCGCCATATTATAATTCTCAAGATACACCACATTCATCTTGTCGGAAAGCTCGGCCATCGCCTTCTTTATCTCAATAATGATCTTTTTTCCTTCGTGATCTTTCGGGTGGGCTTTACCGGCAAAGATCACCTGGAGGCCTCCCGAGGATTCAACGATCTTCCTTATTCTATCCTTGTCGGAAAAGAACATATACGGTCTTTTATACGCCGTGATCCTTCTTGCAAAACCTATGGTGAATTTTTCCCTGTCAAAAGAAAGTCCGTACTTCTTGTTAATCCCAGATACCAGCTCTCCCTTTGCCTCGTGATGAGCTGCCCATATCTCCTCCAGAGGAATATTGAAGGCATTGCGCAAAGTGAACGGATCTTTTTTCCATTCCACTAAGTACTTGTCAAAGAGCCTTTTCATGGGCTCTGAAGACCAGAAGGCGGTATGTATCCCGTTCGTGATCGAATCTATTCTAAATCCGGGAAACATTTCTCTTGATATCTCACCGTGTTTTTTGGCGACTCCGTTGATATATTTACTTGAATTCAATGCCAGGAGAGTCATGTTCAATCCTTCTCCGGGACACATTTTTTTATATTCCGCTTCGGTAAGATAATCACCCAGCAACTCTTTCACCAGATCGATAGCGAACTTGTCATGACCTGCCGGAACAGGGGTATGCGTCGTAAATACGCATCTGTTGTGAACCTTCTTCTCCACCTTCTCGTCAAAAATATCCCAGGTGCCGTCATCGGTCAGATCCTTTCTCAGCTCCAGGGTCAATAATGCGGAATGGCCCTCGTTCATATGATATTTCGCGATATCATAATAACCGAGCTGCTTCAGGATCCGATAACCGCCGATACCAAGAATGAGCTCCTGTGAAAGGCGGTATCTTCGGTCTCCGCCGTATAAGCGATGTGTGATCTTTCGCATCTCCGGGGAGTTTTCTTCCAGATCTGTGTCCATGAAATAGATAGGGACCAAGTGGCCGCCGATACCCCGAAGATCGTAGCGCCACGCCCTGACTATGACTTCTTCTCCGTTGATCCTCACGGTCACTCGCTGTTTCACTTCCTGCATAAAGCGTGAGATCTCCCACTCGCATGGTTCTTCTATCTGCATTCCTTTATCATCGAATTTCTGAATAAAATACCCCTTGTTAGAGATCAGGGTTACACCTAGGATCGGAACTTCAAGGTCTGCGCATGATCTCAGCGTATCACCCGCCAGAATTCCTAATCCTCCGGAGTATGTTGGTATTTCTTCGTGGAAGCCGATCTCCATACTGAAGTATGCGATCTTCACAGTGTCCTTGTACAATTGTTTCATTTTATGTATTCCGTATTCCATATTTCCTCTTTATCTTGAATAATTATATAACATTACCATTTTCGGTTCAAGTGGTTGATTGATAAATAGAGGCCCCTAGAGAAATGGACAATGGACAATTGACAATGGACAATTAAAGAAAAATGAATAGTAAACAATAGAGAGACGAATAAATACAATGAAGGAGAAGGGGATAAATTCCGACTTCTATAGGAATGACATTCAAAGATGTGCGGAAAATGTTTCCGGGTGATTCTAAACTCATTCTCCCGCCACCCACCCAGGTGATCTGAGTCATAACACTATAGCAAAGGTTCTACCAAAGCTGCGATCTCGCCGAGAAATTCTATATCATCATGCGAAAAGGGATTCAAGTCATGGGAATCAATATCAACTTCACCGAGAATACGGCCGACCCTCTTTATTGGAATGACGATCTCCGAAAGCACCTTCGCGCTGCAGGATAAATAATTGCTCTCCTTTGAGACATCCTGAATAATAAAGGGCTGGCCGGTTTCCGCGGCCTGTCCGCAGATACCCTTGCCATAAGGGATACGCAAATGTTCGGTCGTGGGGCCCGCAAATGGGCCTAATTCAAGCACTCGCTCTTGATCCGGAGCATTTAAATAAAAGCCCACCCAATGATAATGAGGGACTTCATTCTTCAGCAGATCACAGATCCCCTGCAAGAAACTATTAAGGTCTGCTGTGTCACGGCCTCGGATCTGTTCGTATAAGCGCAGAAAGAGATCATTCATCTGATCCCTCCTGGAGGAGATCCCACTCCTTGAACATCCTTCTCAAATGGGGAATTATAATGGATCCGCCGACAATCAGCGCGATATCCGCCGCTTCCGTCAACTCCTTCGAGGTGAGGCCCGAAGAAAAGCAATTGTGAAGATGATATGTGATACAATCGTCGCAACGCAGCACAAGAGAGGCGGTAAGGCCGAGCATTTCCTTTACCTTCACACTAAGAGCGCCTTCGGTATATGCCGATGTATCCAAATTGAAAAATCTTTTGATTCCAATGTCTGCATACTTCATTACCGTATCATTCAATGATTCTCTTTGCTCAAAAAATCTTTTTGCAGAGGGCGAACTGTCCCGTTTTTTCATAATATCCTCGCTATGAGTGTTCTGATTCATAATTACCTTGGCAATGGCTGATGCTATTTTGTTCCGCATTCAAGGCGCGAGGAACGCTGCATACCCACAGCGGTATGTAAGCAACGAGCAACGCAGAAGACAGAAAAAGAGCACCAGCCCGAAGGGAATATCATCTTTGGTCAATTTCTTCCTCTCTCTTCACTTACGGACCACCAAGGGTACGCGGCGCTCATTGTTCGTTGGAATTGACTCAAATTTAAACATTCCATTGGCAAGGTAATTATGAATCAGAGCACTAATTAAAATTTACATTAAATCCTCTTTAAAGTCAATGGTAACCACAGCCCTTGATTTGTTAGCTGATATATACTATAATTCTAGTGCTCGGATTCATAGATACGATGACAGTCGTTCACAAGCGAACGAGGTACGAGGTTAGATGTACGAAGTGTGAAGTGGAAATAAAAACAATATTCACGCTCATAGTGGGTATGCGGCGTTCCTCGCGCCTTGAATGCGGAACAAAATAGCATCAGCCATTGTTACCGTCTTTATGAATTAGAACACAAAAGATTAGGAGATAGATAATGAATAAGAGCCAAAAGAGTATTTTGATCATTGAGGCGATTCTGCTCGTTGTCGGGCTGGGGATTTATTTCCTTATTCCTGAAAAGACAATCGACCTTTCAGATCTCCAATTCCGGTTCGAAGAATCCATACAACAATACAATAAGATTCAATCAGTAGATTACTCTATCGTCGCAACAAGGGTATTGCTTCTTGATAAGCGGTCTGATGAAATTGAAGATCTTTTCAATGACAAAAAGGCCACATATGAGGAGTTGAGCTCCCTTATCTCAATGTTCGAGCGAGAGATCAAGGATATTCTGGGATTAAATGAGCTTTACGAAAGAGGATTGAAGCAATTACAGGAAACCAAAGGCCGACTGAATAAATGGGTAATTGTAAATCAAGATACCATCGATTCTTCAGCCTCGATCTCTTCTGAAGTCGATACTGTACAGAAATTTTTTAAATCCGTGGAAGCGAAGTTCGTATCCGCAAATTCCGAGGAAGAAGTGAAGTACGCAGTTGAAAAAATGGCTGAGATAAAAGGGAAAATATCATACTTCAACACCTTGGTCAGAGATCAGGAAAAAAGAGATGCCGATAAGAGGCGAAACAATGCCGCTTATCAGAAAAAGCTGGATGCGAGAAAAAGACAAGAGGCATTGGCGAGAAAGAAAGCAGAAGAATTAAAGAAAAAGCAGGAGGAGGCCGAGGCTAAAGCCCTCAAAGACCAGAAAGAGGAGAGCGTGGGAAAGACCTCCAGTGCGAGATTAACCTTTCGGGCAATACCTGAATACCCCATTCGAATGAGGGAAATGGGATTCGGAGGACAAGTCAAGATCAAGGTAACCGTCGGAACCGACGGTAAGCCCAAGAATATCAAGATATTAAGAAGTTCAGGAAACGATACTCTTGACTTCAATGCTGAAAAAGCCGCTGAGAAATGTGTATTCGCACCAGCATATCAGAACGGCAAACCAATTGAAGAAGATTTCATTATCCCTTATGACTTTTCACCGGATGAATAAGATCCTCTTTCTCGCAGTTTCTTTATTTCTGCTGTCAAATTGCACAATTACATTGAGGCCCAGGATCGATGTAAATGTAATTGACGTTACAGACTCATTGGAAAAACAGATCCTCGGCGAATTCAAAATCATCGAATCTAATTATTTATATATAGACGAACCGTCCTCAAAGGTAGAAACTAACGGCTCAAAAGTAGACACGGACTTCTATAAAGCCATGAAAGAGAGGATCTATTTTTCTGATATCATTGACAATTATAAGATAAAACGCCTGATTGGCGAAGGTGCGGATGGATTACTGCGCGTAATCGAAAGCGAGATCTTTATTAAGGACTCACTCCTTTTGGAAGAGGTTACAGAAATAGTGGACATCGACAATAGAGCAAGGAAAACAATAGTGGAATATATTGCGGAAAAAAACAAAGAGCAAAATAATATTGACTTCTATTGGAATACTTTTCACAAGATCAGCGTGAAACGGTCACCGACTGGCACGCTTTTTGAGGAAGAAGGGGTATGGAAAGAAAAATAAAATTTTGGATCATTTGTTTCTTGGGAATATTATTGCTGAAGGGATTCGTTTTTGTTAACCTTGTTGACATTGAAGGCCAGAGAGTTAATCTGAGAAATAATACAAAGGGCAAGGTCATACTTCTTTCATTTTTCGCGACCACCTGCAAACCCTGTCAGAAAGAACTCCCTGAGATAAAAAAGATGCTGGCGGAAATGAACGGTTCTAAATTGGAATTCATTCTGGTATCGGAAGATGGTTCTGATGTATCGTCCGACACGATCACCGCGTTCTTGAAGCCGATATTCAATGATAAAATGCCCAAGATATTGAGAGATATCTATCATCAGCAGTACCAATTGAACGCCGAGAAGGGCTCCCCCGTCTCCATCCCCCGCAATGTGATCCTGGTAAACGGGAAAGCGGTATTGGATATCTGCGGATTTCACGAGGATTCTATTCAGAAGATACAATCTGTCCTGAAGGAAAAATTAAGCGCTAGTACGAATAAAGAGCGTTCCGTCTATCGTCTTGATTTTCACTCACAAGGAATGGAAGAAGCCGGTAAGGCGCAATATATATCTCTGGTCAAGGCCTTCTGCGCAAGTCATAATGTGATCGCGAACGAAAGTTTGACCGATACTTCAGCTGACATTTTGAAATTCGAGATCAAACCGGTCGGTTCATATAAATTGTTCAAGGTTTCCCTTTTAGACCCCGCCGGGTCTGAAACGAAATCAAAATCTGTGGTGGTCTATCAGGAAGCGGAGAGCAAGAAGAAACTGAAAAGCTTAGTAAATCAAGTATTTTCTAATTAAAAAATGCCAAAACCTTTCACCTTTTGAACAATCTTCTATTCCCCGCACATTGAATACGGAACAAAAATGACTTGAAAAGACATTGCATTTAGTTTATAATAGTACTTATGGAAAGCGTAGATAAAAGAGCGCTCATACAAAGAGCGCAAACCTATTATCAGCAAGGACGTTTAGATCTTGCTACAAATGAATTCTTAAAGATCGTAAGTATTGACCCCTACGATATTGTAGCATTAAATACTTTGGGAGATATCTACTCAAGACAATCTGACGGCCAACAGGCGTTTACCATGTATCAAAGGGTAGCCAAGATATACATTGAGAAGGGTGAATACACCAAGGCTATCGGCGTTTATAAAAAGATCACTCATATCGACGATAAAAATGCGGTTGCCTTCTATGAATTAGGCAAACTTTATGAGAATGAGGGGATGGTCAACGAAGCGCTTGCGTGTTATATGAAGGCGCTGGATAATCTGCCGGCTACTCAGGATGAGATCATCACCAATATTTATTCCCGTATGGCCCAGTTGGATCCCGAGAATATTGATCTCCATTTGAATCTCGTAACGAATTTCGTATCTCAAGGAAAGAACACCGAAGCCAAAGATGAGCTGCTAGCTGTCATCAAAGGGTATCTTGCCAAGGATGAGATCAAGAAAGCCGAGGAGCAAGTAAAAATGCTCACGGAATTGGCGGGTGAAGAAGATGTGCTTTTCGCAAAGGGGCTGATCGCCCAGAAAAGTGAAGAATTCAGCGGAGCGGAGATGCTATTTAAGAAAGTGATCGGGATCAATAAATACTTTGTTGATGCCTATTATCAGCTGGGGGTTACCCGCGTTCTTGCGGGGCGGGACCAACAGGCCATGGTACCTTTTCAGCAATGTCTTAAATACAAACCGGATTTTATTCCTGTTTTGGAAATACTCGGATCCAATTATGAGAAGCAGGGCAAGGCTGAAATGGCGGTCGAGAAGTATGAGAGTGCCGTAAAGAGCGCTCTTGATAAATCACTTTTCAACGAGGCGAAAAAATTGCTGACAAAGATCATCATGCTTGACCCGAATAATATTCCCGCCTTGGAAAGATTGAAATCATTGGGAGAAGAAGTACCCGACGCGCCGGCAGCTCCGATCTCGGCACAAATAGAATCCGAGGTCAGGGAAGCCGCTATGGTAGATGACACCAAAAGCGTGGCGGCTCTTAATATGGATATCCCTGCAGTTAGCATTGATTTCACTACCAAGCGCAAACTCGCGGACCTCCTGGATGAGGCAAATAAATTTCAGGTCGGCGGACTCGATGACAAGGCGGAAGAGAATTTCAGAAAAGTGTTAGCGATCGACCCGAATAGTGAAACGGCATTGAACGCTCTGGCTGAAAGTCTTATGATGATGGGAAACAACAACGATGCCGTAGGATTTTACAAAAGCCTGATCAAGGTGTTTTACAATAGAGGGGAATTTGAGGATGCCTTAAAAATATATACCAGAGCTTTGCAATTAGCGCCCGCTGACAAGGAATTACCTCTTTTCAAAGATGAGATCGAAAAGCGGAAAAGCGTCATAGCTCAGATGGAATCGGGCGATTTTGATAATATCGATGTTTCTGAACCGGACGAGCCTGTACCTTCTATGGACGAGATGCCTGTCGAGGCACCACCGGCAGAGCCCGTAGCGGCGGCACCCGAACAGACAACAGAAAGCGCACCGGCACCCGAACAGGCCGCTGCAAGTCAAACGGTCAACGCAGAGGAAATGAAAGGCGACGATGAAGAGGATTTCGTTGACAATTTTGCCGATAAGGTAGGAGAGGTCATCGGCGATGATCTGCAGGGACATTACGACATGGGTATCGCATTCTATCAGATGCAGCTCTTCTCTAAGGCCATTTATGAGTTTCAGGTAGCCTCCAAGGAGCCGGATCTTTTTCTACCGGCCTGTGAACAGATCTCTCAGTGCTTTCTCGATCAGGGGCTTCCCGAGGCTACACTTAAATGGATCGACAAGGCCTTTGTCATCAGTAATATAGAAGAAACCGCAATGCTGAGCTTAAAATTTATTCAGGCGACCGCATATGAAATGCTGGGGGATAAAAATCAGGCATTCAAGATCTTCCTGGAAATATATCAGGATAACGCTAAATTCCACAATGTGGGAAAAATTATAAAGAGAATGAAAAAGGAGTTAAATCTTGGCACTCAGAGTACAATGGCAGCGGAGATGAAGGGTACGGATAACATTATGCAATCCTTGAACAATGTTACCGGCGACGCGGAAAAAGGAAAAGTTGCGCCCGACACACAGCCGCCACCGGCACAACCAGCATCACAACCAGCGCCGGCGGAAAAGAAAGAGGAAGGCAACGATCCTCCTCCAGCAAACCCCAAGATCAGCTTCCTTTAGGATAAGGTATGAATGTAGAGGAATTTTTTAATTTAAAAGAACATCCCTTCAAGACAACGGTCGATGAAAGGTATTATTTCAGTTCAATGCAGCATACAAACGCATTTGATAAAATAAAATACCTGATCGACACCATGGGCGGGCTATCCGTACTCATAGGCGGAGCCGGAATGGGGAAGTCTATGCTGGCACGCCGGCTTATTATGAATCTCAACCCTGATCAATATGAGTTCGGTCTCATTATTGTAATCCACACCGAGATCCCGGGAGTCTGGCTTCTGCGCCAGATAGCCAAGCTGATGGGGGTGGAGAACGCCGATGAGAAAGACCCCATAGGGACCATTTCTAAATTATACGCCCGTTTAACCGAATTGCATTCTCAGGGCAAAAAGCCCGTGATCCTCATCGATGAGGCTAATATGCTGACAAAAAAGGATCAGATGGAAGAGCTCCGAGGACTGACCAATCTGGAGATCAACGGCCAGAAGATGATCAATATTGTCCTTCTCGGCATTCCCGAGCTTGAGGATTCTCTGCGGTTGGACCCCGCGTTGGCGCAAAGAGTGACCGTCAAGATCACCCTTGGGCCGATGCAGCAGGGCGAGATCCGCAATTATATAGAGCACCGTATAAAATTCGCGGGAGGATCACCGGATATGTTCGACCCTGATGCCTACAATATTATTTACAATATCACGAAAGGAATACCCAGACTAATAAATACGCTTTGCTACAATGCGCTTTGGCAGGCAAAAGATGCCGGAATGAAGAAGATCGATGCCAATATACTGTCGGATGTGGCAAAGTCCAGCTTAAGTCATTTAGGAGGATTTTAGGCGGGATTAGCTCAGTGGTAGAGCATCTGCTTCCCAAGCAGACGGCCACGGGTTCAAGTCCCGTATCCCGCTTTAAAAAAAAATGAAAGTCGACCTGCATTTACACACCACGGCATCCGATGGAATACTCTCCCCCAAGAGATTGCTCAGATATGTTAAACTAACAAAACACGAGCTCATCGCGATAACCGATCATGATACGGTGGAGGGTATAAAAGAGGGCGTGCTCGAAGGTGAGCGTTTAGGTGTTGATGTTATCCCGGGTGTCGAAATATCAACATATAAGGAAGGCAAAGAACATCATATTCTGGGGTATTATTTCGACTGGCGGGATTCAGAGCTCGAAGATCTATTCGCCTCCATGAAACATGTCAGAGAAGATCGGATAAAGAAGATCCTTAACAATCTTTTTGTTCACTTCAATATCCGCATTACATTTGAAGAGCTGAGCGCCCATTTCAATGTTCGCAACTACGGGCGGCCGCATATCGCCCTTGTATTATTTAAGAAGGGATTAGTCGAAAGTGTACAGCAGGCATTCGATCTTTACCTTTATGATGACGGCCCGTGCAATGCGGGGAAATTCCCGTTTTCATCTAGAGAAGCAGTAGATATTATCCATCGGAAGGGAGGGATAGCAATTTTAGCGCATCCTGGCATACATATTGCTCAAAATACGGATATGCTGGATGAGTTCATGGAAATGGGTATGGATGGCATCGAAGTTTTTCATCCTACCCACACACCTGAGCTCGCTGAAATGTACTTGGATTATGCAAATGAGAGGGACCTGATAGTCACCGGAGGTTCCGATTACCACGGATATCTCAACGAGGATGTCTTCTCTCTCAATATTGACCTCGCTCAGGAGCAGGTCAATAGAATGCTTGCTAAGGTAAGAAGGCCCTTGCTCTACCTTTAGGAGGATACGATGAGAAAATTTTCTTTGACTCTGATATTAATATTAACGCTGACTGTCACGATTTTGGGCATCAACTTACGTGAAGAGGCTAAGAAGCATAAAATAAATGCCGAGAAATATTTCACTGAGGGGCATTTTGAACTGGCGGTAGAAGAGTATAAGAAGGTTCTGTCATTCGCTCCCGAGATGGATGACGAGATCAGAGAGAACTTCAAGACGGCTCAGCTCAATTATGGCGTATCTATCATAGATTCAAGAAAAAAGGAAGCAATGAAGATCTTCGCCGAATTGGCCTTTCTCAGGCCTGATTACTCCCCTCCTCATTATTATCTCGGTTATATCAGCGAGAAGGAAAAGGATTACGAAAATGCGAAAAAGCATTATCAAAAATTCCTTGAATTGGAAAAAACCGATGTCGAAAAGAAATTGGATGTCAGGGACAAGATCGCGGCGTGGCAGGTCGATATGGACGCCTATATGAGCGGCATCGAATTCATGTCAAATGGGGAATTCGCCCTTGCGGTAGAAGAATTTTCCAGAGTGAAGACGATCAATAAGAAAAATGCAGATTACTATATTCAGAAAGCCACCGTTATTTTAACCGGGAGCGCCCCTGTTGATCCCCCAAAAGATACTGTACACGCGAAGGCGAATACATCCGGCTCTGATACTAAAGTTGGACTGACCGAAAGGTCAGCCATAATAGAAAGTTTCAAAACAGCCATCGCAAATGAAGACAGCGGACTTCTCGCTTCTATTATTTCACCGAATTATATCTCATCTGTCGGCGATAAGAACTCATTTATCGGATACTGGGAGGATTTCTGGTTCTTGCTCTTTCAATCAATAACACTCACATATTCCAATGTTCAGGAGAGCATGATTTCCGGCTCTGATTATATTATTTCTTTTGATTATCAGCTCATAGCAATATACAGCGGAAAGGATATGTCGCTTTACAAGGAAGAATTCGCTTTCGGTAATGAGATCTCCCGTAGCGGGACTATGATATTCTCCGTCAAGAACGAGAATGGGAAATGGGCAATAGTTCAATGACAAATATCAAAAGTCTCTTGAAGACCGCGGAAAAATTCGTCAAAAACACCAGAGAAGGACTTTCTTCTGTCGTGATCGGTCAAGTAAAGGTAAAGGATCTTATCCTGATCTCCGTTCTTTCCAATGGACACTCTATCATTACCGGAGTTCCCGGATTGGCAAAGACGATGCTGATAAGAAATTTAGCAAAATTATTCGCCCTGGAATTCAAGAGGATACAATTCACACCTGACCTGATGCCTTCAGATATCATAGGCGCTGAGATCATTGACCTTGACAGCAATGGGAAAAAGCATTTCCGCTTGTACAAAGGTCCGATTTTCGCGAATATGATCCTTGCCGACGAGATAAACAGAACGCCGCCCAAAACACAATCCGCTTTACTTCAGGCCATGGAAGAAAAGATCGTATCAATAGGCGGAGAAACACATCAGCTGCCGCATCCGTTCTTCGTTTTCGCAACGCAGAATCCCATCGAACAAGAGGGTACTTACCCGCTTCCTGAAGCCGAGCTTGACCGTTTTTTATTTAATATTGAGATCACTTACCCTGAGAGCGCGGATGAATTTCAGATCGCAAAACGCTATCCGAATTTTGAGAATATCGAATTGAAGGCGGCCGTTAAGCAAAAGGATCTTGTAGAGCTCATCAAAGGAGTTGAAGACATCGGCATCTCAGAAGAGTCACTGCAGCGGATCATCCGCATTGTTCAAAGCACACGGCCCGTCAATACCGCCATAGATCATGTTAAGAAGTATGTTTTGTGGGGAGCGGGTCCGAGAGCAAGCCAGTATTTGGCCCACGCTGCGAAAGCGAATGCGATGATCAAGGGACACGCGGTGGTCTCTGACGGAGATATCGACGAGCTCCTATTCCCTGTTCTTAAGCACCGGATGATCCTTAATTTTGCAGCTCAGGCGGAAGGGGTCGGCAGGGAAGAGATCATAAGCAAGATCGTCGAGAAATCCTGATCATTTCTTTTTCACACCAAATATCACTACCGTTAGCACAAGTGCTCTGATTCATAAATACATCAGCAATGGCTGATGCTATTTTGCTCCGCATTCAAGGCGCGAGGAGCGCCGCATACCCTTGCGGTATGTAAGTGACTATAGTGCTCTGATTCAAAATCCGATAACAATGGCTGATGCTATTTTGTTACGTATTCAAGGAGCGAGGAACGATGCATACCCACGGCGGTATGTAAGGGACGAGAAACGTAGAAGACGACAAAAGAGATTCACCCGGAGGGAATATCATCTTTGGTCAATTTCTTCCTCATTCTTCGCTCACGGACCACAGAGGGTACGCTATGCTCATTATTCGTTGGAATTGCCTCAAATCTAAACATTCCATTGTCAACGGATTTTAAATCAGAGCACTTGCAACGCAGAAGACAGGAAAAAGAGCATCAGCCCGAAAGGGGAATATCGTCTTTGGTCAATTTCTTCCTCTCTCTTCGCTTACGGACCACTAAGGGTACGCTGCGCTCATTGTTCATTGAAATTGCCTCAAATCTAATAATTCCATTGTTAATGTATTTATGAATCAGAGCACCTAGGAGGATCAAGGTCAAATGATATATCAGATTATGTACGGTATCGTCAAAACTGAATACCTTAGGAAATTCTTTTAGGTAGATCGGCCAATTTAGTATAAATTTGCCGATCGTCGCGCAAATAACAACAAGCGCCAGCAAGAGTCCAGCCTGTTTCATATACTTACCCGTTAAAAAGGATAATGCCGCCGCAAATTCAAGAAGCACGATCAATATAACAGCCAGCATCGCGAATATCCCCAGTATCTGGAACTCTTCCAATGAACCTTGAAAATTCACCGATCTGAATATAGCGGCCGCGGTGAATGAAAAGACCAGTATTGCCCTCAGAATAAGGAGAAATCTTTCTCTATACTTTTTTTCCATTGGTGTTCTGCTTCATAAATACATCACTTATAGCCAACTCCCTTTTTATTACCCTTATCGCGGGGAGAAGAAGAAGCATTGTAACGATTATCGATCCTTCCGGACCGTATCCGCCTCCCCAAAGCAAGCCCTGGACCTCAGGCAAGTTTGGTCTAAATATAGAGAACCCTGCATTGATACCGCTTAATGTGAATCCGAAAACATTAAAAAGCATCAAATTCCAAACAAAATGGAAAGCGGTAGCACCGGAAAGATTCTCATCCTTTAGAAAGAGGCCGCCTATTATTATTCCGAACATAAATGTGTTTATATAACTAAAAGGATTAAAGTTCGCATTAAAAAGATGTGCCATTGACCAAAGCATTGAGGTGATCAGAAGGCCAGTCATTCTTTTTTTCCTTTCTCGGAATTTTTCAAGGATCACACCCCTGAAAATTATTTCCTCCGCAAAAGAGATCGAAAAAACACCGGCAATGGTCAGCAGTATGCGAAAAGAAACGATGCCTTTTCCAATGCCGCCATTCAAATAGAAGATCAGAGCAGTAAGTAATGTAAGAATAAACGCGTACCGAGCTCCAAAAAGAGTGGGACGCGCGGGAAAGCTCATTATCTTTTTCGGTAGATACCTTCTGAGCAGAAGATAAAGGATCGGTGAAAGAAGTAATTGGCTTTCCAGTATATAGTCCTTTATATTTAATTTTAACATCTGCAGGATCGCAGAAGCGATCACATCATTAATCAAGGAGGCAAGGATTCCCGTAACGATCGCAATTATGGTCAATGCCGTAAGGCTGATACGGCTGAATATTTTCTCTCTCATAGGCGTTGAAGATTATATCACATTCAGCATATTTGTCCAATCTGATTTTGATTGTTTGCCGTAAAAAGGTTAGAATATGAAATAGGAGATTACATATGAAGGGTATCATCTATTTGATCATGATCGCACTTGCACTGATGGGCTGTACAAACGGCAAAGGCGGCACTGCTGAACAATCTCAGCAAGACGCACCGGCGAAACAAAGCAAGGCACCGGAGAATGCGAAAGTCGATTTAGAAGGAAATGCTCCTAAATCGGAGGCGATACTTGGCGATTGGATTGGGGTTTCGGGGACCGATTGGGAGGAGATATCTTTTGACGAGGATGGCAATTACTTCTCTTACCTTCATTCAAGACCCTATGAATGCGGGAAATGGGAGATCATTGAGGGGCTGTTAAAGGTCCAGGCGGAATCCGGTGAAGAATATATATTCATTTCTATGGAAACGGCAAAGAACACCATCGCTCTCAGGATGAAAAATGGGAATATATGGGTACTTAAAAACTCCAAAGCCGTTATAGTAGATGATATCAAGGCAAATATTCAGGGATACTTCAACGGCATGGTGAAATTCACCGGATTGAATATGGAAAGTTTCGTACCCAAGGGTGTCGAATGGTATGATGGAAAACAATTACAAAAATTTGACGGGTTTTATGCTGTTTTCTATTCCAGTGAAATGGTAACCCACGAAGGGCGCGGCGAAATATCACAGCAGGTGTTTGAATACTTCCGTGGTGTCGGCTTTGAAAGCGACGGCTACAATACCACGGAGATATTTGACGGAATTACCGATGGGAAATACGCCTTCAAGGTCGAATGGGAGAGCTGGGACGAAGAAGCGGCACTTGGCATATGGGGATTTAAGATAGGAAAGTAATATGAAGAAAGTTCTAAGCACAATAATATTGATCCTGTTGCTTTGCTCCTGCGTTCACGGCGTACAAACAGCGGGACGCTCATGGAATTACCTTTCCTCCACCTTTACCATTTCCAGATCACTCTCCTGGGTTTTATTGGGAGGGATCAGGCATGAATTCTCCAGATGGGACGAGGGTACTTCGATCGCCACCAAAGGGCTTTACTTCAATGAATTATTCACCGGGCCGGTCTATGTAAAGAAATTCGGTCCTGTTATCGGAGTGTTTCCGGTATTTTTTTATTATATGGGATTCCCGATCAAGGCGGCAGACACCTATACTTACGGCTACAGCCTGGAATTCGCACCCACCTTCATTTATAAGATCGGAAAGGTCTCTATGTCCAACAGATTCATTTTCCATAATAAAATATTTTCTAATTTCTATTCCGAAATATTGGGAGACGCAAGTTGGAATTCGGGATATTCTCTCATGATACGCTGGAAATTCATGCTGCAATACCGTTTATCTGACAAATTAATCATTGAGGTAGCTGAAGAGCCGTTCTTCGGCATCATTGAAGATCCCGATGCGCCGGCGGTAACCGGGCCGGGATTCTCTGAAAAGGGCTTAGACATGAATAGGTTCTACCTCGGATTTATCTACAATGTGAACAAGAGAATAGGGATAGAGGTAAATTATGTTTATGAGACCTCTTACGCCAATGATGTCAAGGACATCAAACAACTGACACAAAAGGCGCATTATATCTTTCTTACATTAAAAACCAAATATCCGCTGTTTAAGAAATGAATAAAATTGTTCAAAGGTTGAAAAGTTCAGAAGTTCAAGGTTAGTGCAAAGGAGAATAAGAAAGAATGTTATTTGATTTCCCACTTGAAAAAGGAAAATAAAAACACATCCGAAACCGAAAAATCGTTATTTAGGTGCTTTCATTAAAATCATCCGTTAAAACAATAGAACGCCGGAGCTATCAGCCTACGGGACGGCTGGTTGAATATTTTAACTTAATACATCAAATTTAGACAAATAATTGGGTTGAAAAATTCACCACCACCGTCCCTGGCGTATTAGGGTGGGTGGAGGGAGAATGGGTATAGAATCGCACGCAACCATTCTTCACATATCTTTGAATGTAATTCTCATTGAGCGGATCCGTCTGGCATTTGTTTCTTCTTCCCCTCCCCCATTATTCACTGTTCATTGTTCACTATTCACTTCTCTATAAGCCTCTAGTCTCCAGCCTCTTCTTAGAACGGAATATCAGGGATATCAAGGGCGGAGTTGCCAATGATACCATCATCCCAATGGTGCCGGCCTGTGGTGAAGATATTCCTCTTAAATACAGGAACATACACACACCCAGACCAAGCGCCGATCCCGTGATGGCTCCTGTCTTTGAGACCCACTTTGTGAAGAGCCCCCAAATGAACGGTCCCAGAAATACCGCGCCGATCGCTCCCCAGGAAACGCCCAATATACTTACTATCGTGGCAGGCTTGAAATAAGCCAATATCACGGCGAGCAGAATAAACACGGCCGAGATCACACGCATCAAGAGTGTCAACCTATTGTCGTCAGACCCCTTATTTATAAAACCCGCATAAAGGTCTTTGACTACGGACGAGCTTGAAATAAGAATGAGCGCTGCCAGTGTGGACATTGATGCGGATAAGATCAAAAGCAGCATCAGAACAGATAATGACCCGGGAACCACATTCGCAATTATCTCCGGCATTAAGGCATCGACGAGCGGCTTGCCATTTGCAAAAGCCGCCGGTGTCGTTTCGGGAGAAAGGAAAAATCTCGTTGTAGCTCCGGTAAAATATGCGATACCGGTAATGATCAAAGCGAATCCCGTCGAGGCATACATCCCTATTCTGATCGAACGCTTATCTTTGATCGCATAGAATTTCTGAATTAGCTGCGGCATGCCGAAGGGTGCGACACTGGTCAGGAAGACAAGCGAGAAAAGCGGCCAGAAACCCGGAGGGCCCACGCTTTTTACCAACTTCGGATTGATCTCCTTCAATTTAGCGATGATATTGGCCAGTCCGTCTGCCTTATCCAATATACTCCACAAAAGTATGAATACGCCGGCGGTCATTATTATCCCGAATACCACATCGATCATTGTCATGGATTTATAACCGCCTAATACCAAGTATATTGCGGTGAATCCGCCCATCAGCACCAAGGCGAGTGTATAGTCGATATTAAAATTAGAGGTAAAGAGATATGACAGTCCCATAAATACAGCGGATGTATAGGGGACAAAGAATACAAATATCGCGATGGATGCGAAGAGTTTTAAAAAGCGGCTGTCAAATCGTTTCTCCAAGAATTCCGGCATAGTAGCGACCTTGTATTCTTCGGACATGATCCGGATCTTCGGGCCGATCAGCCACCAAACACAGAAAACGCCGATCAGGGAATTTCCCAAGGCCACCCAGAGCCCTGAAAGGCCGAATCCCCAACCTATATTTCCGGCAAAACCGATGAACAAGACGGCGGAGAAGTATGCAGTTCCGTAGGTAAAAGCGGTCATCCACGGACCAATACTCCTACCTCCCAGGAAAAAATCCTCAAATGATTTTGTTTTCCTTAGGCCAAGCAGGCCGAAAAAGATCACCATCAAACCGTAAATGGAAAGTACAATAATCTTGAGAGCCATGATCACTCCTTTGTTAAATAATTATATACTGCCAGAGAAATTGAGTCAAGCCCCGGTGAAGCGTTGCTTCACCGAGCACAAGGGACAAGTAGGAACTGAGGTGCGAGGTTGGAAACGATGTTTGAAACGGAGAAAAGAAAGGAGGTAGATTCCCCGCTTTCGCGGGAATGACATTAAAAGATGTGTAGAAAATGGTTCCGTTAGATTCTAACGGGGCAAAGAGTTTACACGCTCCGGCTTCCTGTCAACTCTTTGCTTGGAACTTTTACATCGGGACAGACGAACGCCTGCGGCGTACGACATGTCCCATATCTTGTTTGGGGTACGGCGCGATATGATTGTAACAGGAGAATTACTGAGTTAATCGAAATAACGATTTTCCGGTTACGGATGTGGATATTGGCATCGTTTTCACCTCGCACATCGTACCTCGTACTTCGTACTTCTTTTAGCGTACGCGTTTACTCATATCCGCCGAGATCATATACAGCGAAGGGAGGAAGAAAAGGGTCAGGAGCGTGGCGAATATAAGCCCGTAACACAATGCCACAACGACCGGCTGTATCATTTCCGAGGTACCACCCCAGCCGAAAACCGTAGGAACAAGTCCGGCCACCGTTGTTAATGTTGTCAGGATGATGGGCCGGAGGCGAACTCTGGCACCCTCGGCGATTGCCGAGATTATCGCCTGTTTATCGGAAACCTTGTTTTCTTTGAATATCTTATTGATGAATGTTACGAGAACGATATTATCATTTACAATAACACCGATAAGGCCGATAATGCCTATTAAACCCATAAATGTTAGCGGCATGCCGTGTATCTTAAACCCGATTAGCGCGCCTATAACACCAAATGGCAGCAGCACCAGGATAATAAATGGCTGTGAAGGTGAATTGAAAAGCAGGGCAAGAATGAAGTAGATGAATACCAGAGCGAGAATGAATGCATATGTCAGGTCTTTCAATGAAGAAGCTGTTTCCTTGGCTTCACCGCCGTGAAGAATATATACATCTCCGTATTTCATATTCATATACTTGCTGAATTTTTTACTCACCTGCTTCATGACCTGTTTTGAAGTAGCTAATTTCCCATCGACATCACCGCTGATCGTGATCGCCTGTTCTCCATTATAATGTTCGATATTCGCGGCTCCCTTCTTTTCCTCAAAATACGCGATAGTCCCGAGCTTGATCAATCGCCTGCTCTTATTGGGGATCGTCAGATCCTTCAGAAATGCTTTGTCCTTCTGATATTTCGGATCGATCTCCACACGGAAATCTACTTCCTTCTCATTATTTTGTATGGAGGTTGCAATGGCTCCGTGATATGCTATTCGAATGGTTTGCGCTACTGTTGCCACATCGATATCCAATTGTGCCATCTTCTCCATATTAAAGCGCACCCTGATCTCATCTTTGCCGGAGGTTAGATTATCCTCGATATCAGAAACTCCGGGAATGGCGGTCAAATATTCTTTGATGCTGTCGGCAAGCTCCCGTGACTTCTGCTCATTATTGCCGACTACCTGAATATCAATGGCATTTCCGACATCGGGGCCGAATATCTTTTTCTTGAAGGTCATCAGCTTAAATTTCTTTTTTGCTTTGGGCGGGATGGCTTTTCTTATCTGTTGTATCAGGGCCTTCGCGGATCTATCTCTTTTTGTACTCGGGACCAGGTATATCCGCAATTGCGCCCAATTATCATGGTAACCTTCCACATTGAATGTTCTGCTGTCATGATGTCCGATGGCGGTTTTTACCGATAATAACTCGTTGGCTTTCACCGTTTTCAAAACAGTATCTTCTATGGCGCTGACATATTTTGTCGTCATTGCGCGCGAGGTGCCCAGCGGGGTTTCGAGGTTAATTGTGATCATATCCGAAGACGAATCAGTAGTAAGTGCGAATTTATCCATACCCTTAACGAACGCTCCAACAGTCAGGACAAATATCAGAATAAATACCACAAGTATGATATAGCGGAATTTCAATACACGCTTTAAGAGTTTGGAATATGAAAAGGCGAGGGGTTCGAACCAGTCTTTTTTAATCTTTTTGCTTTTCTTTTTGGCCTTGCCGTGGAGAAGGTGATTCGGAAGAAGAAAGAAGGACTCAAAGAGCGAGGTGAGAAGCGCGACGGAAACGATCACGGGAAATACATAGACGAATTTACCCATCTTTCCCCCGATAAACGCCATCGGAACAAAGGCGGCAATGGTGGTCAATACCGAGATCACCACGGCGGGGGCAACCTCGGAAGTTCCCTTCAGCGAAGCGTCAAACGCATTATTGCCAAGCCGGCGGTATCTGAAAATATTTTCAGAGATCACAATACCGTCATCGACAAGAATACCCATGATCGTAATTATCGCTCCCAGTGACATTATATTCAGCGTCATGTCAGAGAAGTATAAATAAGCCAGGGTAACAAGCATTATCACGGGAATGCCGAAGGCGGTCCAGAATGCGCTTTTTATATCCAGAAATACCATCAATATGAGAAATACCAGTAGAAATCCGATTATCAGATTGGATTGAACAACATCAAGGAGAGCCTTGATCGAAAGGGATTGGTCGGCTATCGTTTCGATCTCGAATTTCTTCGGGAAAATATTTTTATTCTCTGCCAGATAGTTTTTAATGCCCTCGGCTGTTTTCATCACATCGGCATTCTCCTTTTTAACGATGCTTAAGGCAATACCTGTGGTCTTATTTATTCTGACATCAACATCCTTATCCTTGAAGCCCTTTTTAATATCAGCGACATCTTTTATATAAACCCTCTTGCCCTCGTAACTGGAGCGGATTATAACACTTCCAACATCCATGACATCGTCAAATTGCCCTACCGTAACGATCGTCATGTCTTCATGCACACCCTGAAGGGTGCCGCCGGTAGCCCGCACATTTTCCGCTTGAATACTTTGAACGATCTCGTTCAGGGAGATATAATAATCCTTCAATTTGGAGGGGGATACATATATATGTACTTCAGGATCGGCATAGCCCTCTTTCTTAACCTCCCCAACGCCATCCAATTTCAGCAATGTGGATTCAAGGCGGTCTGCGAAGCCATACAATTCTTCAAGGGATGCGGATTGGTCTTCTTTGACCCTCAAGCCAATGGTGTAAACCGATTTTAATTTGGGGTTCGCGTCTATCAGATGTATCTCCGCTTCTTCGGGAAGCGTGGGAAGTCCGGTCATCGCGCGGAATACCTCATCCTTGACCTTTTGTGTATTCTTGAGCTCGCTATCTATATTCACAATGATACGAGCACCGTTCTCTATGGAGATGGCGGTGTATTCGTCTATACCCGAGATCTGTTTCAATTCATTTTCAACGGGGATAACGGTATTCAGTTCAACATCTTCCGGACTCGCACCTGGGTATGTGATATTGACGAGTACCTTGTCCATCTCCGTTTCAGGAAATACGTCTCTTTTCACATTCAAAACACCCGTGATCCCTATCATGATTATGAAGACGAGCAGCATTGTAGATACCACTCTATTTTGCGCGAAGTACTTAAATATTGTTTTAAACACCGTCCACTCCTTTTTTTATATCTTGCGCGGATGACTGAAATACATCTTTGCTATTTAATTGATCTCGCCGATAATAAGGCGAAGATCCGCCTCAAGTATATGATAATCCGCGATGGCTTTGTAAAGTTCCGTCTGCGCATTGTTCATATCATTTTCATACTCAAGTATCCATTGAATAGAAGAACGCCCGCGGGCATATTTCTTTTTCTCCAGTTTCAACTTCTTCTCTTCCAATTCAAGCGACTGCCGCGCGGCAATAATGTATTTAGCCTGAGCCTTGAGCTCTCTTGCCAGGGCCAGACAGCCGGCCTTGATCTCCAGCTTTTGCTCCTGTAAGGCAAGGGCGCTCTTTTCAAGCTCGTGATCACTTGCCCGCAGCTCGCTTTTTGCGGCTTTATTCCACGGGAACAATTTCATATTAAGTCCGATATACCATGAGGGATGATCGGCTGAAAATATCGCATCGTAATTATCGGATATCGCGGAGGAAGTGTTCTCAACTCCCACTTGAGCGACAAGATCTATCATCGGAAGGGCCTCATTTTTCATATTCTCCGCATATAATTTCTTGATCTCTATTGCCGTTTCCAATACCTTCAATTGAGGATTTTCGGCAAATGCCTTTTTGATGATCTCTTGCGGAGATATTTCCTTGTGGTCTATCACGGGGTGAAGAGATATATCAAAGCGACATTCTTCGTCCAGAGGCAGGCCGATGAGCTGTTTCAGATTTTCCTCACTTGAAATGATTGAATTCTCTCCGGGAAGGATCGAGGCCGACAGAATATTGACCCTTGATTCGCTGGCGATGATATCCACCTCTTCCACTAGGCCGTCCTTGAACTTCCTTCTATTTGTCTCCAGTATCTTCTTCACTCGTTCAAGATAAGAGTTCTGTGCTTTCAGATTTTTTCCGGCAAGGTCCAGAGAGATCATGATCTTCTCTATCTGATTGGTCAGAAAGAGTTTTTGATAATCATAGGCCAGAGCCACGATTTTCTTATTCATTCCTGCTATTTCAAGCGCACGCTTGTCATTAACGCCGAGAAAATTGCGAGCAAGCGGCTGAACATATGCCAGGCGGATCGAAGAATCATAAGTTGGATCGCCCAATTGCGGTGTTGCGTCTGATTCCGTAGCCTGATTCAGCCATTCCAGACTCAGGACACCGCCGGAAAGGCTGAACTTCTTGCCCAATCCCATAATTATCTGGCAGATCTCCCGTTCAGACCCGGATTGAGGATTTATCATGGAGAATTCACTATCGGACTTGACCAGGTCTAATTTAATAAAGAGGTCGTATTGGGATACGAACTTCTCTATCTCTTCTTCCGAAAGTAATTTGTCATAATTGCTGCTCTTCATCTGAAGATTATTTTCGATACCCGTCTTTATGCATTCATCCAGAGTGTATATTTTGATATCCGTACCGAATGCCGGATTTGTCATGAGCAGGACCATCAGAAACAGCGTTAGTGTTTTGTACATATCAGTATTCTCCAATTTTCACTTTAATTATAACAATAGGATGAAAATTTATCAATTCTGCTGATTCTCAATTACTCGCTTCGTTTTGATATTGATCTTCAATATGTTATACTTTTTTTGTAATGTAAGAACCGTATTAAAAGTACTTACATAGTTCCCGGAGGAAAGCCTTGGCGACCACAGCGCTAATTATATCAATTATTTCACTAGTTATTTCCGTTATCTTCGGAATTTCTCACTACATTCTAAGCATTAAGCAACGGGAGATAAGTGACCTTATCCTCAAAGAAAAGAAGCGTAATATGCCCATCCTAGTGATGCGCAACAACAAACCTGAAACCCCAACTACAGAAGCTGGCGTGGCAATGCCAACCTTGTGCCTAAGACTAATTCTACTGAATCCCGAGGAACGGATAATTAAAATTACCGCTCCATTCCAACTTTCGTATAATAAACAAGTGTATGATCTCGAATATCCAATACTTTATAATGAGGACAATCTCGTTATCCAAGGGGATGAAGTAAATCTTTACTTCAAAATCGTTAATACCTTTCGATGGGATCATTCAGGACTACACAAGCCTTTTTCTGAGATCTATAATGATGGAGAAACTACGAAAATATTCACAGTTACTATGAGGTGTAATGATCAAATTGAAGACTTAGAGTTAAAGTGTGATGTAAAATTGATCATACCTGAATTATATTTGAGCTAAACGGAGGGCAAAATTGAAATTTCTAAGGATCGTTTTTTTCGTTATAACAGTACTACTATTTTTTGGATTTCTATATCTTACAATTTCCGATGTGATGAAAATAAATTTGGCAACAAAATTGAGCTTGCTCTGGTTTCCCTTCGCAGCATATATTTACACTACAATTTCCGTATATTTTCAACTTAGAGATAATATTTATTCAATCAAAATTATGAAGCCCAAGATAGTTTATAAAGAAGAAAACGAAGTGTATAATATTGACATATCGTTGAATGCAAAGAACAAATCATTTCATTCCGTACAGTTAAAAAGCTGGGAAATATCAACTGATAAAGGCAAAATTCATAATCCTTCACCTAAGAAATTGTGGTTTAGTGGAGATGTTCAGGATTTTTCCTTTTCAATAGCGCCTCCTAAAAGCGACATAAAGAACATAAATTTATGCCACCACCACATAGAAAAGTTTGAAGTATTATCATCAGAGATAATAATTATAACCATTTTTTACAACGAATCAAAGAAGATTAAAAAAGTGAACAATCCGATAAGCCAGGAGATACTAAATATTTTACCCAAATATCGACAAATGTTTGATGAGCTTCTAGCAGAAGAGAAGAATATAGCACGGCATATGTAATTCAAGAGAGCAACTACGGTGGTTGCATTTTGACATTAATCTCAAACGTATTATACGTTATTGGCAAAGTAAAGCAGTGCTGGGCGGCCTACGATTTTGTAAAGGGAAAGAATGGAGATGCTATATATTGCCGTACTATAGTACTTTATACACAACTGATTCGTGGAGGGAAATATATTTATTACACAGATCGGGAAATATCTGTACACAAAAGACTTTACAATTAGGAAGCAATCTCGAATGCCAACAAATGAACCTGCCAGCAGGTATGAAGATATTGGCAAAGGAGACTTATTATGAGGAATAAGAAAGTTCCCGGCATTATTGAAACTATTAATCATAATTACCCCGTTCTCATTTTTGAAAAAATTGAATATTCTTTATCAGTAAAGAGACGCTTTAGAAGCCCTAAGATACAGATAAATATTAGCACTCCCATTCTTGGTTCAAGACAAGGACAGGAGAAATATATAAAGTCAAAAATAAAAGTAACCTCCAAAACTATTGATTTCACAGACTTAGGCACTGGAGCAAATAATAAACAAGTTCCTACATATCGCGTCCCAGGAAGTAGGCCTTGGGATATTGTATTTACTCTTTATGATTCTTTGGGAGTGAAGCACTCTTTTAAAATTAACTACAAATAATAGGGCAATGCTGGGGACGGTAGTTGCCTCTTGGTTTTGGCTTGAATGAAAATATTGGCGTTATACCGGTGAAAACAGGGAAGTGGTGAAAAAGAACCGGGGGGGGATTCTGAATTGAGAGGACGCCCTAAAGTAACCAACTTAATAATATGCTGACTATTGAAATACTAACAAGCAGTGCAAGGAAAACTCCAATACAACCCCCTTGTTGTAAGATAGCATATTTTGCGGATGTTCCCAGATTTTCAGCAGTAAATGTTTCTTCCAGAGCCTTTTCGATGAATGACTTGCTTGGTGTTCTTGGTGATGGACTATGTTGCCAACATCCATAATGCTCAGTCTTTCCAGAAATTGTAGTGCCCTGAGAACATATTCCATATTCATTACAAAACTCACAGTTAGCACAGTTCCGAGTTTTGGGCCAAAACGATAGACATTTTAGTTTAGTAGAATGACCTTTAGTGCAGGCAGGGCAAGCAGAAAGATAATCACATTTATTACATTTAGCTGTATGGGTCCTGTTAGCAGTATAGCTGGAATCTTCACAAGGACTCTGGATATACAAATCACCAGAGATATATCTCATCCGAATATAACCTATTTGGTCCTCTAGGTTTTTAGAACAGTTGCCGGAAACAAAAAATACACAACCTTCGCATAATTTCGTTTTAGCTGTCATAATATCTCCTTCCCTCAGAATAAGTTATCGAGATTTGCATTGTAGCATTCATTACCAACTAATTCAAACTCACTACTATAATAAATGACGGAATGCAATAAATTACTCAGAAAGGAACAAGAAGATTAGAGACGCTCGTTGCATTTGTTGCAAATTGCTTTATCATCAGATATGATCTCCCATTATCATTATAACTATGTATCATTTTCAGATTGAAGTGCAAATCCATACCTAAACAATACTATTAATAATCAGAGAAGAACCAAGTAGAGATTCTCTCCTATATACAACTATTTATTGAATACTCTCTATGATTTTGCACCAACTACCCCCTTTTTCATAAGTTTCTTTAGAAGCTACCTATTTTTACCCGACAAAGAATTCTTTCCTATCTATATAGAGAAGAAGATTTCTCTAGGAGGAATAATGAAGGAATTCATAGATATTCTACGTTGGCTAGGTTATTTGTATCAAGTAGCCAAATATGTTTCGGACAGAAATGACGATGATACAAAATGGTATTATGACATGATGAAAAAAATTCGGAAAATTCATCCTTAACAGCCCATTTCTGCTAAAATGTGGTTGGAGGAATGAATATGGTGGGAAAAGACAGGGTGAAAGAAAGCTGGATTCCGCGGTCGCAAGCTCCCTCTGGATAACACTCCGTAATTATCCATTCCCATTGTTAAGTGGGGAATAATGTACTACTGTTCTCTTTTAATGTTATAATATTTGACGTACTTATCTAACAACCATGTATAAGTCATCATTCCATCTATCGTAAGGATCTCTTTGTTAACATGTTTAACCATCTTTCTGGCTATGGATGCATCTTTCTCCTTTCGATTTCTTCTAAGCTCCTCCACATATTTGTTTCCCTCAAGCGCTTTCTCAAAATATAGCTGATAAAGAAGAAAATTCTCTGGATCATAGCTGATCAATGTCTCCAAATGTTGTAGATATGAAAGATATTTATTCTTATCTATAGACTGATCTTTCAACTGAGGTATAATGACTTTATTATGATATCCTCTGGCCATCTCCCAGCCCGCGCTTTTGTAAAGAGCTTTGTATACAGTGGTTGAATTATACAAGTAATAACTATTAAGTACTGCAAATATTGAAAGAGCCAAAGCAAGGACCGAAAAGAGAAGCGTTAGTTTTTTCATATTAATCACGACTTTGTGCAGACTTCTTCGCAGTTGAGATCACCAGATGTATCAACGCTGCCTTGGATACACTCTACTTCATCACCGTAAATCTCTTCACATTTCCCCAAGCATTCTCCTGAATCCGTTATCCCCCAGCCAGCGCACAGATCACTTATATTTACAAATACATCTCTGCTTATGCCATCATAACAACCACAGATTAATATTGACTGAGGTAAGTATAGATTTCCCTCGGGATTTTCCACCATCCAATAGGTAGCCTCGATATACATCTTAAATATCCGCTCAAATTCTGGGGACTGAATCCATTCGATGTTGCGGTATAGCTGATCAAGTTGATGCAATGCGGGATTAAATTGACGTTGACTTATCAAATGACTCACTACGGAAATCTTGTGCAAATACGCCTTTGAGTGTCCAGTAGTATCAAATTCAACCCAGGCCAATTCAATGAAAGTAGACATTCTTTCAAGAAACGAGAAGAACTTGGGGTCAACTGGAATATACTCTCGATCATGTTCAATTCCCTTATCTACTTGAAGAAACGGATTTTCAATACGCTCATGATTTACCGATATTTGAGTTTGACAAGGAGCGGTTTCGTACAAAAATATAATATAACCATTCCCATCAGATTCAATGATATCTATCATATCAGAGAATTCACTATAATGAAGCGAATACTCACTACTTGTATTGAACCTATAGAATGACTCTTCAGGTGTGGTTAATTCCGTATGTTCCTGACACCCTAAAAAAAAGACGCTTAGAAAAACTATAATAAGTAGATATTTTCTCATATCTCCTCCGACTGGCGACAGTATAACACGGGCTACTATTAATATCAAGCACAGTTTTTTCCTGGACAGGCGATTCCTTCTCCCGCTAAAATGTGGCAGAATGAAAGGCAAAGGGATGGATTCCTGATATCAAACCTTGTCCCTGGGACACTGGGTCCACTGGGTCACTGCGAAGCGTGTCAATTGTCCATTGTTAATTGTACATTGTTCATTAATTTTTCTGGATTCTTCACGTGACACATACAGGAGATGGATCTTTCGTTTAACTCAAGACCCCCAGAGACGGGCAGGTCAAGCCCTGTCCCTACGGCTTTGCAATAAATGCCATTTATCCAGCACTTTTTCGAAGGTGCTGGACTACCGCCTATATTGCTTCCCCTAAAGACTTATTATCCAGTTCGCTCCCTTATTGTTATCACATTCCCCTTTTTCATTAAGGAAAGTGAATTCTACGGTATTAGTTCCTTCAGGTATCCTTATTATGATGATCCACAGATCATCGGAAATATTAATCATTTTCCTGTCATGAATGTCCTGCCAGTCATTGAAGCCGGAATGCAGTTTCATCTTCACAGCTGTGGGAAAGATCGTTCTGTAAAGGATATTCGCTTCATTCCCCTTTTCATGCGCTGATATTGAAAAACTGATGCTTCCTTTTTCCTTTACTTCCTCCAGCTGCAGGAATCCGAAGATATCCTTTAGTATCTGCTCTTTGAATTCACTGCCGGGCTCTCTTTTAAGAAACTCATAATAGTTGGAAATAGTTTCGTTCTTCCGGCGGTTCAAAAGATGGAGGTTGGCGAGATAGTAATACGGATCCGGAAAATCCTTGTCCCTATCGATAGAGTTAGTGAACTCCTTCTCCGCTATATCAAGATTGTCCATCAGATAATAAAGCAGGCCTACATCGAAATGAAGTTGGGAATCATCCTCTCCCAATTCAAGAAGTGTGTTGTAATACTTTAGCGATTGATCATAATCATTCTTTAAATAATATGAATACGCAAGGGAATTCAGTACATCAATGTTCTTGCTGTCAATGTCATAAGCTTTCCGAAACTCTTTCAGGGCTTCATCGAGGGAATTGTCCTCTAAATACAGTTCCCCCATTTCGATAAGATCCCTGATGTTACTTTTGTTTTCTTCCATTTCTTTACACCACTTTGCACAAGACTTCTGCTATTTCCTTTTCTTGCGCTTAATATTTGGCCCCACATTCTTCTTTTCGGATTTCACCTCTGTCTTTTCTTCTTTTTTTACTTCTTCTTTCGCAGGTTTCTCTTCTTCCTTTGCTTCGGCTTCTTTTTCCGCTACAGGCTCTTCTTTCACTTCTTCAACGGGTGCAGGTTCTACTTTTTTCTCCTCGGCAGGCGCATCTTTTTTGGGAGAAATTTTAAGATCCCCCATATCAATTTTCAGCATATCAATATTACCGCGAAATTTAGCTCCATCTTTGATAACAAGCCTTGGTGCCTTGATGTCTCCTATCATTCTCCCGGATTCGGTTATCTCGATCTTATCATTTACTGTAATATTCCCGTTTATCCGACCACTGATCTCGGTGTTTTGAGTCTGAACATCCGCCTCAAGCACCCCGGTCTCCATTATTGTAAGATTCTTATTTAACTTGATCGACCCCTCAACTCTTCCTTCAATGATCAGATCTTCATCACCTTCAAGTTCACCTTTGATAACAATCGTTTTTCCAATGACAGTATGTTTATCTTCCATGTGCTTCCTCCTTTTGGATTATTCCTTGTCTTCTGCGCTTTTCTGCATATCGATACTCCCCCGGAATACCGCACCGTCAGCTAAAACAACTCTGGGAGATTTGATATCTCCAGTCATTTTTCCATGATCCGTTATCTCAACGCGGTTGGTCGCTATGATATTTCCTGTGAGTTTTCCCGAGACCTTGATCTCCGAAGTATCAATATCAGCTTTGACATCTCCCGTCATATCAATAAGAAGATGCTTCTTCAGATTGATATTTCCCTCGATCTTACCTTTAATAATAAGATCCTCTTTACCAGATACCTCCCCTCTTATCAGTATAGATTCTCCAATGACGGTAGGTTTGGATTCGCTTGACGCACCGGCGTTTTTGTATTCCCCGGGCTTACCTTGCTCATTTAATTTTCTGTTATCATCCATGATTCTATCCTCCTGTAAAATCTTAACACATAACCCGGGATATGTCAATTCTTTGATTGATGCCTGATTTGATTAATGCCATAACATATTGGACTTTTGCTTCCGCTCCATATAGTTCTCCATGTAATACTCTATCGTTGACGTTTTCCTTTCCTTTTTACCGCTAACGGACATCTATATTTAAATATTTCTGCTTTCCTTGCATAATTCCAGCGGATCATCTTTTCTCTCTTGCACATAATGGCACTCTGTTCTTTTCATGTGTGTTATCTATTTGTGATAATAACAATTGAATAAGAAAAGCATTTTTGGTATAATTCACCATGATAAACAAGGATCGCTTGCCTAAACTAGAGAAACTTCCTTCATATGGCAAATTCGGCTCCCTGATCAAACTTAATGATGTGGAGAAACTTGTTTCAAAATACCTTCTGGCATTCGACGAACTCTTTAATGAAATTGAAAAATCGAGAGAATTAACATCACAGTTCAAAGAATTGAAAGCTGAACATCAAAAGATCCTGAAGAGAAAAGATAAGAATGAAGAAGAATTACAGAGAAAACTTGGACTGGCCAAAGATAGATTCCTGAATATGAAAAGTGAGATCAAGGGCCTTAACAAGCAGATCAGCGACCTGAAAAAACAAACCGAATCGGTGGGCGCATCCTTTGAAGAAATTGAAAAAGACCGTAATGAAAAAGATAATGAACTCAAGGCCCTTGAAAATAGCAATGACGGGATTAAAAACGACCTGAAGGACGCGAAGAAAGAGAATAGACGGCTTTTAAAGGAAAACACAACCGCGGTGGAGGCTTTGGAAAAACTGGAGAATGATCAGAAAGAAAAGACTTCCGAGATTTCCGGGTTAAGGTTAAAAATCGACGAGATTCAAGCTGAGAAAGAAAGAATTCAAAACGAATTCGATGGTCTGAACAATAATTTGTCCGATTATGCTTTTGACAAGGAGAACCTGAACGAGCAGCTTGAAAAGGTCACAACTAAACTATCGGATAATGAAAGCGCTTTGAAGAACAACAACAATATCATCAAGAATCTGAGTGCGACCATAGATGAACTCAGAGGTGAAATAAAAGACCTTGATAAGGACAAGGAGGATCACAGAATCGGAATGAAGGAATTGCAATCACTTCAGAAGGCCGCTGACAAAGATAAGGTGAAACGGGAAAATAAAATTGTCAAATTTGAGAATAAAATAGAAAAACTGGAGTCAGAAAAAAGGGCCGTTGCCGATGAAAGGGATTCTATTTCAGAAGACTTGAAAAAACAAATAGATAAACTGAATATCGATATATCCGAATTTGAGGAACTGCTTTCCGATTCCGAGGTCGACCAGGATCGTTTAAAAAGCGATACTGAAGATAGTAAGGCTCACATTAAAGACCTTGAGGCTACTATAGATAGCCTCAGAAAGAGTCTTGAAGAAAATGATGAAAAACTAAAAGAGAACGAAGCAGAAAAAGAAAGGTGCGCCTCTGAGCTGAAGAACAATCTAGAATCGAGGGACAGTGAGATCTCACAAATCAGCAGAGAACTCGATGCAATCACGCAGGACGATTTATCGGCACAGAATGAGCTCAAGGAAAAAGAACAAAGTATAACCATGCTGAACAGGGAGATAGAAGACAAAGATAAGCAGATCGATCGGCTCGGAATAAAGCTTGAGGAATTATCTAAGGACGACCTTGATAGAAAATCGGAGCTAAAAGAAAAGGCGTCGCTTATTGACAAACTGAGTAAAAACATTTTTGAAATGACTTCTGAAAATTCCGGGCTTAAGGATGACCTGGAAAAACTGAGCAATGAAAGAGACGAAAAAGTAACTCTTGTCTCAGAGCTGAGTGAAAAGATCGGGCAGCTTGAAGATCAGGACGGTAATATAAAAAGCAGTATTGCTGAAAAAGAAGGGTTGATCGCAAATCTGGAAAAGGCTAATGCGGATATCCTGAAAGAAAGGGAGGATCTTAGTAAAGAAATAAAGATTATCCTCGAAGAGATAAAAAAGGAAAAAGAGAATAACAAAGAATTGAGTAAACAATTGAAATTAAGAGAAAAGGAAATGGAGGGACTTCTTAAAAAGATAGACGAGGTTCTGGGGACTCAACTTAAAGAGGTCGAGGATCCACTTGCGGAATATCTGAATCTCCAGAAACTGGAACTAGAGGAAATACCCAGCGACAAACAAACAACTGGCGGAGATGAATCAGATATGCAAAGCAAATTGATGAACACCATGAAGGAAAACAAGGAATTGAGAGAGCAGATGACAGAACTGCAAGACATTCTGCAATCCAGGGGGAATGAGCTAATCCGTTTCAAAGAGCAAGTGGCGGCTCTTCAGAAAAGGCTTGACGGATCTTGATCCGGATATTATCAGGGACGGTCAGTCTGAATTTTTATCGATATAATCTGAAATTAATCTGACATCGGTGTCAGACATATCTTTGAATTCTATACCGAAATCATACAGAGTCCTATTATTTTCGTGCTTTGTAAATACCCTCACCACCTGACCCTGACACTCGATCACCTTATCTTCAAATTCAAGATCAAAGACAAGCGGTTTAAATACAGAAAGTTCGATCACACTGTCAGTTTCAAGATCTAACTCCAGACAGGTCCCCCCTCCGCTTATATTAATCAGTTTGGCCGAATATTCCTTTGCATCTCCGCCAAACATGAATTTAATATCAGCGCTATGAGTGTGCAGCCGCTCATGTTTTCTCTTATTCTCATTCATTTAAATTCTCCTTTATATAAAAGCAGTATATAATAAAATACCCGGATTATCAAGATAGCCTGATCCAAAGTTGGAGTATTGTAATGCAGGAATCGTCAATAGCTTCCCTTGATATCGGCTTCGCTTTACCCCACACTTCACACTTTCAATGGATGGATTCCTGATATTAAACCTTGTCCCCGGGACACTGGGTCACTGCTTTCGGCATTGTCCATTGTCAATTATACATTGTCCATTGTGTTTATCGTGGTGCCGGGGACGGGACTTGAACCCGTACAGGCAATATTGCCCACTAGGCCCTCAACCTAGCGCGTCTGCCAATTCCGCCACCCCGGCGATTTGAAAAGGATGCCTTTCGGCTACCTTTGAGTTTGTTAACTACTTATTGTACTGTCTCGTAAATAAAGTACACAGCCTACTTATTTATTGTCTGGCTTTGCTGCCGGAGCAGGTTCTGCGGGCTCAGGTGTTTCTGTGACCGGCATTGCCGCTGTCTCACCCTGTCCGGGGAGAGGCATTTCACTTTCCTGCTGAACCTCTGTCTGACCGGTTGTCCCCGCCTTTTTCATAAGAGAGGTTTCCGCCCTCTTGGTACTACCAGCAAGGATCAAAGAGATCACAAAAAAGAGTATGGCCAATATGGTCGTGAGTCTGTTCAGGAACTTGTTCCCTCCGGTAGCACCGAAGAATGAATCTCCGCCGCCGCCGCCAAACAAACTTGACATATTTCCACCCTTGCCTGATTGTAAAAGAACAGAAATAATGAGTATTATACAAACAATAATGTAGATTGTCAATAAAAGTGCAAACATTCTTAATCCTCCCTTGAAAGTCTAGTGATCTGAGCGAAGGTTTCAGGAGATAAGCTTGCGCCGCCCACCAAAAAACCGTCTATATCTTTCATATTCATTAATTGTTTTGTGTTATCCGGCTTAACGCTGCCGCCATATAATATGGATGTGGCATCACCGCAGCCTTCACAGAATTTTTCAACCGTTTTACGGATGAAGGCATGAGCTTCCTGGGCGATTTCCGGCGTAGCCGTTTCACCTGTTCCGATAGCCCATACTGGTTCATACGCAATTATCAGGTCTGAGACACACCCGATGGATTTCAAGCCTTCCTTGAGCTGGTGGCCGAGAACATCAAAGGTCTTGCCTGATTTTCTTTCTTCCAGTGTTTCACCAATACAGAATACCGGAATAAGATTGTTCTTCAAAGCGGAAACGACTTTGCGATTTAATAATTCGTCTTTCTCTCCGAAGACATGCCTTCTTTCAGAATGGCCGACAAGGATATATTTGCAGCCAAGGTCACGGAGCATTCCGGGAGAGATCTCGCCTGTGAACGCACCCTTTTCCTTATCATACATATTTTCTCCGCCATAAAGCATCTTGTCCTGCTCCTGAAAGAGGTGAAGGTAGATCGAAGGAGGAAAAATAATGTTCTTCACACCCTCAATATCCGCCACCAATTGCGGGAAATCTTTAATAAAATCGGCAATAGCCAATGAATTCAAATTCATCTTCCAATTGCCTGCAACTATCTTTTCTCTCATCATTCCTCCAATGCCCTGAATCCGGGAAGGTTCACTCCCGATAACATCTCCAGCGAAGCTCCGCCGCCGGTTGAGATGTGGGACATTTTATCACTTTTATTAAATTTCTTTACCGACGAGGCGGAATCTCCTCCACCCACTACGGTAATACCCTCGCACTCTGCCATCGCGTCAATAACGGCAACGGTGCCCCGGGCGTATTCATCTATTTCAAAGATCCCCATGGGGCCGTTGAATACAACAGAACCCGATTTAACTATCAGGCCGCTGAATAATTCACAGGTCCGCGGGCCGATATCCACTCCTATATCCGAATCCTGCATGGCGATGACATCACGGATCTCCTTGTACTTCGGAGATTCAATGCTGTCAACCGCGAGAGTATCCACGGGAAGCACTAATTTGTCACCCGCCCTTTCCATTATTCTCGATGCGATGTCAAGAGATTCCTCTTCCAGCAAAGACTTTCCGACATTATAGCCCTTTGCCTTCAGGAAAGTGAACATCATTCCGCCGCCGATAAGTATATGGTCGGCCTGCACTATCATTGTTTCCAATAGTCCTATCTTGTCTTTTACTTTGGCGCCTCCGCTTATTACCGAATACGGCCTTTCCGGAGTTGTGAGCTTTTCATTCAAATACATATACTCTTTTTCCACAAGGAAGCCCATCGCTTTGTTCTCCATGGGAAAAAGCCCGGGCAGGGTGAAGACGGAAGCATGTTCTCTGTGCATTGTACCAAAGGCATCATTTACATAGAATTTCGCGCCGAGAGCAGATAATTGTTTCGCAAATTCAGCATCGCCTTTCTTTTCGGCTTTGTGGAACCGGAGATTCTCAAGCAAGAGAATTTGGCCCGACTGAAGGTCAGAAACGAGGCTGTTGACATCCTCGCCGATCACTTGCTTAGAATATTTAACATTCGCGCTGCCAAGATACTCCTGTAATTTCTCAAATACGGGCTTCAGAGAAAATTCCTCTTCATAACCGATACCGGAAGGTCGCCCCAAATGCGAAGCTACTATTACCCTAGCGTCTTTTTCCAGTAGATATTTGATCGTCGGCAGGGCGGCATCGATCCTTTTAGTATCTTTAATAATACCATCTTTAACCGGGACATTGAAATCCACCCTAAGAAAAACTACATCGGCTTTCCCGATGGTAAGCCGCTTTATCGAGTTCATTTATTCTTTATCTGCCATGTATTTTATGAGGTCGGCCATTCTACAGGAATAACCCCATTCATTGTCATACCATGAGAATATCTTTGCCGTCTTTCCCATCACTCTGGTCATTGCAGGATCAAATATTGAGGAGTGTGAATTACCGATAAAATCGGTTGAGACAAGCGGGTCTTCTTCATATTCCAAAATTCCCTTCAATTCTCCATTGGCGTATTCTTTCATCTTACCATTGAGTTCTTCTACCGTAACTTCTTTGTTAAGCTCTACCGTAAGGTCGACCATGGAAGCGTCCGGGGTAGGAACTCTGACTGCAAGGCCGTCAAGTTTTCCATCCAATTCAGGAATTACAAGGCCAACGGCTTTTGCGGCACCGGTGGTGGTGGGGATCATGGACATAGCCGCGGCACGGCCTCTTCTGAGGTCGCTATGGGGCAGGTCAAGGATCTTCTGATCGTTCGTATAGGCATGTATCGTTGTCATAAACCCGTGGTCCAGCCCGAATTCCTTATTCAGAACATAGGCGACAGGGGCAAGACAATTTGTTGTACAGGAAGCATTCGAGATAATGAAATGCTTTGCCGGATCATAATTTTTATGGTTAACACCCATTACAAAGGTCGCGTCCGCACCGGGAGAACCTTTTGCGGGAACACTCAGAACAACACGCTTGGCTCCTGCCTGAAGATGAAGAGATGCCTTCTCATGTGTTCTGAAGATACCTGTGCATTCCAGCACATAATCTACTCCCAATTCCTTCCAGGGAAGTTTTGAGGGGTCTCTTTCTTTGTATATTTTGAACTTTTTACCGCTTATGTTCAGAAATTCACCTTCAACCTTTACCGGATGGGGAAATTTCCCGTGAACACTATCATATTTCAGAAGATGGGCCAATGTTGCGGGATCGGTCAGATCATTAATAGCAACTACATCAATATCCGAAAAGCAATCACAGCTCAATAACCTCTTGAAAACAAGGCGGCCGATTCTACCAAAACCATTAATTGCAACTTTCATAAAATAAATCCTCCAATCAATAAAGTCTATTTAAACAATAAACTGATTCCCAAGTGATTTGTCTCGCCGATATCACCGAAGGGAACATAGGCATAATCGAACTGCAGAGTAAGGATATCAACCTTTCTGTTGCCCTGGGTCTTCTGAAAAGTATGATCAAACCCAACTCCGAAGCCTACGCTTCCTGTCTCCACATTGGAATATCCCACACGAAGAGGGATGGCGCCGAACAAGGAATACTCAAGGCCCACAGATATTACCGCCGGATTTCCCGAAGGTATGGATGCCTGAAGCGAAAGATCCATTCCTTTGATGAGTTTGTAATTACCGCCGATAACAATATTCATGGGTATCTTTTCTGTCGGTACTTCATAATCGCCTATGACATCCCGCTCGTACAAGAGGCCCGAGCCGAGGTTTGAAATAGCAAGGCCGACATTTCCATTGCCTATCTTATACTTCATACCGATATCCATAAGAAAGGTCTCCGCGAGAACATTCGCAAGTTCTTCTTTGTAAAATTTACCCGCGATGGCAAAGGAGAAGTTATCTCCTAATTTTTTCCCGTATGTCAAAAAGAATTGATTGTAACTCACATCGAACTGCTCGACCGACTCTTCCCAGCTTCCCCATGTAAATGCGTCTATGGGCTCTGTAAAAAACACATTGACCGCAAGGCCGAAGAAATCTGTTTCCGTGAAGGGAATGCAGAACGCGAAATATTCCATGGATGTATCCACGAGGTAATTTGTCTGGCCGATTGAAACAGAGGCCGCGGTAAAGGAAGTTACATTCGCAGGGTTGTAGAATATTGCCAAGGGTTCATTGCTTGAGGTGACCATGGCATTTCCCAGCGCATATGCCTTTGCTCCGATGGGCATTAAAAGGAATGCTCCGGAGGTCTCACCGTTAGAAGCCGCAAATGTGGATACTGCAAAAAGGATGACCACCAGTGTTATTATTATTTTTTTCATCATTGTCTCCTTATCTCACTATTACAAGTTTCCCTTTCTTGACATCCTCGTCATCGTCAGGGTTGGTTATAACATAGAAATACAATCCGGTAGCTATCGCTTTGCCGTCCTCATTCATCAGATCCCACTTCTCACCACCGTCACCATAAGTGGTTTCGCTGGTGGCGGAATGCTCAATGGCTCTGATAAGACCGCCTTTAATATCGTAAATAGTAATAGTCGCATTTTCAGTCAGCTGCACGAATACCATGTGATTGTTTTCCTGAAGAGCGTCCGCGGTTCCGTAGATGAAAGGATTGGGAACACAATGCGCCAGTTCAAGATTCTGCTCTTTATCAAAGTCCTTTGAAACAGTGGCGACATTAGAAGGCTGGCTTTCAAGATCCGTGGTTCTGTTAAATGAGGTCACAAAATAGTAATATGTGGCATACTCCGTAATATAGGTGTCAACGAATGTATAAGTGTCAGCGGTCGTTGCATCGGCAGCACCGATCTTCACAACATAATCTTCATCCAACGGCTCTACACTGTCGTATATCGCGGCACTTGAACATCTGTAAACATAGTATCTGAAAATATCTCCTGCTGCTTTGTCCCAAGTGAGTGTAATACTCTTATTGGTATCTTCGGCCGCAAGGTTCGTAGGATAATCAGGAGAGCTTTCCAGGGTAAACGGGTCAGATGTCGTAATGTCAATGAAGGGTGTCAGAAAGTCAAGCTTCTTCACATAATACTGATAACTGGAATCACCAGCAAGAGGTGTATCCGAATAATCAATAATCGTTTCCGGATCTCCTTCAAGGTAGATCCCTGCAATTGTAAATGACTGCGTCTCATACATTACGGTCTTGGTCGTTCCTGTCTCGGAAAGATAATAGGTCGCGCCCCAATCATCGAGCTTCTCCCACCAGAGCATTGCTGTCGGGGTATCCCAATAAACATCCGTGTTGGTCGTTGAACCGGTCCAGATCATCTTGTACTGGGTAGTATCAACATCGCTGACCGTGAAGGGTGATTCCCCTTCGATGTTCTGGATGAAGAAATTATTTATTATAAGGTCATCAGAGTCGTCATTGAATCCGGGAAGAGCGAGAATGACCTCGTTGAGAGGATCGCTTGCATTGAATGTCAGGTCCGCCGCATTAACGATATATTCTTCACCGTCGATGAACATCAGGATATCAGATGTCGTATCCGAACCGATAAATTCATAAACACCGCCCTGAAGATATATTGACTCCTCCAAATTGCCTGCTCTGTAAAGCTCGTACCTATCGAGGTCCTTTTCTCTGGATGCCGGGGAGCTCCAGGATAAAAGAAATACATTGGAGTTATCCTCATAGGCAAATTCACCTTCCAGGTCAATTGCCGCAGGTACAAGATGGAATTCATAATAAGCTGGCATACTTTCATTGAAATAAGCAGATTCTAATTGCGGGACCGAAGTATTGGAATCCCACCACGCATCGTCATTCGAAGAAAGCGCAAATGCGTAATTTATAAAATCGGATCCGTTCATTTCTGATTTGAACTGCTCGGCAGGGACAATAAAATTATCATCCGTATATGGAGTATATGCAGTAGGCGCACCCTTCAAAGTACCGCAAAGCTGAGTAACATCACCCGTTTTCAACCTTCTGTACTTAATTGACGGATTAGTACTGCTCAAGCCGTCCCAAGTGGAATAATATAAATTGTATCCGCAACCGGCGGGAACAGAATCATTGCCAGCGCCAAAATCAATATTGTCCCATACAATATGTATATTGATACCACCATCCGATACATCATATTTCTCGTACATATCAATGATCTCAGGTTTCGGTGATGGTGATTTATCAAGGCTGTTCGCGGGAGAGTAGAAATTCGTAGCTCCGACAACGCCTGTTTTATAGGCAGTATCGGCATAGCCGAAGGCCGTATCCAAATTGCCCTTCAATGTAACAAGGTCCGCGCTGTCTCCATAAGCGCCGGCAATAACAAACGGCACTACCGTGGTCTCACCGGCATCGAGCTGAATCGGGCCGACTGTGACCGCGATCGCATAATTACCGGGAACCGTTGCAGGGGCATCGAAATCACCCGGAGCAACGAAGTCATCGTAAAGATCGCCGCTTGAAAAATAATCCATGGGATTCAGCGGTTTTAGGAAATTATCTAAAGTATACCACCAGGTTCTTTCAGGATCACCGGTGGCATCGTAATAGAAAGTATAAGGGGCAAGCTCCGGATTCTTAGTCCATAGCGCGGAGGGCATAACACCCGGACCGGAGTATCTATACGAGTACCTTATCAATCTGTTGTCAACATCGGTAAGCCCGGCTATCGACGAAGCGGAATTATCGGGTTGATACTGAACGATATTGAATGCGACCGGCGCATGCGTAAGCGCCTTGATACCAACCGCAACGGGGTGATCCGCGCCGAGAGTAAAATCGTACATAAAGCCGAAATCACCATCATAAAGACCGCCGATAGGATCCTGCCATGCGGCATAATCGTTGAATTCGCCGTTGTCTTCAGTCTTGTAATAAAAGATATCATACAAGCCGTCACTGGAGCTGCTTGCTGTAAGTCCGGAAGTGGTCCATTTTGTATTAATGGCAAGGTCGGCACGGTATGTGATATATATCTCCTTGTCTTCAGCGGAGTTGTTGGTTATAATATAATCCTTGATCAGAACATCTTCATAATCATCATAAGTCTCGTCCGCAGAAACCCCCCAATCAGACCATGTAAAAATGCTATTGACCTTTGAGGATGCATATTGGTAGGTCCTATGAGTAATGGATATCCCAGAAGCGGGTGAATATGCTTCCGATTTTGTCTCTACCGTTCCACAAACAGAATAATGAGGCTCTTCATAATTTCCCCAGACATATGTATATCCCTCAAAGGAAAGGACAGGGTTTTGAACCAGATATGATTTCAGAAAAGGGGTATTTCTGAAGTCTTTAAAAGTCTCGACATTACCGGCATCGTCAGATATGATAATCGTTCCCATGAACATCTGCTCATACTCGGTCTGCTCGAAATACATACCGTCACCACCCTGAGGGTAATTGTAAAACTCACCGTACCATGCATGTCCGGGATGAGCATAAGCATCAAAAACAACACCATCCGAGATACCCGTAGCGGTGCCGCTGTAGATAAAACTATTGTCGTAAAACGCACCATTGCCCAAGTAGTCCTGTCCGGTAACCATACTGTACAGGAAATTCGAGTAGAATGTATTGATCTCAACATAGGGCGTTCTGTACAGCGTTGCCGCACTGGGAAAAAGCCCAACCACAAGAAGGACAGCAACTACAAGTATTGCCTGAAGCTTGAATCTTTTCATAAGGCCTCCATAATTTTTCAATATTATAGCATTTTTCATAATCAATTTCAATGAATAAATAAAGGATTCAACGGTGATTATTACGCTCTATTTCAAATGCCCGTACTTGTGATGTCACTTCACATTTATATCAGACAATATCAACGGACCAAACTGCAGGAATTTCTATAGTCAGTAGTATTTAATGTCTCTGAAAAACCGCTTCAAAATGGAGAAGGGAATTCCTCTTTCGATTGAGCTTTCTCGGAATCAGCAGTTAAGAATAGTCACATCTGATGACCAATTTCCACCAAAGTTTAAATAGCGCATAAAAGACCCGTATCAGTCGGCGGGTCGTAAAGAACCGAGAGCTACCATGGCGGCGGGAATAATGATGTACCGGTATTTGCTTTATTCTATATCCCGCCCGCTCAATTTTCTTTACCATTTCAACACAAATCACTCCGGTATCGGAATTTATACTTATTCTGTCGAATACATTTTTTCGGATCAGCCGAAAATTACAATCTACTTCTTTTAGTTTTATTCTAAATACGATCTTCACAAAAATATTGTACATTCTACCGGCAAGAATTCTATAGAAAGGATCTGAACGATTTGCTCTGATACCGTTTACCATATCAATCTCTTCTCCCAGAAGATCGTACAAAACATGCAATTCTCTTAAGTCATACTGACCGTCGCCGTCAGCATAAAATATCAAATCTTTGGTTGAGTTGGCAAAGCCGCTTTTCAGAGCAGCTCCATATCCCCGATTGATTCCATGATGAATAACTTTTAGGTTTTCATACTCTCCTAACATTCTGGACAATACTTCCTTGCTTCCGTCTGTGCTGCCGTCATTTACGACTATTACTTCATAGTCATCCGTGAGTTGGCTCATTGTTTCAATAGCAACTTTGACTACATTTTCTATCGCGTTGACTTCATTTAAGCAGGGAAAAAAGGCGGAAATAGAGGATCGATCTTTCATTTTTGGTATTATATCTATTATCCAAGGATATGTCAATTGATTCTTGACTGAGAATGTATATTTAAATCTGAATGGGAAGCTATTCCACTTCCCTTTTTTCGCGAATAACGAATTGGGGAGATCTGTTGGTATTCAGAAAGAGGCGGCCGATGTACTCCCCTATAACGCCAAGCGATAAGAGTTGGATCCCACCAAGAAAGAGCAGCACAGACGCAATAGACATCCAGTCCGGAGTTGCTAAAGTATTAAAATATATTCTTTCCACAAGGGAATATATGAGAAAAACAAAAGCGATAATTGAAACGAATATCCCCATCCATGTAATTGTCCGCAAGGGGATAATTGAGAAATTTGTAATTGAATTACTCCATACAGACAGCAGCCTTCGCATAGTATAATTGCTTCGGCCCTTTTTGCGTTTGCGGTGGGTGACATCTATCTGCCCATAATTATCCGTTGTCCTCATGACCAGACAGTCGATACAAGGAAAGGGGCCCTCATACTTCAGCATTTCTCTCAATACAGACCTTGTGATAATCTTGAATGATGAAAGATAGAGCCCTTTTCGTTTTTTAAGCAACAGCGTTGCCATTCGATTATTCACCGCACTACCGAAATTTTTAAATAGAGACTGGCGTTTTCGGCTAAACCGCCCGAAAACGACATCAAGATCATTCTCTTTCATGTGCGTCAACAGGACGGGGATATCTTCCGGACTTTGCTGCAAGTCGTCATCCATTATTATGACCTTGCCTCCACGGCATGATCGAAGGCCGGCAAAGACAGCGTTATCCTGGCCGAAATTCTTTGACAGACGGATAATATTTATTTTGCCGGATTTATCGTATAAGCTATTCAGAGTATTCCATGAATCATCTCGGCTTGAGTCGTCCACATATATTATTTCATATGATCCCGAGATATCCTCCATGGCGGAAGTTATCTTATCCGTAAGTTCTCTGAGAGTGCCCTCGGAGTTATATACGGGAATGACAACAGAAAATTCTTTCGATTCACTCATGAGAGATTATAACCTAAATCACTTGAAGAATCAATTTCACAATTGATACTATAACAATCCGGATTTTTGCATCCGATCCACTTTCGTACTCTACATTCAAATATCACTTTGACTCCTTTTCTGTATTTAACCTTTCAGATATAGGGTTCAATTTGAGGATACTGAACAATTCTCCGCTATAAACGACATCATAAGCCCCGGAGTAATCCCTGTAATTATCAAGAAGATAATTATTGAAGTGATCTAATAATGTTTTTCCTATAGCATCGTTCGTAGCGGCTATCAGGATTTTTCCTTGAACAGCTTGCTCCATAAGTTCCTCTGATGAATCGATGCTGTAGCACTTAAGAGAGCGGTAATAATAAGGAGAATAAGTGTTCCACCCTCCTGGAATTGTTTCGTATTCCGGATAATCTTTAAACTCCTTCATCGGCGATGCACATTCATAATTCTGCCATGCGGGATGGATAGGAAGAATAGGCGCAATAGGTCCGTTTAGTTTTTTTGTCATCTTTCTCATTTCTATTAAATGCCTTCGGAAATGATCGGCTTTGACAATATTTGATCTTCCAATATCGAAATAATTCAGAAGAAAAAAGACCGAGAGAAGCATTATCACCGTAACTCCAAGGGCTTTACGCACCGGCACGGCATCCATACAGAGCACTCCGTGAAATACGAAATAGAAAATAAGAGGTGCCCAAATTCGCTCAGGAAGGCGGATAAATGAAAAGACAAATATTCCGAGCAAGACCCACACCACTGAGATCACAAGGGGGTCGAACCGTCGGTCCATACGAAAAAGGAAGAGAAAGATTGATAATAAAACATATAATGCGACAGTAAAGTGAATAGATATCGGAGTCGTCTCTATGTATTCCTTAAGCACTTTGATCTGTGCGTATTTAAATATTCCCGTTTTATTTTCACGGTTGAAACTTTCGAAGGCAACGGCATTGAATGTCTTTTCACCTTGGAAAAAAAAGTGTTTTGCGAGTTCGTACTCAGCTTTGCTCCAATTTGCTTTCTTTAGAGCTCCTTCGGTATTCTCATTCTCTTCATGAATATATGTCCCGTTTAAATAACCTCGAGCTTTTTGAAATTTCTGAAATTCCAATGACAGAGTTCTTTTATAATAGATCCCATTTCCCGCGATCAGGAAAAATGACAGCGCTATACTGGAAATAAGAAGTACTGTTTTTTTCTTTCCGCCTTTGACTAATATCCAGATAATCACGGGTAGAAAGAACAATAAAAAGAATGGAAGGAATTCAGATCTTATCAAAAAAGATAGCGGCAGTAAAAGATAGGGTATGATCCCTGTCCATTTTAAAGAGGTGCTATGCTTGATATCGATCATAAGATATAAAAAGAATGCACTCTGCATAAACAATGCCGTCTTCGTGAAGGTCAGCAAGAAGAAAATTCGATAGAAGAAAATTCCAGTAGTAAGAAGCCCGGCAAGAACAGCCTTGGTGTTTTTCAGTTTTGTCAAAGACGAAATAATCACAAACAGTGAAAATATGGTCAAGATATTCAGGATTAACCCGTACCATGGAATACCGGGGGCGGCTTTATAAAGCACGCCTAGAGATGAGCTGAAAAGAATATTCGGGAACAATGCCTTCGCAGAAGCGACTGGACCAAGCCGACCGCTAACCATACGGATGATCAACATATCGTCATTGGTCTCAAATGTCTGGGGGGAAAATATGGTGCCGGCAAGAATGATCAGGGTGCCGACAAAGATAAAAACCGTATTTCTGCTATATTTAGTCACTTGACCCGTCCGGTGTTATCTTTGCAGTAAATTCCCCGAAATCCAGAGAATTCCATGAGAAAACATCAAAATATATTGGATATACAATGCGCTTGCGGTTGTAGTAAGGCCATGAGTCCAAAAAGAATTTTGTAATATTTCTTACTCCTTTATCTGTTTGCAGATGAACATAGAATTTCATTTCCGGTTGGATCTTCTTTTTGATCAATATTTCAAACTCAAACACGGTATATCCATGTATTGGCGAAACAGTATATGACTCGACATCAAAATGTTCAAATTGCTTTTTTTCCGGAAAATAGATCTCCTCGTGCTGAGGGACCTGACCGGCTCTGAAAAGATAAATACCCTTCTCTTGAAAGACAAGCTCTCTGGAAACAAGCATCTTTGCTAAAGCGCTCCGTGGCATATCATAGATATCATAAAGGATGTAATCTATGCGGTACTTCTTCTCGATAGAGGCCATGTAATCTATTCCATAAAGCGGGGAAAAATATCTGTACATCTCTACAAGCCGCAATTCTCGACCGGTGGACTGGGCAGGGAAATAATCCCATGGGAGAACATGGACATCATTTGAAGTAAAAGACGATATCAGATAGCTTGATTGAGGAAACGCCAGATATTTTCCCGTAGGAAGATTGGAATATACCTCAGAGAACATCCTATTTTTTGCAAAATACTTTACCGGAAACAATTTATAATCATTTCGAGTAAGCCACGGCGGAATGTAGCTGATCAATAAAAATATAGCTGCGACCCAAATAAGCTTGTCTCCGGATACTTTTTTCTGATACTTGTGAATAAGGAGCAGTAATATAAATGAAACGACGACCGGAATAAGGATGATGACCCGGTATTTATTCATATATACCACAGGGAGTACTTTATATGCCGAAGATGGAATAAGAACCATAAATATCCATGGTAAAATAGTGAAAAAGAGCAAGATCGATATGCGCAAATATCCCGTTAACAGCCATAAAACAACAACAATTGTAGCGAGAATGACGGGGAAATACCATTGTTGTTTCACATGATCAACTTTCTTTGATATTTCGATCTGTTCACATACCTGTACATTATCCATTGAATGGGGGTTCTCATTTCTAATAACCATTCTATTTCGATAATAATCCTCCGAGGGCGGCATTAGAGGTCCCTTTAGCACCAGAAGAAAGGAAATCGCCAAAAACACCAGTAAAGCCTTTTCTAGAAATTTGCCCTTATCGGTAAGCAGCAGGTACAGCAGAAACACTGACAATATCGCGAAGCCGCTGATCATGTGAACCAGGAACAGGCATAGAAATATCGGTACAAGAAGATACTTCTTTTCTTGCAGCAGGAGTATGCCCGGAATAAAAAACAGCTGAGCAAAGACCCAGGGCTTGAAATATGAGTTACCGTAATCATCATGTCTGTACATAAGAAAATTCACCGCAAGCAGCAAAAGAACAAAGATCAGGCCGTGAGAAGGTGAGAATTTTTCAACCAACTCATAGAATCCTATCAAGGCGAAGAGGAGAAATAATAGAGATGAGATATGCCAGACCAATTCGATGGATACGGCGCTGAATGAATGGGAAAAGGCGAGGAAGGCGAATTGGCCGGAAAAAGCATATTTAGAATCAGGCCATTTCGAGAAGAATGGATCAAGAACTGTCATTGTATCATTCTGTATAATGTTGATCGCTCGGGCGGCATAATACGGCGTGTCGGGGTGAACATCACCGATAAACAGTATAAGCGGCAGTACAAAGAGCCCGATCAAAAAATATTCCTTTTTCACTATCGGCATCAGGGAAGGCCTGTAGAAAAGTATGGCGACCGCTGTGAGTGCAATACAGGAATACTGATAATACACAAACGGAAGATTGAATATATAAAATGGAAGAGATAGCATAAACAATGTGTTAATTCCCAGAAAGAAAGTGGTGAAAAGGTCTTTTCGGCGAAATATCACAGTTCCGATGATCAACGGCATAAGAAAGACAAAGATCAATGAAGGAAGGCCCGTTTTCAGAAAAGCGCTTACCGTAAGCAAGGTGAGGAGTAGGATTTTTACTGGAAGGCCTTCTTTTAACTGCATCTTAACCGCTGACATGGCAATAATATATCAAATTATTTGCCATTATCCAAGTCATTAATATGTTCAGCCATCGCATTTCCAATGATCTTATGTACCAATATCGAGGGGTGAGCATCCATGCGGGAAACAACGAGTTTTTTTTCGGGGATCTGAGAAATACTGTCGGTAATGTCGGTATATCCTATTTCTGCGATATCCAGAAATTCGGCAAGCCGGGTCATAAGCGAACGGCTGGCCGCGAGGCCGGCAAGGTCCGGCACAAGGATCACGTGAAAACCGGTTGAATACTGAGAAAGGTATTCCCGTATCGACTCGATATTTTCGACATGTTCGATAAGCATATTATCCGATCTATAGATTTCTAATAGATATTCCCAATATTGCTCACCCAATTCACTATTTGCACCTTTGTAAATATTCCAAAACAATGAATTAAAGATAAGTGTATTATTGACGAGAAGGCTTATGAACGGAATTGAAGGGACATCCGGATATGCAGCTCTTTCTACATGATACTTTCTTCCAAGATAATCTACGTCATTTATATAGTGTACAAGAAAGACAAAAGCAGGCGTATCGGATCTGGTTTTCAGAGCTGCAACCTGGTCGGGAGTATCCCAACCGCACTTTGCGATGGTGTTAACCGTTAAGTCCGGCCCTACCTCTGAAGCAAGATAAGCCGCCATTCTATTTTTGATATTCTTGATGCCATGCCCTGCAGCCACTGAATCGCCTAAAACGACTATCTTTGCTTTAGCTGTATCAGTACTTATTTCATTGTCTCGATATCCTTGTTCATTGATCGGTTTCCAATAACGCTGCAACCATATTTTAGACGAAAGAGTGAAGCCAAAGCTATCCGAATTAATGAAAAAGGCGTTGAATGATATCTCCAATAAACTGAATATTAAAGTAATGATCGACAATAATCTTACTGCTGCATGTATTATTCTGAATACCCGACCTTTATTTCTGAATTTACTCAAATACCTGAATAATGCGATAAATATGGTGGGGATCAGGATTAAGGACAGCCAATAAAATGCGCCCATTAATACGACAAGAATATTATTTTAAAGTATGGATACTTCTCCACATCAATTATATCCTTATCGATCTCAATCGTAGGATCAAATCCGTTAATCGTTTCAAGAGATGTTTTATACAAAAAATATTCCTCCGCTGTCAACTGCGATCTTTTTTCAAATTTCTCAAGTATTTCCCTTGCTTCGCTCTTCCCCCAGGTTTTATCTTCCAGTTTCTGTCTGAGAATTGATTTAGCAAATCTCAAGGCCTTTTTCTCATAAGAATTCATCAAAGAATCCTCTCTCAAACAGTATTCTATCAGATGCTCCCATTTTCCCGAGACCACCATATCATATGCCAGCCTTTCCCATCCTATCTCAGATACCGAATTGCCAAATAATTCATCATGACGGATCGCGATCTCCACTGCATTTTCAAGCGATATACCCCGCAACTTGAAATAATAATTTCTTAAATTACTTTTTTTGGATGGATTAAAAAGATAGGAGGTCAATACTTGTTTTTCCTTAGGGGTATTTTTCGGAATATTAAAATGGAATTTTTTCACATTACTCCCACTTAGATCCCTCGCTTCAACATTAAAAAATATATGCAGATGCTCCTTCAAGAATTCTAATCCAGGGAAAATATCATATAATATCTGCATACTCCTTTGATCCGGAATATCCCCTTGTATCATCATTAAATAGTGATAAGTAGGATTAATAATACTGATGGGATTATCATTTATAACCGGAGGAAGAGGGGAGAGGGCATCTTCCAATGTGTAAACACTCCGGGAAAGTTCGCTGATCGCGGCGTTATCCCAGATACTTGAATTAGATCTACTCATTTCATCCCTGATATATTTTGCTTTATCTGCCTGAGACTGCTCTACATCGGTGTGGACAAGTGACGATAATTCCTCCGAAAGCCCGGTTACCGCATATGCGAACAGCGCGTCTTTGCGTCTGAGCTTATGTATCCTTAAAAATTCAATACCTTCCTTGAATCTTCCTGAATTAAACAGGCTTACAAAGAGCACAAAATTAATATTCTCATCATTTTTAACATAACGGCGCATCTTGAACAATTCTTGATTTAGCTCCTCCCATCTTTCCTGCTGCCATAGTATGTCGGTAAGAAGTTTTCTTGATATAAGCTCCTCAGGAACCATTGAAATGGATGTTCTCAGATCCTTTTCGGCTCCCTTAAGATCGCCTGCAGCCAAACGGAGAGATGCGAGGTATTTCAGATGAGCCGGATAAACATCTTCCTTAAAATAATCATTAAGATATGCTTCGGCAAAAGAGAAGGGGAGAAATTTATCCATTTGCTTTGCCCGGGATAGTACATATTCCTGTCTATCGCAGAAATGCGTTATGGGAGAAAATTTACTTAATACTTCGTAACTGTTTACCAATAACACAAAGATCAATACTGCCGATACCGCGATTTCCTTTGCTTTTGAGTTTCTGCTTTTTACCGTTTTGGTAAAGAGGACGCCATTCAGCGTGGTAATAATGAAAAATGCAGCAAGGGGTTGATGCAGCGGGTATTCAAATGCGAAGGACAGCAGATATGCGTAGATCGGCCAATATTGTCTCCAATTATCCCTTCGCAAAAGTTTGCTCACTATAAAAATATAGAGAAAAATGAAAAGAGCAAAGCCCAACACCCCGCTTTCAACAGCGATGTGGAGAAATTCATTATGCGCACGCTTTACAAATATCTTACGGCTGTTCAGCAAGGAATCATCTTTATTCTCTTTTGCTAATTGAAATTTGTATGCGGAAGGAAATCGCCCCAGACCCGCGCCGAGCGGGTTACTCTTGATACGAGCCAAGGTAATTTTAAATATCTTACCCCGGGTATTCCAGGGAAGATCAATACTCAATATAAGGATCAGAAATACCACGGGAAGCAATAAAAGCATCACTTTCATAATCTTTCTGGATGTGATCGCGCGCAGAAGAACCATTAAAAAAAGCAGGCCTATAGCGCCTTTTGAATATGTTGCAATTAAGGCAACGGAATATATCAAAGGAAAGATCCATTTTCTCTTTTGCGCTGAAAAGAGTTCAAATAGAGTCCCAAGCAGAAGAAGAAGGCCTAATTCATTCGGATTTCCAACGGTGGCGAATACTTTTTTACTTCCCCAGTCAAAGTCCCAGATGGCAAGATCTACAGAAAAATATTGAAGCAAGGCATAGATAGATATCAAGATCAATGATATCCTGATGCCGGGAAGAAGATCGCGGTCTCGTCTAAAAGAAAGAAGGGCCGCAAAAAGGATCACCTGGCAGAATTGATATATCCCGGGGCGGCTTGGCAATATTAACAATAAGATCGCCAGAGGAAAGATGACCAAGAACGGAATATAGGAGATATTCTTCTGCTTACGGGAAAAAAAGCTCCACAAAACAAATATTGATATCAAAAGAAGTTTGACTGCCGTGAACGGATTCGACCCCACGGGGATAAATGCTAAAAATATCGCGATGATCAAAAAATTATCGATTATCTTCTTTATCCCAAATGATCGTTCCATGGTGAAATATATCAGAATTCCCCTATTTTTTCAAACCGAGACGGCGATGAAGGCGAGTGATCCGGTGGGTATATCCGGTATAATACTCACATTTAGGGGCCAGATCCCTGTTTAACAGACCCGGGTCTTTAACGATCAGCACAGGTATTGATCTTATAGCGGTGCGCATATGTCCAATCTCTGTAAAGATAGATGCCAGCGAATTGAATCTCTCTTCATCAAAATCTATTGCTATATCCGAAGCTACGCCAAAGAATCCCAATTGCGGGGTGGTGAAGAAGCGGATATGTTCAAATACATGATCGATCGTTGCGGGAACAATATATTGTTCATCTGACCAAAAAAGAAGAACGCCATTATCGGACAGGGCAGTTCGGAGCAATTGGAAAAACTCCAAAGAGTACAGATTGTTTGAATATGCGGTCGTGGTTCTCAATGGGTCCATCATTATCAGATCGTATTTTTTTGTATTTTCATATAAGAATCTTCTGCCGTCACCGACAATATAATTGATCTTATTTTGATCGAATAAGAATTCAGTCGATTTTGTATTTCGAAGATTCTCCAACAGTGAAGGGTTTAATTCCACGACATCTATTTTTTTTGTATCATCACAAAATACGGCAACTTCAACAAAAGTGCCCGTGCCCATGCCGATAATTAATACATTTTCAGGAACAGGCGTAGAGGAAAGGCCATAAGCGGCCTCCAGTTGAAATTCCACTCCGGGACGAAAGCCATGCCCCAAACCGTTTAGCACATTTTTCACTTTTTCCCCGTTGCTTCCCGTCACCACAACCCCTTCTGTGCTCTCCGAGATCAGAATGGTTGCCATCCCGCTCAACGATCCTTTGTGAATACTTTTATATAGCTGTGTTTTATTCGGAAATATTATGAATACCATGATCAAAAAAGCAACCCATAAGAAGGTCATGCGAAGAGATCTTTTTCTGAGCAGCAGCGGGATTAAAAATAACACCGCACCGATTCCGAGGATTAAAAATGTAATAGAGGTCCCGAAAACATTCAATAAGACAAAACCCGTAATAAGCGCGCCAAGAATATTACCAAGCGTAGAAAAGGAATATACAATACCGGATGAGTATCCCCTTGAGACACCCTTTTCGTGAAACAGTGTGGTGATCAATGGGAATGAGGCCCCCATGAGAAAGGCGGGTGGAAATACGAAAATGATCGGCCAGAGAAAAAGATCAATAGCATACCAGATATTTGACCATTTCAGATATAACGGTGGATGCAATAAGTATTGAAAGGAATTCTGTGTAAATGCGGTGATTACTCCCCATTTATTCAAATAGTAAAATCCCGTTATAGAAAAGATTACATAGATTCCAATTAGGCCCTGTAAAAGAAAATATGTATTGCGATCAGACCGAAGACGGGACGATCTAAGGGTGTAATACCCGCCTATACCCAGAGCTGATATAAAAACAAAGAGAACTGTAGAGAATACATACGGAGAGCCCTTCAATATTACCGAGAGAAATCTGATATATACCATTTCCAGCCCTAAGGAAATAAATCCGGAAAGAGTTACCAGAAGCAGGATGGAAACAGAGTGAGATGCTTTTTGTTTATATACTGAATTTGATCGAATGCCCGTTTGCCGTGGTAGATACCGTAGCGCCAGAAGCGCGGAAATGACGTTAATTGATGATGCGCTTATAAGACCAAAATTCATATCCATATAGGAGAGTATCCAGTATGATGAAAGGAGGATGCCGAATCCGCTTCCGATCGTATTGAGAAAGTAAAATCTTGAGATCGAATTTTGAAATGAACTCTCTTTTATCGCACTCACCCCAAAGGGAAATGCTGCGCCAATAAGTATCGTTGGGATTGACAAAAACAAGAAGATAAATACACCACCGTAAAGGGGGGTTGAAGATGATATAAGAGCTCCAAGTGATGGCAAAAAAGAAAGCGTCACAAGAACAAAGACAGAAAGAAATAGCTGGGCCAAGATAAATCCCCGCTTACCTGAAACCCCTTTTTTAGAAAAATACGCTCCGAGCAGTGAGCCAGCGCCTAATCCGAACATATAAGAAGCAAGTACAATTGAAGTAGAGCCGAATGAGACTCCATAATAGGCAGAGAAGATCCGCTGCCAGACGATCTGATAAATGAGTGCTGCCGTACCATAGAGCAAAATCGAAAGGTGAGAGAGAAACACGGTTTTTTTTTTCGGTTTCTGGTGCTTATTCACTTCAGTCACTAGATAAAATATATCTTAATGTATCTTCGCCACAGTTAAATAATGTATCAAGAATTGAAACTCCGTGAACAAAGGGACCGAATAACTGTGGATATTTCCGATAATTCGCATAATCCTTGTAGATTATTTCAATGCCGGTTTTATCAAGAAGATCCTTCTCCACATATGCTTGAGCACGAGGCCCCGAAATGTAAATCTCTGAATTGAAATGATCGCACATAGACATGATTAATTGAGTTTTTCTATCATCAATACCGATATCGCTTGCGTAATGGAACTCTGTATTCAAATCCAAAATCTGTGCGAGCTTTTTTATAATGAACGTATCAAGTTCAGATAGATGCTCCCATTTGTTATTTACATATATTTCTTCCACTAGAAAAAAATACTTTTTGAAATACGGAGCGTGGGAATAACTGTGTATCAGGGATTCACGATGCTTGTACTGCCAATGCCAGAAATTATCGATACGGGCGTCTCTTATCAGCTGATCACGTCCACCTTTCACGGGAACTATAAGTGGAATAAGGCCGTTGGGGCCTTTTATGAAATTCTTATTTCTCCAATCCCGGACAGTGTATTGGACATTATCCAGAAAGACGAAAATATCCGAATCCTTGATAATCTCAAAATAGCCCTTCCACGGAATATATGAGGGCTGTATTATTGCTAACTTTAGACGGTCCATTAGCAATTATACTGCATTTGCCCTATATTTTCAAACTTGTTTTGAGGCGAAGAAAGAATATGTTATAATCATTCTAATGAATATCATTACAATATTTTGGAAATCCATTTGGGAGCTAAGAGCAAAGATCCACAAAGATCCCTTGAGGGCAACAGGAAGAGATCTAAACCCGGAAGTTTATCCCCATCTTGCACAGGAGATCTCTGAGAAACTCCATTTGGTCGAGGGTGATTACCTTATTGATATCGGTTGTGCCAAGGGAGCATTAGACCTTTTGCTTTCTACAAAGGTTTCTTCGATTATGGCAACGGATTATTCTCAAAGCATGATAGATTGCGCAATAATGAGAAATTCTGCCAATAATATTGAGTTCCGGCAAGACAATGGCGAGAAGCTGAATCTCTTTTCACAGAAGTTTAATAAAATACTTATATATTCCGTATTTCATTATTTTTCCTCATTAACAAAGGTTAAAAACCTTCTAATTAAAATATTCGAGAAATTGCCAAGAGGTGGAGAGGTTCTCATCGGGGACCTACCGGATAAAAATAGAAGGCAATTGTTTCCAAGGAGATATTACTGCGAGCAGAAAGGTATTAAAAGAATAGTCGAATATATTGTCTTTTTTTTATCCTATCATCTCTGGCAATGGTTCACTAAGGATTCCCTTTCTGAAATATGTAAACAGATCGGTTTTGAATACAGCTTTCTCCCGCAGGAGACCGAACAACCCACGAGCAGAGACAGGTTTGATCTATGGCTGAAAAAGAACTAAAACCTCTGGATCCGGCCGGCGAGGATCTATGGAATGACTTCCTGAAGGAAAGAGAGCACACTTATTTTCATACACTTAAGTATATGAAATTTATTTGCCAAGTCTACCCTGACTTGAAAAGCGCTTATTCTATCCTGATGAGTGAAGGGGAGGCTCGGGGAATAATCCCCCTTTTCTACAGTCCCTCTATCTTCTGGGGGAAGAAGATCTCACCGGTTCAATTCAATATGTATGGCGGACCTTTGCTTGACGACCCCGGAGATATTGATATCGTCGCCAAGGAATTATTCACGCTTTTTCCAAAGAGCACCTATATTGCATTCAGGGATTATTATGGGCGGTTTCCTTCCTCAAGGCACAACAGGACGATCAATGCAGACGCTTATTTCACAATCGTTAAATTGAGCAAAAAAGAAAATTTAGCCAAACTGATCTATCGAGAGAGGTTTATTGAAAAGATCCGCTCACTTAAGAAAAATAATGCTCTATCATTTCGCAAGATCGGAAAAGATGAACTACATGATCTTTATTGTTTATCCGTAAAATTCTTTAAAAAACGATTTGGCGTTTCATCTTATCCTGAGAAGTACTTTGAGATCATTTTAGATACTATCGTGAAAGGTGGAAATGGGGAATTGATCGGTTGCTTCTTAGACAAGAGATTAATAGCAGGAACATTTTTTATCAAATACAGAAACTCCGCCATCTATATGTGGGGCTGTTACGATCTGGCATTGTCACATTTATCACCGATCGCACTCTTATTAGACCATCAGATAATTAAATTAGCCTCGGAGGGGTACAAAGAATTAGATCTGGGACAAACCCAAATTGGAAATCAAGGACTTCTTTTTTTCAAAGAGAACTTAGGCGGTGTACATAGAAAGTTAAATAAAGTGTACATCCCTAAGGCAAAAAGTTTTAGGATACCTGCGGGAGACAACTCGTTTTCTATTGCTAAAAATGTTTTCCGCGTCTTGCCAGACTGGTTAGTGAAAACCCTAACCCCCCTTATATTCAGACTCTATAGATAGATATGAAGTCCCCTGAATGAATATAGGGACGTTTTCCTACGGTACTATTATTATGCGGAGATGATCATATTTCGCTTCTTGCTCTTCCATCAGATAACACTCAGTTCTTATCGGCATTGATCGGTTCCGCCAGGATCTCTTTTGCCAATATCTCACCTACCTTATGTTGACCGGCTAAATTCAGATGATAATCTACTGGATCGTAAAGGTCTTCCCCTGTACTTTCATAAGAGCTCCTCAAAACAGGAACGAAATTAAGGAAGTCGATTTGCTTATGCTGCAATACCTTAATGAATTCTGCTACGATAAGATCATCGATCTTAAGATCCTGCGGCTCCAGGTCCGGAACGGATTTACAAAAAGAAATATAATCCTGATTTGCCCCTTGAACCTGCATCATCGTGGGCAATATCAGGACTTTCAGTAAAATATTTTTTTGTCTGCATAGAGAAATGAGGTCATCTAATACCGCGGCATATTTATCAAACCATCTCGCCTGTTCAAGAGTTCTAAGCCATCTCACCTGCCCGATGTCCTGCCCAAGCATGGGGTTTGAAGAAAAAGTATTTTTCGGAACAAGGCGAAAATATATCATGGCAACCAGATTTGAATGCTCAACAAGCCACGGAAACGCTCTCCTTTTGGCCGGTAATATTATGGCTTTGCCATCTATAACTTCCACGCTCGGATAGTGATCATGAAATCCGATAAGATCAACAAGATCATTGCCCGTATAAAAAGTAAGCAGCGCCATATCCGGCTTTATAATATCACTGTTCTCTTTCAGAAAAAGGTACATCTGTTGGATAGACCAGCTCAATGTGCCGGAATTGATGACATTGTACGGGGAATCATCATGCTGGCGATTCAAAATACTTTCGGAAACATTAGGGAAAGTGTCATTTACTTTGCAATTGCCGTCCACGTGTGAATCGCCCAATACCAGGATGCGATATTCATTTTCCGCCTTTTCTCTAATTACATTTTCCTCTCTCAAGCCCTGGGCATTCGTCCGGTATATATAAAACCCTTCATCATATCGTGCGGTCTTTACATGAAGACGCGCGAATTTACTGTGCTTCATCCCATACTCTTTATCTGAAACGACACCCAGTTGATTCACATGGAAGAATTTACCATCATATTTCATTATATATGATGTGCGGAATAATGTTTCAAGTACAAGAAATAGTAATATCAGGAAACTCAGGATCCGAATGGTAATAAAAAGGTTTCTTATAAATTTTTCCACTCAGAATTCATGTTGAAGATCCGCGATCTCCATATCGCCAGAGGAATTGCCGGAGGTAAATCTCAGTAATTTGCCGTCACATATCTTATATCTTACATAACCCACTGAGAGATCATAGAAGTTGGTGCCGGCCTTATCCTTCAGATAACTAAAATCCTTCTGGAATTGAGCTAACTCCTTGCCCTTGTTGAAATAATCTATATGAAAAAGCATGTCCATGGGCAATGCGAGATTCAGCATATCCTTGAGTTTGTAGTTATACAGGAAGCGTGTGGGCATAAGGACCACATCGACCTTATCGAAATACTGCTTGTATGACATCAGTTTATCCACTTCCCCCCTGTCCAGATCAGCGGCTAATAAAAACTGTTTTCTTGAGATCTCAATACCCTTTTTCTTCAAGATATAGTCCGCTTTGAGTACCATATTATCCTGAAAATAGTCCTCTTTGTCGCTGCTTTCCGGGTAGATAGCATATATCTCAAACACATATTCACTATTCCCCACCTTCTTACTCTCTCTTAGAATATAATCACCCGCCTTTACCACGACATGGGGTATTTTGCTGGACATTAGGGTGTTGCTTACCTTCTGACACGTTTCATATCTGCTTTTTACCCAATAAGCCTGGCCTCTTTCCAGTAAATACTCATTATCAGTAGATTTCAAGAAATCTTCATAGCTAGATGCGGATGCTTTTTGCACATCTGTGGGAATATAGACCTTCCCCACGGGGTATTCCCTCAGTATTGTGGTAACCGCCGAGTTATTATCCTGAGAATAATCCGTCAGGATCAGATCGTCTATACGGTTGATACCGTAAGACATCAAAATGCTCATGACCACACGGTCGGCCTCGTCCCACTCCCTTCTGTTATAGAGAGAATGCTTACCTGCATTTATCAGCACATTTCTTCCCGAAGGCGTTTTGATGAAAACGACATTGCCCTTTGAAAGGGAAAAGAAGGTTATATCAACTTCATTATCCCTTTTTGTGGGTATCAGCAGAAGTATGGAGCCCAGCAGGACAATAGCGATTATGATCGCGGGCAGAAACTTAAATATACGCGCCCTCTTATCATGTTTCTGTTTGAATACCGTCAATTTATATTTATAGTCAAGCCACTTACTTTTGATATACGGAAGATTGATAATGATAAGCAGCGCCACAAAATAGAATATCAGCCCGCCGAAGGTGAACTTCTTCACATACGGATATGGGAAAGTGGTCGAAAAGAAATGCGCGGACTGTATAAAGAGCTTCAACAGCAGATAATTAGCGGCATTGATGAACAGTCCCATATATATCCCTACAACGGGTATCAGAGACAGAATTGCCGCGATCATCCCCAATTGGACATTGATGCCGATGAGGGGTATGGCGATGTAATTGGCGTACATACCCGCAATTGGATATCTGCCAAAATAATATGCGGAAAGCGGGATCATCATTCCCAGCTGTATCGCAAATTGTGCCGATATGAAGGATATCAGCCAAGGCGGCATCTTTCTGTAGGATGGAGCGGCAAGCTGCTTTTTTTCCTCAAATTTATTGGATAAATACAAAAACACCCCGGAAGCGGCAAAAAATCCCCACAGAAACAGTGAATTAAAGAAATAGCTCTTGAAGATGATGATAAGCGCGGTGAAGGAGGCGAAAACAAAGCAAGCCGCCCAAAAGGTATATCCGATCAGATACTTCTTGAAAATATCATCCAGAAACGGCGTGATAAGGACAAGTGATAGCACCGCCCCAAACGATAGAGTAAAGGATGCTTCTCTCAATAGAAGCGGGTTCACAAATAATATCATAAGAGCGGCAACGGAAATACCCACCTCGATCGAGGTTCGCAGCCCCTTGCCGGAAAGAACCCATGCCATCAGCACGGCGCTATTCATTATTACGGCCCGCAAAGTGGATGGCCGTCCGCCGGTGATTATCGCGAATATCACTAAAAAGAGTATCGTAATAATTGCATAAACTCTTCTGGGAACCCCTATCAGTGAGAATATCCCGACAAAGAATATCATAAGGATCGTAACATGAAGCCCCGACACGGCCAGTACATGATTCACACCCGCCCTTTTGAACTCATCCTTTATCTGATATCGGGCATCAGGCAGGAAGATCCCGTCCATGCCGTATCTCAACCCCAGGGTAATACCGCCTAAAAATGCCGACTCCGGGTATTTCACCGTTCTTCGAATGGTTTTCAGGAATTTCTGTTTGATACCCAATGAGAAGGCGACAAAAGGATTCTTCTTCGTCAGCTCATCGGGGGTGATGCGCGACGCATCCTTGAAATACGCAGTATAATATACTCCGGTGCTTTCCAGAAATTTTCTATAATCAAAGCCGCCCGGATTCGTTGCTTTCTGCGGCCTCTTCAAGTCCGTTTCAAAAGTGATATAGTGCCCGTATGAGAGAAATTCCGGGAATTTCCCCTTCTTGAATGAATAATTAAGAAGTATCTTGCCCTTTTTCACTTCTTTCGAACGGGCGCCGTTAACTGAGATCTTCAGGGGCTTGACATATACCCGCATCCGATTTTCAAAATACTCGGGTTCTCTGTACACATAACCTTCGACCGTTGCGGATATTTTGTCTTCTCCTCCGGTAACGGTCAGTATATGCCCTTTTCTATCGATATTCAGAGCATTGTGTGTAAAAGCCAATCCCAACACAAAGGGCAAAAGGTAAAAGGCCATCAGCATAGGTATCTTCTTGATATACCCCCAGCGCTTATAAGAATAAAACCCCACTGCGATAGCCGCGAGAAGAACGACGGCAGAAAGGATGAAAAGAAAAAACGGAGAGGCCAGAGGGAAGACACCGAAACTGATGAGTATGCCGAGGACAAAGAACAATGTAAAGAGGTAGAGTTTATTTTCCCAATACATTATTTTTCTTCCAAAAACCCGTAATACGATTCATTGGACCTGAGATTTCCCTCGATCGTATAATTCTTATCAAAGGCCAGAACCAGGATCGCGGCAATCGCAATGATAATTATTCCTATTAAAATAAAGGTCTTCTTTCCTTTTTTCATTAACTTCTCCAGTCAAGATAGAATTTGAAAGCCCTCTGCGGAACCGTATTATCAGCCCTTGCCGAATTGTCCTGAATATAATACCTTCTTTTGTACCCTATTTTCAGCTTCAGATTCTTTCTCCAGAGGTTTTTGCTGTAATCAACAGACCACTCCCGGTATTCCTCTGAGGTGGATGAGTCCGACTTCCTGTAAATATTATTGTCCGTGGATTTAAATGAGAACAGGAATGTACCCAGAGCGGGTTTCCAGTTCGCCTTCAGCTGATAGGATGCGTTGGCCTTTCTCTGAGGCAGTGAATGTTCCATATAGGTATTGAAGCGGTAAACGCCTGTCAGGCGTAATTTCTCGGATAGATTGTAATTAAAAGTCACATAAGTCCTGGTGCTTTTGTCCGATTCGGAATAATCCGTAATATATGAATCATTCAAGTCCCTTGCCAGATCGTTATCTTTGTACCGCTGCGTCACCGCCATATCAACGAGCGGTGTTATAGGATATTGAAATTTTACCGAGCCGTCGAAATTGGTCTGAAGGGTTGAATAATATCTCCAGATATCCGCTTTGGGAGTGATCTCTAATTTCCCCAATTTTAAAAGCGCATCGAATTTAATGCCCCTTTCGTTCTGGGCGGAAAGCTCCGCAGGAGATTCATATGTAGCGAATGTATATGAGTAGGGATTTTCAAATTCCCTGTGGAAATCCCTGTAAATAAAATTGATCCGCGCGGTTTTCTTTTTCATGGTCATCTTCAATAAGAAGCCGTGAGCGCCGGATTCCAATTGCCCGAATTCCGCCTGAATAGCCGATTTTTTAAAAGGAGTCCACCGCATATTCAATCCCCATACCCATGCATCGAACATGTCTTCAGAGTAATTATTCGGCTTGTAGAGATCAGAGGCATAGATCTCCTTATTATGATAAACGGTCATTCCGATAAAATTGTCCTCTCCGCCGATTCGCATATGTCCGCCGAAAATGGTCTTGTTGACATAATTCGGAATGGAAAGAGCGATCGTGTCTTCGTCGAAATCGGTCTCTGAATACGCCGATTCATCCGCGCTGAAATCAGCCGAACTGACCAGAAGATGCGAATACTGATAGAGCTTGTCCTGTATCTGTGACGCGAAGATGAAAATCTCCGCCGGTCCCAGCACCGTTCGCATGCCGGCACCCAGGAGATTCAGATTAAAATCGGAAGTAACATCACTTGAACGGTCTCCTTTGAAGCCGTAGAGATTTTTGTTATCGGATTCATTAAAGACCACGCCAAGGCCGAAGCCCGCCATGTAATTTCCCGTGATCAATTGGAAGTTCTTTGTATTCCAATTTATAAATACCTTAGGCAGGGGCCATATTGTTTTCTTCGGGTCAACTATCACTTCGCCGGGCTGAAGGAAGATCTCGCCGTTTTCATCATAGGTAACAGGCCCGTCATATTCCTCAAAGCTGTATGTAGCGTATCTGCGTTCCTGAAGAATTCCTATATCCAATACCTTTCCGAGGCGGAAGCGGTACTTGAACTGTACATAGGGCGTTTCTTCCGATTTGGTCGTGGAAGAGACCTCGTCCCGGAATTTAAAGTTGAGGTCCGTTTTCCTTTTCAATACCTTCTTACCCTTGACCTTCTTTATCTTGACTGGAGGAATGATACGCATAAATCCCTCAACAAAACTGAAGTCGGTACGCCCAAGGATCTTTTTGAGCGGCTTGTCATCTTTAAATGGCCGGTTCTTGATGATCTCATTAGCGATCTCAAGGTTTACCTTGGGAAGCCGTAACAGCTCGCTCTTGGGAGCGCTATTGACCTCTATCGGATTTGAGAAGAGTTCCCAAAGCATAATATACTGCTCTTGATCGATATCTCCGGACTCGTAGAGATCCGCGATCTCGTCTTCCGTAGATATGGGTATCGAAAGATCATAATCCTGAGCAAATGCAAAAGAGGCCAAAAACAAAACGATCAGAAATAGTATTCTACCTTTCATCATTCACCTCCCTGTCCATTGTCAACAGCTGGATCGTATTCTCCCGTTTTTATCATATTTCTCATATTCTCAAAGGTCTTGGGGCCTATTCTGGGAACATTCATAATATCCTCTATGTTCTTAAATCCGCCGTTTTGCTTCCTGTAGGAAAGAATGTTCGCCGCTGTCTTCACTCCTACGCGCGGAAGTTTCTGCAGCTCCGCACTGTCCGCGGAGTTGATATCTATTAGCGGTCCGCTGTAAGAGGTCTTCGAGGCGGTGGAAGTGGACGAGGAACTGCGTGACGGTACAATTTGAGACGATGACTCATATTTACTGCCAACGGTAATATAGGACCGTATTTTTTCAACGGTCTTAGCGCCGATCCTGGAGACATTCTGCAGGTCTTCCACTCTTCTGAACGGCCCGTTCACCTTCCGGTATTCCACTATACGCTCTGCCGTCTTACTGCCGATACCCGGGATCGCGGATAGCTCCTCCGCATTTGCGAGGTTAATATTTATCCTGCCGTTGATCACCGAGAGTTCGGGTTTGGATTCTTTGTTTCCGAGTCCAAAGGCAAAGGTATGTGTGGCGCCCAGCTCCGGATGTACCTTCAAGGCGTATGAAACCGCCATACCGCCACCGTAAATACCGAGACCGGCAGAATAGGAAAGACGCTCCGAGTGAAGATATTCAATGCCGCCGAATAGAGCAAAGTTATCCGTCATATCATACTTGATGCCAAAATGATATTCGGAATAGAGGTCCCGTTTAGCCGCGAAATTTTCCAGATATGCGTCATAGTCGGCAAAATCACCGACCGCCTCTTCTATCTCCGCTTCCTCGGCGTCGGTATAGCTCCCGAGTCCGTAAGTATGTTTCAGAAACGATGCGGGAATATTTGCGATCAAATTGAAATAAATATTCAATTGTACAAATGGCGTATATGATACCCCTATGCCGACATCCCTCGCCATGTATTCCTGGCCGATATACGGCGCCGAAACATTTCTGAATCTTGCTCCGAAATAAAGTTCCTGATTTACAAAAAGCACCATTCCCATATCCAGGGCAAGTGTGGATGCCGAACCGATCTCATCGATAACGACACTCATATATTTCCCTTTGAAGCCAAGTGCGAAATTAGAGCCCACATTAAAGGCGCCGGCGAATTGTATCTGCTGCTCCGCATACAGCCATGAGCCGAATTTTATAAGGTTCAGGCCCATTGTCATGGAACCGAAGCGCTTAATATAATTTGCTGAGGTATTTGCGAGCTCATCCATGCCGTAGAGCCGGGATGTGGTAAAATTCAAATGGACATTCTCCAGATAGGCCAGCATGGCGGGATTATTGTATATCGCCTCCGGGCCCATAAGGACCAGATTTGCTCCGCCGGTAGCGAGGTTCAGGGGCATATTCCCCTCAAATTCAAAGGCAGTCCATCCATTGGCGGCCAGAATGATCGCGCAAACTACTATTATTATTTTTTTCATGGCAGCCCCCTACATCCTTTTCCCAATGGCAACGACTTCTTTCTTATAAATAGATTTCGTTTCATTTCTCAATTCGATGTATAGAATATATACACCCATGGGCAGCGGTCGGTTACGGTTATCGTCGCCGATCCATTTCACAGAGAAAGGCCCCGGCGGAAGAACTGTCTTTTCCGATAATGTTTTTACTTCTCTTCCGGCAACATCATATACGCGCACTGTAAGCACTCCCTCGGAAACAACATGCAGGGAGATCTCGGTATATAATCTGTTCGGATCGCTGCCGTCATTAACAAAGCTCCTCGGGGAGATCTCGATCTGCGTAATATTGCCTGCGGGGATCTCCGTTTCATCGCAAGGTCTTCCCATCGTGGGTTCTTCCGTGATCGTCCAATCGGCAAGCGTGTTCGTATCTGTAAATTCCGCATCACGCGTTATAGATGATTCTTCATCCACATTATTTGATCTGATGGCATTGGTGGCGGCATAGATCCAATCGTAAATATATCCGCTGTCCGGCTGCTCGCCAAGAGGATAATCGGGGTATTTCGCCATATTGGGGAAGAATTTGTATATCTCTCCGTCCCAATGATATGCTCCTAATTTGGGATCGGATGAAAAATATACCTCATAGAAATCGCTGTATTCAATATAAGAGATATCTATCAATTCTGAAACGACCCATGTCGACGCGGCGGGAACCACCTGTCCGTCAGCTATAAGATCACCGTTCTCGTCAAAGGGGAATATCTGTTCTTCTGAGTTTCTTTCAGCCCATACAACGGCATCTTTGATATTTCCGGAAAAATCCCGAAGCTCAAGATTTTCATCCGTGCTGGAAAGTGAAAGTTTTGAAAGATAGACCGTTAATATGCCGTCACTTCCCGCGGTAAGTTCGCTGTCGCTTTCATTTCCTACGGTGATAATGACAAATTCTCCTGTTTTCAAGGTCGTTCCAGGCTGAATTATCGCGACTACACTGTCCGTCAGCATGAAACAGCCCCCGACATCTACGCCTGCCCCGGAATTGCCGTCATCCTTGCAATAAAGCTCTATCCAATCCGGAAATCCAGAAGGTGAGTAAAAGTAAACCTCTGATATCACGATATCCGTTTCGGCGGGCAAGGTATCGATCGGATGGCCGTAACCCGGCGTAACGACCAGTGTATTCTTCCAGTCAACTTTATCATTGGTATCCGTATTGAAGTAATCCCTGACAATGGAGCCCTTTGAAAAATCAGAAGAGACACAGTCGATCTCTTCGCCGTCAACGGGAGAGCCGTAGCCTATATTCCATTGGCCGACAGCAAAGGCTTCTTCAAAATCATCGTCGGACAGTGAACCGCCCTGATCCGCCCAGCAGACAAGGTCTATCAATTCGCCGTTCGGCGTAAATATACCCATTTGTTCGTCCGAATCGGTTATTCCTGTATCGGCGGTCGTCACAAAATATGATGCCTTGGTTAGAGGAAGCTCCCAGTCATCAGCATTATCATATATTAACAATCCGTAATCGCCGGTACGGAAAATACCGGTTGAAAGCTTTTTATCGGCACTTGCATCCAGGTCCGTAATGGAGGCGCGGGTGCCGTAGGTGGATATCGAATCAAGGTCATCTATATAAAAACCCCCAAGATCGATACCGTTTCCATTATTACCGTCATCTATCATATAAAATTCAACAAAATCCTCGCCGTATGTCCCGATAGAATCTACTTCGGTAATGAGTATCACCGGGTCTTTTACCGTTATTGACTCGAAATAATCCGAAACGGAATTACCGGTATCCGAGATCGCATTTGCCTTTTGATCAGCGCCCGTGACCCAGAAACCTATGACCGAAAGATTGGGAATATCCACGGTGGAGCCTTTGGTAAGGTCAGCTCCGCCTTTATAGACTAAGGAATTTCCCCATATAATGCCGTCTTCGCTGCCGTCCGCGCCGGAGCTGTAGACAAGTGTTACCGTACCGGTATCAACAAATACTCCCGTGGAGGTCTTGATCTCATACCATAAACTCAAAGTAGATGTATCTTCAATACCACCCTCTTCTGAAAGCATCAACTCAAATGATGTTGCTGAAAGAGAAACACGGGGGAAATCGCCCGAAGGGGACATAGAAAGAGGAGCAGGGCCGGTAATATCGATCGGCAAGACCGTTAGGTCCGCGGAAACAATGCCGTCCACTCCTGTATTTTCCGGTGTTATTTCAATAACTCCCGGAGATAGGCATCCGCCGAAATCAACCGTGCCCTCGCCATTGATCAGGGTCAGCGCGATCGTGTCGGTGCCTCCCGAAAATTGGCCGGTTCCGGTGGGAGAAGCAGATAGCGTAATATCCAATGTCGGAGACGAGGTATAAACAGAGTAATTCTCATCAAGAAGCTTAACCGTGACCGTCGTGGTCTCCGGCGCACCTCCGAAAACTTCTATTCTGGTGGGATATACGAAAGCACGGAGATTGATAGAGGCCTCGGTAGGCCCGACCGAATTTGGGTGACGGGGCGTACCGTAGATCGGATTACCCAGATAATCAGTGCCGTATATGGTAATTAGGTCATTATCCGCCCAATTTGAAGAATCGTTGCCGTCCTTTCCGAGAATGATCTTTTCCATGGAAACACCGCCCGATTGGCCGGCGAACCATCCATCAGAACAGTCCACTTGATCAATGAGATTAGCGGAGCTATCATACAAACGGAGGTTTTCTCCGTCATTTGAAAGTTTACTGTAGCCAAGATCTTCCGAATCACTTCCGATATCGGCGATCGCCTGTTTTACCGGCTCAGTAGTGCTTCTGTATTCTATCAGATAATATGCTCCTGATCCGATAGTGGTCGTATTGGCAGTGGTAAGGTCAACAATTATTCCCCCGCTATCCCAAATATACCATCCGGTAAGATCGATATCGGAACCCGTGGGATTGTAAAGCTCGATCCATTCATACCCGCTCTGGGCAATGGTACCGCTCCATGAAAGTTCTGAAATAACAACATCGCCGCTTGAAGCGGAATGTATAGCAAGGGGCAGTATTAAAAGGACTATCAAGAATGTTAGTATTTTTTTCATCATATACTCCTACCACCGATACCCAAGACCGGCAGATACCGTACCCGGCAATAGCGAGCCGAACCCGTATGAGACATCAAGCTCCAACTTGTTCAATCCGATCTGAGTGCCGAAAAGAATATTTCTTGTGGTGTCATTCAATATGTCGCTGGCGCCGAATCTCAATCTTATCCCTTTGTTGATATTAAAAGCTAAGCCCGAATTCAATATCATTGAAGATTCTCTGATGACCGCCTGCGTTAAAAGCGTCATCGCCGCGCCCGCATCACCCATTGTCCATTTATACCGGAAACCGAGGCCGCCGGATATAGCAGGGAACGCACCTTCTTGTTCAAATTCCAGCTTCGTGCCCCAATTATTTACAAAAAGCCCTATTAGAAGCTTTTTCATCTTAAAAGCGAGGCCGAGGTCAACTAAAAATGAATCCGCGGTATATGTATCGATGCGGCTGAAAAGGTATTTTATATTTACACCGGCATAAGTGTTCTGACCGATGGCATCTCCGAAAGAAAGCACAAGGCCAAGATCGGAAGAGTGAAATTGTCCGGTAACCGTGCCTATCTCGTCCCGGGAATCCTGATATCCCCAATTGCCGTAAATGGTGGAAATGCCGACATTGCCGAAATTCTCAAGATATACGGCAGTCGATATCAGAGAGACATCCATCTCCTCATAATATTTTCTATAGCTTGTTTTAAAATAATTCCAGCCCGAGATCGGCATCAATGCCGGATTGACCAGCATAGAACCGAAATCATCAATATCAACGCCTAGGACGGAACCGCTGCCGCGTGCTCCCGAAGTCGGGTCAATATTAAAGACATTGGAAGAGCCCATTGCGGCAATGCAAACCGAGATCAAGAGAGCCATTATGAATATTACAGATCTCTTCATGATCTACCTCACCACCGAAAACTTGACCATCGCGGTAAAACTATCCGCCTTTACCAGGCCGAAATATATACCCGCGGGGATCTTTCTCCCATATCTGTCCTTCAGGTCCCAAGTTATCTGATGGAATCCCGCGGATAGCACGGCATCGTGTATCTCTACCACCTTTCTCGCATCCAATGTCAAAATGGTCAGCGTTACATTGGATTCTTCCAGTATGTTTATCTCGAATGTTATCGTGTCAACATCCGGAGTTGCCGGATTCGGATATGGGGTATATATATTATTCCCGTCAAATGAAGTGTCAATGAAATACTCCAGCAGATCAACGCAGGTGAATTCCACTATATGCTTTCCCGCCTCGGTGGACAGGGTCAATGTAAATGATGCCGAACCATCTGTGCCGGTAAGGGCGGAAGAAGGAGCGATAGATGCACCCAGGGGAGTGTCAATAAGCGAGGTCGCGACATCCGCTCCATACAATCCCAAGCCGGTATCAGAAGTGATATATACCAAGATTTCTCGATCCTTCCCAGGGGCGGTGTGCGGGTCTTCCGCGGGGTCAAATGTCATTACAGCGGGAGAAAGGACATCAAATTCAGGCGAATTCAGCTCAACAAGATCAGTACCATTCTCTAAAATACTTATCCCGAATTCATATACACCTTCCGCATCAGGGAAATTATAACTATTGAAATCTATGCTCACCGAGCTTGCCGCGGTAATGCCGGCAATGGTTATGGTAGAGCCGGAAACCGTATAGGCAACCGTATTGGAAGCATCAACGGTTACTGTCAGATTTGCTAATGTTGGTTGAGTAAAGCTTGAATGAACAACGATATACAGATCATCGTCCCCATCCAGCTTGGGATATCCTACCGTATAATCAATACCAAGATCTCCATTGCCGCCCTGGCAAAGTGGGACATTTGGGGTTTTTGAAATACCATAAGAGCCGGAAACCGCAGAGTCCACATTACCGAAAGGCGAGGAATTTCCCGACTCATCAAGGGCTTTCACTGAAATATAATATGTCGTGCCGGCAGGCAGCATTGTCAGTATATGCTCCTCAGCCTGAGCCGGCAGAAGCGGTGTTATACCTGAAGTATCGTACTTATCCGAGGCGATGAAGTCCGCGTCATCAGTGATCGGGGCGGTGGAATAAGCGATCTCATAGCTATCGCATTGAGATACGCCCAGCCCGTTCTCGCCCACCGCGGTAAAGTTAATTCTGATCCCGCCGATAGTGGGATGGGAATATGCGGCAAAATCATTGATCACCGAGGGCGGGCGATTATCGATGGTGTTGAAAGAAAAGAGGTAGTCGCCGCCGGGAGCGCCGTCATCGTCTCCGTCAAGGCCGTTGCCTGAAATATCCATAGCTCCGGAGTAAACGGTAATATCATATGAAGTATCTTCCGAAAGCGGAGCCGTAAGGGTCATCGTCAATGTCTCATTTCCGGCATCCCAGGAAAGCGTATATGCTACAGCCGGGATTATCTCAAGCGATAAATCCACCGATACGGTATTCATTTCCTCTGAGAATGTGATAACAATATCGGTCGCTGTATCTATATTCACTCCCGAATCGATCGGAGATGTGTATAGAACGGTCGGTGAGGCATAATCTCCACAGCTTGTACTGTAATTTGAGTTTTCAGCACCGGGTGTGGCATTAAGAGGATTATTGTCGGCATCAAGGCCGTTTATTGTAATTCCGTCATTGGAGCCCCAGTTACCGGCGACCGAGCCGCCGACACATGGGTCAATTCTCTCCATTGAATAATAAGCGGGTGAGCCGGTACCGCCGAACCATCCGGCGCCACAATCGACCAGATCAACTGTCACATCGGATGAATTCTTTAAAGTTATCGTCGCGCCGGTGTTACTCAAGCTGAGAGATGTATCCACAAATCCGCCCGCAACATCATTCACGGTATCCTCGGAATTTTCAATAAGATAATATCCGAAAGCGGGAATAGTTCCCGAAAGTGTTTCTAAAATAAACCCGACTCCCTGAACATACCATCCCGTAAGGTCGATCCCCTCACCGGTCGGGTTGTATAACTCTATCCACTCATCGGAAGAAGAATGAAGTGTGCCACCGAAGGCAACTTCATTTACAACAACCTTTCCGGTCATTGACTCATATACTTCGATCGATGGAGAAGCTCCGATCGCTGAAAGCGTACCCGTACCTTTCGATCTTACGGTAAAGGCATATGTTCCAAGTGTGTCGCACATAGCGCCGGGCGAACCCAATGACATATCTCCATAAATAAATATCAGCGTATTTCCGGTATCAAGCGTAGTAATATCCGCTATTATCTCCCAACCGGTGGTCTCATTTCCTGTAATAGACGCGATCGAGGCCACGGCATCACCGGAAAGGGAAAGATACCCTTCTGATGCCGGAGCGCCGTCCTGCGGCTGTGACCAGTTCGCGGGAATATATAGCGAGACCTGCCCGCCCGCCATATCAAGCGATGCGGTATAGATCACATTTACACTCTGATGATTATCCTTGAGAATATTAGAGGGATATGCGACCGCTGTACCGGTGCCGTCACCATATTGCGATGTCTGAAAATTGAAGGTATATGTATCTCCGCCCGAATCATCCACTGAGGCGGAATCAGCCAGCGTATTGCCCGCTACATCCGCAACTACGGTCTTATCGATCTCAATATAATATGTCGTTCCGAATGACAGCGTATTATGTGTGATCGTAAGTGTCTGTGTAGTATTTGACCATGTATATCCTTCTCCTCCGGGGGAGGGTGATATAATTATCCCCAAAGTGGAGGTATCCGCCATTTCCTCATCAAAATCAATCGTAATATCCTGAATCGGATTGACCGCGGAAGCGCCGTTGACCGGGGCCGTCGCGGTTATAGTCGGGGGTGTGGTATCCGCCGCTGCGCCGCCGCAGGTTGAGACTTCAACTGAATTGGGCTGTCCTGGAGTTCCATTGATAGAGGGCTCGCCGTTTATAGTGATCCCGTCATTTGTCGCCCAGTTAGAGCAAACATCGCCGGGCGAACACGGATCGATCCTCTCCATCGAATAAAAACCCGCGGCTACACCTGCGCACCAGACCCCTGAATTGTCATCAGCCGTATCTATCACATTACCGGTACCGTCCTGACCGTCGTATAAGATGATACTGTCTCCACCTACATTCATTCCAATTGTAGCGTCCCAGATCTCAATGGTAGCTCCCGAAGTGAATACTACAGCATCATTTGCATATATCAGATAGCCCTTGGCGGGAATAATAGTGGTATTATTTCCATCGGCAGCAGAAATATTCAGGACAACCCCGGTATCGGCACCATAAATTGACCAGGCGGCTATATCGATCGGAGCATCTGTGGTATTATAGAGCTCTATCCACTCATCACTTGTCGAGCCGGATGTACCCGCCCATGCGATCTCATTGATAACAACATCACCGGGAGTCGCAGCTTCCACGATCTGCATAGATGTCAAAAGCAAGGCAGCAATAAATATGATCGTTAATTTCTTCATATATTTCCTCTCGAACCCTCATTGAGTTCATCTTTTATTTTTTTCATTTTCTCCAGACGGGCCTTCGTCTCGTCCGCGTCAATGGAAATGTCAACATTCAGAACATCTCCTTCCTTCACCCCTTGCGGAAGATGCGCGATGGGGATGAGCATTTCTCCGCCGCGGTCAAGGACCACAACGGCAAGCTCTTCTTCAAATCTGTCTATAACTGCTGTGAGAATCATAGGTCTCCTCCATGTTTATTTATTATTTTGCGTAGTCTGAGATTGCGCACCTGCGGCGCAGGCAGTGAACTCAAGAGAAACATCGAAAATGTTGTCTTTCTCATATCTTTTTCAGTTAAATTCTAACCTTTTTGAGAATGAAATGCAAACTCACAATGGTCTTTTATTATCTATATATACAAAATATACTAAATAAGGGACACGGACAAAAAATAATACTAAATATACCTTAACTATTTCGCTTACAGCAGAAATATTGGTAGAATGAATTATGAAATGCGGAATATGCGGAAACAGCAAGGGGAATTCCTCTTACTATGTGAAAGAAATGAAGATAGGAAGCGGTGATAATTTCAAATATATGCTCTGTAATGAATGCGGAACACTGCAATTATCCGCTCCACCCGATGATATGCACAAATACTATCCCGCAAATTTTGACAGCTTCTATTCGATAGAGCATGGCAAGCCGTCTCTTTTGAAAAAGATTATATTTCGTATCCGCAATGAGCATTCTTTCGGAAAGAAAGTTTTTCTGGGAGAAACGATCGCAAAATTATTTCCTAATTATATCAATTCCTATCTTTTTGATCTCAATATCCGCAAGGAGTCCAAAATACTCGATGTCGGGAGCGGAAACGGAAAGCTGCTTAGCTCTCTTTTCAAAGAAGGGCTTCACAATACTCTTGGGATAGACCCCCATATCGAGCAGGACATCACCCACGCCGGAGGCCTGAAGATACTCAAAGGGGGGCTGGAAAGAGTGAGCGGAATGTGGGATATCATCCTTTTGAATCATTCATTTGAGCATGAGTCGTCGCCTAAAGAGCTGCTGTCCGGGATCAGAACGATCCTGGCACCGAAAGGAATATGCCTGATAAGAACACCGGTTACGGACTCCTGGGCATTTGAGCATTATCGGCATCACTGGGTTCAGATCGACGCACCGAGACATTATTATATTTATTCAACGGATTCGCTGACACTTCTGGCGGAAAGATGCGGATTTAAGGTGAAGAAGGTCATCCGCGATTCAACCGCATTCCAATTCTGGGGAAGCGAGCAGTATATGAAAGATATCACCTTGCTTAGCGAGCGCTCCTTGTCCATGGGACCGGCGGGATCGATCTTTTCAAGAAAGGAGATCCGGGCATTCGAAAAAAGAGCAAAAAAGATGAATACAATGGGTATCGGCGACCAGGCCGCATTCTACCTTGTCAAGGAATAATATTAAATTCCTCTTTTTCTGAATATTCTGATGAATTTGGAAGGCCCGACAAAGAGCATATACGGAAGCATATTGATCATAAGCAACACGATGGATATCAATGTATTAGCAAAAAATGCGGGCATTATTGGAGTAAAGAACGCATTCAAATGGCCTCCGAAATATTTCAAAAGGAAATACGAGACAGCAAATGCGGGGATCAATTTGATCATCTTGGAAATATTCAATGTCAGTCCGAACATTTTCTTCAAATAGATCCATAGAAACACTACATTTACAGCAGCCGAAAGCGCGGAAGCCAATGCGAGTCCGGACGCGCCCAGATATCGTATGAATATCATATTCAATTCAATATTGATCAGCATCGCCACAGAGGTGAATATCACCGGATATTTCACCTGCTTATAGGCATAAAATACCTGGCCGAATAATTTAGACAGCGAGTAAAATATGATCCCCGCGGCATAAAAGGTGAGCAGAGAAGCGGTTATAGTCGAGGAGGCAAGGTCGAACTCCCCTCTTTGAAAAAGTGCCTTGACCGGGTAAATTCCCGCAGCCATAAGATAACTGGATACAGGCAGTATCACATACATAAGGGAATTAAAACTCGTTTGCAATTCCTTTTGAGGGCTTTCGCCCTTGGAGACCTTTCTGGAAAAGATCGTCAGGGATACGGTGGCTATGCTGACCGCGAATATTCCCATCGGAAGCTGCATAAGACGGGTTGAATAATACATCGCGGAAATGACTCCTGAGGATAACATTACCGCAAAGAGATTATCCGCGATCAAATTTATCTCGATGATGGCCTGGCCGAATATGGCGGGTGTTATTATCTTCACCAGGCGTTTGATCGCTGGCTTTTCTTCTTTCAGATTAAACTTGAACGGCCGTTTTAAGCGGGAAGAAAAATACCATTGAGAAAGCATTTGAACTCCGCCGGCGCCGATCACGCCCCACGCGGCTATATATATCTGCCGTATCTGATCCTTCTCCTTGAAGAGCATCAGCAGGATCAGAATAAAAGTTATATTATAAAAAATCTGTCCCGCAGCCGGGCGGGCAAAGGAATTGTGTGATTGCTGAACGCCCATGAAAAAAGCAGAGATGCCGACCAGGATAAGGTACCAGAAAGTTATGCGCAGCAATCCCGTTGCATTGTCCCTGAATATGTGATTATCCGGAGCGAATACCGTTATCGCCTTGATAATGTACGGCGACAGCAACGCACCCGCCAGAGATACCAGAAAAAGTACAAATGAAAAGCGTAGAAAGAGATTACCGAGAAAGAGGCCCTCGCGCGTCTTGTCATCCTTGCTTACATATCCGGAATATACCGGAATGAACGCGGAATTGAAAGCGCCCTCTCCCAGAAGGCTTCTTAGCGTATTGGGTATTCGATATGCCAGAAAATATGCATCCGCAAGTGTTGAAGTACCAAAGAAAGCGGCCAGAATGACATCCCTGAGAAAGCCGAATATCCGGGAAATAAAGACCATTATACTCATCAAAAGCGAGCTACGGTAAAAATTCTTTTCCCGCATCGGGATTCTCCATAAAAACTATTCTTTTCTCCGCGTTAATATTCGCGGACATCTCTTTTAATTTTTTATAGGCCTTTTGTCTTTCGGCAAATACATATCTGTATTTCCCGTCTTCTCCAAGAAATAATTCCCCCTTCAGGCGGCCGCGCATCTGGGTTTGCGATACCCTCTGCAAAAATATATCCTTCATCCCTTTAGTGAGGCGGAGAAGTCCTATTCCCAATCTGTCGATATGATCAAAAGCGCTTTCAATTGATCTGAATATCTGAATATATTCTTTTTCCCAGTCATCATACAGGATCACAGGGTCTAAAATAACGCCGATCCTATAACCCTTATGCTGAAATTCCTTCAATGCGGAAATCCGCTGATCGACCGATGATGTGCCTTTCTCGAGATAATGTGAGATGGAGTATCCTGAAATCGTAGAGGTAAAGACAATATTTTCCGGGGGGCTGAATTTCAATAATTCAAGAACGCCCAAGCTTTTAAAACGGATCTCAAAGTTCTTCTGCGGGAAGCGGGAAAGTATCTTGAATACTGCGGAGATATCGTCCTTCAAAAGAGGCAACATGCTTCCGTCGCATGTAACCGTGAGATTGAATTCGTCGCCGCTGCTTTCTTGAAGCTCTTTTTCCAGATCCATAGGGTTTGAAAATATGACAATCGGATCCGTATTGAGATAGTCATCCAGAAAGCAGTAAGCACAATGCGAGGAGCATCCCTCAATCAGGTCGATCTGATATCTGCAGCCAGGAGGATATTCCGGATGAGAAGTGAAATCCTTTATGAATCTCCCTTTATTTTCTCTTGTGTTCTGCTCCCTAATTGTCAATTTCTCTTATTCCCCTCTGCGCTAACCTCCAACCTCCAACCTCATATTTATGGAGCTGCTCGCTAGTGTCCTGTCTCGTAAATACAATGGCAATGGAATGTTTAGATTTGAGGCAATTCCAACGAACAATGAGCGTTGCGTACCCTTTGTGGTCCGTAAGCGAAGAGAGAGGAAGAAATTGACCAAAGATGATATGCCCTTCGGGCTGAAACTCTTTTTCGGTCTTTTCATACCGCAGTGGGTATTCGGAGTTCACTGCGCCTCTCATGCTGAATATAATAGCTTCAGCCATTGTAAATGTATTTACGAGACAGTACACTATTGAATACTCTCAAGATTCTCTTCGATCCTCTTTAGAAGTTCCTGATTTGACTTTAATGTCTCGCGAACACCTTCTACAACCGATTTCGGAGCTTTGCTAACAAAGTTCTTATTGGATAATTTATTTTCACTCATAGAGATGAACTTATCCACCTCAGCCCTCTGGTCTTTCAGCCGGGATCTTTCCTTTTCAATATCTATGAGCCCTTGGGCCGGAATATACGATGTAATACCTTTTATGATCACATTTATACTGCTCCCGGGTTTCTCTGTCATTGTAAAATCCAAAGCGGACGCTTTAACGAATGTGGTCAGCTCCTCTTTCATCAGGAACATCAATCCCTCTGTCTTTTTATCTGTTTGTAAAATAACCTTTAATTCCGATGACGGCTTGATATTGAACTCCTTTCTGGATCTTCTTACCGCGGTGATCCATTCAAGGATTGAAGCCATCAGCTCCTCTCCGGAGATATCGATATCGTCCTTTTTAGGCATAAAGACGGGTTCGTCCATTATTCCGGTATCCGATCGGAAACTCTTCGGAAGATAGTCATATAGAACTTCACTGAGAACGGGCATTGCCGGATTAAGATATATCAGAAATCGCTTTGCGATGTACAGTAGATTCTGCAGAGTTTCCTTTTTATCCAGATTCTTTTTGCTGGCCTCTATATACCAGTCGCAGAACTCATCCCAGAAAAAGTGATAAAGCGTATCCGCATATTCAGAAAAATTGTATTCGTCGAGAGCGGCCTTCATCTTCTTAGCAGCTTGGGAGAATCGTGAATATATCCACTTGTCAAATGGAGTTCTTTGATCGAACTCATCGACATACTCAACGCTTTCATCGATATTCATCAAGATAAATCGCATGGCGTTCCATATCTTATTGGAAAAATTTCTGCCCATTTGAAATTTATTCTCTGACAGTGAAATATCCTGGCCGAATGTTGTGAGCGATATTAATGAAAAACGAACCGCGTCGGCTCCGTATTTATCCGCCATCTCGATCGGATCGATCCCATTGCCTAATGACTTAGACATCTTTCTTCCTATCTCATCAAGTATGGTGCCGTGAATATAAACATCAAAAAATGGTTTCTTGTCCATGAATTTCAGACCCATCATTATCATTCTCGCGACCCAGTTAAAAATGATGCCCCGATCCGTTATCAATACCGAGGTAGGATAATATTCGCTGAGGAGTTCTGTTTTCTCCGGCCAGCCCATTGTTGAGAACGGCCACAATGCGGATGAGAACCATGTGTCAAGAACATCTTCGTCCTGACGGATATCGGAGGAACCGCATTTCGGGCATTCTTGCGGAACTTCCTTGGAAACCCATTTTTCATCGCATTCATCGCAGTAGAAAACCGGGATCCTGTGTCCCCACCAGAGTTGCCTTGATATACACCAGTCCCTGATATTCCGCATCCAATTCAAGTAATATTTTTTCCATTTCTCTGGATAGAAGGTTATCGAGCCATCCTCCACAGCCTTGATCGCGGGCTGCGCCAGACTTCTCATGGACACGAACCATTGATTTGACACCAGGGGCTCTAAAATAGTATCACAGCGGTAACATGTCGAAACAGAATGTACATGCTCTTCTGTTCTTACAAGATAGCCCTTTTCCTTCAGGAGCTTAACGATGACCGTCCTCGCGTTATCGCGGTCAAGATTCTCAAAATCCGGTGGGATATCTCCGGTCATCATACCTTCTTCATCAATGACCTTGACAAATTCAAGCGCATGTCTTTTTCCCATTTCATAATCATTGGGGTCGTGATAAGGCGTGACCTTGACAGCACCTGTGCCGAATTCCATCTCAACTGCCGAATCGCCTATTATCGGTATCTCCTTATCCTGTATCGGCAGGATCAGTGTTTCGCCGATCAGGAATTTATATCTTTCATCTTCGGGGTTCACGGCTACCGCGGTGTCGCCAAGCATTGTTTCCGGGCGAGTGGTGGCAACCGTCAGATGTGTCAGGCCTTTGATCTCCTTTTTTAATGGATATTGAATATACCAGAGATTGCCATTGCGTTCCATATGCTCCACTTCCGTATCCGCCAATGCCGTTTGACATCTTGGGCACCAATTGATTATATAATTCCCTTTATAAATGAGGCCTTCTTCAAAAAGCGTTTCAAAGACCTTATATACAGCATGGGACAAACCCTCATCAAGAGTGAATCTTTCCTTTGACCAGTCGGGGAGAACGAGTATTCTTCTCAATTGCTTCATTATAATATCGCCTGAATCCTCTTTCCATTTCCAGATCTCTTTGACGAAATCTTCCCTTCCAATATCCCATCTTGTCTTTCCCTCTTCTTTTGCCAATTTCTTCTCGACAACCGTATGAGTGGCAATGCCGGCATGATCCATGCCCGGGATCCAGAGCGAGTTCTCTGACAGATGGCGATGATATCTGATGAGTATATCCTGAAGCGTATTATTCAGCGCATGCCCGATGTGCAGCATACCGGTGACATTCGGCGGCGGCATTACGATAGAATAATTCCCATTCTTCGCTGTGCCTTTGACCTTGAAGGCCTCTGTTTTTTGCCAGTTCTCATAAATTCTCCGCTCATGCTCTTTTGGTATATAGTGTTTCTCTAATTCCATAACTACCTCACATCTTTTCCGGGGCATTGAACCCAATCATATTAAGAATATCTTTGACCATCGTACCCAGAGCGGAGACGAATTTTAAATATTCTGCCTCTTCATCCGAACCGATGATCTTGCTTTCGTGATAAAAACGGTGAAACTCCGTGGCAAGGGCATTCAGATAAGTGATCACCATCGCGGGCTCCCTTTTTAAGAGCGCTTCTTTCATCGCGTTTTCAAAAAGGAATATCGAATACAGGAGTTTTTTCTCGGCATCAAGCACTTTACTGATCCCGTCTTTGTCCGGACGGCCCGCCTTTTCCAAGATGCTGTTGATACGGGCAAACATATATTGAACATAGAATACCGGTGATTTTTCCCCTTCTTTCTCAAAACGGTCCAATGAAAAATCCACATGCTGATTAGCGCCCTTGGAAAGGAAGAAATACTTGGCGGCATCCGCGCCGACGCTATCTACTATGTCATTTAACTGAATATAATTGCCGCTTCTTTTGGACATCACAAGTTTTTCTCCATCCTTGATAAGATTGACCTGCTGAAGAATAATGATCTCCAGAAAATCCTCGGGAATATCGAAGGCGGTGAGGGCGAGTTGAAGCCGGCGAACACCGCCGTGATGGTCCGGGCCCCAGATATTTATCGCCTTATCGAATCCCCTCTCGAATTTATTGATATGATACATAATGTCTCCGAAAAGGTAGGTGTATTCGCCGTTGGATTTTTTCAACACCCAGTCCTGAGAATCTCCCAAGGCGGTATTTTTGATAAAAAGCGCGCCGTCCTTTTCATATGAAAGGGATTTTTTCTTCAATGTCGATAATACGCGATCAGATAATTGGGCATTCTCATATAAAGAAGATTCGGAGAACCATACATCGAAAGAGAGGTCTATTCTCTCCAGTATCTTCTTGTTCAATGCTACCGTATGGCCGATGGCGGCATCTTTTAAAAAGGTCTTGGGGTCGGACGCAGACCGTATCTCTTTGCTGAAATGCTCCGCAAGCTCGCGGACATAGGCATTATTGTATTCATTTTCTTCGAAGCTCACCGTTTGTTTCTCGAATTTCTCCAGATACGCCTTATAAATAGAATTTGTGAAGATATTTATCTGATTGCCGGCATCGTTGATATAGTATTCTTTTGTAACTTCCCAACCCGCATATTCAAAAAGGTAAGACAATGCCCTGCCGAAAGCGGCGGCACGGCCGGATACCACATTCAACGGCCCGGTGGGATTGGCGGAGATGAATTCGATATTGACTTTTTTACCGTTCTTACTGCGGCAAATGGAGGAAAAATCATTGAAATGTTGAAGATAGACATTTTCTGAAAGGGTAATATTCAGAAATCCGGGCTTTACGGCTTCCAGGCAGATAATTCCCTCCGCCTCTATGGCTTCAAGCTCTTTCGCGATCTCCAACGGAGATCTTTTCAATTCGCGTGAGAGCTGCAGGGGAAGTGATGTGTAGAATTCAACGCCCTCGATCGTTCCCTTTTGTATTACGGGATCGACCGTGAGAGAGTATTTATCTTTGAAATGATCTTTTATCCGCATGGAAAGACCCTTCAGGATAATTCTATCTGACATAGATCTTTCCTTTTGATGTGCAGTAAAATCTGTAAAGTTGTTCCATGAACATCAGCACCGTCAGCTCGGATGTCATTGTCAACGGCGACAGTGAGATCATTTTCTTTGACGGAATATCTTCTTTAAAACCGGAAGGCGGGCCGATAAGAAAACCGACGGGCGCGCCCTTGCCGCCTTTTACAAATAATGAAAAGAGTTCGTCCAGACCGATAACCCTTCCCCTTTCGGAAAGTATGTAGTCGGTATCACCGATGGTTTTGTGATTTTCGCGGAGATTCACCTGCCAGCCCTTGGTATTGATCCTTTTCAGGTATTCATTGACGCCCTGACGGATAAAATCATTCTTTATTTTACCCATATAACGGATATCAATCCTCAAAACTTATCCTTTTTCCACTCCCCCAGATGCGCTCCAGGTCATAATACTCCCTTTTTTCGGCAGAAAAACAGTGAACGATTATGTCGTTATAATCTATGATTATCCAGCCGGATGCGGGGTCACCCTCCATGCTGAGGGGAAGCTCATCCTCTTCATGTTTCATATCATACTTCACCTCTTCCTTCAATTGTTTAAGATGAGGAGTGGACATTGCTCCGGTAATGATGAAGTAATTTGCAAATGTAGCCATTTCGCTGATGTCAATGATTACAGTATTCTGGCCGTTCTTGGCCTCGAGCAAACGATAAAGTTTTTCAAGTCTTTCCATGTTTTAGTATTTCTTCTCCGGCGATCGAGATCTTTTCAAGCATGCTGTAAAGTATTCCCGTCCCCAATGTAACAGTAGGCAGGATGATCTCTTCTTCAACTATACTGCCGCAGGAAAATGTAAAAAGGCCCATATCGAAAGCGGGCGTGCCGGAGGCATTTATCAATGAGCCGTCCAGAGGAAGCCCTGTTTCAATAGGCAATAATGTGATCTTCTCCATTTTCGCAATATCATTTACGGTACTCTCAAAGAATTCTCTCAATATTCCACCCATTGGATTGGCTCTCGGGCCGATCCGCTGTACTATATTAAAATCCGCACCAGTGGATTTCAGGTAATTTTTTAACTTTTTAATAAGAAATGAAGGTTCTAATTTCGGGGAGGAAAATAGAAGATCGCCAAAGGCCATTTTCGGAATAATACCCTTGCGGCCCTGATGAATGAGCTTTTTTATCATTACATGCCAGTCCGTTGTACTTTTTTCTATTTCATAAAGCATTTTACACAACTCGAAATACGGGTCCTTTCTTCCCGAGTTCTTATGCACGCGCAAATGCACATATGACAAGGGTTTGATGCCCATTCTGTTAACCGAGTGCTGATTCATGGTAAGGCATATGTCGAAGGTCCTGTTCTTCAGGAAATAATGCAGCCCTTCATTGTTGGAATTCTGTCCCCGGTGAAATAGAAAAGTGATCTTCAGGCCTTTTAAAAGTTTTTCTTTTTCTATCACCGAAAGAAATTTGATCAGTATAACAAGGCGAATATCATCAATAATACCGATACCGAATAAATTCTTTTTATATATCTTGATCCTTCTGTCGATTGATGCGAAAATGCCGTCATCGAGTCCGGCGGCAATGCATATATGCAGCGAGCCCGAGCCCAATGTACATGTAATGTTGCCTACCTCATCTTTTTTAGCGGAAGCGGGAAGACGATGAATAATAAAATTCTCTCTTTGTTCGGTGTCCATCATCGAGCCGTTAAACGAGGTCAACTTATAAAAATCATCGATTATCTCGCTATTTCTTTCTTTAAATAAGGCGCGGAAATTTATTTTCTTCACTTTTTCACTTAATTGGTGATTATATCTTATTTTCCCCTTTTTTTCAAAGGTTGACTTTTCTCGGGGTTTTTGCTAAAATGCCCATTTAACGCATATTTGGAGGCAACTATGGCAAATCATAAATCTGCTATTAAACGTATTAAGCAGAACGAAAAGAGAAGGGCCAGAAACTATTATTATAAATCCACTCTCAAGACCTTTGAAAAGAAGTTCGCTGAAGCCCTGGAAAACAAACAGGCAAAGGCGGAGATCGAGCCGCTTTACAAAAAATTAGTGGCACTTTATGATAAGGTCGCCGGCAAGGGCATAGTACATGCCAATAGGGCGGCAAGAAGGGTTTCTAAACTGACTCTTGTCTTTAACGGCTTGAAGTAATTCCCGTGCTTTCGCACGAACTCAATCTATAAGTATTCTCGGAAGAGAGCTTATGAACTGCTCAAAATAATTTCTTTTGAAAAGGGCGCTGGGTGCAGCGCCTTTTATCTTATATTCAAGTTCAAAAAGAAGCTGCAATTGTTTTTTAAAGGCCTTTGATGAAAGCTTTTTTACATTGCTGATGATCTCTCTTTTCTTTTTATAGGGTGCGTTGAAGGTATTTGAAACCGCATATTCGTCAGCGCCGCTGCTGAGCTTTCCCTTGATGGAGAGATTCCTTTTATAGGACCACCACAGCCTGCTGATCAGCATAACTTCCCAGCCGGACGCGGATTCTTCCACTATGCGACTGAGATATGTATGAGCAGCTGTCTTATTACAAAACAGAGCTGCATCACAAAAATCAAAAACGGAAATGATCCTAAAATCTCCCACGCATTCATTTACATCAGATAGCTCTATCTGATCTTTCTCCCCTACGAATAAGGATAGTTTCTCCGCTTCTTTCTTGATCGAGTCCAATGTTCCGTCGGTAGAATTAATAAGCATCGAGCAAACGGATTGTGATATTTTTTTATCCTTCTCGCCAAAGAATTTCTCGATCCATTTCTCGATATCTCTGGCATCCAGGGCGTATGCCATGAAATGCGCCGCGGTTTTGGAAGAGGTGAGCTTTCGATAATTTTTCGTCCAGGCCGCTCCGCCCGAAAGGTCAACTCTTCCCTGAGAAATAATCACGGCAATCGTTTCATTATTGCCTGTGATCCATCCGGAAGAAGAGAGCACATCCAGTATTTCGCCCTTTATCTTGCCGGAGAACTCCGAAAAATAGCTGACTACCACCATCCTTCTGGAAAAAAGGCTTGCTTGGCAGAGATGTGTCTCAAATGTCTTACCGTCTTCCCAATTGGCCGGAGTGATCTCCTGATACGAGAACGGATCTTTGTTCTCGCCCAATACCTGCTTTCTTATTTCCTCGAGCGCCAATTTTTTTATGTAATATTCTTCACCGTCCAGGATATACAGGGCAGTGTTTTTGTTAAATACGGAACCCGGGTTTTTTAATGTTGTGCTCATCTTCTAAATGTGAACTCCGTGTCAGAATACTTTCCGAATGCCAGCTCTTGTGCCTGTGCTAATTCCTCTTTCGACAGATCTGATGACTCCGCTTCAAATGCTGGGGAAAGGGCCGAGATCACAGAGTTCTGAATAACTTCCGCGGTAAGCTCCCTGCCGGTCAATTCATTTATCCCCTTCACTGATGCCCGCATCGATTCTTCGGGCAGACCGTATATATCGCTCCATAGGGGATAATCAACATCCAGGATCACCGAGCCGTGCTGAAGGAATTTGCCCTTTGACCTATACTGGGCGCTGCCGATGACCTTATGGCCTTTTATCGTTATTTCATAGAGGGACGGGGAATCAAAACAATTCTCAGAAGAAGAGCGCTGTTCTCCGCCGGAGATCTCCATGTCAATGCCCAGGGACGAAAAAGCGGACTGGAAGATCCTGGAGATAGCGCCGTATGTATCTTGAAGGTCAAGTGACGCAAATACATCGTCATAGCCTCCGACAAGAGAATAAGTAAGTTCTAAATGATGAATGACCCCTCTACCGCCGGTCATCCTGCGGACGATCGCGACATCATCCCTCTCCTTGAGTGAATGAAATCTCTTTGAGCTTTGAAAATAGCCCATAGACAGGGTGGGGATCTCCCAGGTATAGAACCGCATTACGGGAAGCTTTTCCTCATTATATGAGAGAAAAAGCATTTCATCGATCCCCATGTTCAGGATCCCGGAGTATTCTCTACTCTTCAGTATCCTGATCTTCATCCTTCTTAATATTGAACTGGTCAACCTGTTTTTTAAGGTTTTTCGATATATTTGCCAATTCAATGGCGGCAGCGGACAATTCCTGCATCGAGGCGGCCTGTTCTTCCGTAGAAGATGAGGCCTGTTCGGTAGATGCCGCTCCTTCTTCTGATATAGCGGCGATCTCAAGTATGGAATCATTTATCTTCTGAGTACCGTCAACCTGTTCAACTATCTGGGCATTGATGCGCTCCAGATTTGAATTTGCCTGCTGTATGCCGTTAACGATCTCATTGAAAGCATTTTCAGTGCTGGCTGACATATGGGACAGCCCTTTGATAACCTCCGCACCATTAGCGATGGTATTTGCCAGAGCCGTTACCTGCTTCTGTACTTGTGAAATGGTTATTTCCACCTTCTCCGATTCAGATGAGGATTGCTCAGATAACTTTTTCACCTGCTCGGCGACAACGGTAAACCCCTTGCCGGCTTCTCCGGCACGGGCGGCTTCAATAGCCGCATTAAGAGCGAGGAGATTTGTCTGATTCGCGATATTTTTAATGGAGGAAACGAATTCTCCGACCTGCGTGGAGAGATTGGTAAGCTCACCGATCAATTGCTCTATTTCCGTGAAGAGGTCCCTGACCTCGTCAAGATTGGTCAATGAATCGCCAACCTCGTTTTTGCTGTTTCCGGCAAGCGACACAAGTCCATCGAAGCTACCCAGTGTCTGTTGAGAACTCTCTTTTATGGAAACGGCGAATTCAGAAACCTGTTTTACGAAATTCTTCACATTCTCCACTTTCTCCGATTGATGCATCATGCCGTCCGAAAGCTCTTCTATGGTCGAAGAGATCTCCTGTGTCGAAGCTGACATCTCTTCCGCGGCCGATGAAAGGTTTTCTGAATAATCAAGTATGTGACCGGATATCTGTGTTATTCTGCCGACCAGATTCTCTAAAACTCCCAGAAAGCGGTTCAAATATCCGACCAGCTCGCCAAGTTCATCTGAATCGGGATAATGTAACCTGAAGGTCAGATCGCCGGACCCCTCGGAAAGTTCCATGATCGCATTCCTTATCGTTTTCAGGCCTCTCAAGACTTTACTGATGGCAAAATAATATACGAACCCGAAAAGACTCAGGATAAGGAACACTATGATAAGCACAACATTGATATTCTTTGCGGCTGCTTTGTTCGCCTTGCTGCGGTCCATAATGAGCTTGACATATCCGATCTTCTCACTTGCACCATTACCCTGAGTATATACGCCCGTATAGAAATATTTGCTGCGCTTCTCTTTCTGGGAATGTATGATATCCTTCTTAAGATCTGCGGTGAGCTTCTTTGCTAATGTCGCTTCTGCCTTGTGTATCTTGACAAAGCCGGGTTTTCCCAAACTGGAGATAAGGTCACCGGAGGAGTTATAAGCGCCTACCCAGAGTATATTCTGCTCTTTGATAAGGGCTTCCATCGGCTGGCGCAAAAATCCCTCATCCTCCGTAATTATTCCGGTCTGCAGCGAATATATAGAATTCTTTATCAAGGCCTCGCCGACACCGTCTATCTCATTTTCCGCATTCTGCAGCCCTACATTGATCAGAATGATCATTATAAATGTCAAAAATACCAGCAAAACGACCGCTGCAAGCATTATCCTCAATTTTATACTGTGTCTCAGTTGAACTTTGATCCTCTCTTCCATATATACCTCTTTTATTTATTTAACTCTACATCGATCTTCTTAGCCGCATCGGAAAGCGCCTTCTCCGAATTCATCAGATCAAGCATTATCATCTCTATCGCTTCCGAAAGTATATTTCTTGAATTATACCATCCAGAACCCTTGGGTTCAAAATACGCATAGTCCAATGTTTTCAAAGGAATGAGGAATGTCGGATCGTCCGCAATGGCCTGCTTGACGATATCCGTATCCATAGCTGACCTTCTTACCGGAAGATAATTGGTCTTTACCGCCCATTTTGCCGTGATCTCCGGGGTCGTAAGCCAATGCAGAAAAGCCCATGCCGCCCGCTCCCTTTCCGGATCGCTCTTTATTACAACAATATTTGTCCCGCTTAAAATAACCGCCTTCTTTACCCTGTACGGAGGTTCGGCTATACCAAGATTAAAGGTCAATTTATTCCGCAGAAAGAATTTGGATACCGAAGATGTCATGATCATTCCGACATCGCCGGCGGCAAAATTATTCTGAAAGTCATACCCTCGAGTTCTGAAGGCGTATTTTTTCTTTTCAAGGGAATGCCACCAGTCGATGGATTCCCGCCCTTCCTTTGAATCAAAGAGGGCCTTTGTTTCCGCTTCATCCGCCAGAAGGCCGCCACTTTGGAGTAATAGGCATTCAAAGGTCCATACACTGAGATTGAATGCATACCCCCATTGATTCGGAATGCCGTCACCATCATCGTCGCGGGTCAAGGCCTTACACACGCGATCGAATTCCGACAGCTTCGGATCGGGGTCCCACTTTTCCGGCGGATTAAGGCCGTTCGCTTCGAACATATCCTTATTATAATAAAGGATGGGTACGCTCTTATTGAAGGGGATCGACCACAACTTGCCATTAAAAGTATTGTTCTCAATAAACGCGGGATAGAAATCGTTCTTTTCCGCATCGGGTAAAAGGTCGTAATATTGCTGAAGAGGGATAATTATTTCATTATCTATCAGTTTTGATGTCCAGGACTCATATGCCTGCGACATATCGGGCAGATCTTTGGCGGGAATCCCGGCCAATAATGACTGTATCAACGCGGAATAACTTCCCTTATTGATGGGCCGTATGCGGAATTTCGGATTGGTCGAATTATATTCTTCTATGAGCCCATTTAAAACCTTCTGCATCGGGCCGCCCATCGCATGCCAAAACACAAGCTCCTCTCCCCGGGAATATTTCAACGGATTCTTTGAAGAACAGCCGAAGAGCAGCAGTAAAGCAATTGAAAATACCAGTATTTTTATTTTCATGATTTCACCTTATCCCTTTAGTCCCGATCTCGCCAGGCTCTCAATTATCCTTCGCTGAACGAAGAAATACATCACCACAAGCGGAAGGATAACTATTGTGGACGCCGCCATCAGCAGGTTCCAGTCTGTGCCGAAGGCCTGAGAAAAATTAGAAAGCCCCACCTGCAATGTCTGCATCTTCGGGTCATTTGTAATTATCAATATCCAGATGAATGAATTCCATTGGAAGATAAATGAGAAAAGTGCCGTGGTAACCAGTATGGGTTTTGAAAGCGGAAGCGCGATATGCCAGAAACCCGCCCATACAGAACCGCCGTCTATCCTCACCGAATCAAAAAGGTCATCGGGAATGGACTTAAAGAATTGCCGGAGGAGGAAAATATTCGTCACATTGGCGAGCCATGGCAGAATGATCCCCCAATAGGTATTATATGCCCCCATCTTCGACACGATAATATAATTCGGTATGAGCAGCATCTGCGAAGGGATCATCATTGTACTCAAAAAGAGCGTAAACACCAGTTCTACGCCTTTGAAGTGGAATCTGGCGAACGCGAAAGCCGCCATCGCCGCGAATGTCACCTGAAGTATCGTAGAGATGAGCGATGTGAAAACACTATTGAAAAGATAGTAATTGAAATATTGTCCCTGCTTCCACGCCTTGGCAAAATTCTCCCACATGAACCTTCGCTTCTTATAGTCTTTGAGCCGTACTTTTTCCTTGACGCTTACCCTGGCATGCCGGCCCTGCTTCTCAATGAATTTCGCGGGTAATTCTTCACTTTCTTTTATCCGTAAGATCTCAACCTCTTTATTGTCAAAATAAACCTTACCCTTATTGTCTTCGCTCAGCTTTTCTGGAGCGACATACTGTTCAATATCCTGTCCTTTAAATCTGATCTTCGTAAAGGGAATGACCTGTGTATAGCTTGACCCTTTATCAAGAAGGAGCATCTTACCGTCGGAAGAATCAACGATCATGCCCTTTTTGAATTTATCTTCAAATTTGAATTGCTCAATGCTGTAGTTTCTGACGGATTTTGTGGGGACAAGACGGACCTGACCCTCCCCTATCTTAATGAGCGTATAATTTTCGCCGATTTCCTTAAAATAACCGCCGCCCTTTTTCAAAACGGCTTCATCTGAATTCTCCAAAATATACCAACCGTCTTTTTTTGTTACTTTCTCTTCGGTCCTCTCAAAATATGTACCGTATTTTTTCACGATGTCCTTTGAATTCTTCACTGAGGTCGTATCCAGAAATACCGCGGAGTAATGGTGATTCTCCTGAAAATATTTTATTCCGGGCATCGTAAGCGGATTATCCAATATCTCAGTATCAGCTTTAAGGGCAGTGAAGATCATCCACAAGAACGGATAAATAAAAATGATCACAAAAGCGGAAAGGATGATATACAGGAAAACTTTATTTAATATCTGGCCGGCTCTCATTGGTACACCACCTTTTTCTCAGCGATCTTCCGCTGAACCACAGTAATGATGAGGATTATTATGAACATCACAAAGGCCATCGCGGCAGAATAACCCAGCTCCATATCCCTGAAGGCCTTTTTGTACATATAGAACGCCGTGACCAATGTGGTTCCCGCGGGAGAACCTCCATCCTCATATCCGGTCATTATATATATCGGCCCGAACACCTGGAACGAGAATATCACCGAAGTGGTGATCAGATAATAAAGGGACGGAGAAAGCAGAGGGAATGTTATATTTGTGAACTGCTTCCATTTGGACGCTCCGTCGATCCAGGATGCTTCATAATACTGCTTCGGGATATTTTTAAGCCCCGCAAGCAGAATGATGATCTGATATCCGGCAACCTTCCATGTCGTCATGATAATAATAGAGAAGAGCGCCAATGACGGGCCGCCGAAAAATCCCTTCAATACCTTACCGTGCGGATCAAAAAGCATTTGAAATATTCCCCGGTGCTCACTCAGCCATTTCTGAGGGCTGGCTTTAAATACCTCTGTTATCAAATAATTGAATACGCCGTCGGTCGGATCGTAAAATACCTTCCATATAGCGGCAACGGCGACCAATGAGGTTATATAAGGCAGGAAGTAGGTGATACGGAAAATATCCTGGCCTTTTAATTTGCGATTAAGCAATTCCGCGACAAATAGCGAGAGCGCGAGCGTCAACGGCACGGAGATGATCACATACCAGAATGTATTTCCCAATGACTGCAGAAAGCTCGGGTCTGAAAATACCCTGACATAATTCTTCAGGCCGATGAAACCCAGGTTTCTGAGCTCATATCTGGATAAACTCATAATAAGCGCGTATCCCATCGGAACTATCTTGAATATCAACAATATCAAAACAGACGGGCCCAGAAAGAGAAGGGTCCATTTCAAGTTCTCCTTTTTTCTCATTTACTCACCTATCTTCAGATCGACAAAATCGAATTTTGACACATCAAATAATCCCTTGTCCGTGATCTTCAACTTGGGTATAACGGGCAAGGCCATAAAGCCCAATTGCATGAAAGGGTCGGCTATGGCAGAGCCCATTTCAGCGGTCATTGCAACAAGCTCCTGCATCTTTTTATCAACTTCTTCAATGGGAAGGTCTGACATCAGGCCGGCGATCGGAAGCGGCAGATTGCCTGTTATTTCTCCGTTTTCGGCGATGGAAAAACCGCCTTGGCCGCCCTTGATCCTTATAATGGCTCTGAGGATATCTGTAAAATTGGTACCCACCGCGATGATATTGTGTGAATCATGCGCCACCGAACTCGCTATCGCGCCGCGCTTCAGCCCGAAACCGTGTATCAGCCCCAGGCCGATATTCTCAGAAGCGCGATGTCGTTCCACAACCGCAATTAGAAGGTAATCTCTCTCTATATCCGAAACGATGACACCGTTTTCCACCTTTGCCGTATCAATGATCTCATCCGTTACTATTTGATCGGAGATCACATTGATGATGCGCACCTTCTGTCCGGGAGAACACGGTATCTTGAAATCATCTTCAGAAAGCCAGCGGATATTAACCGAGCCACGGAGTTCAAAGGGTATCTTGACCGGCTGTTTATAAACGAACTCCCCTTCATCTATAACCATTCTTCCGCTTTTGATAACAGTATCGATCTCAACGGATTCAAGATCGTTCAAGAGCAGCAGATCGGCCTTGAAGCCGGGAGCTATGGCACCTATGCCATTCAATCCAAAATATTTCGCGCCTGTATATGAGGCGATCTTATAGGCCAATACGGGATCAACGCCTGCCTTTATGGCGCGCCTGATCATATTGTCGATATGGCCCTCTTTGATCAGATCATGCGGATGTCTGTCATCCGTGCAGAACATGATATGTTCGTGATTAACCTTATCGATAATCCCTACGAGACTGTCAAGGTCCTTTGTTGCCGTGCCTTCCCGTATCATAATATTCATGCCCTTGGAAAGTTTCTCCATGGCTTCCACTTGGGAAGTGGTTTCATGATCGGAATATATCCCGGCGGAAATATATGCGTTCAGTTCTTTCCCCGAAAGGCCGGGGGCATGGCCGTCGATAACCTTTCCCGAGGCGATGCTTATCTTATCAAGCACCATCGGGTCCTTGCTGAGAACACCGGGGAAATTCATCATTTCTCCCAGTCCGACAACCCATTTTTCCGAGAAAAGTGGATTGATGTCAAAGGCGCGCAAAACAGCGCCTGAAGTTTCAAACGATGTCGCCGGAACACATGACGGCGCCATCAGAAAAATATTTATAGGTGTGTATTTCGCGGAATAGAGCATATATCTGATGCCGTCAAGGCCCAGTACATTAGCGATCTCATGCGGGTCTGCCACCACGCTCGTAGTTCCTTTCTTCACCACCGCATAGGCATATTCATATACGCTTACCATGGAAGATTCGATATGAACATGGGCGTCCATAAAACCCGCGGTCGCGTATTTTCCCGTACCGTCGATCTCTCTATCCCCTTTGTAATCAGACCCTATTCCTACGATGGTATCTTTATAGATCGCGATATCGACGCCTTTGTCAATATTGCCGGTAAAGAAATTCAAGAGATCAACATTCTTTATTACTATTTCAGCTGGTATTTTTCCCAGGGAAGCATCGATAATTTCGCCAAGACTCATATATGAATTCTCCTTATACTTTTGTTAAGTTCCACTGCCGCGCGGTCAAATGATGCGACACGCAGTCCGATTTCTCTGAAGCGGGAAATATTTTCGCGCCTTTTTTTAACAATACCGAACCCTTGATCCGCTGCCAGCCATCTGTTCGGAAAAAGCGCTATGGGCGGGTTTCCTCTGTCTATTTCTCTTCGTATCTCATCAAAGAGCGGATCGTCTCCCGATAGGCCCGCTAATTGAAATGCGATGCTGTCATCGGTCACGGGGATCACTATAGTATCATAGCTATCCTTCTTATTCGAGGGCAAAGTCGAATAATAACACTCGCCTGTTTCAAAAGAACAATCCGCAAGCTCATTGGAAATGAAAATATTGACCCTATTTCCCGAATCCCGCAATGCCTTTGTCAGAAAATAAATATCCTGCCGATAATCCGCCGGGGAAAAGAGGAAAACATCAAATTCCTGATCGGAAATATCCAGCTTGATATTCTCTGTCTCTGTTATCAACTCTCCCAGAAAGCTCTTTCCGAAGAGGGTACGGTTAACACCAAGCATATGCGCGGCGGTTTGCCCTATATCAGCAAAACTCTCCCGTAGGCCCAGGTCAACGCCTCGGCGTAGATTCTGTCCGTAAACCATTACCGGAACATACTCTCTTGTGTGATCAGATCCCTTGAATGTCGGATCATTCCCGTGATCTGCGGTCAGGATAAGAACATCGGCGGGTTCCATGAATCCGAGTATTTCGGGAAGTTTTTCGTCAAATTCCTGCAGGGCGCGATAATACCCTTCGACATCTCTTCTATGCCCGTATTTCATATCAAAATCAACAAGATTTACCATAATGATGCCGTTTTCCACATTATCATCGGGTAATTTTTTTCTGATCGCGCGGATAGTCGTTTCTATTCCCTCAAGATTACTCTTGGTGTGAATTGCCGTTGACAGACCTTTTCCGGCATAAAGATCCTCTATTTTACCTATTCCGAGAACAGAGAGTCCGGCAATGAGGCAATTATCCAGAACGGTGTTCTCTGGCGGAGACGCTGAAAAATCTCTTCTATTCGCGGTCCTTGTGAACCCGTTCTTCTCATCTCCTATAAATGGCCGCGCTATTATCCTGCCGACCAGATCTTTTCCGCTTAGTATGTTTCGCGCGATCCGGCACCATCGGTAAAGCGTATCAAGTGGAATGATTTCCTCGTGAGCGGCTAATTGGAAAACAGAATCACCGGAAGTATATACAATGGGAAAACCGGTTCTTACATGTTCTTCTCCCAGGTCATTGATAATAGCGGTCCCTGATGCCGGATAATTCCCCAGCACCTCTGAAGAGATCATTTTTTTGAATTCTTCAAGTATTCTGGGGGGGAAGCCCTCAGGGTATAGGGGGAAAGGTTCTAATCTGGCGAGTCCGGCCAATTCCCAATGGCCGGAAGTGGAATCCTTCCCTGCTGATATCTCTTGTGCTTTACCGTAAGAAGAAAAACAGTACTTCTGCGGAGGAATGCCATCCGGGGCGGGAAGAATATTTCCAAAGCCCATCATTTCCAGATTTTTCAAGGTATTCGGATATTCTCTGGCGATATGATAGAGCGTATTAACACCCGTATCTCCATATTGAGCAGAATCCGGGGCATCACCGACGCCAAGGGAGTCAAGTATCATAATAATGACTCTTTTAATATCCATAGATATATTTAATACAAAAAATGACTTTTTTGCAAGTGTTTTACCCTTAATTTCTGCAAATCCGCAGTTGCAGCAGCCCAGAAATCATATTTATCACAAAAGAATGTATACATCTAAAGACTTGACTTTCACAAGAATTATGGTAAACTCATATCAGCAAAAATGACCGGAGGAGCTTCATGTATCAACTCTCAATACCGGCAACCGACAATATCGAAATTCAGTCAAAGTTAGATGCTCTAGCATATGGCAATAAACGCTTACTTTCACTGTCAAATGACCCGACTATGGATACCTCCAAGAAGGCCAGTGCTATGGGAAGGGTAATTGCACTGATGTACGATAAAAGCTCCTTTAAAAAGCTTGGGGTAATATTGCAATTATGCGAAAGAAAGCAGTCACAGGTCCTTATGGAAGCCTGCCTTTGGCAATTTTGTAAAGGCAATGATATGCCGATGGAGTTCTTCTTGGATTTCTGGGGGATCTCGGCGGATGCCCTTTTTACTTATGCAAAACGCGAATACATTTATCATATAAATCCTGATTTGAGAAATTCCGGAGGGATAGACGGCCCCTCTTCCCTCTTCCTCTTTCACCTCAAAAAGGTATTATAGTGATCTGATTCATAAATAAGATGACAATGGCTGATAGGGTAACAAGTGCACAAGCAACAAGAGCACAAGTGACAATTAGGGAAATGAAGAATGAAAGAGGTAAAGGCGTGGATATTGTTTTGTTCTCCTCACTTTACACCTCACACTTCACACTTCAGACCGCATTTATCGGCAGCATGCATTGCCGGATCTTATGAAAATACAATATCTTTACTGGACACAATGCAAGTAAAGGGAACGGCGATCAAGAACATTTCTACTTATATTTCCAAAGATTTCGGAACGATGCAATGGTTGAGTCTTTTAAGTCACTTACCAGAAGAGTTTAAGGATTATCTACCGGATGGACATGTATATACCACGCGCTGGTATCCATTTGAGTTATATATTCATATACTGAACCTGGCGGAAGAGATGTTTGGAACGGGTGATAAAAAGGTAATCTTTGAAAATGCGAGATCGGGAGCCATTTCAAATATGAACACAATCTTCAAACTCTTTATTAAAACCTTAACTCCGGAAGCATTGGCATCAAAGATCCCGCTTTTCTTTTCTCACTTTTTTGATTTCGGCGTTATGATGGTCGAAAAACAGAGCAAGGGACACATCGTCGCTTCCATACCTCACATTGATTACTATCCGATCTTTTTTGTACGCATTTCCGGCTACCTCAAAGGAATGCTGGATGTTGGCGGCGTTGAATTCTCCAATGTATCCTACAATTACGATGCCTTTTCAAAAAAGGTATCTTTCGATATGACCTTTCAGCCAAAGAGATAAGGTGCGCACAAGTGACAAGCTGCGCAGTGGACCCAGGTACAAGTGGACCCAGTGGAACAGGGGGGAAGGCACAAGGCACAAGTGTGTAAAGGAAAAGGAGACGCATCGGCAACCGAAGAATTGTTTAAGATAAGAATTTCTTTTTACCCTATCTTATAATTGTTAATTTCTTTTATTACCATCTCCAATTGTTCATTATTAATTATTCATTATTCATTTTTAATTATTCTCCAGCATATCCGCCAGATCTTTTTCTACGGTCGTGATAGGCCTGATATCAAAATTCTCTACCAACACCTTGACCACGCCAGGAGATAAAAAAGCAGGCAGTGTCGGACCGAGGCGGATCTTTTTTACGCCCAGATAAAGCAGGCCCAGAAGAACCGTCACGGCTTTCTGCTCATACCACGCCACATTGAATGAAATGGGCAGATCGTTAATATCCTCAACCTTCAGAACTTCTTTTAATTGGAGAGCAATATATGCAAGTGAATATGAATCATTACACTGCCCCGCATCAATGACCCTGGGCAATCCTTCGATATCTCCCAGATCCAGCATATTATAGCGGTATTTTGCGCATCCCGAAGTCAATATGACGGTGTCTTTTGGCAGAGCCTCGGCAAATTTTGTGTAATAGTCTCTGTCCTTATGTCTGCCATCACAGCCGCTCATCACAAAGAATCGCTTTATAGCGCCCTTTGATATCAGCTCCAAAATAGTGCCAGCCGATTCAACGAGTGTATTTCTGCCGAATCCGACTATCAGCTTTTTGCCTTTGCGTTCTTCTAAGGGCCCTATCTTCAAGGCCTGTTCTATTACTGCTGAAAAATCTTTCATTTCATCAGCTTCGACATTAGGTATGTGCGTCACTCCCGGCCAGCGGACAAGGCCGGTCGTATAGATCCTGTCAAAATACGCGGCGAGCGGTTTCTGAATACAATTGGTGGTCATGAGGATCGGGCCCTCGAAATCGGAGAATTCACGCTGCTGATTATACCAGGATGTTCCGAAATTGCCTTTTAAATGGGAATATTTCTTTAATTCCGGATAACCGTGCGCGGGCAGCATCTCTCCGTGAGTATAAATATCGATGCCCTTTCCTTCGGTCTGCTTCAAGAGCTCCTCAAGATCCAGAAGGTCATGACCGGATATGATAATACCGGCATTGTTCGCCGTGCCCGTCCACGCCTCTGTGACTACGGGGTTCCCGTAGGTTCCCGTATTTGCCTCATCCAGCAATGCCATGGCGTCAACCGAGAATTTGCCGGCTTCCATTACCAATGCCACAAGATCAACCTTCTCGATATTTTCATTTACGGTAGCGGATAGCGCATGGTCGATAAAATCAAGTATCTGATCGCCATTTCTCTTCAAGATCACGGCATGGTCAACATATGCCGAAATACCCTTCAATCCGGAAAGCAGTAATTCTCTCAAGGATCTGATATCTTCATTTTTCTGAGAAAGAATTCCGCTAAACTCTGAGTATTTTTCCATCGCGTCAATTGGTCCGTCCAGCTCCACAAGGGCAGCGTACGGTGCATGCAGAAAATTCTTTTTCACGTTCTTCAGGTCGGCATTATCTGTGGCTTTTGACATAAGATGATTTCTGTAATCCACTGTTTTTTTGATCCTGTCAAAGATCTCAGCAGGCTCAAAATTCACATTGGTTATTGTAGTAAAAAGATTCTCGGCGATCTGGTGGTCACCCTTTTCTCTGGAAATGCCTTTCTTTTTTAATTCATTTGCCCAGAAAGCAGCGCCCCTGCTTATCCAAATCAATAGGTCCTGCATTTCTGCGGTAAAGCCGTCTTTGCCGCAAACACCCTGTACTGTACAGCCCTTATTGCCAAGAGCTTCCTGACATTGAAAACAAAACATAAGTCCTCCTTAACGCCAATGCTTCAAAGGCAGAGCGTATTTGTATGCATGATCGAACTGATCACTATGGCAAGTATGCCCAGGGCCATATTGATCCGTACCAATAAGTTCGATATTCCGATCTTCTTCTTTTTCTTCGAGATTTTACGCATCATCGCTACGCCCAACATAACAAATGTTAGCCCTACCTTTAAGATCACAAAAGTGCGGGGGACTGCATACGGCGAGACACCGGACCTTGCCATGAAAATACCGGTGATCAGCAGCAGGAACGCGCTGAAAAATACCGCCTTCGTCAGCCCGTTTTCAAACTTCTTCCATTCATCGGGAGATGATCCCTTCTGCATCGGCAGTATAAAAAAGCTCATCAGCAGCAGGCCGCCCACCCAGAAAGAAGTGGCGGTAAAATGTATGGATCTCATTATTATATATAGTATTTCTTCCATTATCTTTTTCCTCTTGAAATATTCCACGACAGGCCGGCCTTGATCTGCAGTACATCATCGTATAGATCTCTCTTGAGAGGATATACTTCTGCCAGCATTTGAAAGCTCATTCTGCCGAGAACGGCTTGAACGCCCAGAGCGCCCGACACACCATAACCCGTAAACGGCAAGCGCTCATCCTTTGAGCGTATATATGCCTGAACCGACAATTCCCAAAAAATGTTTCTGAACAATTGATCGCCATAAGAGATCAGCCCTCTATAGAGATCACCCCTTTCCGCACCGGTTATCAGGTCCTTAAGTCGTGCATCATAGATCAATGCGGTTATCAGCAGCCGCTTTTTTGAAAAGTGGTCACTTATAAGGCGTAAGGAAAAGCCATCACTGCCGACACCGGTGGGAAGCTCCATCTTTTCAAGCTCTTCAAAGGAGCCGGAATTCAAGCGGTACAAAAACGCCAGAGACAATGCATGGCCCTTTGTTCTTCTTAATTGGAATTTTGCAGAAAGATAGGTATCTCCCAAGCCGGAGCCCTCTTTTGTCATAATTGATTCTATCTTTTTATTCACAAATACCGTATTTATCGCCAGGGTAAGGTTCTCTCTCAGTCCATAACTCATATAAAATGTCACACCTGAGTTATAACCCGATCCATCGGCGGGAATCGCGGCCTGCTTAAGCGTTAGTGGGTCGGTGATCGAGGTAAACCCACCGTAAAAATAATGTATCCGCGTGGCAATGCCTCCGACGGGCGCAGCCGCTGCTCTGTTGAAATATATTGGTGGAGCAGCGAGAGGAGCGAGCATCAGAACCAAGAACAGGATCCCGGTAAGTATTGTTTTTCTCACTAATATTTTGAAAACAAATTGTGTGTCAGCATCCCGTATCATCATCGACTCCTTTGGAAGAAGCTTCGTAAAAGCGGAAGTTTATTCCCTTCTGCTGTGCCGGAAATTGAAGCCCTTTCCTTATGTTAGTTATCATTCACTAACATTATAGTAGATATTCTACCCTTTGTCAAGTTTTTCTTTGTACTTTTTCATAAATACGATGAAAATGAAAAAGATGTACTGATTGTGTTTTGATCCTTCTTTTCATTATTAACATATGCTTTTCTCACATCATTTCATGATGCTCAAAAAGAAAGATATATATATTATTGTTCCGGAAGGTGTTTTCTTTTCTTTTCGCTTTTTCCTTC
>JAGLGN010000015.1 GCA_023144005.1 bacterium
ACGATACTCACCACGGCCATCACTCATAAAATCCCAAAACTCGTTAGCTTTAGCTCACTCAGACAATTGGTTATTTTCGGCTTCGCCGCCATTCATTCCTGCCGTTAAAAATGTCAATGTCACTTAAACGGTTCAAAACTCTTCTGGGTTGGTCGCCCGGCGCTGCCGGGCTCCCGGTGAGTGGATGCGCGAGAAGGAAATGAAGAATGGAGGGGGTCGTGCCGATAAATTGCCGACGGTGTTTCCCTCTTTTCTTATGTTACGGATGTACTTCCCGGTTGCTTTCCCACCTCGTATATCGCACTTCGTACTGTATTTATCCTATTTAAAAAAGTCCGGCAGAGAATAATCCGAAGAGCGTTCAAAGGTTTTTCCTGTTTCGACTAAGTCGGTGATCCGATCGAAATTAAAGAATCTGAACTCTCCCTTTGTATGACAGTATCCGATCAGGTATTTGGCTCTATCTTTAGTGTGTATCTCATAAGGGTCAACATCGCGCCGGGAGGTTCTTCCCGAATACGGAGAATAATAATGAATATGAATGGTCTGCCTTTCCGCCATCGCCTTTTCGACCATTGACATCACCGTAGCAGCAAGTGAATGCGCTGCTGATATCTTCCTTCCCTGAAAATCTCGAAGCGACAGGACGGTATCAACGCCTTTTTCTTCTAAAAGAGGTATTATCTTATGAAAAATATTGAATTTCGCTGTAAGTAATGGCATCATCTGTCTGGAATCGGCAGCCTCAACACCCAATTTTGCGGCAAGGTCCGAGATGGAAATATAGCCCGTGCCTTCAAATAATTTCTTGGTGATCCATTGCAGGTCAAAGAGCACATTCTTGAATTTCTCCTCTACATGTTTCTGCAATGCGCCGTCCAAAAACTGCACAAGATGGGTTGAATGGATGGAAATAACGAATCTTTTATCGAGATACCTTGCAACTTGTTCCAGAACTTGCTTTATCGGTTTTGCCTCATCAACATCCTTCTTTGTGATCTTCTTGATAAGAAAAAGATTCTCATGGAGGGGGGTTTTGGTCTGAACGAACCAATGCAGCTTCTTCTCTATTCGCCCCAAATGGGTCAGCAGCATACCAATCTCGTATATCTCGGCTCCCTCATTAATATTCATTCCTGTAGTGTTTATACTCAGAAAGCAAAGCGGAGCATTCTTCAACTTGATCGTATTGTCCATTTATTCCCTCGATGTTATTCTATACTTTTTTCTCTGCTTTTTCAAATAGGCACGCATGTCACCCGTCATACATTCTTTGGCTGCTTCCAAAAAATATTGTATAATACCTCAAGGAGTTGCATGGGACAGGAATCCAAAAAGGAATTATTGATCAGGGCCTTAACCGGAAGAGCGTATATATTCTCGCTTACCGGAAGGTTTAAAGAGGCATCATTAGACTACAAACGAGGGATCACTTCTTCTGACAAAGGTGGTTTTGCCAAGAATAAGTTTTCACTGGGACTCATTATTGATTACGCTAATTTCCTTTTCGGGGAATTGAACGATTACACAAAAGCAGAGGAAATGAATAAAATAGCCCTCAACCGGGCAGATGAGAAGAATTTCCCCGAGATATTTTCCCGCGGGATGCACGGACTCGGAAATGTTTATCGCAAGAGAGGAGATTTTGACAAGGCGGAGAAGTATTTCCAAAAAGCACTCTCAATTACCGAGCGGATCGGCTACAAGGCGGAGATCGGTAATATCTCAGATAGCCTGGGGATCCTCTATAGCGACAAAGGAGAGTACGACAAGGCACTGAAATATTTCAAGCGAAATCTTACTATCGCTGAAGAGCTCGGGGATATAACCGGGGTTAGTACATGCAGCAATAATGTAGGCGTCCTATATCAGAATAAGGGGGATTTTGATACCGCCTTAATATATTTCAAGAAATACCTGACAATGGCGCAACGGATCGGCGACAGAAGAGGAATTTCTGTAGCCTCCGGTAATATCGGCGTTATATATCACAACAAAGGCGATTACGACACTGCCTTAGAATATTATGATAAGTTTCTTTACATATCCAAAGAGATCGGATACAAAAGAGGAATAGCGATGGCATATAACAATATCGGAAATATTCACCAGAGGAGAAAGGAATTCGTTCCCGCATTGAAATATCTGAAGAGATCTCTTTCAATGTCCGAGAAAATGGGCGATCTGGGCAATGTCCTTTGGGCCTGCGCAAATATCGGGGATATTTATGAGAAGGAAGGGAGATTCAACCTTGCCCTGAAGTATTTGAAAAGATACCTTGCCCTATCTCAAAAAATGGGGATCAAGGGTGATATTGCCGACGGCTTTTTCTATATCGCCAACATCTATGTCAAGCTCAAGAAATTCAATAATGCCGAAGAATATCTCAAGAAAGCGGAGAAAGCATACAAAAAGACCGACAGAAAAGACTGGCGGAAAAAATTGGATGAGATGTGGAATAAGGTTAGAGCATAAGGCATTAACCGTGTGACGCGTAACGTTTCACGTGGAGAGATCAAATATCAATTCTCTTTCTTCCTCTCCCCATTCTTCACTATTCACTTTTCACTATATTTATTCACCTCATACCTCGTACCCAATCTGCACCGCAGACAGTTGTTTCACCGAGCCCAGGGTCCACTGCGAAGCGTGTCACTTGTGCACTTCCCCTCTGCACTAACCTCCAGCCTCCAGCCTCCAACCCCTATATTATTCTTTGCGGGTCGCTTGACTTTTCCTTCAAAATCCGTTATACTCGTTCTTTACACAACAAGGTGGTGAGATTAATGGTAAGAGTTTATGTAAACAGCTCAAACGTTGAAAAGGCTTTAAAGATCCTCAAAAAGAAGATCGCTAAAGAAGGAATTCTTTCAGTGCTTAAGAATAAGAGGTATTATGACAAACCCTCTATAGCACTGAGGAAAAAGATCGCGAAGGCCAATAGACGGAGAAGAAGAAGATTCAAGAGAATGCAAAAATATCTCATTAGTTAGAACTTTCTGCCTTTCCCCTATTTAGTGTTATGATTCCGAACACTTAGAGACCCCTTTATTACTACAGGTCAGGCCTAGTGAAGCATTGCAAGGACAGAAGGTTCTGTATAAATGCAAATCATGGAACCATTAAACAAAGGTTAAAAATAGACCGTTATGAAAAGTAAACAGATAATAAAAGGATGGCTCGGCTATCTATCCCCTCATTGGCGAAAGATATTGTTCGGAAGTGTGCTGCTCATCGTCACTTCCGGACTCTCTATAATTGCGCCCGTATTTATTAAATATATTATTGATTTCGGCATTATGGGTAGAGATGTCAGCATACTCATGAATTCGACGATTTCCTATTTTCTCATCTACATTCTGTCATTTTATCTATCTTTCCGTGTCAGCATCCTGATGGAAGGCGTAGGGCAGGACATTATGGTAAGGCTAAAATCCGACGCATTTCTTTCAATACTGAAAAAGAAAGTCGACTTCTTTTCAGATAATCCCGAAGGAAAGCTGATCTCAAGGGTCGAAAATGACGGAGAATCGGTAAGACAGCTTTTTTCTGCGAATACTATGCGATTAGTAGCCGATGTACTGCTGCTTATAGGAATGCTTCTGGTAATGTTTCTGATCAATGCGCGGCTATTTCTGTATTTACTTGTTTCAGTAGTCCCGCTTCTGATCGTTTTGGTTTATGTTTACTCCAGATTGTCCCGGCCCAGATGGCTGAAATTCCGCAAAGTAGTTGCCGATCTATCATCATATGTCGTCGAGTATTTCAAGGGAATGGAGCTTGTGAAGTCCTTTGACCGCATCGGTTTCATCAAGAAATCCCTGACAGCGCTTGACGGCAGGTATTTGAAGACAGGATTCCATGCCGAGGTGTTGAATATCGTATTTTTCAATATCATAACTTTTATCCAGATACTGGGCTTCTCGGTAGTGCTCTGGTTCGGCGGAAAAATGGTGGCCAGCGGGGCCGCGACAATGGGAACGCTTGTCCTTTTCATTACATATATCAGGCAGTTCTTTGAGCCCATAATGAGCCTTTCGTTCCAGCTCAGCTTCATCGAAAAGGCAAAGGCATCTTCTCAGCGCTTATTCGAATTGAATGTTGAGGACAATCGGCACGAGTATCTCGGTACGAAGGTCAAGGATTTCTGCTCAAATATAGAGTTCAAGAGTGTCGATTTTTCCTATGACCATGAAAAATCGGTATTGAACAACATAGACCTTACGATAGAAAAAGGGCAAAGAGTGGCTCTGGTGGGAAGGACCGGCGGCGGTAAATCGACGATCATAAAATTGATCCTGAAATTGATCAAGCCCGATGAGGGCAAGATATTTATAGATGGCGTCGACCTTTTTGAAATGGATACCGTTCTGTGGAGAAAGAAGGTCGGTTATATCTCCCAGAATATCTTCCTATTTCCGGGAAAACTGATCGATAACCTGAGAATGTTCGATGAAGGCATCAGCGGCGATGACATCATGCAGACCGTTGACTTGCTGGGTTTGAATCCTTTGTTCGCGCAATTTCCCGATGGCCTTGATACGCAGGTCAGCGAAGGCGGAAAGAATTTCTCAAGAGGAGAACAGCAATTGCTGAACATAGTGAGAGCGGTCACGGGAAATCCCGAACTCCTGATAATGGACGAGGCCACTTCCACCATAGATGCGAAGTATGAAAGACAGATAGTCGAGGCATTGAGAAGGATATCAAAGGATACGACCATGATATCCGTGGCCCATAGGATCTCTACCATTAATGATGCGGATAAGATATTTGTCCTTGAAGAAGGCGGGATAACTCACTCCGGGAGTCATAAAGAGCTTCTCGAAAGCAGCGACATATATAGAAGATATACCTCTATTTTGGAGGGAAATAATGAATAAAAAGAGAATTGATACAATAAAATTTATGATGAGGCGTTGGAAAGGCTATGAAAAGACCGCCGTTTTCATCGTTTTGCTCACTTTAGTGAATACTGCGGTAGTCCTGATATATCCCAAGATACTTGGTATGGTGATAAACGGATTGAATTCCGGGGTTTCCATGAGCAAGATCCTTGATTATATCATGATCCTCATAGGATCCGGACTTGGTGTGGCTCTCGTATATTCTCTATTGCAGTCTCAACGGTTGAGAATGAACCTCACACTCGCCAATAAGATAAGAGAAGAGATCTATTTCCGATTTACCGGATATGGTGCCCACTTCTTCAACAAATTCAGATCCGGTGATGTGGTTGCACGGCTGATCAATGATATGGAACAGCTGACCTGGTTCATGAGTTCCGGTGTTTTCAGAGGATTGGAAGGGTTTCTGCTTCTCTTCTTCGGAACATATCTGCTCTTGAAAATAGATGTAATGCTTACCCTTATTTCAATAGTACCGTTGTTCTCGATCATCACGATCCTCCTCTTCGCCACAGAAGAAGTTATGGAAAGCAAGTATAAGACGGTACAGAAATGGGTATCGAAGGTCAATGACTTTCTCTCATCGGCATTTGGCGGTATAGTATTGATAAAGATCCGAAATTCAGACCCTCTATTCAAGGAGATACTTGTCCGGATGCTGAAGGATCGAAAGAGCAAAGAGATCGATGCCGTAAAATTCGAAAGATTCGCTGATACATGCTATGGCGTGGGCATAATGCTGAGTATATCGCTCTTTTTGTTTTTCGGCGGAAAGGCCGCTATTGACGGACGGATCGACATCGGACAGTTCGTGGCATTCACTCAATATCTCATCGTATTGATCGGCCCCATGTTCTCTCTGAGCTTCTTTGTCCTGGCATATGCCAGATCCAGAGCGTATATCGGCAGATTGAACGAACTGCTGGATGAGAAGAACGAGGAGAAGATGATACGCAGTATCTCCCACAAAAAGGTGGAGACCTCGGTAGATGCCGAAAACGTGACCGCGGGATACGGAGAAACTCCTGTTTTGAATAATATTTCACTCTCGATAAAAGCGGGTGAGAAAGTAGGTATTATCGGAGATGTCGGGTCCGGAAAGACAACATTGATAAAAACGCTCATGGGAATGATCCCCGCCCTGGAAGGAGAGGTCACTTTGGATGGTATTAACATTCAAAGCATCTCACTTTCTTCCATAGCGGATATGTTCGGATACGCGCCTCAGGAGAATCTCCTTTTTACCGCTTCGATAAGGGATAATATCTCCTTTTCAGATGAGAAGATCAATGACGATCGGATCGAAGAAGTTGTTGATATAGCTCAATTTACAAGCGAGCTGGCGGAATTCGCCGGCGGATTGGGCGCAGATCTCGGAGCCGGCGGAAAGACCGTATCCGGCGGACAGATGCAGCGTCTATCCGTTGCGAGAGCTCTGGTCAGACGGCATTGCTTTTACATTTTTGATGATATCACATCCGCACTTGACCCCGAAACGGAATTGGCATTGATCTCCAAGATCAAGAAAGAGGCAGGGCAGAGTGGAATCCTAATGGTTTCATATCGGCCGTATACCCTCTCTCAGATGGAGAAGATCATTCTCTTAAGGGACGGGACAATAAGAGCGGTAGATACACATGCCTGTTTATTGGAGCGGGATGATTATTACAGGGACCTTCTTATTTTTCATCAGGGAAACTAGTCGTGCACTGATTCATAAATATGATGCCAATGACTGAAGCTATTATGTTCAGCATGAGAGGAGCAAGCAAACCAGGGGACATAAAAAGAGCTTCAGCCCGAAGGGAATCTCATCTTTGGTCAATTTCTTCCTCTCTCTTCGCTTACGGACCACAAAGGGGACGCTACGCTCATTGTTCGTTGGAATTAACTCAAATCTAAGCATTCCATTGTCATCCTATTTATGAATCAGAGCACTATAATCACAAGAAAACATTCTCCACATATCTTTTAATGTCATTCTGAAAGGAGGTACGAAGTACGAGGTGCGATGTAGGAAGTGGAAAAAGAAACACACCCGTAACCGGAAAAGCAATATTTCGTATTTATCATTAGTTTACCAGTAACAAATATAGAACGCCGGAACGAAGTAAGATAGGGGACATGTCGTACGCCATAGGCGTTCGTCTGTCCCGATGTAAAAGTACCAAGCGTAGAGTTGAAAATTGTGAAACAATTGTCACTCTACGCCCCGTTAGAATCAAACGGAAACATTCTCCACATTTCTTTTGATGTCATTCTGAAAGAGCGGTAGCAAACGAAGAATCCATATCCCTTCTTATCTCCACTTTTCAACCTTGAACTTTTGAACAATCTTTGCTGCTCACTCTTTGGGAGAGAGAAATTCGACTCCGCCAGGCAAGATCTCTATCTTGACCTTCTTTGAGGAGAATAACTCCCCGTCCCTTTGAAAGGGAACTTCCTTTGACGCGGTTATCTCTATATTCTTTGCCTGGAATATCTTGATATTATGCGCATGAGTTATATGCGCGCCTACATAAATTTTCGGAAATAGCATAAATAGCCTCGCTTTGGAGAGTCCGTAGATAACGATAACCTCGAGAAGCCCGTCATCCAGTATTGAATTCGGGGATATCTTCATCCTGCGGCCGAAATACTTGCCATTCGCGACAAAAATACCGTTAACATCCCAGAAGTCGTGGACGATCCCGTCAATATTTAGCTGATAATCCCGGGGCTTATGGTCTAAAAGAGCATGATAGAACCCTCTGAAATATGTTCTTGCCCCTTCAAGGTGTTTTATCACTTCCGCGTCGATGCCGGTTCCCATGATATTAAGAAAATATTGATCGTCCACCTTCGCAATGTCAACGGTCCTGGTCCCGCAGTCAGTCAACCCCTTGATGATACGAAACGGATGCCTATAAAGGCCGAGGCTGCGGGCAAAATCATTGCCCGATCCCATGGGGACCAGCCCGATCGAGGTATTCGATCCGCCTATCCCGTGAATGATCTCATTCAATGTACCGTCTCCGCCTATGGAAACGATCGTCCGAACCCCGTCCGCCACATAACGGGATGCCAATTCCGAGGCATGCGAGCGGCCCTCGGTAAAGGCGATCTTGGCGGATCTATGAAATACATTCAGACAATTCAGGATACGCTTAAGGATTCCCTTGCGTTTGAACTTACCCGCAAGGGGATTGATTATAAACTGCATTTCTCCAGCAATTCCGGTATATCCTGAGGTAATTCCGCGACGGAAATGCCCATTTCGCTAAGAGCGGCGATCTTTGCCTGGGCGCTATCGCTTTTTCCGGCGACGATCGCTCCCGCATGGCCCATTTTTTTACCTTCGGGAGCGGTCTTGCCAGCAATAAATGTCACCGCGGGTTTGGCGAATTCATTCTTGATATATTCAGCGGCAATATATTCATCCGAGCCGCCGATCTCGCCGATCAAGGCAACGGAATGCGTATCAGGGTCATCCTTGAACAGTTTTAGAAGGTCTAAGAACCTGCTGCCTATAATAGGATCACCGCCAATACCGATCACGGTAGATTGCCCCATTCCTGCTTGAGTCAGAGCGTGGACGACCTCATAAGTAAGTGTTCCGCTCCTGGAGATCACCCCAACATTGCCCTTTTTAAAGATATGCCCCGGCATGATTCCCACCTTGGATTCTTCGGGAGTAATGATTCCCGGGCAATTTGGCCCGATAAGCACGATCCCCCTGCCGGAGGCATAGCTTTTCGCTTCCATCAGATCCCTGGAGGGAAGGCCCTCTGTGATGATAACGATAAGGCCGATGCCTGATTCTATGGATTCCCAAACGGCATCGATCGCAAATCTGGGTGGAACAAAAATACATGTGGCATCCGGCTTCAATTCGGCTACCGCCTGGGAGACCGTATCAAACACGGGCAGGCCGTGTTCTTTCCGGCCCAATTTCCCCGGGGTAACACCGCCGACGATCTTTGTCCCGTACTTGAGCATTTCTCCGGTATGAAAAGAACCGTCTCGGCCGGTAATCCCTTGAACTATTATCTTCGAGTCTTTATTCAACAGTATAGACATTTACGCCTCCTTTGAAGAAAGCTCGACCGCTTTCTTTACGGCATCGGTCATTGATGTCGTAGTTTCCATCCCCATGTCTTCAAGGATCTTTACGCCTTCTTTCTCATTGGTACCCGTTAGCCGGATAACAATGGGAATACCGATGTCCAATGCCTTCAATGCCGCTTTAATTCCGTTGGCAACATCATCGCAGCGGGTGATCCCGCCGAAAATATTAAAAAGGATGACCTTCACCTTATCATTTGATGTGATGATATTCAGAGCGTTAATAACCTTTTCCGGATTTGAGGAACCGCCGACATCAAGGAAATTAGCCGGATCACCTCCGAAATGTTTTATCATATCCATTGTCGCCATTGCCAAACCGGCGCCATTCACGATACAGCCGATATTTCCGTCCAGAGAAACAAATGAAAGCCCCTTTTCCTTGGCTTCGATCTCCTGTGGGCTTTTATCGTCATTATTAATGAATTTTTCGAAATCCTTCAGGAAAGGTATTCCGTTGTCATCGACCACAATCTTAGAGTCAAGGGCGAGGACACGGCCGCCTTTAGTTATTATAAGAGGATTTATCTCCACAAGATTCAAATAAAGTTCGCGCGACATATTAAATATCTTATCGGCTATATACCCTATCTGATACTTGATATTCGGATTATCAAGTGATAAATGAGAAAAGAGCTTTGCCTTGTGATGCGAACGAAGCCCTATTAGAGGGTCTATATCCATTTTCAGTATCGCGCCCGGATCCACCTTCGCTACGCCTTCAATATCCACTCCGCCCTCGGAGCAGGCTATAATAGTGAACCTTTCAGAGTCCCTGTTGACCATGATAGAGAGGTAGATCTCATTCTCTATTTCCACCCCTTCTTCAACAAGCAGTTTCTCAACCTTATAACCCTTGATATCCAGCCCCCAGATCGAGTTTACCGTTTCTTTGATCTTTTCTTTTTCAGAAATAACCTTTACGCCGCCCGCTTTTCCGCGGCCGCCGACAAGGACCTGGGCCTTAACAACCACAGGAAGATCGCTGCTGCCACAATATCCTATCGCATCTTCTGCTTTATTGGCAACTTTCCCTTTTGGGATAGGGATTCCGTAACGGGCAAACAGTTCTTTTCCCTGAAACTCATATAATTTCATTGCTGCTCCTTTTTATATATTTCAATTATTTATTATCCGTTCTTTCTTGCCCAATCGTAAGGGATCTCATTGCTGTCGAACGGCAGTCTGAACTCATCGGGTTCCGCCGCATTATAAGGCCTTGATACCGTATTGATCACAAATGCCTCGCTTTCGGAAATACACATGAAGCCATGGTAAACACCTTTGGGGATCTTAACGACCTGCGGGTCATGCTCCCCGGAATAGAAGACCTGTGTCTCTCCGAGGGTCGGCGAATTCGGCCGGGCATCATGCAAGACGATCTTCATCATCCCCTTGATAACGGCCATCAGGTCATCCTGCTCCTTGTGAAAGTGCCACGCCTTTACCACGCCGGGAAATGCCGTGGTAAGGTAAACCTGGCCGAAGCTCTGGTATATTTCATCATCATTGCGTATGATCTCCATCAATCTACCTCTCTCATCCGGGCGCCAAAAGAGTTTTTTTACAATTACCCCGTTTATCATAGTCTTCTCCTGTGGACATTAGCAAACTTCTAATAAGTATATTTTAGAATAAATCAAATAAAATATCAAGGAGGGCGTACTTGCAAAATCGGGCGAAATTGTTTATAATTGAATTTGAATTTACGGAGTTAATATGGGAAGAAAGACTTACATAGCAATTATCGGCGTGATCCTTGTCTTAATCGGCTTGGCAATGCTTTATTTCGGAAAAGCACCATTGCCGTCCCTGTTGATAGTTGCCGGGTATACCCTCTTTGCTTTTGGACTTTTACCCGAGATCGATAAAGAAGACAAAAAAGTTGACGATGATAATAAAAAGAAGAAAAAAGCGTAAGGGATTCTGGTTCGAGCTGCTCGATGCGGTCATATCAGCCGCGTTGATAGCGCTTGTGATAAAATCCATGTTCATCGAAACAGCAAAGATCCCATCAAGTTCTATGGAAGATTCTCTGCTAATCGCCGATCAGCTCTTCGTAGACAAATTCCTCTACGGAGTAAGCATACCCTTCACCAAGATAAAATTCCATATCATGGAGAAACGGTCTCCCAAGAAAAATGAGATCGTGGTCTTTATCCCGCCTACCTATGCGAAAAGCGATAAACCGCTTTTTGTTAAGCGCTGCCTTGGAGTACCCGGGGACAAGTTGTATATGAAAGATAATGTCCTCTTTCGAAACGGAGAAAAGGTAGAGGAGGATTATCTGAAACTTGACAGGGGGAAAAGAGGGTATTTCAAAAACTGGCCGTTTCCCGAGAACTCACCCTATTACACCGCGAACAATGCCGATTTTTCAAAGGGCGAACATGTCCTTCCGGGATCATGGCCGGCAAACGGTTCCGAATACATCGTTCCTGAGGAGTATTATTTCATGATGGGAGACCATAGGACCGATTCCTATGATTCCCGTTTCTGGGGACCGGTACATATAAGGAAGGTTATCGGCATCGTACGATTCCGATGGTTCCCTTTCGACCGCATTGGTTTTATTAAATAAAGGAGTTTACATGATACTTAAGAACAGAAATTTTATTTTTTCTTCCGAATCTGTGACCGAGGGACATCCCGACAAGGTCGCGGATCAGATCTCTGATGCCATCTTAGATGATATGATCGCTGGCGACAGCAGCTCAAGGGTTGCTGTCGAAACGCTTGTTACCACCGGTATTTGTTTTATTTCCGGAGAGGTATCGACCAAAACCTATTCAGATATCTTCAGTATTGCGAAGAGAGTGATCAAGAGAATCGGTTACACCAAGGAAGAATACGGTTTTTCAGATGCAACCGTGGGGATTTTGACCTCGATAAAGAATCAGTCATCCGATATAGCAATGGGAGTAAATACTTCAAGCGACCATGAACAGGGAGCGGGCGATCAGGGAATGATGTTCGGCTACGCTACGATCGAGACCGACGACCTTATGCCTATGCCCATTAATTTAGCTCATAAACTTACAAAAAGACTTGCATATGTCAGGAAAGAAAAAGCGGACCTCATCCCTTATCTCAGGCCCGATGGAAAATCTCAGGTTAGCGTAAGGTACGAGGCCGGTGTTCCAAAAGAGGTCACCGCAGTTGTCATCTCGACCCAAACCGACGACATAGACCTGGAACAGGTCCGCAATGATGTGAGAGAACATATAATCAAGTCCGTGATACCAGAAGATATGTGGGCAAAAGATATAAAGATCTATATTAATCCTACGGGACGATTTATTCTTGGCGGGCCCGTCGCCGATACGGGATTGACCGGCAGAAAGATCATAGTTGACACATACGGCGGTGTCGGCTCTCATGGCGGCGGCGCATTTTCGGGAAAAGACCCTTCAAAGGTCGACCGCTCCGCCTCTTATATGGCGAGATATATCGCAAAGAATGTTGTTGCTTCAACACTCGCAGATGTATGTGAAGTACAGATCGCATATGCGATCGGAGTAGCCGATCCGGTCTCTTTCATGCTGAACACCTACGGTACAGAAAAGGTTGACAGAGAGAAACTTGAAAAAACAGTCCGGGAAATGTTCCCGCTGAAACCGACACAGATAATAAAGCATCTTGACCTTTTGAGGCCGATCTATATAAATACCGCCGCCTACGGCCATTTTGGAAGGGTAGAGAAGCAAAGGCAAGTCAATTTCAATAACAAGTCCTTTGAAGGATTCACTTGGGAACGTACAGACCTTGCCGATAAATTGAAAACCGCGTTAAACGGATAGGAAATTAGTAATATGAGAAGAAGATTTTTCTTAATTACGATCATTGCAGTGATAATTCTTGCTGGATGCAACTCCAATAAATCGCCGGTACTCGCCAAGGCGGGAAAACATGTGATCGCGCTTAATGATTTCAAGGCCGTGCTCAGCAATGATATTTATGAAGTGCTTAGTTCCGGAAAATTGAATCCCATACATTCCCAGCACTTTTTTTCCGCTGCGATCGATAATAAAATCATGTATCTTCTTGCCTTGAAAGAGGGCGTAAAGATAGAGAAGAACGAGGCATACGACAGGTCCAGACAAGTATTTTATTCCGGGAAGGGAGACTTTCTATCCTCGGTTAATGTATCGAAAGAGGAGATCGAGAGACTTTTTAATGAATACTATCTTCAGCTTCTTTATGCGGAAGGTTTGCGGGACACAATGCAGTACTCAGAACAGGACATCCTGGATTATTATGACAAAAACAAGGCACAGTACATACAAAAACCCTTTATCAAAGGAAGCCGCATCGCGGTAACCGTAGATGATCCCGGTCAGTCCATTGCCGTCTTTTCTGATCTTCAGCAACTGCTGCGCAAGTACGGCCGCGATTACGATCTGTTTAAGAGCGCTGTAACAAAGAAATTTTCTGAGCGTATAAATATTTCGGAGAATGTCTCCTTCACCGATGTTCAATTGAAGATCATTTTCAAAAAAAGCCTCGGAGAAGTGAAGAACCTCTTAAGTCACCCGACGGGCTCTTTTACTGAGCCCTATGAGATCAATAATGAAATTATCCTTTTCTTCATCAGCGAAACGAAAAAAGAATCAAGGGAACAGACATATGAAGAGATCAAAGAAGAGCTCATCAGAGGGTTTTTGGACCTTCAGCTCACTTCTTTAAAAGCGGATAAACTCACGACCTTCAAGGCCTACAACCCCATCAAGGTAATTGTCGAAAATCCCGTGTCTCTTTTAAAAGAAAACTGATTTATGTGTGTTCTGATTCGTAAATACGGTAACAAAAGAGTGCTTAGATTTGAGCCAATTCCCACTAACAACTCATTGAGTACGGAGCAAAATAGCATCAGCCATTGTTGATCTATTTGTAAAACAGAGCCATATGCATCAGCACGCGCACGGAACAGAGGAAGGAGGAAAAAGACTTCTTTTTGTTGTTGTGCTCAATGCGGTCATTACTCTTTCTGAATTTATTGGGGGCTTTCTCTCGGGAAGCCTTGCGCTATTAACCGACGCATTACACAATCTCACGGATGTAACGGCCATTATTATAAGCTATCTCGCTCATAAAAGAGCGCATAAGTCCGCCACCCCTGAGCGGACATTCGGTTTTAGAAGATCAGAGGTGGTCGCCGCGTTTTTCAATACCGTCGTTCTCATGATCATCGCATTGTTTATTTTAAAAGAGGCCATCAGCCGAATATACCGGCCTTCAATGATAAATACCGATATCATGATAGGTGTTGCAACGGTCGGATTTTTAGGAAATCTCTTTTCAGTGCTATTACTGAAAAGGGATGTTGAATCAAATATTAATTTCAGAGCCGCTTTTCTGCATCTTCTTTCCGATACATTGTCTTCGGTTGCCGTGATATTGGGCGGTATTTTCATTAATATAACAGGAATACCGATGATCGATCCGATCCTTACGTTTGCTATAGGGGCTTATATACTGTACGCTGCCTTAAAAATACTCCTGGACGCTACGCATATATTAATGCAGGGAACACCCAAGGGCATTGATATTGAGCGTATAAAGCTGGAAATGGAGAATTTAAATGAGATCGACAACGTCCACAATATGCATGTTTGGAGCCTTAATGAGAGGCAAATCTATCTGGAGTGCCATGTTGATATCTGCCGTGACCTTAAGCTATCACAACTGGAGATCGTTAAGGCAGATATTCATCAACTGTTGAACGATGAATTTTCCATTGAACACATCACCCTTCAATTCGAATATAAGAGCTGTAAAACAAGAAATATATTGGATTCTTAAGCGTTCTGCTGCTACAGTATTTATGGATCTAACCTCCTCGCAAGTTGATTATTTTGGATTATATGTTAAAATTAAACATCCGGAAAAAGGAGTGATGTTGTCGGAACCTGGCTTTCCTGCGGGTAAATGCGGATATTCCCATCATCACAGCAAAGAAGGAGAAAATTATGAATTCTGAAAAGCTTCGACTGGGAGATCTTCTTATTAAGTACGAGCTCATCAACGAGGATCAGCTCAACGATGCATTGAAGGCTCAGAAGGTTTCAAAAAATAAACTTGGAGAGGTTCTTATAGAAGGCGGGTACATCACCGAAGATGACCTGTTCTGGACACTTGCCAATAAATTTGAATTACCCTATATCAATCTCAATGAATCTATGGTGGACATACAGCTGATCTCCATTTTCCCTGAGGATATGATCAAAGCGGAGGATTTCCTTCCACTGGTTAAATTCGGAAATGAGCTTACCGTCTGCATCGACGACCCGACGAATACATCGCTAATCAATAAGATCAAAGAGGTCTCTCAATGCGAGATCAATCTTTCTCTGGGATCGTATTCCGATCTAAGAATGATCAAAGAGAAGATCATAGCAAGGTGGGAAGGAAAAGAGATCAATTATGAGAGAGCATTGGATAATTTCTTTGAGGTCATTGATGAGGGCGCTATAAATCGCCTTATCAAGGATGAAACAATGTCCAATTTAATCCTATTCATCTTTGATGAGATCATAAAGAATTCCTGCGACTCCGCCACTATTATACACACCGATTTCGAGAACAGGGTGTTTTTTAATTTCCGGGGCCTCCGGACATTAAAAATGAAATTCCCCGCAAGTTACTGGCTTACCGTCAAAGAGAAGCTTGAAGAACTGCAGAGGGTTGCGGGCGGCACCTATATATCCCTGTCCCGGGATGTGAATTACAACTTCACCATGGAGGAATTCTCCGAGAACGCCTTAACCATTTCCAATATCCACAAAGTCCACAAGATCACCGATATCGCAAATCTCGGCTTGACCAAGGAACAAAAGATAATAATTGACAATATTCTGCCTTTCATGAGGGGGCTATGTGTATTCACATCGAAAGATAAGGCTCTTACCCGGAAACTTACATATAATTTACTGCATTTTTATGACACGAATGAGAATATCATCCTGAAGCTTGACAAGAACGCCGTTATTCAGGGCTTTGACAATGTGATAGAGCTTGAGACGGGTGATGAACGGATAAAGTCCGGGGATTTTGATGTCCTCATCGCCGATGAATCATTGATCGATCTTGAGATCATTGCTCATATTCTGGAACAGGGGAAATTGGTTTTTTTGATCAGTCATGCCTTTTCCAGCCGGCAGTTCATCGATTTCATTTATACAAAGGGGGAAATATTTTCCCGCATCCTGCCCCACATCAAGATATTCATCACTTCCGTGATCGTGCCTAAGCTCTGCGACGCTTGTAAAGTAGAGGTTCAATTTTCTCTTATTCCCAAAGACCTTTTCTCCTTTTATAAGGATATCAAGTTCTTTGCACCCGGAAAATGCGATCAGTGCAAGAAATCCGGATTCAACGGATTCAAAGAATTTAATGAACTTCTCTATGTCGATGAAAATATAAAAAATATGCTGAAGGAGAATGTCCCTTCCGAAGATATTTTCAATTCATTAAAGAACGCCGGTTTTGTAGGAATAAGAGAAAAGCTTTTCGAGTTGGCGAAATCAGGGGAGATCCCCTATAATTACTTGATATAACAGTGTGCTATTCAATAAATACCATAACAATGGCTGACAGAAAGAAGAATGTTCAAAAGTTGAAATGTTCAAAGGTTAAAGGTTGGGGGATTAATTCCCCCGTAGGGACAGGGCTTGACCTGTCCTCTGTCATTCCCAGGTGCATGACCTCGGGAACCCCGATTACATCGAGGAGCGGAAATCCATCTTCTTTCTTATCCTCACTTTACACCTCACACTTCACACTTCAAACTGCATTTATCGTTGGAATTGACTCAAATCTAAGCATTCCATTGACATGGTATTTATTGAACAGTACACTTGGAGGGAAATAATGGAAAATACATATTCACTGAGCCATCTTCTTACCGCCCTTGTAAAGAACGGCGGATCCGATCTTCACTTGACCGTTGGACTTCCTCCGACATTGAGAGTGCATGGCTCTCTGGTCAAGATGAATTTGCCGGCTCTGAACCCGGCGGACATAAAGAGACTTATGGGTGAGGTGCTTTCAGATAAGCAGCGCATAAAGATAGAAGAGACGATGGAGCTTGACTGTGCTTATGAGATCGAAGGACTTGCCAGATTCAGAGTAAACGCTTTTTTTAACCGTCTTGGGATGGCAGGGGTCTTCAGGGTCATTCCGACCAAAATAATGACACTTACTGAATTGGGTCTGCCTCCGTATCTTGAGAAACTCGCCAATAAGAACAATGGACTGGTTCTCGTCACGGGGCCCACGGGATCCGGAAAATCAACCACCCTTGCAGCGATCGTCCATAAGGTGAATCAAATTCGCTATGATCATATTCTTACCATTGAAGATCCTATTGAATTCGTGCACAAACCGATCAATTGTATAGTCAATCAAAGGGAGCTCGGGACCAATACTCTCAGCTTTACAAATGCGCTGAGAAGCGCGCTGCGTGAAGATCCGGATATTATACTTGTTGGCGAGTTGAGGGATTATGAAACCATATCACTTGCTATAACCGCGGCGGAAACGGGCCATCTGGTATTCGGAACGCTTCATACCAATTCGGCAGCAGCCACCATCGATAGAATAATCGATGTCTTTCCTCCACATCAACAGTCGCAGATCCGTACTCAGCTTGCTGAGACCATTCAAGCGGTTATCGCGCAGCAGCTTATTCCCAAGAAGAATGGGAAGGGCAGAGTAGCGGCATTGGAGATCATGATGGGAAGCTATGCCGTGAGAAGCCTTATCAGAGAAGGCAAGACCTTCCAATTGGGTACCGTAATTCAAACCAGCACCAAGGAAGGTATGATGCTTCTTGATCAATCTTTAAAGGACCTCGTGAAAAAGGGCCTGATCGATGCCAGGGAAGGGTTTCATCGGGCGATAGACAAAAAGACATTTGCAGAATATGTGAAAAGAGGGCTCTAATATGTGCGGGATTATCGGATATATCGGGAAGAACAATGCCGTTGACGCCATAATGGACGGTCTGAGAAAATTGGAGTACCGCGGTTATGATTCCGCGGGCCTTACCGTGATATCAGACGGGGCAATGGATACCTATAAGGACAAGGGCCGAGTCGCCCATTTGAATGAGATACTGCCGCAGAACCTATCGGCACCGCTGGGTATCGGGCACACAAGGTGGGCAACACACGGAAAGCCGTCAATGGAGAACTCACACCCCCATTCCGGAGGTTCTGGAGAAATCTCTATTGCACATAATGGGATCATTGAGAATTACCTCTCACTTATGAAACATCTTGAAAAAGACGGGCATACTTTCAAATCAGAGACAGACAGTGAAATATTAGCACATCTTATTGAGAATTTCTACGAGGAAGGAGTTCTCTTGGAACAGGCCGTGAAAATGGCGCTTGATAAGGTAGAGGGAACATACGGATTGGTCGTGATATCAAAGAGAGAACCCGACAAGATAGTTGCAGCAAGGAACTCATCACCAATGATCATCGGCGTAGGTGAAAATGAGAATTTCATTGCATCGGATGCCACCGCTATAATAAAATACACCAAGAAGATAATTTACCTTGAAGATCAGGAGCTTTCTGTAATAACCGCTAATGACATAAGGATATTCAATAAAAAGAATATTACGGTCAATAGAAAATCGCTTTCCCTGGACTGGGATGAGACACAGGTCGGAAAAGAGGGTTATTCCCATTTCATGTTAAAAGAAATACACGAGCAGCCGAAAAGCTTCAACGCTACCCTGGCGGGGCATCTTAATCATGAGGAAGGTACCACGAGATTGGGTGGAATGACCAACTTATTTCCGGGGAATACAATTCATGATATACGCAGGATCGTAATATTGGGCTGCGGAACATCCTGGCATGCAGGACTTCTTGGAGAATACTATCTCGAGAAGTTAACCGGAATACCCGTCGAAGTCGAATATGCCTCAGAATTCAGATATCGAAGCGCTATAATCGACAAGAGCACATTTGTTATAGCTGTTTCGCAATCGGGTGAGACGGCCGATACTATTGCCGCAATAAAAGAAGCCAAATCCAAAGGCGCCAAGGTATTCGGTATCGTCAATGTCGTCGGTTCTTCTATTTCAAGGGAAGTGGACCAAGGGCTTTATATACATGTCGGGCCGGAAATCGGCGTCGCTTCAACAAAGGCATTTCTCTCAGAAGCGCTTGGATTGCTTCTGATCGCGATATATATCGGCCGGAAAAAGACGCTGTCCTTAAAGAGCGCCCTTATAATTCTCAAGGAATTGGAAAAACTTGCTGAGAAAATGGATACTATCCTTAAAGATGATTCCGGGTTCATTAAAGATCTGGCACGGCAATACTCAAATTACCACTCTTTCCTGTACTTGGGAAGAGATCTCTCTTTTCCAATTGCGCTTGAAGGTGCCCTGAAATTGAAGGAGATTTCATATATACATGCAGAAGGTTATCCCGCTGGAGAAATGAAGCATGGACCTCTTGCGTTGGTAGACCCCGATTTTCCCGTTTTTTTCATTGCCCCTACAGATGCCATCATCGAAAAGTCGCTTTCCAATATTCAGGAGATCAAGGCGAGGGAGGGAAAGATAATTCTTCTTACGGACGAACACAACGGAATACCTGATAATTTAGCAGATGCTGTAATAAAGGTTCCTCATACGATACCGGAATTATATCCCTTTCTCGAAATAATTCCCCTTCAGTTATTTGCCTACCACATTGCCGTTTACAAAGACCGCGATGTCGATAAACCCAGAAATCTGGCGAAATCAGTAACAGTGGAATAATGTCATTTCTCGAGCAGGCGGCAGGCCAAGTCATTTTGCTAATGGAATCGCTTGCTTGTTTTTCATCGAACATAAAAGTAGTTGCTGATCCTTTGGCAAAAGAGATGATGGAGCAGGGCCGGCCTGTTATTTTTGTTTTCTGGCATCATAATATCCCCATAATTTTATACCGCTTCAGACATAATGGGTATATTCCATTGATCTCTCTCTCAAAGGATGCCGGCCTGTTGCTGCCGGTGCTCAATTTCTTTGGATATGGCATTTTCCGCGGATCTTCTACCCGCGGCGGGGTATCCGCCTTAAAAAGAGGGTTTTATCTTTTAAATCAGGGCCGAAGTCTGGCATTGACGCCAGACGGCCCAATCGGGCCGCGGTATTCTTTCAAAGCAGGTGCCGTTATCTATGCTGCCGAAACAGGAATTCCGGTTATTCCGGTCGGGGCGGCATTGTATAGGAAGTTTACTCTTAATACATGGGACGGTATGGAGATCCCCAAGCCCTACAGCATTGCCTCCATCCGTGTCGGAAAGCCCTATTACTGCCATAATAAAAACAATAAAAAGGAAGATGTGGATCATTTACTGAACGCGCTTATCACTGAAGAGAAATTGGCGGAAAAGGACCTCAAGAAAAGATTGCGCACCATCTTTGCCTGACTTATTGATCTAGAAAATATACACCCGCATTATCGCATATGCGATCACAAGGAATGCAAAGCTGATCTTCGTGAAGACGGAAAGAGCTTTTCCTATAAGAGCGCCTATACCTGCCTTCGCGGCATGTGTGGTATCTTTTTTGTAAAGAAATACTTCCCCTATAAATACTCCGAGAAAGGCACCGCTGAACACTCCGAAGAGCGTGCCGATGACCGGTATAACCGGTGTAAACAAAAGCCCCAGAGCAATACTGAGAATGAGCGATAGAATAATGGAATAGGTTGATGCCTTGGCCTGTTTGGCGCCGAGAATGCCGAAGACCCAGTCAAAGAGTTCAGAAAGAGCTGCCAGAAAGATCCCTATTATGACAAATATCCAGCCGCCTGTGCCGAATATTTCCGGGTAGAGCAGCTTCGCCACCAAATTGGCCAGAACAATTACCCAGATACCGGCAAGGCCCGGGATGATCAGAATAAGCCCCGCCGTCCATAAAAGCGGCAGGGCTATTTTTAATGCAATTTCCAATATTGGTCTTTATCTCTTCTTTTCAAATTCAAGAACAACAGGGGCTGCAATGTAAATTGAAGAGTATGTCCCGGTTATGATCCCCACAAGAAACGCCAGGGAGAACTCATGAAGTCCCGGTCCGGCAAAAATGTAGAGACAGAACACCACCATAAAGGTAGTAAGTGATGTCATAATCGTTCTGGAAAGGGTTTTATTTATCCCGGAATTTATAAGATCACCGAGAGAGCCCTTATTATACTTTCTTGTTTCCCGTATCCTGTCATCAACCACTATCGTATCGTTGAGCGAATAGCCGATCAAGGTCAAAAGGGCAACGACCACCGAAAGATTAACCTCTTTATTCAGCAGAAGGAATACTGTCAGTGTTATCAGAACATCATGCATAAGCGCCAGTATCGCACCCAGTGAATATACGAATTCAAAACGGAATGAGATATATATCAGTATTCCGATAAGGGCAAAGAATAAGGCGTAGAACGCTGTCTGCTGGTATTTTTTACCGACAGAAGGGCCTACGAGAGAGATCCCCTCAACATCGTATTTATTGTCCGGAAACGATGCGGTAAGGACCTGCCGAAAGGAATCGACCTCCGCCTGGGTCAAGAGATTTGACAATCTCGTTTTGACCACATCCACGGTCGAAGAGTTGATATTGACGGCCAGCGGCTTATTTTCTCTGTCGTCCAGTTTGAACATTTCCTTGAACTGCTCTTCCAATTCACCGGGGACATTAAAATATTCAATAGCTTTTCCATAATCCTTAAAGATCATATTCTCTTTTCGCGCAGCCATTATCAGTTGTTCTTTTTCCAATACGAAATCAGGCAACTTTCTTTGAATTATGAATCCCCTGTTCTCGCGGCCGACCGATTTCACCTCGGCGTTCAATTTATTCCTGATCGTTTCAAGATCTTTAATGTTCAGCTCATTTGCGAATTTTACCTGCAATTTGATACCGCCCTGGAAATCGATCCCCCAGTTAAATCCGCCGCGGATAAAGTAAAAGAGGATACCCAGGATCAGTATTGATCCGGAAATGATATATGCGTACTTCCGTGTTCCAATAAAATCATAATTTGTGTCTTTAAATAAACGCATATCTGCTCCTATATACTGAGCTTCTTGATCTTTACTGTTCCAAGAAGGTACTCAAAACACATCCTGGTAAAGACAAGGGCTCCGAACATACCGGCAAGTATACCGATAGAAAGAGTTACAGCAAATCCCTTCAATGGGCCGGTGCCGAATTGAAATAATACGGCTGCGGCAATAAGGGTTGTCACATTGGCATCCAATATTGTCAGGAATGCCTTGCCGAATCCCCGCCTGACAGAAGAAATGATGCTATTGCCCGTACGCATTTCTTCTTTGATCCGTTCAAATATCAAAATATTTGCATCGACCGCCATACCTACGGTAAGAACAAGTCCGGCAATACCCGGAAAGGTCAGGGAAAAATTGAAAAGTGACATTATACCGAGAATAACAACAAAATCCACGACAAGGGCGAGATCAACGATCACGCCTCCCCAGCGGTACACCACAATGATAAAGGCAAAGACCAGAAGAAGGCCCAGAAGAAGAGCGTTCTTTCCGCGCATTATGGAATCCTTTCCCAGAGTGGGGCCAACCGTTTGATTCTCAAGTATCTGTACCGGGGCGGGTAATGCGCCCGCTCTCAATACAAGCGCCAGATCGCGGGATTCCTGAAGTGAAGCTTGTCCGCTGATAACAGCGCTTCCGTCAGGGATCCTCTCATTTATAACGGGAGCGGAAACCACCTTGCCGTTTAAAATGATCGCTAACCGTTTCCCTACATTCTCTTCTGTAATTCTGGCAAATACCCTTCCGCCCTTGGGTTTGAAATCTATCTTGACGACGGGGCTCTGGAATTCATTGAAATCAACACGCGCGCTCTTTAATTCATTACCATTGAGAAGCGACGGTTTCTTTATCAAGTAGGGTATTTTCCTTACAAGCCCGGTAGCCGGGTCGGTATGCTCTTCAAAAAGCAGTTGATTATTCGGGGGGAGCGGAATTTCGCTTGGTCCAGTCATATCTTCATTTACAAAGAGATTGACCTTTGGCTGATTGTTCTCATCCACCAGTTTGAACTCCAAAAAGGCGGTTTGAGTAACAAGATTGACGGCCCTGTCTGGATCCTTCATTCCGGGAAGCTCAACAACGATCTTATTGAAGCCCTCCTTCTTGATAACCGGCTCATTCACTCCGAATTCATCTATCCTGGAGCGGATTACCGTAATTATCCTGTCAACGACATCCTGTCTTTCTTCGGGTTTAACTTTGGAAATATCGGCGCCGAGAACAAGGTGTATCCCACCCTGAAGGTCAAGGCCCAGTTTTATCACTTTTTTGTATTTTTTCGCGTATTCTTCCGGAGGATATCTAAGCTTTCTTTCCTCATCGGAGATCTTATACCATGAAACGGTCTGCGCAACAAAAACAAGAGATAATACCAATACTACCGCGAATACTAAAAATCTCCAAAAAAACGGTTTATTGGACATATGTCCTCCTATAATTTATTTATTATTCTATAATTAATCGATATTTTACTTTATTTACAGGAAAAATTCAACATGTCTCAACCTGAATATGTGAACCCGCGGACTTGGGGGGTATTTTATCCCCCTTTTACGTCGCACCGTTCCTATTCGCCCTTGAAGATCACAGACTCCCTGTCAAAAAGGCGGAAAGCCATTATTATAAAGAATCCCGCCAATAAAAAGCTCTCCAAGAGTGTAATGATCAAGTAATACCCTCTAACATCTCCCAAGATAATATTTTTCAGAAGCAGTGAAATATTAACGATGGGAATGAACACCGTGGACATATCCGCCTCAAAACCTGGAAAGATAGAGACCATCGCGGGAAATATCACCGCCATCGTCAATGGCCCGATATATCCCTGGGCCTCTTTCATGGACTTTGCGAACGATGCGATCGCAAAGACCAGCGCTGAAAAGATCATCGCCACAGGAAGTATCGCGAAGAATGCGGTGATCATGGTCTGGAAACTGATCTGTGCCGCGAATTGGCTGGAGGACGGCAATAGGCGAAAGGTCAAGCTGATAGAGATCAGAGAAGACGCAGAGGAAACAAGCGCGACTAGAACAGTTGTCAGATACTTGCCGATCACTATTTCTTTTCTAAGTATCGAGGCGGCCAGCAGGGTTTCAAGAGTACCACGCTCCTTCTCACCCACCGAAAGATCGGTAGCCGGGTAAGAAGCCCCAGACATCGTTATAAGTATCAACATATAGGGCAATATCATTGCCAAGAACATCGATTTCATCTTCTCTTCAGAGGCGATGTTCTCTATTTTTACCATCACGGTATCCCAAATGTTGTCGGGAACCCCGTGCTCGACCAGTATTTCTTTTATCAATACATTTTCATAATCACCCAGCGCATTACGCAGCTTCCTGAACTTAAGATCACTGGAGGTGTTCGCCTTGTCATAATGGAAGGTATATACCTCGCTTAAATTCTCGGTGCTGAACTCGGCTACGAAGTGCAGTTTCTTGTCCTTAAGAAATTGTTCTATATCCTCTCTTTTTATCAATACCCAGTTGATATCCACTTCCGTGAAAATTGCGTTCATATGCGCCTTCTCTTCCGCGGTCAGATACCCGATATTGACCGTCTCCTGCGTGACCTTCTTCATCCGCGATGCCATAAAGACCGACACTCCGCCCATAAGAAGCGGCATTGCTATCAAAGGGATCAGGACAACACCGATGATCGATCTCTTGTCCCTGACAAGGTCCAGCACTTCCTTCTTAAATATAGACCATATTATCCCGGCTCTCATGTCTCTTCTCCTACCAATTTAAAAAAGACACTCTCAAGCGGAATATCCTTATAAGAACTCCGGAGCTCTTTCAAATCTCCCGAATAGAGCATTTCCCCTTTGTGCATGATCCCTACATCATCGCAGAGATATTCGGCCTCCGAAAGAATATGAGTTGACAGAACAAGCGTCTTCCCCTTGCCTTTCGATTCCTTGATGAAATTGACGATAGTCCGCGAAGATATAACATCCAATCCGTTAGTGGGTTCGTCCAGTATAAGTATTTCGGGATCATTGATCAGCATTCTTGCGATAGATACTTTCTGTTTTTCACCTGTTGACAATTTCCCGCATCGTGACTTCAGGATATCTCCCATATTGAGCATCTCAACGATCTCCTTAAAGCGTGATTTTATCAGATGATCCTCTACTAAATTCAATTTACCGAAATATTTCGCCACCTCTTCCGGATAGAGACGATCATAGACGCCGGTGTTGCCTGATATGAATCCCAGTCGCTTTCTGTGAGCAAGTTTATCATCAAAGATGGACTTTCCCTTATATAGTATATCGCCTTTTGATGGGGAAAATATCGTCGCGATGGTTCTTAATGTTGTGGTCTTTCCTGCCCCGTTCGGGCCGAGTAACCCAAAGATCCGCCCCGGTGTAACAGTAAATGACGCACCTTTGACCGCTTCAACTATTCCCTTTTTGGGAATCTTAAATCTCTTCCAAAGGTCCTTGACTTCGAGCATATGTCCTCCGCTCCATATTTTTACCATTTTTCGGGGTTATTGTCAATTGCATTGCTCACCAAGGTGAGAAATGGGTGATAGGTGGGCGAAATGAATAAAGAAAGATAGAAGGAGGAAAAGAACATGAAGAATAATTCGAAGGAAGAAAGTCCGGAGTGTAGATAAGGAGAGGGATGTAGGATATAATAACATTAAAGAAGTGCGGAGAATGTTTCCGTGTGATTCTACGCCCATCCTCCCTCCACCCACCCAGGTGATCTGAGTCATAAATAAGATGACAATGGCTGATGCTCTTTTGCTCCGTATTCAAGGCGCGAGGAACGCTGCATACCCAGCGCGGTCTGTGAGCGATGAGCAACGCAGAAGACATATAAAGAGCTTCAGCCCGAAGGGTAAGCTCATCTTTGGTCAATTTCTTCCTCTCTCTTCGCTAGCGTACCACCAATAGTACGCCGCACTCATTATTCGTTGGAATTGGCTCAAATCTAAGTAATCCATTGTTATCGTATTTATGACTCAGAACACCATTCTCCAGGGACGGAGGTGGTGAATTTTTCAACCCACTTATTTGTCATAATTGGATGTATAAAGTTAAAATATTCAACCTTCCGTCCCGTAGGCTGATAGCTCCGGCGTTCTATTTCATTTATCGAGTGATTTTAACATGGTACACGAAATATTGTTTTTTCGGTTACGGATGTGTTCTTTTTCCCTTTCCCAACTAACCCCTAACCTCCAGCCTCCAACCTCGCAATCGGGCTCCGGCGCAGCCCGATTGTTTCACGTGAAACATTTTTTTCTTGCTTTTTTTTATATTTTATTGTAAATTACATCATGACAAAGAAAGTACTATTCGTTTTTATTGTTTCTCTCTTTTTTGCATCTTCGCCAAATCCAAGCAATGCGATATGGCATTGGCACAAGAACATTGTCTTCACCCCCGAACATCTGGAGATCCTGTCACGAACTGATTTTACGGACATATTCATTCATTCCGGTTCTTTTCAGATGGTCAAGGGCCATCGCGGTGACAGAAAGCCGGATTTTTCAGGCGTGGAGTTCGATCCAAACGCGGAAATGCTGTCGGATGTGTTGAATAATTTCAAAATTCACCTGGTATATACTTTTGAAAGCTGGGGGAAACATACATTTTATTCGGATTTTATGAAAGCAGAGCCAGTTTTGGCTAGGGAATTTATAATCTCTGTTGTGAAAGACCAGATCCAACAGTTCACCGCCAAGGGGATCAGAGTAGATGGTGTTCAAATGGACCTCGAAGGAGCCGGAATCGACCTTTCCCTTTATGCTGATCTCCTTGTAGCGACCAAAGAGAGCTTCCCCGATAAAGAGATCTCTCTTTCACCGATGGTGGGTTGGCTTAAGAAAAAAGAATTCAAGAAGATCCTTGACACCATTGACTTTTATGCGCCCATGGTCTATGATTATCAGCGGGGAAAGAAATTGTCTGATGACACAAGGATCACCGATATTAACTGGATCATAAGAGTGGTGGATACCTGCGAATCCCTGAAGAAACCGTATTTCCTAGGATTGCCTTCTTACTATTACCGAATCTTTTACAATGAAGAGATGAAGCGCGTAAATTCTTGGACCTTCGTCGATTTCGAAGAACTTTCCGAAAACAAGGCTTTTTCTCTCGTACATAGCAAAAAGAATTATTCACTTTGGGATAAAGAGATGTACAATGGGGACAATCACTATTTATACCGTGTCGAGAGACCGGTTTTTTTCAAATTCTACTTTTTTCCCAGGGGATCGCACCTTCTCTTTGATGTGATCACCCCCGCCGGATTCAAGGCATATGTGGACGCGGCATATTCCCGCAACCCGGAATTCATGAGAGGAATATCTGTTTTCCGCTATACCAAACCTGGCGAGAAGGTACTTCTCCGTACCTCTTATTTCCCCTATATTTTCGGCAATCAATCTCTTATTCCAAGGGGCATCCCCTCTGTTAACCTTTACAATACAAGCCCGGGAGAAGAGGTTTTCAATGTATCTCTGAAGAATGTTGGAAATTGCGAATCCCTTGTCGAGTATAATTCAGTTCAGCTTCTTCTGAAGCTTCCCGGCAGGAAAGTGAAGGCGGTTGTAAAGAACAATTTTGACAATTTCGATTATTATTTCGACGGCGAAAACAACACCACTTACATAACTTTCGCAGAGAGCTTTCTTGATCTTGCCGAAGAGGTCGCCTCCGGGCCGATCACCTTGGAGGTAATGGGCGAAAAGCCGTTATCCGTATTCTATCAGACCTGGATCAAGGGCCCGGACGGAAATTACTACGGCATTGATCTTGAGAACTGGGAAGAGGCTGATATCCTGCATCCCGCCGTTTCGGCCGAGGGGGATTGAGATGAAATGCAGGATCATTGATATAGCCAATCAAAAGGGCGGAGTTGGAAAAACGACCAGCGCCATAAATCTCGCGGTGGGAATATCCTTGTGGGAGAAAAAGGTCCTTCTGGTGGATTTTGACCCGCAGGGCAATACAACAACAGGGCTTGGAATAGATAAAAGGGAAAATATAAACAATATTTACGGCCTGATCACGGGTAAGTGCTCCCTGGACCATACCATATTGCATTTCTCCGAGTATCTCGACATTATACCGGGTGGAGAAGACCTCAGTGCCCTCCCCATGGAGGTATATAATGATAAAGATCGTCTATTCATTTTGAAAAAACTTCTTTCGGAACTAAGGCAACATTATGATTTTATCATTATCGATACACCGCCCTCATTGAATCTGATCACATTGAACGGCATAATCGCGGCAGATGAGCTACTGATACCGGTACAGGCGGAATTCTACGCTCTTGAGGGTATAACACAGGTGTTGAAAACGTTAAAAAAGGTGAAGCGCTACACCGGAGAATCTATTCTGAAGACCTATTTTCTGGTCACCATGTACGATGTGAGGACTTCTATCAGCAAACAGGTCCGACAGGAATTAGAGAAGCATTTCTCCTCGGATGTCCTCAAGACAGTGATCCCTCGGAATGTGAGAATAGCGGAAGCGCCGGGATTCGGAGAATCCGTCCTTACATATGCGCCCCTTTCAAAAGGAGCGTATGCCTATAAAGAGCTCGTGAAAGAAATAATGGAGATGAAAATATGAGTGCCCAGAAGAAAAGAATAGGATTGGGACGGGGGCTCGACGCCCTTTTCACAGATGAAGGCTCTTCTTCAAATGAAATCCTGATGATCCCGTTGGGTAAACTGCTGCCGAACCCCGAACAGCCGAGAAAACATTTCAGTGAGGAGAAGATCATTTCTCTTGCCGATACAATAAAGAAAGAAGGCGTTATCTCACCTCTTATTGTAATAAAGAAGGACAATACATATCTTATAGTCGCAGGCGAGAGACGCTACCGCGCCTCTAAAATTGCCGGACTGAACGAGTTGCCTTGTATTGTAAGGGACCTTCACTCGGATGATATTCTGACCATATCTCTCATCGAGAATATTCAAAGAGAAGACCTCAACCCGATAGAAGAGGCGATGGGAGTAAAAGATATCCTTTCAAAAACCGGGTTCACTCATGAGAAGGTCGCAAAGATACTCGGTAAGTCCAGAACCTATGTGACCAATCTTCTCCGCTTGCTAACCCTTCCAGCTGTAATTATAGACCTGATCGCCAATAATAAGCTCAGTGAAGGGCATGGCAGAACGCTTGTAGGTATGTCGGACGAGACCGCTTTGAGATTTGCTAAGAAGGTGATCGAGAACGATCTGAGCGTCAGAAAGCTCGAGGAGATCGTAGGCATACGGAAAGAAAGATCGAAAAAAGGGCCCAAAGCGGTAAAAGCAAAAAAAGACCTCTTTATCTCACATATCGAAAAGGACTTGGCGAATAATCTGTCAAGGGATGTCAGGCTGAGATCGAATAAGGATTATCGGGGGGAGATACGGATCTCCTTTTATGATCTTGACGATCTGAACGGTTTATTGGACTTGCTGAAAAAACTAGTGCGCTGATTATAAATATGTTAACAATGGAACGCTTAGATTTTAGTCAATTCCAACGAACAATAAGCGCAGCGTACCCTCTGTGGTCCGTAAGCGAAGCGAGAGGAAGAAATTGACCAAAGATGATCTTCCCTTCGGGTTGAATCTCTTTTTCTGTCTTCTGTGTTGCCAGTGCTCTTTTTCATAAATACGATGACAATGGAATGTTTAGATTTGAGTCAATTCCAACGAACAATAAGCGCAGCGTACCCTCTGTGGTCCGTAAGCGAAGCGAGAGGAAGAAATTGAC
>JAGLGN010000016.1 GCA_023144005.1 bacterium
ACAGCATGTCATTTTTCCTCGAACATTCGCTCCTGCCTCTAAAAGCTCTAACGATTGTTCACTCCTTCCGGAACTCTCGGTTGGGCGCACGGCTGCGCCGTGCTCGAGTGTGGTGGAGAAGCAGAGAAAAGAGAGTAGAAAATAACGAATAGAAGGAGAAGAAAAGGCCAACTATTCTGGATCAACAGCGCTTTTGCCAATTTATCCCCTTCTCTTCACCTTTCAACTTTTGAACTTGGAACCTTTGAACTTTTGAACAATCTTCTATGCCTCTATTTATGAAACAGTGCACTAGACGAACAATTTTGCATTTTCCCCAAAATACTGTATAATCGGACAAAATATGGAGGCATCATGAAAAAACGAATAGCTGTCTTTGCGGTTCTGTTTATTGCTCTCTTTCTCTTCCTGGGATGTAATGAGAATCCTGTTGTCCGAATAATAAACAACTCTTCACTTACCCTTGAAATTTGGATCGATTTCACTTATTTGGGAGATGTAGACGGTAATACCATCACTGACTTCCCCGTTGATCCCGGTGTACATTACGTTTATTGCGAAGATGTCGGAACCGGTAATTATGTTTCCACTTACACTAATGCCCTTGAAACCAGCGGTTGCTCAAACAATCCGAACCGTTTCGAGTACACAATAACTTCCACAAAAGCGGGGATTTCCGGACTAGGCGATTAATCTCGTTCACGGCGTGAACGAGAGCACGTGTAACGTAGATCAAGACAATTGACAGTTGACAATTAAAAGATAGAATACAAAGAAATTTCTCTCTCAAACAATTTTTCTCATCATATCATCCATTTCCCTTACTTCCCACTGCACTTGTGCCTTGTGCACTTGTCCCTTGTGCTCTGCGAAGCATAACCTTGAACATTGAACTTTTGAACATTTGAACCTCTCTTCTTTGTGCTGCTCACAAAGAAGAGAAAAAGAAGCGCCTGAGCAGGGATTTGAACCCCGAACCTAATGATTAACAGTCATTTGCTCTACCATTGAGCTACTCAGGCGCATGAGAGAACATTATAAGTGTTTTTGTGAGAATTGTCAAGATTTTTTCCAGAACTTCCTGAATATAAAATACTGCACGATAATAAAGGGAAATACAGACAGATACAGAGTCGAATATCCCACTTGATCTTTCAATGACAATAGGGCAAGAGGGACAAATGCGGGAACCAATCCTGTGATGGTGCCGAACAGGCCGATGACCTTTCCCCTGTTCGCCTTATTGCTTGCCGCGGCAAGCATCACATGTATAGAGCTCATTGACAATTGTATTACCATCCAGCCAAAGACGAACATGATCGCATTACCTGTGATCACCCACAAATAGATCAGGGTAAAGTGTATCACCTGCGCAATAAAAAAGAAGTATGGAGAGGACTTTTCGGTAATATATTTCCCCGTACTCAGAGACAGAACGCCTGCCAGAAATCCACCGACCGCGAAAATGAGATTTATCTTGAGCTCGTCATAATCTAGTTTATCTGCCATAAATATCGAAGGCAGAGGACTGAAAAGCGTGTACTGCATTAATATGAAGAAGAAGGATCCAGCAAGAAAAAGGCCCGTAAGCTTGGTGTCCAAGTGCACCTTCCAAGTCCTTTCTGCCACCGCTGGCCTGATATCCTGCTCTTCGGCTACCCAGAACAATGTTATGAGGAAAGAAAGAAGTGAAAATACCGCCGTGACAAAGAATAGGTCAGCAACGGGCATCCCGCGGGACATGAGAAAGTATCCCAAAAGCGGGCCCAAACCGAATCCCATAATAAAATATGCCTGAAATAGCGAAAAAGCCTTCCCCATATTCTTCTTTGACGAAGTATTTGCGAGAAGTCCGCTTAGAGCCGGGAAATTCAGAGATGCCAGCACGCAGTAGATGAAATACAGTGCGATAAGGACCTTATAGGAACGCACAAGCCCCATGCAGATGAATATCATCGGCATCAGCGACTGCAGGATGAGAAGAAGTGTCTTTTTCTTGTATATATCCGCAAGATAGCCCCCGGGAAATTGAAACATGGTAATGCCGATATTGAAAAATGAGTATGCCAGCCCCACAGCGAACTCTGTAGCTCCCAGCTGTTTCAAATAGACGGGAAAGATATAAAGCCATGTAAATAAGCCGACAACCGTCAGAAATCTGTTGATCGGAATGAGTTGAATATTTCTTTCTATCATATTACCCTCATATCTCCAGGATCAACTCCACCGGACAATGGTCCGATCCCATTACGGATGTCAGCATATCAGCGGATATGATCTTTTCAGAGAGGTCTTCGGATACAAAGAAATAATCAATGCGCCAGCCTACATCCCTTTCTCTGGCGCGTGTTTTGTAATCCCACCATGAATATTTCACTTTGTCCGCGTTCATCTTTCTGAATGTATCAACAAAACCCGAGGAAATAAATTCATCTATCCACGCCCGTTCAATAGGCAAAAACCCCGAACGGGTGCTGTTCGGCTTCGGACGGGCAAGGTCGATCTCTTTGTGCGCGGTATTGAAGTCCCCGCAGACAATGACAGAAAAACCATTTTTAATGTCCGCCTTCACCTTTTTCAAAAAGGCATTATAAAAGCCCATTTTATATTCTAATCTGGCGTGGTCTCTCTGTCCATTGGGGAAATAGATATTATATATCAGAATATTTTCCTTTTTAAGTGCAAGCACTCGCCCCTCACCCTCGTAAGCGGTATCATCCAGGTCTGCACAATAGAGCTCAAGCGGAACCTGTGTCAGGGAAGCAACGCCGCTATAGCCTTTCTTCTCCGCTGAATCGGAGAATACCGTACCGAATACACCGCTTCGGAGCTCTTCGGGGAATTGATCGCTTTCAGCTTTAGTTTCCTGGAACATAAGAATATCATATTCCTCATTCCTCAGCCATTCGAGAGCGTCTTTTTTGTGTATGGCACGAATACCGTTGATATTCCATGATATCAATCTCATATCATTCTTCTCCCGGGTTTTTTTCCAAAGGAAAAAAGCAGTGTGAAGTGTTGAGTGTGAAGTGTAAAGTGGGTATAAAATAGCAAGTAGCGAAAAATGGAAAAAGAAGAGAAAGGAGATTCGGCGAAGTGGAAAGATAGCTCCCTTGCTGCGCTATGCATGACTCTCTCCAATTCTTCATTTTTTTTCCCAGTGCTCTATTGTTTCTCTCCCTACATACAAATTCTATCATCCTATTTCTTCTTCATTTCTTCTTTACTTGACACTCCACACCTCACACTCCACACTTGCTTAGCAAGCTCACACTTGCTGAGCAGTATCAGCTTCATGGAAATATTTTATAGGATTTGCGGTTTAAATGCAACTAATAAATGCAGGATAGAGGCTAGAGGTTCGAGGTTCGAGGTTGGTTTGGGAAGGAGAAAAGAGAGAGGCTAGAATTCGAAGATGTGTGGAGTGGAGAGGATTGTTCAAAGGTTGAAATGTTCAAAAGTTCAAGGTTGATAAACGGATGATAAGGTTATAGGGTGTAGGTAAAAAAAGAGGGAAGGAATAGGAGAAAATGATATTTGATTTTCTTCACACCGTACTTCCAACCTCGTACTCAGCCTGCGCAGTAGGCTGTTGGGTCCACTGGTGCGTTGCGAAGCATACTACTTAGGGGAATTTGAAAGCAGCAGGAAGAGGAGGCTAACCCAGGGGACAGTTTTCCGCACAGGGAAAAGGAAGCGCGAACTGATCTTGGCACCCACCATAAATATTGTTTTGGTCATATACCAGAAATAGAGTTTCAGAGACTTGTTCCTGATCCAGTGTATATCCCAATAGAGTTTTTCCCTCGGAGAGGAATAATAATCGCCTTCCACCTGCGCAATGCCTGATAAGCCTGGCAATACGGTAAATCTCTCTTTGTAATCCTCAATGGAAGCAAGGTTGGAATAGAACCTGACCGGCCTTACCGGTCTGGGGCCTATGAAAGACATCTCGCCACGGACCACATTTATCAATTGGGGTAGCTCATCCAATTTAGTATGCCTGAGCAGCTTTCCCAATGGTGTCTTAAGGTTAAGTTCGTCTGTTAAGAGTGCTTTCCCCACGATCGCCTCCGCATTGATCTTAAGGGAACGGAATTTGTACATCACAAATCTGTGCCCGAATCGGCCGATCCTGATGCCTGAATAGAATATCGGAGCGCCGGGCTCAAATATATATATCGCTATGGCGATCAATAACATAAGAGGCGAAAGTAAAAGCAATAAAATAAGGGCCAACATCCTTTCCCACATATTCATTGAACAAGAGAATACAATAATTATGCCACATAGTAACTACTTTATTATTGGGCGTTTAGGCGAATGTCGATAATATTGTGAACACCGATGTACAGGAATTAACCCTTAATGTCCTTTTTGCTGATATTGTGCTTTTTCATTCTCAATTCAAGTATCCTTCTATTGGTCCCAAGGAATTCTGAGATCTCCTGATTGGACATTTCGGGATGCAGGGCCAAGGCGCGCAGAATGATCTCCTTCTCGGCATCCTCCTGCATGAAATTCAAATGCTCAAAGCCGTTCTCTATGGGTAAAAGGCAGCGGACCTTGACCATATTCTCACCAACGCCCTCTTCGCTTTCGACAGGTGTATGAGAGGTCAAGGAGATCTGAAGTGTCTCATCTCCAAGATAATCTCCTTTTTCCATGATAACACCTTTTTCAATGATGTTCTCCAACTCCCGCACATTTCCCGGATACTCATAATTCATCAATTTTGAAAGCGCTTCCGGAGAAATGCCTTTTATCTTCTTTGAATTCTTCAGAGAGAATTTCTTCATGAAAAAACTTGAAAGCAGCGGGATATCCTCTTTACGCTGTTTTAACGGAGGAAGATTTATCCGGATAACATTAAGCCGGTAATAGAGATCCTCTCTGAAGCGCTTCTCAGCGACCTCTTCCTCTATATCCTTATTTGTACTGGCAATGAATCTGACATCGATCCTAATGCTTTTGACCCCGCCGACGCGTCTTATCTCTCTGTTCTGTACCGCATTCAGTAGTTTCGCCTGCAGTTTCGGCGACATCTCTGATATCTCGTCCAGAAAAACGGTCCCGCCGTTGGCGACCTCAAAAAGGCCGGGCTTCTCTGTCATCGCTCCCGTGAAAGCGCCTCGTTCATATCCGAAGAGCTCCGCTTCCAGAAGATCTTCAGGAACCGCAGCACAATTAATGACGATAAAGGGGCCGCTCTTTCTCTTTGAAACATAATGAATGGTCCTTGCCACAAGATCCTTGCCAGTGCCGGATTGCCCCGTCAGCAGTATATTTGCCGCCGATCCTGATATCTCTGAGATGATATCAAAGATCTCTTTCATCTTTCTGTTCTTGCCTACAACACCGGGAAAAGCCCTCTCTATCTCACTGGAAAGGTATGACTTTTCATTCCTGACGATCAAGTACATATCAATCGCCTCCTTCACCATCTTGTGTAGTATCTCAAAATCAAAGGGCTTGGAAATAAAATCGTATGCCCCTACCTTAACCGCGTTAACCGCGCTTTCTACCGAACCGTAAGCCGTAATAAGTATCACGGGAACATCAAAATCGATCTTCTTGACCTCTTTGAGAACTTCAATCCCTGATATATCGGGCATTTTAAGGTCTGTAAGCACACAATGAGGTTTGAACTTACTGAATTCTTTCAAACCGCTCTTGCCATTGTATGCGGTCTTCACCTGATATTTCTTCTTCTCGAAGTTTATCTTCATTACATTGACAAGATTTTCTTCATCATCTATTATCAGAACTCTATACATCATCACCTCAGTAGTATTCTAAAGACCGTTCTGTCCGCGGAACTTTCAACTTCAATACGCCCGCCGTGATTATCAATGATCTTTTTCACGATGGAAAGCCCCAGGCCTACGCCCTTTGTATCACTTGTAACAAACGGTTCCCATATCCTTTCTAACTCGACTTCAGGTATCATCGGGCCATTGTTCTCGATCTCTATTATCAAGATCCTCTGGCGATTCTTGGTCACCTTGATATCTATATATGGTCCGGATGAATTGAATCGCGTCAAGGCCGTGCTGGCATTCTCGCAGATATTGAATATCACGTTCTTCAAGAGCATATCATCTACCTCAAAAAACAATGTTGTCGCGTTTATATTTACCTTGAGATCGATATCATCCGAAATTATGTTCAGGATATCGTCCTTCAGGTTCAAAAAGAAATCCTTTATGTCTATTCGGTTCTTATTGATCTCGAAAGGCCGGGAGAAGTTAAGCATCTTCTCTACCAGATTGGATAAACGCTCGGTTTCTTTTATAATATAGTCAAGAAGTTTAATATTTGACTCATCCTTCTCATCGTCCTTAATGGTAGAAGCGGAGGCCTTGATCGTTCCCAGGGGGTTTCTTAATTCATGCGCGACCATTGAGCTGAATTTACCCATGGTGGACAATTCACTGTTTCTCTCGATCTCCTTTCTCAGAACATTTTCAGTAAGAATATCCTTGAAGAAAGCATATGTCAGGCCATGGTATTTCCTGACATAAAGATCATGCTCACGACCGTTAAAGATAACGCTCTCAAAATGCTCCGTAACTCCCTCAGACAAGGAATTCAATTGCGCCTGTATACTTTTTCCGGTAAGCGCGATCTTCTCGAGCTTCTCAAGAGAGCGTATGCCCATTCCCGCGGATGAAAAAAGCGGTATTCCACTCTGAGAAAATATCGCGATGGGCCCATCAAGAAATCCTGTCATACCAGTAAGTTCCGGCGTAGATCTCAATGCCGCCAGATTGAGCAGAAATAGAAATATACCGGCAAGAAGCCCTATCAATAATGAAGTGCCTGAATTTCCCTTTTTCCGGTAATGTACGCGCAAATACTTAAAATCATTTGCCGCCATCTCCTTCATTTCAAAACAAAGATCCCCGGTGACCTTACCTATGTTAACGGGCGCTCCGCTGTCAAGGATGTCTATCACCTCAACACCTTCTATCATCAGAAAATCTATAAATGTTTCACTTGTCAGATCGCCTTTAGTATGCGCATCGTAAACAAGAGCTTTTTCTTTGGATAATTGAATATTATTATTGATCCCGCCAAGGATCAGAGACGCGGAAAATACCAGTACCGCTAATATCAATGGGAGTACAACCTTCTTTACCATGGGAATATTTTACCATTAACACGAGAAATTTACAAATCAGAACACTCTAGCTCGGATAAGAGCGCAGCCCTCTCCTTATCATTCAGGAGCCAGGAACTTTCGATGGAATTGCGGCAGGTGCGAAAGAGAAATTCTTTTCCATAAAGATCGTACATAAATGACATTACACAGGCATTATCTCCGTACTTCCACATCGCTGGGTCATCGGAATTGAGCGTCACCTTTATACCGGCATCAAGAAGCCGGTCAAGGTGAAGGTCATCCAAACTTTCTATGAAGAAATTATAATTGGAGACTGGATTGGATTCAAGGCGGATATCCTGTTCTATCATCATTTCGATCATATCACTTCCCTTGTGAGAGCTTTTCCAAAGAGGGATGGCATGTCCGATCCCGCTCAGACGGAATTGCTTCAATACGACTAAAATATTATCCAGATTCTCCTCTTGCGTACACATCTCTCCGGTGTGGACGGTCCTCTTAATTTCGGTATCGAAGGTTAGCTCAAAGGCCTTCAAATGCTTTTCGGGGGGATTCAATGTCTCTTCGCAAGCCAGATCAATACCAAGTATGCGACCCTCGAATTTCAGAAATTCCCTGACCAGATCCTCTGTATAAACCGGGTCACTGCCCCTGTCAAGCGACAGTATCAGGCCGACCTTAACACCGGTCTGCTCAAATGCTTTCTGAAAAGCATCTAAGGATATCGAAATTATTTCCTCTATGCTCAGTCCCGCTTTCGTATGATACTGCGGCGCAAAGCGGGTTTCGGCAAACCGGGTATTCTGTGACCTGAGATAGCTGCAATGGGCAAATGCCATTGCGAAAAGATCCTCCTTCGTCTGCATCATATTGATCGAGGAAAGAAATACATCTGTAATATTGTATTTGCGCATATCCTGCTGAAAAGTCATAAGTTTTTCGGGAGAATCAATTATCCTATCCCCTTCACCCCTGTATTTAATGACATTTCCGAAGAAATCCCTCTCGGGAAGAAAGAGGTGCTCATTTTTCTTTGCGTAGAAATTATATATGGAAGCGGCGGGAACCGAACCGTCCCAATGTATGTGCAGGGGGACGACTGGTAAGCTCATCATGGCTTTTATTTTACTTTTTTCCGGCTGAGATAAAATCGTTTTCATTTATCAGGTATTTTACACGATGGAAAAACAAATGTCAAACTCTATTTTTCCCAAATTTCGCTTGACTTATGTTCAAAATCCCTTATAATATATACGAGGGTTTTAAAAAATGACACTACTTCTATTGGTCATCGTGCTTATTATCGTAGTATTTCTTGCAGCTATTGCTGTTTACATATCAATAATGGCGCATTTGGAGCAGGTTGCTACCGGCCCCGAAGGCCTCATCGATTCTACAGGAAGAGCGCTCACCAAGATCAATTCCCAAGGGGGAGAGATCTTCATCAAGGGAGAAAGGTGGAAAGCAGTTTCATCAAAAAATATCAACAAGGGCGCACGCGTCAAGGTAAAAACCCTTCTGGATGAAATGAGATTAGAAGTTGAGGAGGAAATTTGATGGTTTGGATCATTGCAGGTATCGTTGTCTTTCTAATACTTAATGCTATCAAGATCATACCGGAATATGAAAGAGCAATTATATTCCGCTTGGGTAGATTGCTGAAAACCCCGAAAGGACCGGGACTATTCTTGATCTTTCCCTTCGTGGACCAGATGAAGAGAGTGTCCTTGAGAACGATCGTCCTTGATGTTCCCCCTCAGGATATTATCACCAAGGATAATGTTTCGGTGAATGTCAACGCTGTTGTTTATTTTCGCGTTGTTGACGCGAATAGGGCGATCGTAGAAGTTGAGAATTTTAAATACGCTACTTCACAGCTTGCACAGACCACACTCAGATCTATTCTCGGACAGTCTGAGCTCGATGAATTGCTATCAGAGAGAGAAAATATCAATAAGGAACTTCAGAAAATACTCGACCTGGCAACTGACCCATGGGGTATCAAGGTCGGTATGGTTGAAGTGAAGCAGGTGGATCTCCCCGAATCAATGAGGCGTTCCATGGCATATCAGGCGGAAGCCGAAAGAGAAAGAAGGGCCAAGATCATCCATGCGAAGGGTGAACTTCAGGCCAGTGAAACCTTGAGAAGCGCAGCGGAAATACTCTCAGGAGACCCGAATGGTATCCAGTTGAGATATCTTCAGGCATTGACCGAGATATCGGCAGATAACAATTCAACGATCATTTTCCCTCTGCCTATTGACCTGTTCAAGCCATTTCTCGAGAAATATCATGATAAAAAGTAAGGAGGCATATACATGACCAAGAACGAATTAGCGGAAAAAATTGCCCGTGAATTGAACGTGACCGTAGTTCAGGGAAAGGAGATCATCGGGATCATACTTGATGAGATGAAGAATGCTCTGGTAAGCGGGAAAAGTATACAATTAAGAGGCCTCGGAAGTTTCATAGTAAAAGAAAGACAAGCAATGAAGAGGAAACACCCGGGAACGGGAAAGATAATCACCATACCGAAACAGAAAGTAGTCCGCTTCATACCCGGAAAATCCATTAAGAAATTGTAATCAGGCACACTGGTTCGTTGGTATTGACTCAAATCTAAACATTCTATTGTTATGGTATTTATGAATCAGACCACTACGCCATTATTCTTATTTATTATGGCTGTGTTACTGCTTTCCTCTTGTCATAGTGAATATTGGATCGAGGATCCCTCCCCTTTTTATATCGATCATATGGGCAAAGCTATTGATCTGTATAGGGATGGAATGTTCGCCGACTCACTCATCACACTTGACTTCATTCAATTAGGAGAGAGCAGGTATTTTCATAAGGATTATTATACAATGCTGAATTTTCTCCAATTACACTGGTTTGAAAGCGCTCTGAAGATCGCCAAGGAAATACTCCCCTATTCCCAGGATGATGAATCTACATTCATGATACATTATGTAAGATTGACCTGCCGCAAGGAATTGGAAACGATCAGCCGGCGCGAGTTGAGGATGCTGGAGGGCATACGCCTGCACAAAGAACAGATCTTGGCGGATTATGGATTCTAAAGGGATCGCTGTCTTCATTTCAGGAAGAGGGTCAAATATGAACGCCCTTATAGAAAGAAGTAAGGCAGGCGACCTTGTCCCGAAAATAAATATGGTATATTCGAATAGAAGCGATGCCGCCGGCCTGACGATGTCCAAGAATGAGGGAATACCTGCGTTTTCATTTCCCTTCAAAGTAAAGAATCGCGGCCGTCTTCTCGGCCTTCTTAGTGATCATGGAGTAGAATTGATCGCCCTTGCCGGTTTCATGAGAATAATTCCCCCTTCTTTCTTAAAGGACTTCTCCCACCCGGTACTCAATATCCACCCGTCTCTTCTGCCTTCTTTCAAAGGGCTTGACGCACAGAAACAGGCATTCAAAGCCGGAGTAAAAATGTCTGGAGCAACCGTTCACTTTGTCGATGAGTCCCTTGACGGCGGGGAGATAATAATGCAGGAATGCATCGATATCTCGATGCATCAAAATGTGGAAGCGGTCGCAGACGCCATCTTAGAGATCGAACACAAATTATATTACAAAGCAGTAAATGCTGTCTGGAATAAAACATACTCCATAGCGGAGAGAAGGATCATCCTTGAAGATTAGATCATCCAAAGAATTTGTCTCATCCTTCTTTCGGAAAAATACTACAGCTGCGGTAAGCTCTGAATTCATAAGAGAAAACGGCCTCGTGGGATTCTCCAATGCGGGAGATGAGTACAGGGATGAGCTGCGTACCTGGGAAGTCCGCAAGATGCGGCTGAATGCTCTGTTGAATGAGTTGCTCGATCGTTTTCCCGAAATAAACTTTACCCCCTGGAAGGGCAAGGCGCTTGAAGGGCTGTATCCTTCCGGATCAATAAGGATATACTCTGATATTGATCTGCTGGTCACTAAAAATGACTTCCGCAAATTAAGATCATTCCTTCCAAGAGAGAATGAGAGCTTGATCTTCCGAAAAAGCGGGCTTGAGATCGAGATAAAATATGATTTTCTCGACAGGTTCTTCTCTTTCTTTATGCCCTTTGAAAGACAGAAGACTCTAAAAGGCATTCTCGGCAAATTAGGCGAAGACGGATTGAATCCGTATCATGTTTTCATCCTTCTTTCAATTCATAATCTTGCCCATATGTTCTCCCGCCTTGACAGGTTTTTCGACCTTTATTTCCTTTCTTCTTCCGAGGATTTCAAGTGGGCGGAACTCATGGCGGAGGCAAGAAGATTGAAGGCGGACAAATATGTGAGATATAATATCGCATTGATGGGACTTCTGGAATTCCCCATCGGAAAGGAAGCGGTACTCAATTCCTTTGAAAAGAATGTGCTGGCCCGGATGTATTCAAGGCAAAGAGCATTATATCGGATCGGACTCGTAATACTTAATCTTAATCCCATCGCCGCATTTCTCTTCGTCGCTCAGAAGGCGCTTTTCCTGGATATCCCTTATACCAGAAAGGTAATCAAGCAATTTCGCGCCAGGAGAAAAAGAAAGTGAAAGAAGTGAACAGATCGATCTTAATAACGGTCTCGGGCAGGGTTCAGGGTGTGGCTTTCCGGCATTATACCGTTAAAAAGGCGGTCGAGCTTGAGCTGACAGGATATGTGAGAAATCTCTATGACGGCAGAACGGTAGAGATACTGGCGGAAGGTACGGAAGAATCACTGAACGATCTGCTTGAGTGGGCGAATATCGGACCAGGATCTGCTGTGGTAGATAATGTGCGAACACTTTGGGATGACGCCTCCGGGCAATTTGATTGCTTTTCAATAAGGTATTAGAGTGCAGTGCAAAAGAAAGTGTGAAGTGTGAAGTGGGAAGTGTGAAGTGTAAAGTGGGAAAATACAATGAAGAATGACGCTGCGCGAACGATTGACATTGTATTTATGGAAGAGTACACTAGGATAAAAATATGAATTTGAAAGAACGGATCGGACACTTAATAGAAAAATTGAATGAACTTTCATACTGGTATTATGTCAAGGATACACCCAAGGCTTCCGATGCCGAATATGACCGCCTATTTGATGAACTTGCCGATTTGGAAAAACAGGATCCTTCATTGATACGCAAGGACTCCCCTACTCAAAGAGTGGGCAGTGAGCCGGCGGCTGAATTCGGACAATTCCTGCATTCCCCGCCCATGCTCTCTCTGCAGAAGGCATATACGATGGATGAACTTGCTCTCTTTCTTGAAAAGGTGAACCGTTTTCTGGGAAATGACCTCAAGCAGGAGCATGAATTGCATCTGGAGCCCAAATATGACGGGCTTTCCTGTGAAATAATATATGAAAACGGGGATTTCGTAAAAGCGGGCACGAGGGGGAACGGCATTCAAGGCGAGGACATTTCCTTCAATGCAAAAACGATACGCTCGATCCCGATGAAGATCAGCAGATCAGAAACCCTGATGATACGCGGCGAGATATTGATCAAGAAGGAAGATTTTTCAAAATTGAATACAGAGCAGGCCACAGAAGGGCTTCCCCTATTTGCGAATCCCAGGAATGCCGCCGCGGGCTCGATACGCCAATTGGATCCTCAGATAACTTCCAGAAGGCCGCTCTTTTTCATTGCCTACGACCTTCTGGGAATAGAATTATCTACACATGCTCAAAAGATAGAGGCCTTGGAGACAATGGGATTCAGAACCTCAGGCGAAAACAGGATACATTCGACATGCGAAGAAACATTTAAATTCTTCAGCGAGCTGGAAGGAACTAGAAGCAGTTTTCCCTTTGAAATAGACGGTGTGGTCGCAAAGATCAACAGTATTGAGACACAGGGAAGGCTGGGTGCAGTTTCGCATAATCCGAGATGGGCGATCGCTCTGAAATTCAAGGCGCGGGAAGAGTCCACTATTTTGAATGATGTTTTCTTCTCAGTGGGAAGAACAGGAGCGATCACGCCGGTCGCGGTCCTGGACCCCGTTGAGATATCGGGTGCGGTAATAAGGAACGCTTCAATGCATAATCGCGAGATCTACATTGCTCTCGGCGCTGCGCCGGGAGATAAGGTGCTCGTTAAAAGGGCGGGTGATGTGATCCCGAAGGTCGTCAAAGTATTGGATTCCGGCGGAAACGAGATGATACCTTTTCCGGTGCATTGCCCTTCCTGCGGATCTGATATCCACTTCCCGGAAGGTTCTCCCATCGCCAAATGTATCAATCCCCTCTGCCATACAATGATCAAAGAGCGTATATATCATTTTGTATCCAAGGCGGGATTCGATATCGATGGGCTAGGGCCAAAGCAGATCGACAGATTCATGGAATTGAAGATCATCACCACCATCCCTGACATTTTCAAGCTGAAAGAGCACCCCGAGATCAGATTCTTGGAGGGATTCGGCGAAAGATCGTTCCAGAGATTGACCGATAGCATCAATTCGGCGTCACATGTGCCTTTTTACCGCCTGATATCCGCTTTAGGCATAGATGAGGTCGGCGAAGTGACAGCAAAGCTCTTAACGAGGCATTTTTCGGCTTTGGAAGAACTTATGTCAGCATCCGCAGACAGCCTTTCTGGCATTGAAGGCATCGGCCCGGTTGTTGCGGCATCCATATACGAATATTTTAATGATCCCGTCAATATCAAGATACTGGAAGATATGTTATCTAATGGAGTTGTTCTGCTCTATCCGGACAATAACAAAGACAAGGGCCCTCTCAACGGCCTGAACTTCATCTTCACCGGCTCTCTGTCTTCTCTTTCAAGAAGCGAGGCAAAAAGAATGGTCGAAGATGCGGGCGGTAAGGTGCTGAGTGCGATATCCGGCAAATTAGATTATGTTGTGGCGGGAGAAGCCGCCGGCTCAAAATTGAAAAAAGCGCAGGCATTAGATCTGAAAATCATCGGAGAAGAGGAATTCAAAGGGCTCTTCGAGTAGCAAAGGCCCAGTGGACCCAGTAGCCCAGCGGCCCAGTGTCCCAGTAAAAATGCAAACAATATCCACATCCGTAACCGGAAAAACAATATTTCGTTTAACACTTTAATTCTCCTGTTCCAATCATATCACGCCGCACCCCAATCAAGATATGGGACATGTCGTACGCCGCAGGCGTTCGTCTGTCCCGATGTAAAAGTTCCAAGCAAAGAGTTGACAGGAAGCGAAGCGTGTAAACTCTTTGCCCCGCAGTGTTCTGATTCATAAATACGATGACAATGGAATGTTTAGATTTAAGTCAACTCCAACGAACAATGAGTGCGGTGTACCCTTAGTGGTACATAAGCAAAGAGAGAGGAAGAAATTGACCAAAGATGATATTCCCTTCGGGCTGAAGCTCTTTTTCCGTCTTCTGCGTTGCTCGTTGCTTACATACCGCAATGGGTATGCGCCGTTCCTAGCGCCTTGAATGCGGAATAAAATTAGCATCTGCCATTGTTACCGTCTTTATGAATCAGAGCACATAATCACACGGAAACATTCTTAACATCTGCAATAATATATTGATTGTCCCTGAAAAAGAGAATGGGAAGGTGCGTGGTTTGAAAGGAGGGGGGGGGGTATGAGTGCACCTTCCCAAGTTTGTTATTGTGTGTGTGAAAGAACACATTATATACAGCAACATCCGTGCCAATATCTTTTCTCCCAACACATCTAGAATAACGCCATTTTGCTTTCTCAGGAATGTGGACTTATATTCCACTTTGTGGAATATTTTTCCATTAACTCGTATTTCTTTACCAATTTATAGAAATATGACCTGTCGATACCGGAGATCTTGATGATGGTCTTGATATCCCATCCGTACTTCCTTATGAGGTTCTCCAGATATTCTCTGATAATTTCATCCTTCCAGTACTTAACTACCGTCTTCATCGGTTGTTCAATATTTATTGTTATATTTGATATCCCGCCGACATTTTCTATATCTTCGATATCCTTGGAAAAAAGGATGTCTTTCGGCCCTAATGTTTTCTCAGAAGATATGATGATCGCTTTTTCGATGATATGCTCCAATTCTCTTATATTCCCGGGAAAGGAATATCTGAGTATTTTATGCTCTGCATGTTCGGAAAGGCCCTTTACTTCTTTACCGTGTATTCTATTGAAACGGTCGATAAAATAGTATGCGAGTGGAAGAATATCCTCCTTCCTTTCCTTCAGTGGAGGAAGATGTATGTGAAACACATTTAATCGGAAATACAGGTCTTTTCTAAATCTTTTTTCCTTGACTAAGCGGGGTAACTCCTGATTTGTTGCTGCGATAAGGCGAAAGTCTATCGGTATCGTTGTAGTGCTCCCCAGACGCCGAATACTTCGCTCTTCCAGGACACGAAGCAATTTGGCCTGAAGATCATAGGGCAGATCCCCTATTTCATCCAGAAATAGTGTCCCTTCGCTGGAGAGCTCGAAAAGGCCTCTTTTAGAGGTGTAAGCTCCGGAGAATGCACCCTTTTCATAGCCGAATAATTCACTCTCAAGAAGCTCATGCGGTATAGAAGAACAGTTGATCGCCATGAAATGGCCATCGCGCCGAGGAGAAAGTTCGTGTATCGCTTGAGAGATCACATCCTTTCCTGTACCGGTCTCCCCTGTTATCAATAGACTTGTGGAAGTTTTCGCCACACTCTCCATCTCCTTGAATATTCGCTGCATCTCTTTTGAGGTACCGATAATATTTGCTGATATAGCAGGAGTTGCCGATGACGCAGGCGTCTTGGAATCCTTCTTAACGCCGTTGTCTCTCTGCTTAATGTACTTCTCAAAAATAATATTAAATCTCACAAGGTTAACGGGTTTATTGATTATATCAAATGCACCGGCTTTGATGAGTGACAGCAAGAAATTCCTCTCCTTTGAGTCGGTGATTACAAGAGTTGGCGCATTGAAGAGAGTGGAATATTTTTCCACATATGCTTTTTCCTCCTTGCTGTTGATCTCTGCGATAAGAAGATCGTACTTCTTTTTTTTGAGATGCTTCACCGCTTCCTCATGGCCGGCTACCTGTCCGGTGTTTATGCCTTCGCCCAATAGATATTGATATACAATGCTCATCTGCGGGTTTGATGTATCGATAATAAGGACATTTATTGATCTTCTAGCCGATTCGATATATAACTCCCTTTGTTTCGGGGAAGACTTGATAGTTGAGATCATGCATTTCAAATACCTTTCTTGTAAAAAAGATCCTCAGCGCTGATGAGGGATTATTGAGGCTTTCCAGGGGATGCTCCTGCATCTCAAGTATCCTTTCCCGGCATTTTTTGCCGCAGGCGCTCTCTATCTCAATATGTTTTTCATTGATTCGAATGATAAATTCCTTATTCTCCGAGGCGAGATTCAATGTATCCTTCAAAAGCAGCTCAAATGCCTTTTTGAATAATTGTATATCGTATTTGAAATGCGACCATTTCGAAGTGTAATCCTTCTTTACGCGGATCCCTTTTTCGATTATAACTCCTTTTTGCTCAAGCAGTATATAATCAAATAAGGTCGGCAGGTCGTAATTAGAGCGGACAAGAGTTCCCGAATCCTTTTCCATGCGGGAAAGCCCGTCGATCAGATCGCAATTTTCCAGTATCTTCGCGACCTCGTCCTTCAAAGGCTGAAACGCCATACTCATATCCGTCTTGCCATCCTTCAAGAGCTGTACATATCCGTCAATAACGGAAATAGAATCCTTCAAGGTGCGAGTAAAAAGATTGCCGAAGCACTCCTTCTGCGAGTACATCTCCATAAGTTTCTTATCAAGCTCGCTTATTCTCTCTTCCTCTCTACCCAGGATAAACAAGGTGGCGACGAAATACAAAAACGGTTCGATCATCCCCCTGTCAGTGATCTGAGATTCCGGTATAAGGAATGCGGCTACGAAAGGGTCTTCGAGTATTTTAAAGCAGAGGTGATCCACACCGCCGATATTTATCTTTCCGGATCTGCTGAGCTGCTCGAGGTCAAGGATCTTATTCGGCGCTATATCGGTTTTGCCGTTGATATCAGCGGTTATGACCACATTGTCAATAAGAGCGATAAAGGAATTTATGGAGAAGCGCTTATTCAGCCGTACAATAATATTTTCAGCGGTCCTTCTCTCAAATGTATCGGAGGTTTCAACACCCGAATGTTTTTTGCCTATATTGAATCCGTAAAAGACCTTATCCATAATGGAGGAAAGAGATTGGTCCAAGTCATAATAGGAAAGTGTAACGAATGTATATTTCTGATCTTCGGGTTTGTAAAATTGGATCGAGGTGTTACCTAATTCCGGTATTATCCTCTGCATATGGGTGAAGTGTTCCCCTGTGGCATCGAATTCCTTCAGCAGGGCCTTCAGAAATCCCTTTAACTCACTGAAATATTCATTTGTGAATGGTAGATCTCCTGAACTTAAGACCTTCTTGACATTGCCTTTTTCTGCTAAAAAAGAAAAATTTAACACAGGACTCTAATTTACCTCTTTTATATAAGCCAGAGAGAAAGTATCTCCAGATTCTTATTCGTTTGGCGAAGCCTCATTGAGAGGGTCTGGATAACGAGTTCGAGAAATTTATTGGCAAGATCAGGTTTTTCCTTTCTCAACTTGTCATAACCCTTTCTTTCCATAATGAGAAGCTTCGAGTCCTCAAAACTCCTTACAGTCGCGGATCTGGGGTAATTATCAAAGAGGGACATCTCACCAAAGAGTTCGCCCTTCTCAAGGATCTTCAATGTCTGATCCTCTCCCATCACCTCTCGCTCAACCCTGACCTTTCCGTCGACCAGCAGGAAGAGTTCCTGTCCTTCCGATTGTTCATTGACGATTATCTCATTAACTTTGAACAGTTTTTCTTCAAAATACTCTATAAACCCTTTAAGGTCGGTATCGTTCCACTGTCCGAAACCTTCAAATTTCTTAAGATCAGAATATTCCTTCATTCCCTCTCTCCTCTTTTAAATTAAGCCTGGAATTAATAACCTCCAGGTGCAGTTCAACTACCTGCTTGGATGATTCGTGATCAGATACCTCTACGAACCATTCAAATAGCAGTTTTGCCTTAGTCAGTATGCCGGCGTTCTCTAAGATCATACCGACATTGAACAGGGCTTCGATATACATCGGGTCAACCGATTTTATTTTCTCCAATATTGGAAGTACTTTTTCAAATTTACCTCTGTTTATATACAAGAAAATGATCGTCAGAAGCAATGTGATATTATCAGGGAACTTCTCAATACTTTTTAAAACGGTGCTTTCCGCCTCAGAAAATTCATATGAAAAGAAGTAAGCGTAGGAAAGTAGAGAAAGTATTTTAGGTGACTCATTTCCCCTTGTCATCTCGTCCTTGATGAATGTTATGAGTTTCTCCAAGTTTCCCCTTCTTAACATGAATTTCCCTATCTCCAATACAATGCTGGGGCTCTTTGGGTGACGCGCCAATTCCTCTTCAAGGTCGATCTCATATTCAGGAGGCAGGATCTTTCCGATACCCGCATGAAGAAAACTGTTTCCGATATTGTAGGATTTCAGCTTCTCAACCACGATATTTGACTCCTCGATCTCACCCAGATTAAAAAGAAGGACACCATAATTGGAAAGCAGAGTAATATCATCCGGGAATTCCTTCAGACCCTCTTTGAAATACTTCTTTGCCAGAACCTGATTTCCGAGCTCATTATAAATAAGCCCCATTGAATTATAAGTAAGCGGGTCATTCTGCATGACCAGGGATTTCTTGAACGACTGGAGAGCGGCTTTGTAATCCTTTAATTCCCATAAAAGAAAGCCGAGCTTATTATTCGACTGAGCATCCTTCGGAGTGCCGATCTCACTATTGAAGAAATCTATCGCTCTCTTGTAATCCCCTATCAATTCAAATGCGTCGATGATCTTATTGACATATGACTTATCTTTCAAATTGTAATAACAATACAGATCAAGGCCCAATACCTTTTCAATATCGCCTGTAAGCGCCCATTCCTTCTCCAGAGCCACAAGTTTATCTTTCGGGTAATCGAACTCATAAAGTTCATTGTTCTGAAGATAATAGACCGCAAGATAGGTAAATATTACATCGGGTTCATCTCCCAAATGCCGGAACTCCTCTTCCCCGATGAGCGCCAATGCTTGCTTATACTTACCTTTTTGCACAAGGGAGAAAAATTGACCCCCTGCGAATTTGCCTTTTTTCTTACCGCCGAATAATATCATTAATTACCCATTCCCAGAAATTGTATCTCCGCAAAATATGCGATATACGGGTCAGCGTCATTCATGGCCTTCTCAAGTATGGGTTTTGCGATGTCACGCGGATACTTGATCACTTCAATAAGGACCTTCTCTTTCAATTCCATCGCGTACTCCTCGCTTCCGAAGACACTTTCCATATAAGGGAGGAGGGAGTCGCATTGTATCTCCGAACCTGCTTCCAGCGCGGCGAAGATAACCGAGAAAATAGGAAGAGTGACCAATTTGGGAAGGCTGTCGCAAACCTGAATGAATTTCCACTCCTTCGAATAGTTCAATGCCAGTTCCACTGCCTTCAGGTCCTTGGATCCCAGGAGTTTAATGATATTCGCCTTGTATGCGGTCTCACCGTATGAATAAAGGATACCGTAAGCCATTACCCAGATATGATCGTTCTTATAGACCTTAACAAGTCTTTTCATTGTCTTTGAGATCGTCGCATCTTTGCCAACATCTTTGAATACCTTCAGTATCTCCGCGATGAAAATGGGATGGTCAAAGTAGAATCCGTCAAGAACATCCGCGCAAAGTGCCTCTATGCCCCTATTGTAGCCACAGAGCTTCATCAAATGGCCCGCTTCCGCCCGTACCCTGATGTCTACTTCCGAATAGGTGAAAATTGGATTGAGCACCCTCATCGCCCAAGTAGTTTTAAAACGCCCCTTGCCTATAGAACGGATCGTGCGAAGCGCCGAAAGGAGATAGTCGGAATCGTCATCCGGTTTGATATAATCAATTATGGCATCTGCAAGTGAGGGGTCTCCGATCTCCTGAAGTGATTGTACGGCAGCTATGCGCAGCAGGTAATTATCGCTTTTCAAAAGTTCGATCAATTTACCTGATACCTGGCTGGCCTTCAGTTTTCCCAGTGCCTTGGCGCTGGCGATCATAAGATTATCATTTTTTGTGTCAAAATTCTTTGCCAGATCAACAATAACAGATTTATCGCCGATAGAACCCAGTACCTCAATAACAGAGATCTTTGTGAAATCATCGCCTGTTTTCAAGAGGCTCTTCATTGCCGGAAGAGCGGGTTTACCTATACTGATAAGCAATTCCAGCGCTCCCAACTTGATATAATCATTATCGCTATCCAAAAAGAGCGCGAGATCAGGTATGATTATTTCCCCATAGGTCTTAAGTGTTTCAAAGGCCGCAATGCGGATCTTCGCGTTCTCCGAACCGAGGAGTTCTATGATCTGCGGTATCGGCTCGGCGAAGAATTTCCCGCTATTGTTCATTTCCGTGGTACTCTTTAAGGCATTCATCACCTTTCCGAAGTACTGCTTGGGATTGGCATTAAGATCTCTTAATATCTGCTGATTCGCGGAATCCTGATTACATGCGTTGAACATCAGCAGGAAAGCAACGAAGGTTAACATTAACGCTCTTTTTTTCATCTATTTCTCCTCTTCACCAACAATTATATTGTGAATGTACCACAGGTCTTTTATGTCTCTTATGACGACCTTGATCTTTTCGGTCTTCCCGGTACCTTTCTCTCTTAAAAAAAGGTGCACGACATTGATATTGCCCAGTGTATCATCCAAAATAAAATCAGTTTTAACTATCTTTACATATCCCGAAGAAAGCAGCTTCATAATACTCTTTATCTCCGCATCCGTAGGATTATAATGCTTTTCATCAAGCATCATGCGGAATTCCTTCAAATTTCTAATGGTAGAAACACTTTTCAGGGTTTCGATCGTAGAATTAGGGGTTCTGAGATCCAAGTCCACATAGCAGGACAGGAACAGAAATACCGTTAATATCAGGAGTGAAATGCGGAGTCCTTTCATCGTCATTTATTTTACTCTATTTCGAAAAGAAGGTCAAGAAATCTTTTCCTTTTCCTGGAATTTCATGACATCTTCCATTTTACCCATCACCATCAGAATATCGTTCTCTTTGATAACGGTATCCGGAGAAGGTATAAGATTAACATCCCCATTGCTTTTAACTCCTATAACATTGAGATTATAGACATTTCTGATTTTGAGCTCGATTATCGATTTTCCAGTAAAACTCTTCGGTGAACGGAATTCAATATAGTAAACATCACCGGAAAATTCAAAGGAATCGAGAATATTAGGCCCAACAAGAGAATTGGCGAGTCGTTTACCACCCTCAACCTCGGGAAGTACTACCCTGTCGGCGCCGATCTTCATAAGGACCTTTTCCTGCAGGCCGGTCACAGCCTTCGCCACGATCTTCTCAATACCCATTTCCTTCAATAAAACCGTGATCATTACGGAAGATTCCAGGTCTGTGCCGATAGAAACAACGGCAACATCGTATTTGCTGACACCGATTGCCTTTAATGCGTTTTCATCGGTAGCGTCTATAGCCACACTGCTTGTGGCGAATGATTGAGCGAATTGCGCCTTTTCCGGGTCCTTGTCTATCGCAAGGACCTCCATATGCAATTCATTTAAACGCTTACATACAGAGAGACCGAACTCCCCCATCCCTACAATGATGTACTTCTGAGCCATTACTGCCTCCTAACCGACCATTACCTGTTCCTCGGGGTATTCGATCTGTACGGGCCTGTCGCTTTTCTTAATACTCAAGGCGATGAGCGTAGGGCCTAACCTGCCAAGGAACATCGTTATAATTATAATCATTTTTCCTATATTATTCAAATACGGGGTCACCCCTGTGGAGAGGCCGACCGTGCCGAAAGCGGATACCAGCTCAAAGAAAAGTCTTTGAGAAACATCCTGTCCGGCGGATGATGGAACTTGCATATTTGTCATAAGCAATGCCATAAACGAAATAAACAGCCAGAATATGGCTACCAGAAATATAGTGATCGTTCTATAAACAATAATTTGCGGGATCGCCTTATTGTGCGCGACAACCCTGTCTTTCTGACGGAAGAACGAACCGAGTATCAGCAGAAGGAGGAAGAAAGTGGTAACCTTGATACCTCCTGCCGTGGAACCCGGGCCTGCACCGATGAACATGAATAATTCATTCAACATCAATGTAGCGGGACGCGCGCCTCCGAGATCGATCACATTGAACCCCGCTGTCCTTGCGGTAGCGGAGTGGAAAAATGAAACCAATATCTTCTCGAAAAAGCCCATCGAACTGAGTGTATTGTCCTTCTCAAGAAAGAACATCGCTATCGTTCCCCCCGCCAAAAGGACAACGGTGCCGAGAAGCATCAGTTTTGTCTGAACTGAAAATTTCTTCATTCTTATATTGAGGCCTTTGTTGAAGATATTCAACTCAAAAAGTTCGTAAAGAATAAGAAAGCCCAAACCACCGAATATAAATAAGGTGGAAGAGGTCAAGAGCACAAGAGGCGAATCCGAAAACGCGGAAAAAGAATCTACAAAAGTAGAGAATCCCGCATTACAGAAGGAGGACACCGAGTGAAATATTGAATAAAACAGTCCTTTCCCCCATCCATACAAGGGAATAAATTTCAAGCAGAAGAAAAATGCGCCGAATGCCTCAAAGATCACTGTGTAAGTTATAACCTTCACGGAAAGGTTGACAATATCAAAGAAGTCGCCCTTGGGAGCCACGAGCTCTCTGATCACAAGCTGATGCCGTAAGGAGAGATCCCTCTTGATAAGCTGATAGAAAAAAGTTGAGATCGTCATTATACCCAAACCGCCAAGTTGAATCGAGATAAGAAGGATCAGCTGACCGAAAAAGGTAAAGTCCTGGCCGGTATTCTTCACGATGAGCCCGGTCACACAAACAGCTGAGGTCTCTGTGAACAGGGCGTCAATAAAGGATATGCCATTCTTTGTGGAGAATGGCAACATTAATAATAATGTTCCCGATAGTATGACTAAAAGAAAGATGAAAACTATCAGAACGGGAGGAGAAAATTTCTTTCTCATTAAACTCCGTATTAATTCTTAGCCAAAACTTCTTTTACTCTGTCAACTACCTTTTCAAATTCAGTCGGGTCCTCAATGGCCATATTTGAAAGGATCTTTCTATTAAGGTCCATTTCCGCCATTTTTAAGCCGTGAATAAAGCGGCTGTACGAGATCTCATACTGGGTAAGAGCATTGTTTATTCTCTTGATCCAAAGTTTTCTGAAATCTCTTTTGCGCTGCTTTCTATGGATATAGGAATACCGTAGGGAATGTATAACCTGTTCCTTTGCTCTTCTGAACTCTCTTGATCTCAGTCCCCTGTAACCGGAGGCCTGATCCATTATTTTCTTTTTTCTCTTTTTCCTTGCAACTGAAAATTTTGCTCTGGTCATCTTTCTCTCCTAACTTCTTCCGTAAGGCAGAAGCCCTTTCACTTTTTTTGCAACCGAATTTGAGAGAACCGAGGCATTTCTTAATCTTCTTTTTCTCTTCGAGCTCTTTTTTGTCAATATATGACCTTTTCCTTCATGATTTACTTTCACCTTTCCTGTGCCGGTGATCTTAAATCTCTTCTTTGCACCCTTGTGGGTTTTTAATTTTGGCATCACTTCCTCCTACTTCTTCTTTTTAGGCATCAATACTACTGAAAGGCTCCTGCCCTTCATCTGCGGCTTCTTATCAATGATCACAAGTTCCTGCAGTTCGCCGATCAACCTTTGAAGAAGCTCATAGCCCTTCTCCTGGTGGAGGATGGTCCTGCCCTTGTAAAACACCGTTGCCTTTACATAGTATCCTTTCTCAATAAATTCAATTATATGATCTCTCCGATATGAATAATCATGATCGGAGGTCTTCGGACTGAATTTTATCTCTTTTACTACGATCTTCGTCTGGCTTTTCTTTGCCTTCTGTTTCTTCTTCTCAAGATCATATTTATACTTTCCAAAATCCATTATTTTACAGATGGGACAATCTTTTCCCTGGCTCACCATGATCAGGTCCAATCCTATTTCACGGGCTTCTGCCAAGGCAGCAGCCGTATCCACAAGGCCTCTCATATTCCCATCCGCATCAATTAAACGCACTTTCCCTCTCGGGACTCTCTCATTGACCAAAAAGGTCTCTCGGTTTCTATTGGTTGATACCAAACTTACCTCCTGAAAATTCAATAAATATTTAAACATCGGTCTTCGTTTACCTTTCTCCCGCGAACGGGGGCAAGGCGGAGCTACCCGCTGTCAGACAGGCGTCTCGTCTTTGTTCCGTGTATTATACTGATTCGCTCGCAGAAAGTCAAGCGCATGCGCGTTGCGCGTGAAGATAGAGGTTGGAGGCTGGAGGTTGGAGGTTAGTGGGGAAATGAATAATTAAGAAATGAACAATGAACAATTGGGGAAGGATAGAAGAAACACATCCGTAACCGGGAAATCGTTATTTCGTTTACTTTATTAGAATAGTCCGTTAAAACAATAGAACGCCGGAGCTATCAGCCTACGGGACGGCAGGTTGAATATTTTAAATAATTACATCAAACTCAGATAAATAAGTGGGTTGAAAAATTCACCACCTCCGTCCCTGGAGAATGGTGTTCTGATTCATAAATACGATACAATGGCTGAAGCTATTTTGTTTAGCATGAGAGGCGCGAGGAGCGCTGCATACCCGCAGCGGTATGTGATATCTGGAGACGGTGGTTGCAAAAGTTGCACGTTCACACGCGCGATCTTCGTATCGCTCCTTTGTCATTATATTTAACACCTATTCAAACCTCACGTCAAGATATTTCTCTATTCACCCCCTACAGCCCGTATCACATTTTTCATAATATGTATTCGCCCCAGTATAAAATGAATTATATGATTATAAATCCGAATATTTTCATATTGTGCAACTTTTGCAACCACCGTCCCCATTTCCCCCGTCCCCATTTCCCCTCTTTCTAAAAAGCAAAATAATTGCTATAATCAAAGCAAAGCAAAAAGGAGTTCATGTGAGAAAGAAAGCGCAGCATAATCTTTGGTTATTTCCCCTGCTTTGTATTACATTCCTGCTTATTGCCTCAAGCGCGAAGTTTCCGTACTCAAAAGAAGTAATAGATACATTGAAAAAGGCTGGGAAGAATAAAGGCGAGCTGATCAAAGTGCTCGAACATTACAATGCTGATCCAGAGAAGTCAAAGGCAGCTCACTATCTGATCGAAAATATGACGGGCCATTGCTATGCACCGTTTCAGCTTCTGGATGAAAAGAAGAACAAGGTATGCTTCAATATTCTTGACTATCCCGATTATAATGCATTGAAGGAGGCATTGAACGAAATAGAAGAGGAAAAAGGAGAATTACAATTCAAGGTGGAGAAGCTGATCTATGATGCGAAGGTCATCAAAGCGGAGTTCCTTATCAAGCAGATCGACCATGCTTTCAGAGCGTGGAAAGAGAGGCCATGGGCTAAGCAGTATTCATTCGAGGTATTTTGTGATTATATCCTCCCCTACCGTGGCAGCAATGAGCCGCTTGAAAATTGGAGAGAACCTCTTTTTAATAAGTACAAGGACATCGCTAAAGACATGAAAGACCCCACCGATCCCACCGAAGCGGCAGTCATCATCAATAATGACATCCGTTCCTGGTTTAAATTCGACTCGAGGTTCTATGTGCACCCCACCGATCAGGGATACGCTGAAATGTTGAAAACCGAAATGGGAAGATGCGAGGATATGACGAATATGACGATCTACGCTCTCAGGGCAAATGGCATCGCTGTCACAAGTGATTATACGCCGCATTGGGCGAATAGCGGGAATAATCATGCATGGAACGCGATCGTACTCCCCGGCGGAAAGGCGGTCCCTTTCATGGGCGCGGAGGCGAATCCCGGGAAATACCGTTTATCCAATAAGGTGGCAAAGGCATACCGGAAGATGTTCAGAAAGATCAAAGACAATCTCTACTTCCTGAAGAAGAAGCAAAAGCATATCCCACCATGGCTCGGCGGCAAAAGCTATCTTGATGTTACCAAGGATTACTCGGATGTGGGCGATGTAAGTTTTCATTTTACAGGAAAGCTGCGCAAGAAATACGATATCGCTTTTCTGACGGTTTTCAATTCCGGAAAGTGGAAGGCGATGCAATGGGGAAAAATCGTGAATAATGAAGCGGTTTTTGCGGATATGGGAAATGACGAGATACTCTATTTACCTGCCCTTTACATAAAGAAAAAGATAATCGGCCGGGGTAATCCCTTTGTTTTACACAAAGATGGAACAAAGGCATCTATTGACCTGGACAAAAGCACCACAATTACCGTAAAATTGCTTTCCACAACGCGCAGAAAGGAATTACTGTCAACCGATGGAATAGTAAGCTCTTCATTAAAAGACGATACCGAGTATGAACTTTTTTATTGGGAGGATGAGTGGGTATCATTCGGGAAGAAGACCGCGGGAAAGGAAGAGGCGATGGTATTTGATGGCCTCCCAGCGCATGGGCTTTACTGGCTGGTCGAAGTGGAAGGAGATAAAGAAGAAAGGCCTTTCACCTATAAAAATGACAAGCAGATATTCTGGTAAATAATGTAGTTGATGTGAAGAATACAGAGAGTAACGATTTATTCGTCAAAGCATTGATGAGCCGGGCGGAGGTTTATGAACTCGTCGGAGAGCCAAACAAGTCTTTGATTGATTATAAAGTGGCACAGGAATACTCTGAAGGGGAAGGTTTCCTTCAGATCAGATTGAAAATTGCTGACACGCTTTTGCAGGGATTGAGTGATTACGACAAATCAAATGCTATCATAAAAGAGATCCTGAACGAAATTGATGAGAGGAAATATCCAAAGATCCATGCGCTGGCATTGAAAATAATTGGCGGGATTTACCTTGATCAAAGCAAATATAATGAGGCATTGAAGTACTTCAAGAACTTTTTGCTCTCATGCGAAAAACTATCCTATAAAGCCGGGATAGGCGAGGCTTATCACAACATTGCCATGGCTTATCAGTCCACAGGGAGAATAGAAGAAGCTTTACCATGTTTTATGAAGTCCTTGGCGATCAGTAAAGAGGAAGACAATCTAAGGAGCTTAGGCGAGGATTATAATTGCATCGGGGGGATATACTGGGGGCGAGGTGATTATGATGAAGCGCTTTCATATTTTAATGAGTCCTTGAATATCGCAAATAAGATCGGGGATAAACAGGGCGCTGCGATAGCTATCGGAAATATCGGGATAATATATCGTTCTAAAGGGGAATCCAAGAAAGCTTTGAGTAATCTCTTCATATTTGAAAAACTGTGTAAAGAGCTGGGCAATCCTAAAAGAAACGGGGTGGCCTGTTGTAATATCGGTAATGTATATTTCGATATGGAAAAATATGATAAGGCATTGGACTATTATAAAAAATATTTGCGCATTTCACAGGAGATCGGATATGAAAAAGGGATCTCAACCGCTTATGGGAATTTCGGCATTATTTACGGCTCAAAAGGAGAGTTTGACAAGGCTTTGAAATACTTCAAGAAGAATCTGAAGGCCGCAAGAAAGATAGATTATCAACAAGGAATATTGGATGCAATAGGAAATATCGGCTCGGTCTATGAGGCAAAGGAAATGAACAGCAAGGCAATTGAATTTTACAAAAAAGCATTGGACCTCTCTACAGTAATTGAAGATTACCGCGGAAGCGCGATATACTTACAAAGCATCTGCGAGCTATATAAAAGCGAACAAATGCACGACAATGCCGTTACATATCTGAATAAACTAAAAAAGAACTTTACCGGATCGTCCAATAGCAGACTCCTTGCGGAAATCTCCACTCAGCTCGACAAGCTCGAAGATACAAGATAGGTGATAGGTTGATAGGATGATAGGGTTGTAGGTGGAGATAAATCGTATGAGATATGATTTTTCTGTGTTCTACCTTATAATTGTCAACTGTCAATTGTCAATTGTATTTAGCCATTATTCACTTTCTTTTGTTCCACTGGGTCCACTTGTCCCTGGGTCCACTGCGCAGCGTCACTTCACACTTCACACTTCACACTAATCGACGCGTTTGCGTCGATGTATTTGACTTTTAATCGGGTAAAGGGCATAACATAATCAAGTGAAGGAGGATATATGAAAATATCTCAAATCTATTTACTGATCATTGTTCTGATGCTCAGCGTTGTAGGATGCACAAAACAGATCGACAGCTCAAAACTCGAAAAACGGGACGGAATATTTTATGAAATCGGCAATTCTGAGCCATACACAGGGAAGACCGTTGATTCCTATGAGGACGGTAAATTGAAGAATGAAAAATCGTTCAAAGACGGACTGAAGTCTGGTAAGTGGGTATGGTATTATGAGGACGGCAATATAATAGAGATAGGACATTATGTCAACGGCAAAGCGGAAGGAGAATATATTTCCTATTTTAAGGACGGTAAATTGAAGGTGAAGGGACAATTGAAAGATAATAAGAAAAACGGCCTATGGGTCTATTATTACAGCAATGGCAATGAAAAATACAGAGGAACCTTCTTGGACGGTAAGGAACATGGCGAGGTGATACAATATTTCGAAAACGGGCAGCTGCAATCTAAGAGCACCTATGAGAACGGAAGAGGATATGGTGACCACATATCTTATTATGAAAACGGAGAGATCGGAGAAAGTTACAAATCGACCGGCGAGTATATTTCTTATTACGACAATGGACAGATCAAGGCAAAAGGGAAATACAAAGATAAAAAGAAGGATGGTGAGTGGGTGGCATATTATGAGAATGGGCAGATTCAGATGAAAGGAACTTATACCGCTGATTTACCTGATGGGAAATTCGTTTCATACCTCGAAGACGGCAAACTCGAAGCGAAACAGACCTTCAAAGACGGGAAACTGCAGGAAAAATAATAGGTAATAAGTTGATAGGGTGATAAGTTAATAAGTGCAGAGGGAGAATCAGAAATGGATAATTATAATACAAATAACAAAGAGATTCTTATCTCAAACGGTTTTTCGGTTATGGATGTGATTCCTTATCCCATTCTCAAACCAACCTCTAACCTCCAGCCTCCAACCTCTCTCTGTAATTCTTCATCCTTCATTCATCATTCTTCATTTCTTAATTGTTCACTATTCACTATTTTTAATTGTCAATTGTCAATTGTCCATTTCTGCTCAATGCAACTCCCTCCAGATCGCCAGATTTTCAAATTGATCGCCGCCTTGAGGGGTGATAACGGTCTTTACCCCGAAGTGATGCGCGAGGATCAGTGAATTCGTCCCGCCATGAGAGAGCAATAGGTCTATATGCGGAAGGATGCTGCTCAAGGAAATATTGTAAAGATAATTAAGCTCACCCGGGTCGTCAGGCTCCGGGCCTGTAATAAATACATTATACTTGCTCATATCTATATGTAATTTCTTTAACATGTTCTTTGCGCGTGCCGGCTTATTGAAGATGGTGCCCAGAGATATCAGAATATTCTGCTTGCCGTTATTCGGAGGGCTGAATTCGCCGGGAAAAAGCAGATTGGGCTCCGGCAGATACGGAATTAGTTCGACATTACGGGGAAATGATCTTATATAGGAATGAAATTCTCGGGGAGGGGTGACTATGACCTTCTCCATCTTTGGCATTTCTTGAGAAAGTACATCCGCCTTGACCCCTTTTGAAAGGGCGTAAGGAAATATGAAGGCCCAATACAACAGATTAAACCAGAACTTCCTCAATCGATTCAAAAGAGGGTAATATAATCGGGATATCGGGGTGGGATAAAATCTGAAAGACCTCTCAGTCCCCTCTCTAAATGGATACACAATGGGATAAACCATCCAATATCCGATCGAATGTTTTTTACAGATCATATGGGAATATGCCATGAAGAAATCCGATGCGATCGCATCATATCCCTCTTTCCGATGAAGGTCCTCAGCGAAATCCGCCGCCTTTTTATTGTAGGCGGGCAGCTGGAAGTACATCTGATAGTCACCGAGTAATCTGATATTAGGTACATTAAGATCAAATTCAAGCGGGACCTCGTGGACCTTATCTATTTCTTCCAATTGGCTGAAGATCTTTGAATATTTCTTTTCACATACTACGGAAAACGAATACCCCAATTTCGAATAATGCCTGATGACACCGACCGCGGGCAGCATGTGGCCGACCAAGGGGGCGGTGACATATAGAACTTTCTTTTTCTCTTTCACGATTTATTATACATTTTCTCACGATGTTTTCAAAACAGAATAATGGGGACGGTGGCTTCAACCAATGAACAATGTATTATTTGACAAAATACCGAGAATCCAATAAAATGTTTACCATGAGAAGTTTTCAAATAAAAAGAATATTCTTTCTTCTTTCACTTATGGGACTTGTGTTCATATTACCGCTTGATAAACTCTCAGATATTTCTTTTCTGAATTTCTGTCAAACTTGTCCCATCTACATGGAAGGCGCTGCATCTAATGTATCTTTAGGTGTATTTGTGCAAAATATCCTTTTAGCAATACTCTATTATACGCTGGGGACCATCCCTATTTTCGCATTCATCGTCGGAGGATCATATAAATCCCCTGTCCAACAACTCCGTTATCCTATTCGCGGCTTATGCCCTCTTCACAGGACAAAGGCGATAGGTTTCAGATATACATTCTCAGTGAGAAAAGATCAATTACCGAAATGAAAATGAACCGCGTATTCCAGCTTTACAAAGATCTTCTTGAAAAATACGGGCAACCGCAATGGTGGCCAGCGGAATCTCCTTTTGAAGTCGCTGCCGGTGCGATACTGACACAGAATACCAATTGGAAAAATGTGGAGAAAGCCATTACTAAATTAAAGGGGCTTGGACTAATGACAGCAGAATCTATAGTTGCCGTTGACACCAAGATCCTCGAAACAGCCATCCGCTCCAGCGGCTACTTCCGTCAGAAGGCGGAGCGGCTGAAAATACTCTCACGCTTTCTCATGGACAAATATCTTGAAGACGGAGTACTCACTGAAGGCCTTTCGCCGAATCAATTACGGGCAGGTCTTCTTGCCCTGAAGGGAGTAGGCCCTGAGACCGCGGATTGCATCCTTTTATATGCTTTTGACCTGCCGTTTTTCGTGATCGATGCCTATACAAGGAGATTTGTAAAAAAGCACAGCTTATGCGCACCAGATCTGAAATATGAGAAGATGAGAAAATTCTTTGAAATCAATCTTCCGAAAGATGCCCGCATATACAATCAATATCATGCACTGATAATAATTGACGGAAAAGCGGAGCAGGCAAGAACGTATGACTCGTAACAAAGGGAGAGGTGCACAATAGCACAAGTATTCACGTGTGAAGTGTGAAGCAGTGCTTCACATTGTTGTTGACAATGCAGGCGTAATTTGATAGAATAAATGCATGAAGATAACCGATATTATTTATGTGACTCCGAATGATGTCACATATCAAGAAGTTTTTTTATTTCTTGTCAGGAACGGTTTCAGTCCATTCTGGATGCCCGAAAAAAACTCTTTCGACGCTTTTTTCGAACACTACCCTGATCTGAAATTAATTATTATTGACTCAAAGGTCATTAATGACGACTTCTCCATCATTCAGAGATTGAAATTCTCACCGAAAACAGCGGATTGCGGCATCATTTTCATTTCAGACGATGAAAAAACATGCAATCAGGCCAAGTTCCTCGGTGCGGATTATGTTCTGGTTAAACCTTTTAACCCCGAGAAGCTGCTTTTCGCGATAAAAGAAGTGATGTCCAAGCATGACTTTTTCTCCATAGAGCCGAATGAATCACTTTCCGTTATTCATAATGTCAATCCTTCATTGATGATCAATTTCAAGAAGATCATTAATCTCACGAAGGTCTATAAGAACATCAGAATATACGTTCATGAGTTCAACGATCTCCCGAAAGAGAAAGAGAAGATGGTCGTGGAACAGATACGCGCTGAGATGAATAAGGTGATCAGCGCCCAAGTGCCTTTCAAGAACAGATTCCTTCTCATCCCATATACACAAAACGATATTGTCCTGATGGTCTTTTATCCCGACTCCTTTTCCAAGAACCTCTTCCTTGAGTTGACAAATGACATGGAGAAGTCCATCCTGCCGATCGTAAATGAACATAGGGGCAGCTACACCTACGGCTTTTCCGATTCCTCCTTCTCCACTGATATGGAACACTTTGAGATCACTGTTTACTCTCTGCTGAAGAGGGCATACGAGGTGATCTGGGATACCAAAAAGGACAAATTTTCGAAGTACATTAATGAATTTGGACGGATTATTTCCGATGAATCCATTTGGACTGAATACCAACCTATTATTGACCTCTCGGATATGAGCATATACGGGTACGAGGCCTTGTCAAGGGGGCCCGTAAATACCATCTGGCAGGCGCCTGAATTCCTCTTTGAGATGGCCTTTAAATTCGATAAGATCGCTCAACTGGAAAGCGTGTGCGCGCAAAGCAGCTTGAAGCGGTTTGATGTCATGGATCAGAGTTCCAAGCTCTTTGTTAATATTCACCCGTTGGCATTGGAAGAATTACTTCCCTCTTTCGAAGATTATTTGAGTAAATATCCGAATATCGAACTGGTTGTCGAGATCACTGAACGCAAGCTGATACAGGATTTCAAGAAATTCAAAAGACTTTTCAATAATATGAGGGAAAGGGGCATCAAGATAGCTCTTGATGATGTGGGTTCCGGCTATTCATCTCTACAGTACCTAGTGGAGCTTGAGATCGACTATATGAAGATCGACCGCAGCTTGATAACGGCATTGCATAAGAATTTCATCAAGGAATCCGTAGTGAACGCCCTTGCGGAGATCGCAAAAGATCTTGGAGCCAAGGTGATAGCAGAAGGCATCGAAATGACTACTGATCTGGAAGCGATAAAGAAACTGGATATTCAATTGGGTCAGGGTTTTCTCTTTGCTCATCCCACGATACACCCGCCCAAGAAGATCGAATTTCATGGGTAAAAGTGATCTACTAATAGAGGATGGAGGATAGAGGATAGAGGTTAGTGCAGAATAAAGGAACCACATCCTTCATTCTCATGAAGTTTATCCCTATTATATCGGGGATCGGTAATCCATCTTTTTCTACCTACAACCCTATCACCTTATCATCCTATCATCCCTTTCCATGTTCCACTGGGTCCACTTGTCCCTGGGTCCACTGCGAAGCGTCATTGTTAAGGTATTTATGAATCAGAACACTAGTACCGGTCTGGATCTTTTTCTTGGATCAACCGAATATCGAAACAGAAATATTGGAATACTGACAAATCAAAGCGGCGTGGGCTCTTGCGGCACGCCGAATATTGAATTACTGCTTGCTGCCGGCTTCCGCATCAAGACCATCTTTGTTCCCGAACACGGCTTAAGAGGAAGTAAGGGCGGCGGAGAGAGGATCGAGGATCATATGGACCCTCATTATAATATTCCGGTAGTCAGCCTGTACAATGAAAAACTCAGAATCGATTCCGATAAATTCAAGGACATTGATATGCTCCTCTATGACATCCAGGATGTAGGAGCAAGGTTTTATACCTATATTGCCACATTAAAAGCAATTCTGGGATCGATCTCCGAGTCAGGGCAAGATATCAAAATCGCGATCCTTGATAGGCCGGCGTTCCTGGGAGACAGCATTCAGGGAACACTTCCTGATGAGATCTCTTTTTTATCGCCCGAATTCATCCCAATCAGATACGGCCTTACCGTCGGAGAATTCGCATTATACACCGCCCGGATCAACAATTATGACACGGAAATTGAGATTTTCCACATCCCTGATTATCATAGGGGAATGCAATTCCCCGATACCGGTGTGCCGTTCATCTCTCCGTCATCTGCCATCAGAAATTACGAGACCGCGCTGATCTACTCGGGAACCTGTCTTTTGGAAGGCACAGACCTGTCCGAGGGCAGAGGCACCGATACTCCGTTTTTGGCATGGGGAAGCCCCGATATGCCCGATATAAAAGTTGATTTTTCAGGATTCGAAATAAAAGCATACGAGTTTATACCGGAATTCAGCAAATTCAGCGGCAAGAAGATCAAGGGTTTCCGCGCAGCGTTGACAGACCGCGATTCGGCTGAGCCCTTTCGCGATATGGTACTGTTCTTAATGGCATTTCACAAGCAGCGCCCCATTGATTTCCGTCTGCCTCATTTTGACCATCTCACGGGAGGCAGTTTCATCAGGGAAATGATCTGTGAGGGTAACAAAGCCGGGTTTTTATCCCGCTTGAAAGAGGATCAGGAAAAATTCAGAGAAAGTTCGGAAGATTTCCGCTTATATTCTTTTTGACCTGAGAATTATCAACTCCGGAGGTGACATGAACCGAAGCGGAAAGAGTGTTGTCCCCAAACCCCATGTATGCAATATCTGGACACCTTTATAAGTTGAGATCCCTCTTTTTGTGATTTTACCCCGGCGGATATTGTTAAATATAGAACCGATCAGAGGAATACGGATCTGACCGCCGTGTGTGTGGCCGTAGAGAAGCAGGAAAGGAGAATATTCCCCTATATCATCCAATATCTCCGGAGAGTGTGAGAGGAATATACATTTCTCCTCTTTGTCTATTCCCTTGAACGCCGCATCAATATCATCACGGAACTTATGAGGGTCATCTACTCCGGCTATCGTCCATCCTGGAAACAATTCGCGATGCTCATTTATCAGGACCTTCATGGAGTGCCTCTCAAAGATCTCAAGGATCTCCTTCATTCTTTCCGGGGTTGACCCGGGGCCATGATCATTATTTCCCAGTACAAAAAAGCATCTTTTATCGTCAAAGCATTTGAAAAAGGGGTAGTCGGCGACATTCTCAAAGGTATCGCCAAGGCAAAAAAGCGTTTTTATCGGACTGGCGGATATCAGGGCGCCGAGCCTACGATGGAATCTCTCCTCTCTTTTCATATGAAGGTCGGATATGACAATGATATCCTCCGGGAGGCCTTCGATCTCGTACTCAACGATCCTTAGCCTTGTCCTCTCGAAAAAGTATGAATATATTATTACAGAGATGGGGATCAGAGAAAGGAGAATTCCAAGAAGCGTATCATTCATCCATTTTCCTGAGGATGAATCCTTTGGGAGTATCCTCAACAATATATCCCATTTCTGTGATTTCTCCCCTCAATTCATCCGCGCGGGAATAATCCTTGTCCTGACGCGCTTGATAACGCTCTTGGGCAAGTGTATTTACATCGGCGGGGATCTTGTTTTCGGTCATTTCCAATTGAGAGATGTCAAGTATGGTATTGAATCTTGTAAATGCCTTAATTACAGCTTCTTTGGTCGCGGCATTGACCTTAAGAGGATCGGCAGAATTGATATTGTTTATTATAATGAATAGATGCGACAGGGCATTACCTATTCCCAGATCGTCCATGAGTGCATCGAAGAAAGCCTTCTCATGCTCCCTGACCATATCGACCAGGTCCACGGACCCTTCTCCGCCCGCCATAAGGTGCTGCACGAATACCTTGATATTAGAGATCGTGCTTTCCGCTGCTTTCAATCCTGTGATCGTGAAGTTCAGCTGCGCCCGGTAATGACTCGAAATAAGCATATATCTGACCGAATCGTAGTCAAAGCCCCTATCTTCCAATTCTCTTAATGTATAAAAATTGCCCAATGATTTGGACATCTTTTTGCCTTCCACGATAAGGTATTCGGAATGTATCCAGTAATTCACCGTTTTCACGCCGCAAAAGGCCTCGCTTTGAGCTTTTTCATTCTCATGATGCGGGAAGATCAGGTCAACTCCACCGGTGTGAATATCAAATTGTTCCCCGAGATGCTTTCGGCTGATGGCGGAACATTCGATATGCCATCCGGGACGGCCTTCTCCAAAGGGCATCTTATAAGAGGGCTCATTATCCTTTTTCCCCTTCCAGAGCGCGAAATCGCCCGGACTCTCCTTCTCATATGTATCCACATCCACTCGAGCTCCGATCTTAACCTTGCTCAAGTCCAATTTTGAAAGTTTTCCGTACTCCGGATATGATGCTAAACTGAAATATACAGATCCGCTACTTTCATAGGCATATCCCTTTTCAATGAGAAATTGTATCATTTCACTCATGAAGTCGATCTCGTCGGTAGCGCGCGGGGCAAGATCGGGACGGCTGCATTTTAATTTTTCCAGATCCTCAAAGAAGATCTTTTCATATTTCAATGAAATTTCGTGGAAGTCAACCCCCTTTTCATTCGCTCTCTTTATGGTCTTGTCATCAATATCGGTAATATTCATGACCTGATATAGAGAATATCCCGCTTCTTTCAGAATACGCTTAAGCAGATCGACAAAAACAAAGTATCTTAAGTTGCCGATATGAGCATAATCATATACCGTGGGGCCGCAGGAATACATCTTAACTTCATTGCCGTTGATGGGTGTAAAGTTCTCGATCTTTCGACTTAAGGTGTTGAAGATCTTGATCGTCATGCTTCCTTGATCTTTTCTTCTATCTTTTCCGCGATCTCAAGGGCTTTTATCCCGTCGTCAAGCGTAACCCTCGGCGGCCGCCCTTCATCGACTGCATTGAAGAATTCCTTCTGCTCGAGCATAAGGGTCTCTTTCCTTTTAAAACGCTTCAAAAGGGGTTTAAGGGCTAACTTACCGCCTTCCAGAGAGCCAGTAACGGACTTGACCTTTAATTTCAGCAGATCAAGTGAAAAATACCCCTGTTTCTGAAAGATCCTCATCTTGCGTTCTTTCTTCAAACTCAGACGGGAAACCGAAAGGATGGCATAGCATCCGTTCTGGAATTTCAATCTGGTTATCGCCATATCATCTTTCTCGCCAAGCGCTGAAAGCCCAACGGTCTCAATATCGATCAGAGGACTTTTCACAAAAGCGTTTATCAGGTCGATATCATGTATCATCAAGTCCAAAATGGCGCCCACATCCGTGATCCTTCCTGAGACGGAAAACGGTGCAAGACGCTCCGCCTGAATAAAACGCGGTGTATCGATCTTGTCTTCGACCCAGGTTATCACCGGATTGAATCTTTCAACATGTCCGATCTGAACAATACTTCCGCTCTTATCGGCCATTTGCTTCAATTTCTTAGCATCACTGAGTACCGATGCCACGGGTTTTTCAATAAAAGTGTGAATCCCCTTTGAAATAAAATATGACGCTATCTCATAATGCGTGGCCGTTGGAGTAACTATGAGCACACAATCGAGCTCGGGAAGCTCTTGATATGTACTAAAAAACGGAATATCATGGTCTTTCTTCAACTCTTTGACCCTTTCAGAAGATGATTCCGCAACTCCGACAAGATCTATGTCAGGGTTCTTCACAAGATACTTTAGATGTATGGAGCCAAGAACTCCCGCCCCTACCAGTCCCACCCTTTTCATTATAAGAGTATTCCCCGGTCTGAGGATCGGATGAAATCAACAAATTTCTTAACTGTCCTTTCATTGCTGTCAAAATCAGCTTCGATCTTCTCCAGAGCCTGAGCGGTATTAAGTTTTGAGTGATAAACTATCCTGTAAAGCTCTTTCACGATAGCTATCTCTTCTTCTGAGAAGCCGTTTCTGCGCAGACCGATGATATTGAACGCCTTGATCTTGGTTGGCTGAGATACAACGATGGCATACGGAGGTATGTCCTTTCTTATAAGGCATCCCGCTCCGACCATGGCGAACGACCCTACCCTTGTGAATTGATGAAGCCCGGTCAGGCCTCCGATTATCGCATTATCATGTATATCAACATGGCCGGCTAAGTTAACCGCATTTGCCATGATAACATTATTGCCGATACTGCAATTGTGAGCGACATGAACATATGCCATAATATAACACCCGTCACCGACGGTGGTTATACTTCCTTCACCTGTTGAAGTATTAAAGTCGCAATACTCTCTGATAACGGTATTTGCTCCGATCTTGAGATATGTCCTCTCACCTCCGAATTTTAGGTCTTGAGGTTCTGAACCCAAGGTAGCAAAAGGAAATACTCTCGTATTCTCTCCAATCTCTGTATCATGAACTATATTTGCATGGTGCATCACTTCCACGCCTTTGTGAATGTGGACATTATCTCCCACATAAGAGTAGGCGCCGATACTTACACCATCTTCCAATTTTACATCTTCTGAAACGATAGCCGTTGGATGGATTTTAACGGACATTTAAACCTCTCTTTTCGCTCCTATGGCGGTCATAATAGCTTCTGCAACTACCTGCTCTCCAACATAGGCCTTACCATTGAATTTTGCTCTGGGGCGGGTCGGATCCTCTACTTGATGAACCGTTTCAACCTTATATACCAGCTTATCCCCGGGAGTAACCGGTTTTCTGAATTTAACCTTATCTATGGTCATGAAATACATAACGATATCTTCCGGAAGGTCCATATTTTCAAAAAGCATGATCGCGCCTGTTTGAGCCAGGCCCTCTACGATCAGGACACCGGGCATAACCGGATGACCCGGAAAATGACCTTGAAAGAACCACTCATTATAGGTTACATTCTTATACGCGACAATGTTTTTCTCGCCGATCTCCAATACACGGTCGAGCATAACAAAAGGAAATGCATGGGGAAGACGCTTTAAGATCCCTTCAATATCAATCACTCGTTCTCCCATTTTTTCTTGACCTCCCTGATAAAATCATATATCTCCGGCAATCGTTTGGAAATTGCCTGTATCTTCAACTCCTCCATATGCGGTTTTGCGGGAATACCCGAATACATCACATTTGAAGGAACTGATTTTGAAACTCCGCATTTGGCGCCGATAATTGAATTCTCACCGATCTCGATATGGCCGACTATACCGGCTTGCGCCGCTATTATCGCATTGTCCCCGATCTTCGTTGACCCCGCGATACCCGATTGCGCTATGATCAGGCAATTCTTTCCGACATGAACATTATGCGCGATCTGGACAAGGTTATCTATCTTGGTATTATCACCTATCACGGTATCCTCAACGGTTCCCCTGTCGATCGTTGTATTCGCGCCTATATAAACATTTTTCCCCACGACCACACTGCCGACCTGAGGAATTCTTCCAATGGACCCGTCCTTCAATTTCGGGAATCCGAACCCTGAGGTTCCGATCTTTGCTCCGGAATCGATCACAGTATCTTCACCGATCTTCACGCCGCGGCCTATATAAACGCCGGACATGATCACAGCGCCGGGTCCGATATGGGCATTCTCATCTATGACAACTCCACCGTAAAGGACAGCGCCCTTGTCAATTCTGGAATTGGCGCCCACGGAAGCAAGCGGCATAATTACCACATCTTTACAGATCATCGCGTTTTCATGAACGAAAGCTCTTTCCGAGATCTGCGGATCGGGCAAGGACGGTTCAAAAACCTGAAGCACGCCGCCAAAATAGATCTGCGGCTCTTCGGCTTCGATGACGGTGTTCTTGACCGTATCGCAATGCGGAATATCGCTCTTTTCAAGTATGATCGTCATTCCCGAAAGATCTTTCAGGTATTTGGTGTACTTCTTATTGGCTAAAAAGGTAATATGGCCGGATCTCGGCATATCAATGGTGCAGGGAAAGGTTATTTCCCTTTCCCCTTCACCATGAATGATACCGCCTAATCTCTTAACGATATCAAATGCATTCATTGATGCTATTTTGATTTTTTCTTTGCGGGTTTTCTGCCGTTCATCTCACGAATAACATCAGATGTTATATCATTGCCTGAACCGGCGTAGATCACTGCCTCTTTGAGAACTACCATATCGTAACCCAGCTTGTCGGCTACTTTCTGTACGGCAACGGCGAGTTGAGCCTGAAAGGTCTCATAGATCATCTGCTGCTTCTGATTAAGTTCCTGCTGCGCAGCCTGAAAATCCTTGACCAATGCTTCATATTTCGTCTTCAACTCATTGGTTTTCTGCTCTCTTTTGGTCTTATCCATTAACTCAGACTGATCCTGCAGAGCTGACAATTCTCCTTCTATCTGAGATTTCTTGGTATCAATCTCTACCTGTTTACTCTGAAAATAATTGGAGAGTTTTTCAAACTCGGCCTTGAACTGATCAACATTCTGAAATACTTCCATTGCATCCACATATGCGATCTCTGACGCAAATGCCATAAGCCCTGTCAACATAACGATGAAAAGTGTTAATGTCTTCTTCATATATCCTCCTAGGGATGTTCTACACTGTTAAAACACATTGCCAATTGTAAAGTGGAGTTTTGTATTGGAAAAGTTCTTGCCAACCTCCGAATCGGTGGGATGGGAAAATCCGTATGCATAATCCAATCTCAGTACTCCTAACATGGGTACTTCAAATCTTATGCCAAAACCTATGGAATGTGCTAATTTAAAATTATTCAGGCTGAAAGGTTCGGAGTATATTTCGTCTAATTCCCCGTCCCCATCAATATCTCTGTAAATATCCGTCCAGATATAACCGGCATCATAAAAAAATGCTCCCCAGAACTGTTTTCCGTATATCGGGAATTTGTACTCCGCGTTAAAATTGAACAATTTAGTTCCGCCGATGGGATAATAAGAGACACCGTAATCTTTATAATATGATGAATTTATGAGTTTGGTCTGATCATCTCCCGTATCTTTATCTATGATGACGCCTGTATAGGGATCGATCCAATCACCCGTATCGGGGTTAACTATGACCCATTTCTCGGTATCACCCCAGATGGAATAGAGCCATGTCCAATGTTCTCTCGCGAATGCAAGCTCTGTGTATCCGATGGAACGGTCCTCGTAACCGCGGACAGAATAATCCCCACCCATGAAAAATCGCTCATAGACAGGAGGAATTTTCTGATCGGAGAAGCTCTGTATGAAACCGAATTGTGCCCTTAGTCCCAGAACGAATTTCCAGAAAAGAGGCTTATAGACCTCGGCTTGTGTGACTATCTTCAGATAATGGGCATTACCGCCGAATCCGAACCAGTCATCGGCGCCGGTCTTTATGAAATCACCTGCGAGTGTGGAAGAAATACTGAATTTCGAGCCCCTTGTCGGATTGAAGAAATAATCCCTCTGATCACGGGAGAAACTCAGGGAAATGGCGTTCGTTACGTTCCAGCCGAGATTTGTGGTGACATCAGCGGGAGCGGACTGCATATTTTCTTCCTCTACATCTAATCTGATATCATCATGTCTGAGCTGAAGGTTCACTTGATAATATCTCCAGAAATTCTTTCCGAATCTCAGAGAGAAGCCATTCTTCAATTCGGTATAAAAGAGCTCATAACGATCAAATGTCTGATGATAAATATCAAGTCCGAACGCGATCTGGCCCTTTATTACCCAGGGATTCAAGAACCATGGGTCTGTAAAATTAAGATTAAAGTCATCCCTGTACTGCGAATGCTCGTATTTGAAATTTAATTTGTACCCGTATCCAAGCAGATTGGATTCTCCGATCTCGACAAAACCGATCAGTTTTTCCTCATTTGAATATCCACCGCCAAGCTGTGCCTTTCCTGTAGGTTTTTCTTTCGCGTACCAGATCAGGTCATAGCTGTTCGTGCCGGCGACTTGTGTATATATCGGGTAAATATTGTCAAAATAATTCAGATTGTATAATTTCTGCTGAGTTTCCTGAAGCTCTTTTACTGAAAACGGAGAATCTTCCTCCACATACATCTCTCTCAAAAGTACCCAGGGTTTGGTCTTCATCGCCTGAGCGCCGATCGGTTTAATGGAGATCGTACTGATAAATGCCTGCTCGCCCTGTTTGACCTTGAGAATAACATTGACCTTACTTCCTTCAAGATCAAAAACCTTTTTTGAATCGACCAGCACACCAAGATACCCGAGGTCGGTGTATAATATCCGAAGGTCGGAGATCATTGCGCCGAATATCTCATCGGAGTAAGGGGCGTTGGAATACTTCTTGGCCCTTGCTCTCAATCTCTCAACCGGTATAACCGGCTCTTCACCTTCTCCGAAGCTGATATCGACCTCGCCTATATTAAAGGGTTTACCCTCGTCAATAGCCACATGAAGACGAATACTTCCCTCAACTGTCTCCACCTCTTCCAATTCTATTCTGGCGGAGATGAAACCGTTTTTCTTATAGAATTCCCTAAGTCCGTTCAGGCCGTCCTCGATCTTCTGCTGATCGTAATATCCCCTTGACATAAGAGATCGCTTCTTGATCTTAAGAGCAGAGGCGATCTTTTTTTGAGTAAAAGCCTCAACACCTTTTATTTCGATCTCTGAGATGAAGAATTTCTCCCCTTCCAATATCTCATAGGTAACGGATTTTGAAAAGTCACCGGCATCGGTAACATCCTTGCTTATCTTCACATTGAAATAACCCTTTTTCATATAATACTTTTTGAGCTTCTTCAGGGCTTCAAGAAATAAATATTCATCGTAATACGGGGGAAATTCTTTGCTTTCACCGGTCAATTCGCATTTATCCAATAAGCGTTTGCCCGAAAATTCTTCATTTCCCGTAAAATGGATCTCCTTCAAATGGGATTTGTCGGTAAATCTGAATTCGACGATTATGCCGATCTCTCCTTTAGAAAGGTCAACGGCTATATTATCATAATACCCGAAACCCCAGATCTCGGTGATATCCTCATTGAGGGACTTTATAGAGAATGTTGTCCCCTTTTCGATCCTCAGGATCAGGCGCAGATCATCATCCTTACTGTCCAGGTCCTTGTCGTGAACGAATTTGACATCTTCGATATACTTCCCTTCATAGTCGTTATAGTTCACACCAAAGGTGGGGATCACAAGCCCAATGATAAGAAATAACAATGCTAAATGTTTCATTTATTCAATCCTTCTTTATATATTTTCAAATATTTTTTTGCTGAGGCCACCCAGGAATGATCGGAATTAAAGGCGTTTTTCCTTGCCTTGATAAAATCCTTTCCCCTGAATAACTCCACAGCGCTTTTAATAGTTTTCAGTAATTGTTCCGAAGAAACGGACTCAAAAATCAAGCCGTTCCCGCTTTTGCGGTCCTTTCTTATATCAAATACAGTATCCTTCAGGCCGCCCGTCGCTCTTGCTATGGGCAAAGCACCGTATCTCATAGCGATCATCTGCCCGAGGCCGCAGGGCTCGAATACAGACGGCATGAGGAAGTAATCGGAGGCGGCATATAAGCGATGCGCCAAAGGGTTGTTGAATTCTTTGGAGAACTTAAAATGACCCTTGTATTTCGAGGCGAGGCGCTCCATCGCTTTTTCATATTTGACATCGCCGCTGCCCAGAATAAAGAGGCTAATATCCATCTTAAGAAGATCCTCCATCACCTCTAAAAGCAGCTCTACGCCCTTTTGATGTGTTAATCTGGAGACCATTACAAATAATGGAGCGGCCGGAGATGTAAAATCCATTTCCTTCACAAAGTGCGCCTTGAAGCGTTCCTTTCCCTTCGAATCACCCGATTTGAATCTGTATTCCCCAAGATAATCGTCTGTTGCGGGATCCCATTCCTTATGATCAATGCCGTTCAGAATGCCGGAGAGTTTATCCGACCATTCCAGAAGCAGATCGGCAAAACCGCATCCGTACTCCTCTTTCTGTATCTCTTCACAGTAATTGGGAGAGACGGTATTAACGGCATCCGAATAAATAACAGCTCCCTTTAAGAGATTGACCTCTCCCCAGGATTCAAGTTTATCCAGATGGATATAAGAATCATCTAAACCGCAATTCGTGAATTCTTCCATGGGGAAACTACCCTGAAATGCGAGATTATGTATCGTATGTAAGAGAAAAGGCCTTTTGCTTTTCTCTGAAGAATAAAGGTCAGATGTCAGGTACACAGGGATCAAAGCCGTTTGCCAATCATGTGTATGTACGATCTCAAAGTCCCCCGTATCGGTAATATAGCGTGAAACCGCTCTTGAAAACAATGCGAATCTTTTAAAATTATCCGAGTATCCCGTGATCTCAGGAATACCATTCACAGAGGTCGAGGTGATATAGAGATTATCCCTGTTGAAAAGCGAATCGTTCTCGACAAAGATAATTTTAACATTCTCATATTCGAAATATAACAGGCCGAGTTCATGATCCACACCGTCCCAATCGAAATGATAGGAAGTAAGAGTTTGTAGCGGAAGGGAGATATTTCTCTCACTCAAGGCCTTCTCAACGATATCTCTGTAATAAGGCATTGCGATGTATACATCCATTCCCTGATCGGACAATGCCAGCGGTAAGGTGCCTGAAACATCGGCAAGTCCGCCCGTCTTCGCGAATGGAGTAACTTCAGAGGCTACTGAGATCAATTTCACCTATTGAGCCTCCTTTTTAATACTTCGGCGGCTTCTTCAGGCGGGACCGGATTGATATAAAAACCGGTGCCCCACTCGAATCCGGCTATGCGCTTCATCTTGGGAATGATCTCGAAATGCCAATGATAATAATTGTCACAATTGCCGTTGATCGGGGAACTGTGAAGAATGACATTATAAGGGGGATTGCCCAGAACATCGTCAAGCGCGCGCAGCGTAGAAAGTAATATCTCTGCTTGAGACCTCAGCATCTCATCGTCCGAATTCTCCCATGTGCTAAAATGCTTTTTTGGTAAAACCCACATCTCAAATGGGAATCGTGCCGCGAAAGGTGATATAACGCACATATTGTCGTTCTCTATTACTACTCTTTCCTTGAAAAAGCGATTGTCAAGCTCAAGCATATCGCAGAAAACGCACCGTTTTTTATAGGAATAGTAGAATTCAGCTCCATCCAGCTCTTCCTGCACTCTTTTCGGGATTATCGGAGTCGCGATTATCTGTGAATGAGAATGTTCGATCGACGCGCCGGCTGAATGACCCTCATTCTTAAAAAGAAGAACATGGCGAAAGCGCTCATCCTTCTTCAATTCATTGAATCTGGATCTGAAAACCTTCAATACTTCGGTGAATTGCTCAACGGTAAGAGAGGTAACGGATGCGAGATGGTCAGGCGTCTCAATAATTACTTCATGAGCGCCAATTCCGGACATCTTATCAAAAAGGCCCACACCTTCTCTTTTTATTTCACCTTCTGAAGATAAAGCGGGGTACTTATTCGGTATGACACGGATCTGCCATTTGCCGTCCTTCTCCACTGAAAGTATTTCAGGAGGAGTGGAGGCTTCATTTCCGGGACAAAATGGACATGAAGGGTTCTCTTTTCTTTCTATGCTTTCCTTCTTCTCCGCCACATAACCTTTGTCATGCCCGACAATAACCCATCTTCCGATGACCGGGTCCTTTCTTATTTCTGAATTAAGGTCATTTCCATTATTCCGCATTCGTAATCCCTCTAATACGCACAAAGTGCTCGTAATTTAACATAATATTTGTTATTTTATCATTTTCCCTTCTGATATGCAACAAAAACTGGTTTTTTCCCTTTAATATCGGGGCAATAATATCACCGGGGTCATTTACCGCCGAAATGATGTTCTCAGGGACGCTGTATGTCGCGAAGGAAAATATGCAGGCGTCGAAAGAAGGTATGTCATCTCTCTTCAGTAAATTGCCGCAGTGACACTCAATATTTTTATACTTCTTCAGGCGTTGCGAGGACCATTCACAAAGTTCCTTATCCACTTCCCAGGTGATCACTTTCCCGAACAATTCAGATAATATGGCGGATTGATACCCGCTTCCTGTGCCGAGTTCCAGGATCACTTTATCCTTGGAGGGTTTGATAATTGTCAAGAACCTCCCGATCGTAGACGGCTTTGTGGAGGTCTGACCGTTCATCACGGGCAAGGCCCTGTTGACAAAGGCGACCTTTGAATATTCCTCAGGAAGAAATAGCCGGCGGTCAATTTTTCTGAACGCCTGCAGTATTTCTTTATTGTATATGGAAAATTCCTCGATAAGGGTGTTTATGAGATTATCTACCCTCATCCGAATCGGCCTCGGTCCAATCGGTGGAGAGTAAGGTTACGGAAATATATCCTTCGTTAAGGGCATAATAATCAGTGCCTTCACGAAGGTCCGGAATATTTTCCGCGGGTTTCAATATCGCTCGGGCTGTATCGTCTTCCCATTTGCTGATCTCAAAATGGTCCATATATGTCCTGGAACCCAATCTTGTTTCTTTGACCCCTTTTATGGGCTTGGTCGGGTCATAATTCACATTGAGAAAAGTTCCGGGCTTTGATCTAAGCGCTCTTTCTATCAATTCTTTCATAAATGGGGATATGGCCATATAATCACCGTGTACTCTCGAAGACAGGGAGACCGCCATTGAATAATATCCCGCAAAAGCCGCCTCGACCGCAGCAGCGACCGTTCCCGAGTAATGCACATCCTCCCCCATATTGCCCCCCTTGTTAATACCGGAGATCACCAGGTCGGGCTTATCGATAAGTCCCGCGTTCATCGCCACGACAATACTGTCGGCGGGAGTTCCGGTTAAAGAGTAAATATCGTCGCCATGTCTTTTCACAAGTATCTCTTTTCCAAGAGAGATAGAATGCGATATGGCGGAATTGTCTTCATGCGGAGCGATCAGAGCTACTTCATGGCCCAATTCCAAGAGTATCTTGCGAAGGCATTGAATGCCGGGTGCTAAATATCCGTCATCGTTTGTGATCAGTATCCGCATCAAAAGAACTCCGTAACGAAGGAGGTTTTCCTTCCAATAAGATTCTGAAGATATCGTTTTTCGGATAAAGTGAGTTCATTGAATTTCAGAGAAAATCCCAGCGCTTCACTCGAGAAGAGCATGGAGCAGAATGTCCCGATGGGAATACGGGCATGGGAATCGCTAACTTTCTTAACCTTATTCTTTTTTCCATCTGATTCGACCAGAAACAGGCCGTTATTAGCGGGAATGAGATCATCCTTGATCCCTAATCTGTAAGTTCCCCTTTTTACCTTCAATCTTTTCAGAAGTTCCTTCAGTCCCAATATCCTGATCATCTGTCTCGTGGAGGATTTTCTTGTGAAGTAAAAGGTATCCATCGCCCATTCCAATCTCATATCCTCCGCCAGATGCATCTTGATCTTCTTCGCCTGATCTCTGAAAGAACCCGCATATGCGAGAAATGTGTTCAATGCGGTCCTGTCGTGAAGAAAGATATCAAAGAAGACCAGCTTCTTGCTGTCCTTGGTAAGATGGAAAGAGAATATCCCCTTCGGATCTTTTGCGCTGCCGATGAAAATGCGCTTTATTTTTACCGCATAGTCATACTCGATCATCCATTTATCCATATTCTTTTCATCTTTGACGGATTTTCTGTACATGCCGTTGTATTCGTAGAAATATCTCTTATTGAAGTGGGCGACATAGGATTTAAGGGTATCCTCGGTCACATATTCCAGAGGGTATTTTTCACCCTTTATTTTAGGAAAATGCTTTGGCTTCATTTCATATTCCAGGGCGTCGCAGGCGACTTCATAACCGAACATACGGTAATACTCTATTTTGAAAGCGTAAAGCGAGCTTAATACAATACCTTTCTTTGCCTGCGCCTTAAGCAGTCCGTTAAGGATCTGCCTCACATACCCTCTATTGCGGTATTCAGGAAGGGACGCGACATAGGAGACCGCGCAGGTAGAAAAGGTATCCCCGCCGAAGTGAAGAGGTCGCTGCAGATGAAAGACAGTACTCGCGATCACATCTCCCTCCATAGCGGCAAGGGCGGTAAAATCCTTGATCTCTTTATTGAAGAACTTCTGTACATTCTTTCCCATTCCAAAGGAAAGGGATTCAAGCTCCCATGTTTTCTCTTTATCTTTTCCTATTAATTCAACTTCTTTCATCTATAACCCCATTTTATCAGAAATTCCCTTCATCGCATTAAGGACTATTGTAATAAATTCATCTTCTTCTATGCCCATCTCAACAGAATCATGTATGGGCTGCCTGTTCGCGTTCGCGGCGAATCTCTTCTCCTTCATACGCTTTTTTACGAAGGCAAGGTCGATCGGTGCCAAAATCTTCTCCGGCCGTATCAAGGCACAGGCGACGATCAGCCCGGTCAGCGGGTCAACGGAATAAATGGCCTTTTTCAGCTGCGTATCCCTGGGAACCCTCCCCACATGCGCTTCAACGGCATCACAGATCTCGGAGCTGTAGCCTTCGTCGCTGAGCATCTGCTTGCCGACCGTACCGTGCATTTCGGTATCATCCGCCGTGCGCTCATAATCAATATCATGTATCAGGCCTACCGTTTCCCAGAGCTCCTCGTTCTCGCCGAAATGCTTCGCAAGAGCCTTCATCGCTGCGGCGCATGCATACATGTGCTTTTTTAGATTATTATTCTTGACATGCTTATTCAGCATATCAATGGATTCTTTAAGATCTTTCATTATTGCCTCGTTTTAAGTGTACTGTCTCATAAAGCGGTATACAATCAATTAGTGCTCTAAAAAAAGATTGTTCAAAAGTTAAGCTTCGCAGTGCACAAGGTACAAGGCACAAGGTACAAGGGACAAGCTTCGCAGAGCACAATGGAGAAGCAGAGGTTGGAGGCTGGAGGTTATGCTTCGCAGAGCACAAGTGGCACGCTTCGCAGTGGACCCAAGTACAAGTGGACCCAGTGGAACATGGGATAGGAATAAGAAAAATCATTTGAGATAGGAATTCTCTGTGTTCTATTCTGTAATTGTCCATTGTCAATTGTCCATTGTCAATTTCTCTTATTACCCTCTTCAATTCTTCATTTCCCCACTTTACACTTCACACACCACACTTCACACTTGCTTTTGCACTTGTTCATTGTACTTATCCACTTTACACTTCACATTAAACATGATGCAGGTCTTTCAGTATCCTGATACGCTCCCCTATAGGAGGATGAGTGTCCATCAGTCCTGACTTTTCCTTCACTTTTTTCAATGGGTTCACAATATAAAGGTGTTGTGTCCCGCGATTAGCTGCTTCCAGCGGTTCCTTGTCGCTTGAGATCTTCTCCAATGCCCTCGCCAATCCGATGGGATTACGCGTCATCTTCGCCGCGCTGGCATCCGCAAGGAATTCCCTTTGACGGGAAACAGAGAACTGTATGATCCTCGCGAGCACGGGGGCTAAGATGGCGAAGACCAATGCTATGATCATAAGCGGCCCGGCGGACTTGCCTCCGGAAGACGAGCTGGATGACGATCTTCTTCTGTTCCCGTAAAAGAGACTGCGCAGAAAAAAGTCGGCTATCAATACGATAGTCCCCACCATTACAGCGATCATAGTGCCGAAAAGTATATCATAATTCTGTATGTGGGATAATTCGTGAGCCATGACGCCTTGAAGCTCTTCTCTGTCAAGCTTATCGAGCAGGCCGCTTGTAATAGCCACGGATGCGTGCTCCGGATTCCTTCCGGTAGCGAATGCATTGGGCGCCGTATCATCGATCATATAGATCTTCGGCATCGGAAGGCCGGAGGCGATGCTCATTTCCTCCACAACATTCCACAAACGCTGATGATCCTTCTTCTCAATACGCTTTGCCCTTGAAAAAGCCATTATGATGGAATCACCGGAATAGAATGCACAAAGTCCGGATATTGTTGCCAGGACCCCCGCTATTACCACTCCATAGACACCGGCTTCAAAGAAATACTCTCCGATAAGAAATCCGAGAACTATTAGAACAGCGATCAGGGCTAAAAATAGAAAAACGGAATTCCGTTTATTTTTTTCGATTAAATTATACATCTTCTGGAATTAAAACTTTACTTCCGGTGCCTTTCTCTCAGCTTCGGTCTCCACTTCAAAGAACTCGGACTTCACGAAGTTGAACATACCCGCAATAATATTATTGGGAAATACCTCGAGCTTGGTATTATAGACCATCACCTGATCATTATAATGCTGTCTTGCGAAAGAGATCTTGTTCTCTGTGGATGTAAGCTCTTCCTGCAGGGAAAGCATATTCTGATTTGCTTTGAGATCAGGATAATTCTCGGATACGGCGAAAAGAGATTTCAATGTCTGAGAGAGCATATTCTCCATCTTGGCGACTTGCTCCACATTATCCCCTTTGATATCGACCGCCATCTGACGCGCCTTTATCACCGCCTCGAGCGTCTCCCTCTCATGTTTCATATACCCTTTGCAGATCTCAACGAGATTGGGGATAAGGTCATGCCGCCGTTTCAATTGAACATTGATCTGCGACCATGCATTCTTCACACGATTCCTGATGGTGACCATTCGATTGTAGATTCCGATCACCCATGAAATTACTACCACAACAATTACTAATAAAACGATAAATCCGCCCATAATATCTCCTAAGGGTCTATTTAGATCTTTCTAATGCTTCTGCGGCAAGATTCGGCTTATCCAGATTCTGATATGTCTGGGAAAGATTATACCAGGCATCCTTATTCTTGGGATTGATCTTGACAACCTTCTCAAAAGCGGCGGCCGCATTGGAATATTGGCCAAGCTCGAAATAATCGCCGGCGAGATATTCCCAAAGGGACTCGTCGTTCGGAGCATAACTCAGAGCTTTCAGATAGGCCTTTATAGCTTCTTCATAATTCTTTGACTCATCATAGATGATGCCAAGATAAAGGAAGCTGGCAGTATATGAAGGCTTCAATTCAGATGCCTTCTGAAATCCTCTTACAGCGGCGGTTTTATTGCCTAATTTATATTCGCAAAAACCCAGGGCGTACCATGAGCCGTAAAAATTATTCTTTGCTGAAATGGACTTCTTAAATTGACCAATGGCTTCTTTGAACTTATCCTGTTTCAAGAGCTGATACCCCAGACGGTAAGCTGCGGAATAATCCACTGAATCCATGGATTTCGCTATTTCCAGATACTTATTGGCATTAGAAGAATCACCTTTTTTCTTATACAGCTCTGAAAGCTCGAATGCCGCCTTCTGATTCTTGCTGTCCTTCTTATAGAGCAGCTCGTAATAATAGATCGCCTTCACGGTGTTTCCTGTCTTTTTATATCCGAAACCCAGCCACCCGATATCATCGGTGGAAAGGGAGGATTCCTTCACCTTCGCCAGAGTGCTTACGCCATTGGCCCAATCCCTCGTCTTGAAGTATGTGTAGGCGAGAAGAACGAGCATCTTATGCTCCTTTTTTATGGCAAGGGCTTTCTTATAATAGACCTGGGCATTTTTCAATTGATCCAGCTTGGTGGCGTATATCGTCGCAATGCTCTTATATGCCTTCAACGCGAGTTTCTTATCAGCCGCAGCCGCTGCCTTATAAACCTTGACTGCCGCTTCATAGCTGCCCTGCTTTTTCAGGATATCACCCTCAATAAGCTTCGCGCTCGTATTATTCGGCTCGAAATCATAGACCTTTCTTATCGTCGAGGCGGCCTCTTTATACCTCGCCAGTCTCACATATATGTCTGACAGTGTAAGATAGATGGCAACATCCTTGGGGTCGTTCTCAATAAGCATCTTACAGTACTTAATGGCTTCCGGCCATTCCTGTTTTGTGCTGTACAGCTTAACCAATGCCCACATACCGTCAACAAAATCAGGTTTTGATTTCAATGCATGTATAAGATGGGGTTCGGCACTTATATAGTCACCCAACTCCATATACTTCACACCCTGATTGTAGTATTTGAAATAATTCGCCCATGCAGGCAAGCTCAGGATAACGATCAAAATGGTCAAAACGATCTTTTTAGCTTTCATGAACAACTCCTATTCTGTTAAAATATACTATCATAATTTTCATATTTTTCAACCTCACAAACATTTTAGCAAGTATTGTTCCACTTTTAAATATGCTCAATATACTTTACTTTAAGATACATTTGCCCTCTAAATTCTTCCCAGAAAGGGCTGGCGATTATATCAATTGTACCGTTTTTTCCAAAATCCGTCTTGTTATTCCAGTCCTGAAGCTGAAAAGGGATGTCCCGCTGATAGCAATCGTAGAATCTATACTTCTCCTTGACCAACTTATTTTCCCTGATATCAACTCCTCTGATCAAAAAACGGGGTGAGGGATTTCCAATTCCGAATGGCTTAAGCTTCTGCAGTTTCAAATGAAGATCATATGTGAATTTTGTGAGATCAAGTTCCATATCCGCGACGATCTGCTTTGTGAAACCGTCGGGATACAACTTCTGGAAATTCTTATCTATTTCCGCCTTGACAGCCTCGAGGTCAGATTTATTGATCCTGAGGCCGCAAGCCATTGTATGGCCTCCGAAACTCAGGAATTTCTCACTTGAAGCGGAAAGAAGCGCGTGCAGGTCGACACCCGGAACGCTTCGCCCCGAACCATGCAGCATGCCATCAGCGTCTTCTTCAAATATTATCGACGGCTTGTGAGTAAGTTCGACCATGCGGGAGGCGATGATCCCGTTTATCCCGCGGTTGAATTGATCGGAAGAAAGGATCAGAACAGATGAATCCACATCCTTAGACATCTCTTTCGCCCTGTCTATGAGTTCTTCCTGCAGCTTTCTCCTCTGACTGTTTATTTCATTGAGCAAGTGCGCGGCTTCAACGGGTGAATCACTGAACATCAGATCGACCGCAAGGGAGGCATCCTCCATCCTTCCCGCCGCGTTCAGCCGGGGGGCCAGCATAAATCCCAAGTGATATGCCTCAAAGGGGGGATTCGAGCCGATATTGTCCATAAGTTCTTTGATGCCCTTGATGTACGCATTGTTCAAAACGTCCAATCCCAAGGTGGTGATTATCCTGTTATCCATGGTCAGCGGGACCACATCCGCGACTGTGCCGAGAGCGCCGAAGAAAAACAGTTCCTTCAATAGCGGTGTTATTTCTCCAAGTAATTGACGGGCGATATACAGGGCCACCCCTGCGCCGGCAAGTTCTCTGATCTGAGGAATATCATTGAGTTTGGGATTAACTATTAATGTATCCGGAAGTTCGGGCTCAGGTGTATGATGATCCGTAATAACTATGTCCATCCCCTGTTCGAATGCGTATTTCACCTCATCGGTCGATGTTATCCCGCAATCCACGGAAATGACCTTCCTGATCCCCATTTCGATAAAACGGTCAATGCCCTCTTTGGAGATCCCGTATCCTTCGTCAAAACGATTCGGGATCATGATCGTGGCCTTACCGCCGATACCTGCAATCGCCTTCTTCAAGATGACGGAGGCAGTAATGCCGTCAACATCATAGTCGCCGTATATACCGATCTCTTCGTCAGCTTCTACATTCCGCCTTAAGAAATTAGCGGTTTCCTTAACATTGGGAATATCTTCTGTACGCATAAGGTATTTTAATTTGGGATTGAGAAATTTCTCCACCGCTTCGGGAGAATCGACACCTCTGGAAGCCAGAAGCGCCAAGATCACAGGGTCTTCTTCTGAGCCTAATAATGAAGGAGGGATACCGTTTGCCTTGAGAATAACTTCTTTCATCAGAAGCCGGTGGGGATATCGATGAACTCGCTCTTGAGGCCGAATTCCTTTTCGAGCAGATCGCCCAATTTCAATATGCCGAATTTTTCCGTATTATAATGGCCGCCAAAGACAACATTCAGGCGGGCCTCTTTCACGAAATGGTACATGGAATGTGAGGCCTCACCTGTAATATAAAGGTCGAGCCCTTCCTTGATCGCGTCCGGTATCAAAGAAGCAGCGCCGCCGGAGACGACACCTATATTTCTGATCTCCTCTTTTCCGAATTGAAGAAGCTGATAATCTCCGAAAAGTCCGCCGAGAACATCCTTGAATTCCTTCATCTTCAAGGGTTCGGCAAGCATGCCTTTGAAGCCGATCTTCGTGCCCTTGTAATCCCCGAAAGGCAGGATATCGGTCAGCCCCAGTTCAGCGGCTATACGCGCATTATGTCCGATCACCGCGTGAAGGTCCAGCGGGAGATGGGCGGCATACAGTGAGAGCTCATTGTCAAAGAGCTTCTTAAAGCGTTCGTAATGTATCCCCGTAATGGCAAAAGATGAACCCCAGAACAGGCCGTGATGCACCACAAGTAATTTATTGCCGCGGCCGGCCTTTTCAAATAATTCCAAAGACGCGTCCACAGCGAGAACGACAGAATCTATCTCAGCATCCATGTCTCCAAATTGCAGCCCGTTGAGGGACATATCGTCAACTGCATCAATATCCAGGTAATTATCGAGAAATTCAACGATCTTATTTAATTTCAAACCCGACTCCTATTTATATCTTCTCAGTACCGAAGCGTTCAAAGGTTGCAAGTTCAAAAGTTCAAAGTTGAAAAATTCAGTGAACAATTCAAAAATGAACAATGAACAATGAGTAGTAAGTGCCCCAGTGGACCCAGTGACCCAGTGGAACAAGAGAAAGAGAGCTTCTTTTCTCAACAAACCTCTAGCCTCCAACCTCTAACCTCTGCGCAGCGCCATCTTTCATTTGCCGGCCTCATTTATTTCCTTCAATTTCCTTACGATCATTTCATTATCTATGTCCGGGATATCTGTCCTGGAAAAATACTCGATCCCCCGTTCTATATCATAGGTCGCGTAAAATGCCGATAATCTTGTTATCGCAAGTTCTTTGGCCTTGATATTCTGAATATCCGGAATTAAGCCCTCATATGTTTTTATAATAGCATAGGGCTCATTTGTCTCCATATAGGCGAATTCAAGTATGCGGAATAACTCAGCTCTGTCCGGTTTTATTTTGAGGTCGAGTTCAATTTCAGTACCCAGCTCGGAAAGAAGCTTTTTCTTCTTTTCCACTTGTCCTGTGCGATTATATATATCGATCATCATCTTATAGACCTCAAGATCGACCGGATCCTGATGCAGATACAGCTCAAATTCATATAAGGCCTTCTTGTATTCTCTAAGATAATAATAAGTCCTCCCCTTAAGAAAGTGGACTTGAACATAATGCTCAGAAAGCTTCTGCAGATGCTCATATGCCTTGATAGCTTCCCGTAAATGCTCTTCATCTTGTGTGGAAATATAGAGGTCCTGCAGCAATGTTCCCGTAAAATACCGTGCAATGATATTATTAGGGTCATATCTCAAGGCCTCTTTATAGAGCTCCTGCGCTTTTATAAAAGAGCCTTTTGCCCTGTTGACATGTTTGTGGCTTCTCAAGGCAAGACCATCCTTTGACCGGGCGATCGCCTTATTCAGTATCAGGCTTGAATGATAGCGTCTCATCGATAAAAAGAGCAGAAAGCCGCCGAGCAACGCGAGCACGATAAGAAAAAGAGGCCTGACCCTGAAGCTCCATTTCCGCTTATATATTCTAGCGGCATAAGCGGAGCCCAGTGCCAGCAGAAGATATATCACGATTATGGATGAGAGCCATTTGGAATTTACAGAAAAGAGATTATCCAGCATCAGTCCCATCAAGCCGAGATTGACCCCGAGAAGTGAAATAGCGGTCTTCTCCCGCCCGGACTTCATAGCGGTAAATGCGGCGCGGAAAAAGAAGAAGAAAAAGCCGATGAACATGAATAAATAAAGTGCAAAACCGAATATCCCCAGATCGACCGCGCTTTCAATGGGATCCGAATGGGCATGTATCGTTTCGGCATTGTGCTTGCCTTCAAAAAGGAATATCTGCTTGCTTTTATATTCAGGATAATAGGCACGGAAATTACCCGGCCCCACTCCCATCGGATTATCTTTGATTATCTGCAGAGAAGAATTCCATGTATATACACGAAACATCGGAGTCCCTTTTCCTATGTCCGTCATTGAGCGTATACGCCCCCAGTAATCCGAAGGGACAATGAAGAGAATAGCTATCGCAAGCATCGCCAATGGAATAAACCTTGTCCAAAGCCTTTTCTTCCATATTAGAATTATTATCAGGAATGCTATCAGAACAGGAATAAGCCCTACGAAAGCCGCCCTTGTTCTAGTCAGAAATATAGCATAGCTCTCCACGCCGATGAATAAAAGGTGTAACGCCCTCATCCGTATGCCTTCAGCAAGAAAATACTTGGTCAAGGAGATCAGTATGAAGGGGATCAGCAGCGCGGCGAAGAAATTGGAATTTCCATAAAAAGACGGCGGACGGATCCCGGTGGGAACGGGATAAAGCCGTAAAAGATCCACTTCATAATAGAGTAAAATACCGTAAACGGCACTCAATACACCTATCACTTCGAAAGCAGACAATAATCTCTCCGGTTTGATCATCCTCAGAGAAAAATACATCATCGTGGCGGAAAGCGATATCTGAACATAATGAAAGGCAAATGAATGGTATCTGAGAAACGGCAGCATTACAATAGAGAAGAGAGGCAGCGCCAGGATCACAAGGTCCAATAGCGCGATTTTGATGCTCTTTTTCTTTTCAAAATAAAATAGGAAGACGAAGGAAAAAAAAGACAGAAATATGAAGAACGGCTCTTTTATCTCGGTAATATTATAGGAAGATTTGTTCATGACAAGAAGCGAGATCAACAGCAATAATAGAACAAATCCCTCTCGAATTTTCCTATTCACTTATCTTCTTATATTTCTCGATCCATTGTAAGATCTCATCATCGTCGTAATTGTACCCGGTATATTTCACTGTATAGAGAAAATCAATAATGTCCAGAATGGTCTCTCTCCTGTCAAGATTAACTTCTTTTGTCTCCAGGGCGGAAGAGATGTCATCCTTCAAGGCATTCTGCGAGATACTATATTTCGCCAGGAGAAATCCCCTGAGCAATTCTTCAAGTTTAGAAAATTTTTCGGTCTTCGCGAGGGAATGGAAAGGATCTTCTTTGATCTCACTTTCCTCTTGCACATCCGTGGATGATCTCCCCTTTTTTTTCTGTTTTATCCCGACAATAACTACTATGACCACCACAAACGCGATAAGAAAGAAAAGCAGGAGCAAAGGCAAAGGGCTGTTCGTATTCTTTAACACAACAATTTTCACGGGGTCTGTTTTAAGTTCGATATTCAGATCCGCCTCGGGATTATAATACGGCAGGGACACTGAAGGAAAGATATACTCCCCGGCTGCAAGGGCCTTGTATTTCACTTTGTAGGATAATATCTGCTGGGCCTTGTCCTTGACCACATTGATCCTGGTAGTGGATGAGGACAATACCCTGGAAGCCCACTCCGGCGCAGGCATCTTGGGAGACGCTATTCTGATCTCGGTCGAACCTACCTTCTGTATCTCTAAATTGAAGGTGAACATTTCTCCCACTTTGACCTCATTCTTATCCAATGATGAATTGATGGAAACCTGGAACGAAGCCCCCTGCAGAAGGACTAAAAGAATGAGTATTGCGGGAATCGTATAAAGCCTAATTTTCATATATGGATATTATATACAAAAGAGGGAATTATTTCAATCTTTTCTAAGCATTTCCTTGATCTCTTCCAATTCTTTCTCAAGGCGCTCAAGCTTCTCCTCAAGAATATCGGATGTATTTACCTCGATCTTTTTTATTTTTTCAAGCTTCCGCTTGATCATGTATTTATTCAGCTCTGTCTTAGAACCCAATTCAGCCTTGATCTTCATTCTATCGCCGTCTCTTATGACCTCGATCATTACGGTTTCTCCAGAGGATCTTGAGCCGATGGAATTGATCACATCTTCAACACGCAGCATCTCTTCTTTATCAACCTTGACAATGATATCACCTTTTTTAAACCCGGCCTTTTCAGCGGGAGAATCCTCATAAACGGAGGCAATGCTTATCAGGTCATTGTGAATGCGCAAAGTTATACCGAGCCAAGCCCTGGTCTTAACAGGCCTGTCCGCCAGTTTTTGCAATTCTTCCAGATCTAGGAATTTTCCGGAAAAGGCATCCTCTACCTCAACTTCATTGATGCGGTCGCAATTCATAAAAATGGTTTTGATAAATGAGGTCACATGATAATTGTACAGCAACCCGAGAAGCTCACCGTCATTATTGAAAATGACGCGTAATCTCTTCGCCTGTATATCTTTTTCAAAATCCCTTGGAGCGGTATTGAAAGAGGAATACAGCAGGGCGCCGTCTGAAAGGACCTGCAGGCTGAAGTACCATTGCACTTCCGTGTAATCCGTCTTAGCGCCCTTCAATGCGGATTTCTTCATTGAGGGATTCTTATAGAAGTAAAGCCCGTTATCGACCTTGATCAGGTCAGAGGCATCAATCTTCACTGTATTATTATTCAGATCGACAATTCTATCACCGGGATTCAAGGAGTAATTCGAGATCATGATCCCATTGCTTAAATTCAAGGCGCAAAAGGTCTTCCCCGTACTATTGGTAACCTTTAAGATGCGGGAATTATATCTGGAACCGATTTTTCTGATCAGCTGATCAGAACTCTGGGCAAATGCGAAAAGGACAAATAGAACGCTCACAATAATGAAAATACTTCTCTTCATTTTACTTCCTCCTGAAATGCATACCCGGGCTGGACATGCCGCGGGAAATATCGGTATAAACTACGGTATCACCCTTAGACAGACCTTCCGTAACTTCAATAAAACTGCCGTCATTCTTACCGAGAGTGACTTCCTTCTTCTCGCCGGCTTTTAACTTCACAAAGGTTTTCGGGCCTTCCCATAAAACCGCCTTCAAGGGGATCGTCAGTACATCGCGTGCTTCCAGAACTATGATCTCGGCATTAGCGGAAACACCCGGTTTGATCAGGTCTTTCGGGTTTTTCGCGATATCTATTTTGACGGTAAATTGATTGAAGATATTCTTTCTCACCGCATTGAGGGAAATGTAACTCACCACACCCTTTGTCCTTACCGCGGGGAAGGCATCAAAGGTGATCCTGGTGGGCATGCCCTTCTTTATCAAGGGATAATCTATTTCATCCACATCCAGAACGATCTGAAGATTACTGAGATCGCCGATATATCCCAATACCGTACCGGATGAGTAATTCTCCATGGCGGATCTGATGAATTCTCCGTCCTGAACAGCCTTACCGTAGAATGTGCCGGCAGCGGGGGCGTTCACCGAAAGGACCAGACTGCCGTCGATCTTCTTCTCCTGAACATCCGCCAGATAATCCTTCTCGATCTTGGAATTCTCATAAGCCATCTTTGCGCTGATGTAATTCTTTTCCACTTCGTCATATTCGCTTTGAGATACAAATCCTTTCGCGAGCATGTCCTTATTGGATTCATACCTTACCTTGATATTATTGAAATCCTTTTGAGCGATCACATAATTCCGCCGTATTGAATTTATCTTCTGGATCTCATTGATATCGGGATAAATGTACATAAGGGCCTGGCCCTCTTTCACTATATCCCCTTCCTCAACAAGAAACTCGGCGACCTTTCCGCTGATCTTAGCCATCAGTGGAACAACGGTCCGTGGCTGGCATTCACCGGTTTCCGTGATCTTCTTTTCAATGGTGCCCTGCTTGACACTGTATTCAACTTCTTTCTTTGCCATGCCGCCTGGAGCGGGTTTTTTTTTGGCACAGCCCGCCAGAAGGGTGAAAATTACAAGTGAATATAATATGATCTTTTTCATTCTTACTCCTCAAGAACAAATACGATTATTTTGAAAAAATATTTCAGTGGAAGCGAGAATCCATTCATTTGAGGTTCGGGGTACGAAGTAAAAACGAAAACAATATCCACACCCGTAACCGGAAAATCAATATTTCGCTTACCCCATTAATTTATCCGTAACAAAATATATAACGCCGGAGCTATCAGCCTACGGGACGGCAGGTTGAATATTTTAACTTCATACATCCAATTTAGACAAATACGTTGGTTGAAATATTCACCACCTCCGTCCCTGGAGGATTAGGGTGGGTGGAGGGAGAATGGGTGTAGAATCATATGGAAATATTCTCCACACATCTTCGAATGCTATCCCTCTCTCTTTTCTCCTTCCCAAATCAGCCTCTAACCTCTATCTGTAATTGTTCATTGTACTTACCCACTTTACACTTCACACATCACACTTCAGACTTGCTGAGCAAGCTCAGTCTTCAAATATATATCTGAATTTCTTCAGGTCATCGCGCCGGCGGGCGTTGACCGTTTTTTCATTTGAAAAAAGGAATTGGCCGGGCTTTCCGCGCCTCACCTTCCTCAAGTACTTCTTTTGAGTGTATATGACCTCCTCCGAGTCGGAGGCCGCGGCCTTCGAATTGGAGAGCGCCAGGGCGGAGCCGAAAAGTATAAGGTCGAAGTCGGGAGGTTCCTTGCTTCCCAGAATGAGGACGACATGACTGCCCGGGTAATCCTTGATATGGAACCACCAGTCATTGCCATTGCCTACATGCTTCACCAATTCATCATTTTCCAGATCGCTTCGACCAACAAAGAAGAGATACCCTTTGAATAAATACGCTTTCCCTACCTGCTTGCGTACCCTTTTCACCTGTTTCTTAGCGGCAACGGGCGGAAGAAGTTTTTTATATACCTCCTTCAATTCAGCGATATCGGTCATACTCTCAACTTCATTGATCTGCTTATTTATTTTCGAGGCCTCTTTCATTCCCTCTTCATATCGTTTACCGGCGATTTCGCTTCCCCTTTTCATCTTCGAGGCCTTCTTAAAAAAGAGCGACATATTCTGTTTGACGGTCAGGAGAGGATCCAAAGTTAATGCTATTTCCTTATCATTCTCCCAATCCTTCACATTTACGGTAGATGCCTTAAGCGGAAGCCGGTGAAGCTGAGCTTTGATCATCTCGCCCATTTTTGACAATTCACTATGACGCTTGAATGCCGAAAGGTCCTTGGAAATATTTTTAATGCGCTTGTTCACCTTTTTGAGCTTTTTTCCAAGGATTACAGTGATTTTTTCTTTGAGAAGTTCAACTCCCCTGTCAGGGTCGTTTTGTCTTTGGCCGAAATTGCTCATTTGGGATCATTATCAAATAGATGAAAGGAGAATCCCTGATCTCCGATCCTGAAGGAATCTCCCGAATGAAGTATTTTCTTCTTTATACGCAGATCGTTTATAAAGGTCCCGTTGGAGGAATCCATGTCCTCAAGGATGAAACTAGAGTAATTGTCATGGATCGCGCAATGTATTCGGGAAATAGAGTCATCATCCAAAACCAGGTCACAACCGGGTGCGCGGCCTATAACGAATCGTTTTCTGCCGAGAATGATCTTGCGATTGCTTTTCAATTCAAATATATATCCTTTAGGAGTATAGCCCGAAACGGCACCGTCGGTAATATTTGTCTGCTCATTCCACTCATCATTCATTTTTATTCTTGCCTCCCCTTGATCACATAGAACGGGATATTGCCCTTTCGGTGATCGACCCTAATAATATTTTTCTTCTTCAAATTGTTCAAAAGCGTTGATACATATGTCTTTGAATATTTAAGATGTTCTGATACCTCCAGAGTTGAACGGGGAGATCTTAAGAACTTAAGTACCTTGTGATCCCGGGATTTTCCTCTCTTATTCTTCGTTTTCGAACGGGAGGAATGCTTGTTTAGAATGCCGGAATCCTTGATCATCTCATTTAATCCGCCAAGGCCGCCGATTACCGCCACGATCCGCTTTTCAACATCTTCCAGACGCTGCAGCTTCTTCTCGATCTTCTCAAGACGGCCCTCCACCTGATTGATCCGCCCGATAATCTTTGTTTCAGAACTCTTGATAATATCCAGAAATTCTTCGTATTTCAGATTACCGAACAAAGGCATTTATCAACCAAGGGCAAATATCAGCGCGACAATGGAGATAACGAATGAACCCACCGACAGATAAAAGAGTGATGAATTATTCTTGGAAGATGATGAATCCACCTTCTTTTCCAATTCCTTTACCCGGACATGTGTCTTCTGTATGGAGTTCTCGTTCATATTGACCTTCACCTGAAGATTGTTCATCGCGTTCTTGAGCTCTTTCACCAGATTGGACTGGAGCTTAAAATTTTCGTCGCTGAGATCGATATCCACGCTGCTGCTGTCTTCGGGCTGAATGTCCATGATCTTATTCAGCAATCTGTCCATGGCGACTGAGAATTCGTATCTACTGAGGGATTTGGAACCCTGAAAGGTCAGCTGGCCGTTCTTGACTATGCCTTTGAAGAGGCCGAACTTAGTCATTCGAACGACGGAACCGTACGCCCAATGATCCTTGCTGAGATCTGTATAATTGGTTTCGGCAGCGGTACACACGGCAAAAAGCAGGATCACGATCATCAAAAATGCACTTTTCATATAATTACTCCTTAAATTTGCTATAAACCTGCTGGATCTCCTCGTATCCCTTAAAGAAAGCATCTACAACATAGGGACAGAATTGCTGCCCTCTCTCTTCCCTGATCAATGCAACTACCTTTTCAAGGGGCCAGGCTTCTTTGTAAACCCTCTTGACACTAAGGGCGTCAAAGACATCCGCAAGTGCTGAGATCCTCCCTTCAATGGGGATCTCCTCTCCCTTAATACCCTCGGGATAACCCTTGCCGTCCCATCTCTCATGATGTGTCATGGCAATGGACCTTCCCATCGAAATAAGGTCATTATCGGGATTTTTCAATATGTCCGCACCGATTATGGTGTGTTTTTCCATTATACTTCTTTCATCAACGGTCAGCCGGCCCGGCTTCAGCAATATCCGGTCAGGAGTACCTAATTTGCCGATATCGTGCATCGGGGACGCATACAATAGAACTTCCAGAAACTCATCATCGTATCCCAGCTGCTCGGCGATAATACGGGAATAATTACTCATCCTCTCCAGATGGTACGCGGTATCGGGATCCCTGTATTCCGCGGCGTTGACCAGGCGGTAAATGGTTGAAAGGTGAGCATCCTTTACATTCTGCGAAAGCATGGCGTTCTTCAGTGAAATAGCGGCAAAGGAAGCAAGGGTAGAGAGCGCTTTTACCGCATTGTCATGAAAAGAGACTGTTTCACCGTTCTCATCCTTCGCATTGATCAGCTGCAATACGCCGATCACATGGCCGTCCCGGTCGGTAAGGGGAAGGACCAGCATGGATTTTGAGCGGTATTCAAATCTGTTATCAAAAGATTTGAAAAAACTGTAAGGGGTATCTTTGGGAAGATGGTAAACATCTTTGATCTTCAATATCTCGCCGGTGAGGCAGACATAGCCGGCGATGTTCTCACGCGTCAATGCCAGCGGGAAGGGCTTGAAGAGACGGTTGCCGTCGATCTTGAATCTCTTCTCAAGGGTCTCATTCTGGCTGGATATGAACTCCAATTGATGCGCTTTCTTGATATACAGACTGCCTGCATCCGCGTTCGCGACTTCTCTGGATGTTTTGAGGATCTTATCGAATAATTTCTCAAGATTCCGCTCGGAAGAAAGAAGAAGTCCAACTTCAATGATTTTACTGAGATCACTCTTATTCATAACTAAAGTATATAATAATACACACTAAAAATCAATAATTGCGGCGCAGGAAACAAAGGCCGCGCTTCGCAGTGGACCCAGGTACAAGTGGACCCAGTGGAACAGGAGGGAAGAGACAAGTGGTTAAGGAAAAAGAAACACACCCGTAACCGGAAAAACAATATTTCGTTTACCCCGTTAAAATTATCCGTTAATAACATAGAACGCCGGAGCTATCAGCCTACGGGACGGCAGGTTGAATATTTTAACTAAATACATCCAATTCAGATAAATAAGTGGGTTGAAAAATTCACCACCTCCGTCCCTGGAGAAATAGTGATCTGATTCATAAATCAGATCACTTGGGAGGGTGGCGGGAGGATGGGTATAGAATCACGCGAAAACATTCTCCACACATCTTCAAATGCTATCCCTCTTTCTCTTTTCTCCTTCCCAAACCAACCTCTACTCTACCTATTTCTTATACCGTTTGGTATAATTAGGGACGGTCTTTGAATTTGTACACTATTGACATGTGGAAATATGAATCAAGTTGAATATTGTATTTCCTGCAATGCAGGCATATTTGTTTTCCGCAGTTTCTAATTCAGTGAATTATCGCACTCAAATGCTAGTGTCCAAATTCAACCACCGTCCCTAATCTTTAAAGATTCTTCTTTTTACAGATCAAGATGCCGCTGCCGATAGCACCGACGAGAAAGACAATGGGACAGACGAAGAGCGCGATAATAAAAAAGACCGGTTCATCGGGTATATTGTTGCGCGTCCAGAAATCATCCCCGAATAATTTAATCAGGACCCCATAGACCACATTGTGAAGCACAACGCTCACAAGGAAGCCCGAGGAAGCATAACCCACAAAGAGGAGAAAGAGCTTGAGCAGTCCCTTTATCTTCTGCTTGTAAGTTACTATCAAAAGAAATACGCCCAGCAAACAAAAGACCGCGGAAAGAATGAGAAATGGAATGAGAAGTCCCCGCTTCACATGCATAGGGACAAAAACAAAGTATCCCAAAATGATGGCAAATAGCAGCATTTGATAATAGTAGATCTTCTCGAGAAGCTTACGGCCAGCAGTTTTTACAATTTTGTCATTCATTATATTCCCCCATCACGCAATAGTATAACGCGGGAGCGTAAAAATTGCAAATAGCCGGTGCACGCAAGTGACGCTTCGCAGAGCACAAGACGCTAAGCGGAGGTTGGAGGCTAGGGGTTAGAGGTTAGTTTGAGAAATGAAGAATGACGCTTCGCAGTGGCCCAGTGGACCCAGTGTCCCAGTAGAACAAAGAGAGATAATACAATCAGAGAAATCGTAGGGACAGGGCTTGACCTGTCCGCTGTCATCTTGAGTGAAACGAAAGATCCATCTTTCTCTTCTCTCCACTTGTGCCTTGTCCCTTGCGCCTTGTCCCTTATGCTCGCGTCACACGGGCACCTACATTTGACTTTTCTCCCCTAATAGGATAAACTTTTTCATAAAGGAGTAGATTATGCCTACAGGAATGTGGTGGTTCTGGCTCGTTCTGGGCCTTGCCTTTTTGGTTATTGAGATGGCTACGGCGGGTTTTTTCGTAGTCTGGTTCGGCCTTGCGGCCCTGCTTGCCATGGGTGCAAATCTTTTGCATTGGCCACCTGTGTGGCAATGGGTGATCTTTCTGGTGTTTTCTACCATTGGCGCAGTACTTTCCAGGCGTTTTGCCAGAATGTTCACCAGAAAAGAACCGGATCGGCTTGCCAGCGAAGAAGTATTGGATCATGTCGGCAAGGTAATTGACGAACTCAAAGACAATGAAGAGGCGGTACTTGGTAAATTTCAGGGCGAGACCTGGAGATGCTTCCCCGCCGATAAGTCATTGGTATTAAAGATTGGAGATAAATTAAAAGCTATTGAGATTGAGGGAACTCATCTTATCGTTGAAAGGATAGATTCCGAAAATACTTCGGAATGATGCGGAGGGAATAGATGTTATATTTTGTTGCATTTATCATTTTTGTGGTTCTGATAATCGTTTTCTCGAATATCATTAAAGTTGTGCGCCCATATCAGAAGGGTGTTTTGGAGAGAGTCGGAAGATACCAGAAGACTCTTGAAAGCGGCATTCATATAATAATGCCATTTTTAGACAAGATCATCAAGGTGGATATCCGTGAAAAGGTAGTGGATGTTCCGCCGCAGAATGTTATTACTAAGGATAATGTTGTGGTAACGGTTGATGCCGTGATCTACCATCAGATAACAGACCCTCACAAGTCAGTATATAATATTCAGAATTTCAATTTAGCCATTGCTAAATTGGCGCAGACCAACTTGAGAAACCTCATAGGTACATTGGCGCTTGACTCTACATTGACCTCCAGAGAGAAGATCAACGGCGAACTCAGGCTGATCCTTGATGAGGCCACCGATTCCTGGGGCGTGAAGGTAAAGAGAGTTGAGCTGCAGAGGATCGAGCCGCCGGTTGATGTTACCGAAGCCATGCACAGACAGATGAAGGCGGAAAGAGACAGAAGAGCCACCATTCTTGAGGCCGAAGGCGAAAGAGTAGCACAGATCGAAAGAGCGACAGGTGAAAAGCAGGCTAATATTCTCAGGGCGGAAGGTGAGGCGCAGGCGATCATGAAGGTTGCCGAAGCAAACAAATTCGAGAAGATCGCATTGGCTGAAGGTGAAGCAGAGGCAACTATTAATGTTTACAATGCCATACACGAAGGCAAGCCCACAAATGATCTTATCGCGATCAAGTATCTGGAAGCATTGCAGAAAGTCGCCGATGGCAAGTCCACAAAGCTCATCGTGCCGTTCGAGTCATCCGGAATACTTGGCAGTTTAGCGCAGATCAAAGAACTTTTTGATACCAAGGAGGCTGAATAACTCCATAGAAGATTATTCAAAAGTTCAAAGGTTCAAGGTTATGCTTCGCAGTGGACCCAGTGAACCAGTGGACCCAGTGGAACAACAGACAAAAGAAAATGAAGGATGAAGAATGAAAGAGAGACGGGTGTGGATATTGTTTTATTCTCTTCACTTTACACTTCAGACTTCACACTTCACACATCGTTCGCTGCGCGAACGACTGTCATTGTATTTATGAGACAGAACGCTAGTTAGATGAAAATATACATTGGTACCTCCGGGTATTATTATAATTCCTGGAAAAAGGTATTCTTTCCTGAGAACACTCGTGATTTTTTGGTGTATTACGCAAAATTTTTTAATACGGTCGAGATAAACGCCACCTTCTACCGGATGTTCAATCAGGATTTTTACCGGAAACTGCTCGAGAGGGTACCCGAGGATTTCCGCATATTTATTAAGGTCAATCAGACCATAACGCATCTGAGGGTGGATAATGCTTCCACCGAGATGCGCAATTTCCGCAAGTCGCTGTCTCCCCTGCTAAAGAGCAGTGAGCATTACGGAGGTATACTCCTGCAATTCCCATACTCCTTCAAATACTCCAAGGAAAATATGAAGTATCTGGAAAGAGCGATCAACTTTCTCCCGGTAAGAAAGGCGATCGAGTTCAGGAATCACTCTTGGAGCTTGCCTTTTGTAACTAATTATCTTACGGAGAAAGGCGTAGCGCAGGTCAATGTCGATGTTCCCCTCTTAGATGAATTGTTCCCTCCCCTTTCAAAAGTCACCTCCAAGATAGGCTATTTCCGTATGCACGGAAGAAGTATCGACCGATGGTGGAATTATAAAGAACCGCACGAAAGATACGATTATATGTACTCTCAGGAAGAGTTGAAGGAGATCTCACAAAGGATCAATACCGCCATAGATGAGAACCCGGGAATGGAAGAGATGTATATATTTTTTAACAATCATTACAATGCGAAGGCGGTAAGAAACGCGATACAGATGGCGGGAATACTAGGCATCGAGATAAAAAAGCCCTTGTGGCAGGATTCTCTTTTCTCTCAGGGATGATCATGGATAGAAAAGGCGCCGCCTACAAAGAAGGCATTGTCAGCATCATTATAAACACCATCCTTTTTGGAGTTAAGCTCAGCGTGGGCTTGCTTTCCGGCTCTCTGGCATTGATATCCGACGCCATTCATACGATGAGCGATAATGTATCTTCCATTTTCCTGATGATAGCCTTCAAAATATCCGGAAAAGAACCCGATGAGGATCATCCATACGGCCACGAACGCTTTGAGATAATGGGGACCATCGTGATCGGTGTACTGCTGCTTTTCACTGGCATCGAGATATTCAGAAGCGGGATCATATCAATACTCTCTCCTAAACAGATATCATTCACACTTCTACAGATCATATTGATCATTATCTCCATCGTCATGAAGGAGGGATTGGCGCAATACGCGATGTACCTCGGCAAGAAATTCAACGCTCCCGCAATAAAGGCGGACGGCTGGCATCACCGCTCGGACGCTATCTCTTCAGCGCCGGTCCTCTTGATAATCTTTTTTCCCGGCATTGACGGCTGGGTTTCCATCCTCATATCCCTTGTTCTCATCTGGGAATCAATAGATATCATCAGAAAGCAGCTGGACGACTTTCTGGGCAAACCTCCCTCAAGAGAACTCATTAATGACATCAAGAACAGCGTGATAAAACTGGAAGGCGTACATAATGTCCATGATATTCAGCTTCACCGCTACGGCAATACTAATGTACTCTCCCTGCATCTTGAGGTTGAGGAGAAGATGAACTTATTTCGCGCCCATACCATCGCGGAGCAGCATGAAGAAATGCTTAGCAGGAAATTTCACTTATCCGCTGTCACCATACATATCGATCCCGTAAATTACAATGATCCCGAAGTAAAGGCCTTAAAGGAATTCATTGAAAAAATGGTCGAGAGCGGGGATAAATTCGAGGATGCCCATGACATTCGTATCATCGGTGAGGAAACCTGGAAGAATGCCGTTTTTGATCTCATTCCCTCAAGAAATCTCAAGGAAAAACAAATAGACGAGGCCGCTGAAGAAATGAGGAAAAATTTACAGGCCGCATTCCCTCATATCAAGGCCTTTGTTATCAATATCGATCCAAAGTTCAATTACTGATATAACCAGATAGAGGCTAGAGGATAGAGGCTTATAGAGAAATGGACAATTGACAATGGACAATGAACAATTGGGGAAGGATAGAAGAAACACATCCGTAACCGGAAAATCATTTGAGATAGGAATTCTCTGTGTCCTATTCTGTAATTGCCCATTTTTCACTATTCACTTCTCTATAGCCCTGGTACTTCTGCTTCGCTTGTGCTCGTGTGCACTTGTGCTCTGCACTTAACCTCTTCTCTAATTGTATTTTCCCACTTTACACTTCACACTTCACACGCTCTTGAGGTACTCGTATGTCTTAAGAAGTCCCTCTTCCAGGGTGATTTCAGGTTTGAAGTCAAATTGATCCGTCGCCTTTTTGATGGATGCCAGTGAATGAAGAACATCCCCCGGACGGGGAGCGTCGTATATCACCTCGACCTTCTTTCCGGCTATTGTGAATATCTCTTTTATGAGGTCATTCAGGCTGATGCGCCTCTCACATGCGATATTGAAAAAGCCCTCCTTCACAGAGGATTCCATCACCATTATATTCGCCTTGACTACATCGTCAATGTAGGTAAAATCCCTTGTTTGTTCGCCATCGCCGTAAATATGTATGGCCTCGTCTTTCAAGAGCCGTTTGATAAATTTCACGATGACAGCCGAGTACGGACTGTTCGGATCCTGGCGTGGCCCGAACACGTTGAAATACCTCAATGCGGCGGTAGGGATATTATAAAAATGTCCGTACTGCAACGCTATTCTTTCGGTAAAATACTTTGATAAGGCATATGGCGAAAGCGGTAATACGGGCATGCTCTCTACCTTGGGAAGTGTTTCCGAATCTCCGTAAACAGAGGAAGAGGACGCGACCACTATCCTTTTGATCTTGCCGTAAACCCGCGCCGCCTCAAGCATATTCAATGTAGAGTTGATATTATTTCCCACATTAACATGGGGATCGTCCACAGATTTCTTTACAGAGGGTATAGCTGCCTGATGCAGTATGGCATCGATCGAGTAATTATGAAGAAATTTTCTGATAACGGAAACCGAAGAAAGATCATCCTCGATGACCTCGCCCTTGAAGCCATTGAGATTCTCGAGTTTCCCTGTGGAGAAATTATCAAGAGCCCAGACCGAATATCCCTTTTCAAGCAAAGTGAACGCTATGTGAGAGCCGATAAATCCGGCGCCGCCCGTTACTAATATATTTTTCATCTTTTCATCTCCAAGAAAACATTTCCATTGAGGAATTTTCCCGATTTTCTTTCAAATTTCAATGCCTGCGATACCTTTTTCGGAGATTTTCCTGAGTATAAGGGTATGCCGTCCGACCCGATAATAATGGGAGCCACGAAAAAGTAATAATCATCGACAAGTTTAGTATCAAGAAAGGCGGTAAAAACCTTGCTGCCGCCCTCTACGAGGACAGATGATATCGCCCGTTTGCCCAATTCCTTCAACACCGCTCTGATATTATAGGCATCTCTTAAGCTGATAACTTCCTTGACCTGATCTGCGAATATCTCATTCCCCGCGTTCATATTCTGAACGATGATGATCTTATCGCCGCTTTCTTTAAAAAGGTTTAATTTACTCAAGTTCCTGAGTTTTCTTCTGCCTGCCAGTATGATCTTCAAGGGGTCTCTCTTCTTGGCGGTGCTTCTGACGGTGAGATGCGGATTGTCCTTGTTAAGTGTATTGTAGCCGATCATGATCGCGTCAACAGCATTTCTGAGTTCGTGAACCTTCTTTCTGGCGCCTTCATTGGATATCCATTTGGAATCGCCGTTATTGACCGCGATCTTGCCGTCAAGGGATATAGCGGCCTTGAGTATGACATACGGCAATCCGGTACTGATATACTTGACGAAGAATTTATTGAGCTCTCTTGCTTTGTCTTCCAGTATCCCTGTTATTACCTCGATCCCGGCATCCTGCATCATCTTAATGCCTCTACCGCAAACCTGAGGGTTCGGATCTTCCATGCCGATGACCACGCGCTTCACTTTCGCTTTGATGATAGCTTCCGCACAAGGCGGCGTACTGCCCCAATGCGAACAGGGTTCGAGCGTAACATACATGGTTGAGCCCCTCGCGTCCGTGCCAGCTTCCCGAAGAGCGTATACCTCTGCATGGGGTTTGCCCGCTTTTCGATGATAGCCCTTTCCGATGATGCGGTTCTTTTTCACTATTATAGAGCCGACCATGGGATTGGGAGACACCGTATATTTGCCCTTCTTCGCCAAATTAAGCGCGACTGTCATATAATCTTCGTCTATTATTCTCATCTAATTAAAATCCTTCAGGTAATAAATGATCTCGCCCTCTTGTATTGAAACGGGCCCGATGCCGTCTGCCAGATGGAAATATTTGGAATAGTCATAACTTATCTCGGGAAAGGTCCGATATACCTCCCATTCCAAATGCACGGTTTCTTCCCATTGCTTAATTTCCACGCCGACCTCTTGAACAATGAAGAAATTGTAATTAATGCCCCCCGTATATTCCCAGGTGAATCCCTCGATCATCGGGTATCTTATGAATGGATTGAATATACCGAGATTATAAAAGTCGATCCCTCTGGAATCGGGGCTCATATAATATGTGGTCGTATTTGCCGCTGTGTTCTGAATCACGGTAAATACATCTCTTGAGGATGTGGTAAATTGATCTGTCACCGTCCAGGTAAATGTCTCGCCCGCTGCGCTTTCAAATGACCAGGATGAGGAGGCATGTAAAGGGAAATAGTTCTTGTCATTGCGTAACTCTTCAAGAGACGGGACCAGCGGATTAAGGCCGCATCCGGTGAGCGCGATAAGAGCGAGTATCAGAAGGCATCCGTATATATATTTTCTTCTCATACTACCACCTATATATCAACGATTATGCCGAATTTCAGAGAGAGTAGATAGATGCCGTCGGTAACAAATAATCCCAGGTCACAGGACAGATTTAATTTTTCAGTGTAATAGTAGCGTATAAATCCTCCCAGATGGATACCGAAAAAAGTCTTGCCCATTTCTCCCGAGTCTGATTTGAGCACCTCGGAGATCACACTTAAGCGGGCGTAAGTACCCAAGCAATAGTAAAATCCCTTGAAAGGAGAATATGTCAGGCCCGGAGAAAATGAGGTCAGGGTGAAGGTGATATCCTCAAAATTGGACGCGGTGAGAGAAGCGTGGCTGATGCCGATGTCGAATTCCAGAAGATCGTTCTGCCAAAAAGGTATCCTGCCCTGAAGTTCATATCCCGCATCCAGATAGGTCTGCTGGCCGAAAAGCGGAAAGACAGGGCCGCCGGAGAGAGAAATATCCAGTCCAAGCACGATAACGGGAATGAAAATAAGGATCAGAAGCGCCAACTTACTTTTCAATACTTTCAACCCTCTTACCGTGGCGGCCGCCTTCGAAATCGGTATTGAAAAAGGTATCTATCATCTTGCCAAGTTCTTTCGGATCAAGAAATCTTCCACCGACAACAAGTATATTCGCGTCATTATGCCGACGCGCAAGCTCCACATACTCCGGACTATGGCACAATGCCGCCCTAATCCCTTTAAAGCGATTTGCGGCGATAGACATCCCGATACCAGTACCGCAGATCAAAATCCCCTTAGAACCGCTTTCCAGCACATTAATCGCGACCTTTTGCGCGATATCAGGGTAATCTACAGAGTTTGTGTCAAAAGCGCCCATATCAAGGAATTCTTTTTTCTTCATCTGAAGGATCTCTTTTACCTTTTCCTTCATTTCAAAACCCGCGTGATCAGAGCCGATAATTACATCCGCAGCCATATTTTCCAAACCTCCTGCACCGAATCTTAGTATATCATATCCCAAGCCGGTTTTCCTAATCACTGTCGAGGGAATACCGATTTTCTCAGAGATTTCACCGAAGACATGAATATCGGCAAAAGCGGGTAAGCGCAGCAGGGAGAGGGAAAATTCTCCTCCGCTCTCGTTCAGGCTTGTGGCAGCCAGAGGGCCGCATTCGTCAATGATCTCATTGATCTCTTTGACAGTAGAGCATCTTACCCCCACCGTACCGTTGGAAAAGGCCGCTGTTTTCATTTCGGTCGGCACTATGACCGTGTACGGGCCGGGAAGAAGTTTATGAAGAATTGCCATCTCTCCAGGAACGACACCAAGTTCAATGGCCTGTTTCGGATCTGACACCCATACCTGAAGCGGTTTTTCCGCGCCGCTTCCTTTAAGTGTCCGGATTCTGTTGACCGCTTCATCATTAAACGCCAAGGTAAAAAGACCGGGTACCGTATCTGTCGGCAGAATAATGATACCGCCGGCTTTTAATATTCCGCAAGGGGTCATAGCTCTATAACCTTTGAGGGCTGATCCTGGAAAGTCATGATCAATTCAACAGAGTTTTTACACAAAAATCCTTCCGTATACACCTTCATTACTTTTTCAGGTGAATTATTCTCTTCGCTCAAGTGAAAAGGAACGACATACCGTATTCCGGCTCCCGCCTCAATAAGCTCAGCGAAGAATTCAAAGCCCTGTTCATTGGATAAATGACCTTTCTCGCCCAGTATCCGGCGTTTCAAATTCCATGGGTATTTCGAACCGAAAAGCAGGTCGATATCGTGATTGGCTTCGATCACCAGCACATCAACTTTTTTGATCTTCTTAAGTATCATTTCAGGAATATCTCCGGTATCGTAAATGAAAAGGGCTGCAGCGTCCGCATCCTTGATATAAAAGCCGATATTGCCGGCGGAGTCGTGTTTAAGGTCCACAGAGCGTATACTTGCGGTACCGCATTTTAATACCTTACCTCTTCCCATGACATTACCCTTTGAGGCATTGCTTATCTTCGAATAAAGGTATTTCCGAGTACCGAAAGAGGTGTAAAATTCGATAGGGTGGTTTTTTAAAAATGTTTCAAGGCCCTTGATATGATCTCCGTGCTCATGTGAGATCAGTATGAATTCAATATCTTCAGGGGATTCGCCGATGGCGGATAAACGACTGCATACCTGTTTGTAGGAAAAGCCGATATCGATAAGAAATTTTGAATTGCCGGCCTCACAGAAAATCGAGTTACCTTTGGAGCCGGATCCCAATACGGTAATTTTCATTCATTCATTCGGTTTTCTAATTCTTCGCGGAGGACTTGAATTACATTTTCGATATTCTTCTCTTCACCGGGGGAATAGCCCAATACTTTCTCATATGTATCAAGCGCTTCCTTGAATACTCCGCGCTGAATGTGAATATACCCAAGCATCTTCAGGGCTTCAATATCGTCCGGCGATTCCTCAAGATGAGTTTTGATCTCATTAAAAGATTCCTCAAGATGGCCGAGCTCAATAAAATTCTGCGCCAATTTAAAATGTGTTGCCGTTATCTTCGGGTCGAGAAGCTTGGCCTTTTCGTAAAATTCAACCGCTTCATCAAAACGCTCGGGGAATTTGCCCGCGACATCGCCCAGATAAAAGTAGATCTCAGCGGATTCGCCGACGAATTTCAAGGCCTGTGTCAGCATCGTTTCAGCTTTTGCGGGCTGATTGAGGCCCAAAAAGATCTTCGCGATCGCGATATACGCGTCGGAACGCTTGGCATTCTTGGAAATAGCGGTCGTCAAGAACCCCAGAGCTTCCTTCATCCTCTTTTCTTTGATTCCGAGTTCGCCAAGGTTTACCAGAATATCATAATCATCGCCATTGGTCTTCTGAGCCACTTCCAGAACGGCGGCGGCATGCGTCACATCACCCTTTTCCGTGAGAAGTTTTGAAAGCATAATGTAGTACTTCACCTTTTCCGGAGCAAGGGTAAGCAGGCTTTTCAAATAGCCTATGCTCTCATCGATCTTTCTTACCCTCAGGCTCAATTGCGCCAGAGCGAAGAGTATCTCTTCACTTTCTTTATATTTATTTGCTTTCTCATATGCCCAAATGGCGAAATGTATGAAGCCGAGCTCATTGTAGATGAAACCGAGATTCGCCATGATATCACCGTCAAATCCGGCGTTCGCAATATATCTCTTGTAGAGTTTGATGGAATCGGAATAAGAGCCGGCTTCGAAGTCCATGACAGCAAGAAGACGAACCATATCAATGTTCTTGGGAAAGAGGTTAACGCCTGTCTGTAAATACTTTTTTGCCTCGGAGAATTTCGCCTGGGAATAATAGATCTGGCCCAATCTCAGATAACTCTCGAGGGATTTCGGATTCATCGCTATGGCATTCTTAAAAGAATCGATGGCCTTGTCGGTTTCGCCGTCAAGAAAGTAGATCTCGCCATAATTTTTATGCACGAATGCGTCGTTTTTATTGATCTCAAGTATCTTTTTGAGTGTTTCCTTTGCCTTTTCCAGATCTCCCATCTTGATATATGTATTGGATACCGCGTCCAATACATTCGTGTCATCGGGATAAATCTTCAAGGCCTTCTCGTAGCACTCCAAAGCCCTTGAGAAATTCTCCATTAATCTGTATGCGGTACCGAGATTGAAATGGAACATCGGAGTGAGTTCGTCCAGCTGTATAGCCATATCAAAATAACCGATGGCCTCATCATAACGGCCCAATTTCTCTAAAATAAAACCGTTATTATTCAAGAGAAAGGCATCTTCGGTAATATCCATTATCAGCTTCTCGGAAAACTCGAGCGCCTTCTCATAATCACCGAGATCCTCAAAGAGATACATCAATTCACGCATTACATCCACGGAATCTGGATTCTGCTCATAGATATTCTCTAAACACTCTTTCGCCTTATCGAATTTCTCGTCTTCGCTATAGATCTTGACAAGGAGCGAGACAGCATCCCAATTCTCTTTATCAAGCAATATTATTTTTTTCAGTTCAAGTATCGCTCTCGCATATACCTTCTTTTCATAGAGTAATTTCGCGGAGCTTAAAAAATCCTCTTTTACCTTCGGATTCATTTCGATGGCTGTCAGATAATTCTTTCTTGCCTCATCTTCCTTGCCCTCTTCAAAATAAAGATTGCCGAGATAAAGATAGGGCTCATACCGTTCTTCGTCCGCCTGTGCCGCTTTCTGGAAAAATTTTGCTGCTTTGGCATAGCCCTTTTTATCAAGCTCGATCATGCCTTCACTTATAAATTTTTCGAAATTTTTTGACGAACCCTTCTTAGCCATCAATAAGCATCCTCTTGTAGATATCCTCAATGTCCCCGACCATCTTGTCAATGGTAAATTCCCTGAGGATCAGTTTTTTGCCGGAAAGAGCCATTTTTTTTGCCCCTTCAGTGTTATTTATAACATAATTCAAAGATTTTTTCAAATTTATCATGTCGCCGGGGGGTATTAAAAATCCTGTGATATTTGGAATAACAACCTCGGATGCGCCGTCCACATCAAAGGCGATAACCGGCTTTTCCAGCAGAAATGCCTGAGGGACGACACGGGGAAGCCCCTCCCTTAATGAGGGGTGTATAATTCCGTCACAACTGTCAAGGTATATAGGTATTTCTTCAGGGGGGATAAGGCCGGTGAAAATGATGTTCTCTGAAATCCCCTCTTCCCGCGCTATACGCTCAAATCGCTCCCGCAGGATACCGTCGCCGATAAACATGAACTTCACTCCCGGGTGCTTTCTGATGATCTCCGGAGCGACCTGCAATATATACTTGTGCCCCTTCAGATGAAATAACCTTGCCACGGTGGCAAAGATCATATCGTCATCGCCGCAGCCGAATTTCCTTCGGATCTCCGCGCCTTTGCCGAAGGCGTTCAGGAAATCCTCTATATTCAGGCCGCTTCTTACAATATGCGAGTCTCTTTTTCTCCCAATACCGCGAATGAGGCAGCTCTGCATATTATTGCCTGACACATACAGGATCTTATGGGTGATAAGGGAGGTAAGGAATTCTGCAAGTACATAGAAATATCTTATATAGAACGGCTGAAAGAAATGATAAGGAAGGCCGTGTACGGTATGAATGATATTGGGAACACGGGCAAAATACGCCGCCCATCTTCCGATAATGCCGGCCTTTGATGAATGAGTATGTACAATTGAGTATCTGCCGGTGCGAAAAAAAGAATACAATCGGAAAAACGCGAGGACATCCTTTTTGGGAGACAGATTACGGATCAGGCTGGGTTCTATCGTCAAAGGGATATTCCGCTCTCTTATCCTGCCCACTATCTCGCCTTCAGGGCCGGTGGTAGGGCCGGATAGAAGATGTGCGTCCCAGCCGCGTGATAAAAGCCCTTCCATTGTGAACATCGTATTTTCCTGGGCGCCGCCCACAATAAGACGTGTAATGATATGGAGAACTTTTTTATTGGATCGCATGGAGTATTTTAATCTTTCCCGGGGGAAAAATCAAATAGAAGTATGTGTTCTGATCCATAAATCATTCACAAGTGTGAAGTGTGATGTGTGAAGTGTAAAGTGGATAAGTACAATGAACAATGAATAATGAACAATGAATAAGAACAATGAACAATGAACAATTATAAGAAAGAAAATAAAACGTTTTTTCTCAACCTTGAACTTTTGAACTTTTCTTCTCCTTCTATTCGTTTTTTCTACTCTCTTTTCTCTGCTTCGTCTCTCACACACCTCGAGCACGGCGCAGCCGTGCGCCCAACCGAGAGTTCCGGAAGAAGTGAGCGATCGTTAGAGCTTTTAG
>JAGLGN010000017.1 GCA_023144005.1 bacterium
TGAAAAGACGGATCAAAACTCCATTAAATAATCTTTATTCAATTGTCAATTTCACATTGACAATTATAAGATAGGCTACAAATAAATTCTTATCTCAACCTTGAACTTTTGAACATTTCAACTTTTGAACAATCTTTTTTCGTTACTACTCTACAAAGATATCAGCTCGTCTATTCTGGGCTCTTCCTTCTTCGGTCTCATTGTCCGCGACAGGATCCGATTCACCGAATCCTTTAATTGTGATATTCTCAACCGGGACACCCAGACCGATCAGGTAATTCATCACCGACTTGGCTCTCTTAACTGAAAGTTTTTGATTATACTCATCGGTGAAAATGCTGTCCGCATGTCCGTTGATAGTATATTTAGCGGCGCTGGGATCCATAAGCGAAAAAACGCTGTCTTCGATATTCATCTTCTCATCATCGCTAAGATCGGATTTATTCAGCGCATATGTCGGAGTATAGAGAATATAAGGATCGACGGGAGTATTATCTTCAACGTATACGGGCTCTTCAGCCACAACGTCTTCTTCTTCACCTTCAAGCCGGCCGAAAATTTCATTTGCTTCACTGTAGTTCTCTTCAGCTTTCACGAATGTACTTGATGCTTCTTCAAAATCCTCTGAAGCGTCATCTATCTCCCTAAGAGAAACATCCTCTTCTTCTTCAACCCTTTCCATCACACCGTTAGCGGAAGTATAGAGTCCTTGGGCCTCATCAAATTCGTGTCCGGCCGTGTCAAAAAGGTCAGCGGCATGGTCAAGTTCTTCCAGAGTAGGCTCTTCCGCGAATACCGCGGTCATGCAGAAAACAAGTAAAACGATCAACAATAATTTCTTCATCAAATCCTCTTCATTTTGAAGATAGTATATTGATAATTCTGGATTAAATCAAGGGGAAATGTGATAAATATCACTAAAGATAGTAGATTTTTTTCTTTCTTCTGAATATCAAAGAAAATAGAGAGATGAGGAAAATGAAATATACGGGGAAATATCCCCAAATATTGTATAGCGTTCTGCCGCTGTGTATGAATGAATTCACATAGTAGGTACCTTCCTCATCCAGAGGGCTTTCAAATCCGATCTTGCCGTTTCGGGAAACATGAGCGGATCTCCCGGCATTGGAAACCTTTATCAGGTCTCTTCTGTTCTCGATCGCCCGGTAAGCCGATACCGCGAGAAGATCCCTCGAAGTGGCGCTTTTTTCGAACCACGCTTCATTTGAGAGATTGATCAGTAGTCCGGCGCCCTCCTTTACAGAGTGCTGGACATAATGAGGGAATATGGCTTCATAACAAATGCTTATGCCAAGCTCGCCGTTTTTCGTTTGAATACAATAAGAGCCGGGAAAGGTCTGTATCCCCTTACCGAGTATCAACTTTTCCGCGCCGGGTATGGGAGAATACTCGGCGAACGGGGACAGTTTCTTCTTGATATATATACCTTTGATCTTACCTTCTTCCAGGTAGAAAGCGGTGTTGAACTTCTTTGATGCCGGATAATCATAATAATACTGTTCATCGTAATAAGGATTCCCCATGAGAATAGGGATGGTATTCGCCCCGGCGATGCTGGAAAGGTAGAGCGGGCTCTTTGTGATATCAAAACCGTAGGCGGTTTCCGGCAGAATTATCAGCTCTATCCCCTTTTTAACTCCGCGAATCATAGCATTGATGCTTTTTCTCGTTTCTTCGAGATATGTAGCATTCCATTTTTTATCCGGAGAGACTGCGGGCTGGATGATGGCGGTCCTGAGCAATATCCCGTCATCATTGCACCTCAACATCGTTACTCCGCCGTATACGAGATTAATGGCAAAGAGCAATAATATGAATACCGTAAGCTTGGGTTTATCGCTCTGCTTCTCAAAAAAGAAACTGAAAAGAGCTAGGTTCACGGCGATGATGAATATGGAGATCAGATACATCGACCCGATGTCAGCGGCCTGTATCAGCGGTAAATACCTGTATAGGGCGGCGGCGAAAGTAGTTCCTGTAAATCCTCCCAGAATAGTACCCCTTACGAGTTCCAATACCGCGAATATAGATGCCGAAAGAAGGATTCCCCTGATGCCTGAAACAGTTTTGAAAAACAGCTTCAAGAACAGGCCCCAGATGCCGTAGTAGAGGGAAATGTACAGCATCAGAACAAGGGCGACCTTCCATGACCAGATCATAGCGATCCACTGATACTGTAATACGTGAAAGCCGAATGCGGCGACAGAAAACATCAGAAAGGTTCCGAACGGCCCGCATTTTCTTGTACCCGCGAGGATGGGGATCAGAGCGACAAAGGAAATGATCCCGAAATTCCATGAGGTATTGAAGGATATCCTCAATAGTAATATAGTGAATAGGACGGCTAAGAACCTACTTAAGAACTTCATTTTTCACCACAAAGATATTTCTGTACAACTCGCAAACAATGGATTCATTCGTGAAATCACAATTCATACCGGGAATTGAGAGCGGGGTCTTGATGAATTTACCGCCATGCAGTCGGTATATCCCCTTTTCATAGATGCTTACAAAAATACTTTCCGTATCAATTCTTATATCAGTTGTAAGCCCGATGGCCTGAAGCTTTTCAAAGGCACCGGCTTTATATGTATAAAGGCCTTCATCCGAAAGTATATATACGGTACCGTCTTCAAGTTCAATCATCTTCGATATGCCCCTGAACGGCGCCTTGACGGATGTAAGGCCCTCTTCTGACAGCGTGTACAAGCCTGAGCGGTAGGATGACACCAGCCCTCTTTTAAAGAGCATATCGGAGAAATAGAACTCCTCCTCCAGCAAGAAAGGCTTCTTCTCCATATCATATATCCCGTTCACGCCGAAGATATAATGTTCGCTTGCCCTCAATATCTCATCACCGGAAAAATCTTCTCCGTCCATGTTCCTGAATATCGCTTTTCCATCTATGAATGCGCTGACCAGGCCATCTCCCCATCTGGACCATTTATTGTCAGAATAGGAAAATACGCCGTTTTCAAAGGTCGAGACAATGAGGCCGCTGCCGTTTGAAAAGGTAGCGTAGATCTGCCCGTGTACATAGTTTTTATGCGGGGTGGAGATCAGATCTCCGGAAATATCAAATACGCCGTCACCTAAAAAGACGATTTGCTCTGCCGATATATTTACAATAGACCTCACATTTCTGTCTTCAAGAAATAGTCGGCTGTTCAAATATACATCTCCGTTTATATCCAGGGCGTAACGCCGGTCGCCGAAAAAATAATTAATACTGAATTCATTTTCGTCTGCACATGAATTCAAAAGAGCGGGAACAATATCCTTCTTTTCGGCCTGGTACAATTTCCCGTCACAGCGGAATACCTTTCTATCTCCCAGACACAACGGTATGTATTCTCCCTTGAAAACAGTCTGCTCATTGCTTTTCAGATCGTACAATACCAATTTATCGGCGTATATGAGCCATGCTTCGGGTGAATTGATATCAGGTATCACATCAATGATACTGCCTTCGAACACTATGCGTTTTTTCAATTGAAGATCTTCATCGAAGATCAATAAGCCCTTACGGTGAATTACATATATTGAATCATCAAGATATCTCGCGTCTAAAAAGCCGCCGAGCCCTAGCTCGAGAACCCCCACAGATCTGCTGTCTTTGTAAATATTAAGCGCATCCATGACCAGACCGGCCTCGGGTATATACGCCCTGACGGCCAAACAGCCGGCAGAAGAAACAGCGGAAATTGTTCCAATGATCAGAACTAAGAGAAAAGCTATTTTACTGCGATACAAGTTACGGTACGCGTAATCCCCTGGATCTTCCTGATCCTGTTTATCATGAAGGAGGTTAATTTTTCAATATTCTCTTCCTGAACGAAAACAATAATATCATGAAGTCCGGTAACTATATGCGCATTGGATACCTCAGGAAATCGGTTCAATTCCTCAAGTACGCGCTCATCTGCTTTTCCATCAGTGTTGATCAATAGATATGCTCCGATCATATATTCTCCTTTAGGCTAGTTCAACCCTATTTTTTCCGTTCTTTTTGGCTCTGTACAAGGCATTATCCACCGCTTGTATAAGTTCCTCGTCCTCGGTGGCATCCTCAGGGAATGTCGCGACACCCGAAGAAATGGTAATGGAAATAAATTTGCCCGGGGAGTTCAGCATCGGCACCTGATTGGCTTCGACTGCCTTCAGAAGCCTTTCAGCGCTTTCTATTGTCTGTTTTTTCTTCGTTTCAGGAAGAATTATAATGAATTCCTCTCCGCCGTATCGGGCTAAAATATCCGTATCCCTCATTTCCTTGCGCATTATCCTTGCCAGCTCCTTCAACACCTCATCACCTTGCGGATGGCCGTATGTGTCGTTGACGCTTTTAAAATTGTCAATATCTATCATGATAACTGAGAAGGGGTGATTGTACCGTCTTGCTCTGGAAAGTTCTCTTTGAAGCGATTCCCTGAAAATACGGTAATTATAGAGTTTCGTCATCTCATCGGTTTTCGCCAGCTTGGCCGTCTGCTGGAAAAGCTGATTATTCTTGATGGCGATACCCAATTGATTGGCGACCAGGCTGAGAAGCTCGATATCATGCGATGTAAAAGCGTTCTTTCTTCCGGATTCAACATCAAGCACACCCAGTATATTATCTTTACCGAATCGGATAGCAACCGCCAATTCACTCATAGCGCTGCTGACGCCTTTAACATATCTGGGGTCCTGCGCGACATCATTCACGATCTGGGATATTCCCGTTTTCGCGACCCATCCGGTGATGCCGTCCCTGCCTATCTTCAGTTTTACATCGGAGGAAATATTGACATCATAACCGATACTCGCGGATATCTTAAGGTGGTCCTCCTCTCTTAAGAGAATGGCGACATTCAAATATCCCAAAGAATTTTTAATAATATTGGCAACTGTATTCAGATAGCCCTCTTCTCCGCTCAGTTTCGTAATGACCTCATTAACGGCATAGACCATTCTGATCCTCTTGTAGAGATTATTCAACTCCTGATAATTGGTAATATTTTGTATAGCGAAACCAGCGGTATTAATAAAAACCAGAAGCTCGTTCAGCACATCTTCAACAGGTATCCTTCTATTCTCCGGCCGGTCAACCGTGAAGTATCCGAGTATATCGCCCTCTCTTCCGTGAATAGGAAAGAGGATAATATCACTGGGGCTCCAATTTCCGTCCCGTAGGGTTTGAAGCTCTTCCTTGTCTTCCAGTGTCAAAGTATAACTGGAAGTTGAAACTCTTTCTATATAAGCTCCCGGTATGTAATATCCGCCGGTGATCTTGAATTCCTCTCTGAGAAGCTTATCGACATCGCCCATGGGAACCTTCTGAGGACGAACAACATCCCATTCCGAGGTGGTAAGACCGGCGTACGCCGCGCGCTTGAAAACATTCTCCCCTTTGTCGAATGTGGAAAGCAGAACCACATCACAATTCAACACATTCTTGACGCCCTCCACGATAAAAGTAAGAATATTTCCAACATCCTTTGAATAAACTATCTCGGAGGTTATCTCATGGAGTTGCTCCAATTGCTGCTTCTTTCTTTTCAGGCGATTTATGCCCTTCTTTGCCTTATCCAGTTCAATGATCTCCCGATTCGTAACATAGAGAGGTGTCAGCAATGTCTTGGTCATAAACGGTATCATTGTAAGAACAAGTCCGTATAAGAGCAATTCAAAAATATATTCGAAGCTGAAACTATTTCCGAATATAATAAAAATCAACTGTATCATAAAGAACATGGTTATCTCTAAGAGGACAACCTTATTGGGGAAAAGGAATGTAACAGCTATTATCTCCATAATAAGTATAAGAGTAAAGGGAGAAGTTATCCCTCCGATAAACGGAGTGAAAAAGGAAAGAAAGAGAATATCCATCGTATTGTTTAACAAATGAGTGCGATAAAGCATCTTATTGATCTTTTCAGGAAGAGAGTTCTTTTTCAGCATTCCCCTTGCGTACACATTGGAGATCGTGTTAAAGATAAATGACAAACTCAGCGGAATACCAAGCCATATGGGGTGCAGATATCCCGCGTCCCGATTGTAATTGTAATACAGCAGGTACATGAAAAAGATTATCGGATTAACAAAATACCGGACATAGTAATTATTGTAAAATGTCCTGTTTATAAGTTTTTTATGTTCCTCTACGGAAGTGGTATCCAAATTTTATCCTCTTTTGCTCTCTCGATCGCCAGTTCATATCCCGCGTCGGCATGTCTTACAACGCCCAGTCCGGGATCATTATTGAGAGCTCTTTCAATTTTTTCATCGGCTAGATCTGTGCCGTCGGCGACTAGAACTAAACCGGAATGTATGGAATATCCTATTCCCACACCGCCGCCATGGTGGACGGAAACCCAGGTCGCGCCTGATGAAGCCGCCAGCAGAGCATTCAATATCGGCCAATCAGCGATAGCGTCGGAGCCGTCCTTCATTGCTTCTGTCTCTCTATTGGGGCTGGCGACGGAGCCCGTATCATGATGATCCCTTCCGATCACGATGGGCGCTTTTACCTTGCCCGTTCTGACCAGGTCATTTATTACATGCGCCATCTTCGCCCTCTCTCCATGTTCAAGCCAGCAGATTCTCGCGGGCAGGCCCTGAAAAGCAACCTTTTCCTTTGCCAGGCCTATCCATCTTTTCAGATGCTCTTTCTCTGGAAAGGTCTTCAGCAGAGCGTCATCCGTTATATAAATATCTTCCGGATCACCTGATAGCGCCGCCCAGCGGAAAGGCCCGCTGCCTATTGAAAAGAATTTCCTTATATATTTGGGCACATAGCCGACGATATCAAAGGCGTTCTCTATCCCCGCTTCCTGAGCCCGTGCGCGAATATTGTTGCCGTAATCGAAGACCGAAGCACCGAGTTCCTGCAGGTCAAGCATCGCCTGAACATGAACAGCAACCGTTTCATAAGATCTTTTTAAATATAATTCGGGGTCTTTTTCTCTGAGAGCGACCGCCTGCTCGTAAGTATATCCGGTGGGATAATATCCGTTCATCATGTCATGCGCTGAGGTCTGGTCCGTAACGATATCAGGCACGATATTCCTCTTGACTAGCTCCGAAAATATATCCGCCGCATTCGCGTGCAGCCCTATGGAGATGGCTTTTCCTTCTTTGATCGCGTCATCCTTCATCTTCAACGCTTCATCCAGGGAATCTGTCCAAGTATCCAGATATCTGTCTTTGATCCTTCGGTCGATAGCCCATTTATTTATCTCAACAAGTATGGCTACACCGGCGTTCATTGTAACGGCAAGCGGCTGAGCACCGCCCATCTCGCCCAATCCGGCGCTGAGCACCCATTTCCCTTTAAGCGTACCACCGTAGGATTCAGCGACCGCTCTGAGCGTTTCGAAGGTACCCTGTAAAATGCCTTGTGTTCCAATGTATATCCAGGACCCGGCGGTCATCTGGCCGTACATAATAAGTCCCTTATCTTCCAATTCCTTGAAATATTCGTCCGTCGCCCATTTGGGAACAAGCAGTGAATTCGCGATCAGTACACGGGGAGCCCAGATATTGGTCCTGAAAACCGCGACGGGCTTACCCGATTGAACCAGAAGTGTCTGGTCGGCATCCATGTCTTGAAGGGTCTTTACTATCGCGTCGAAAGATTCCCAGTTTCTCGCCGCTTTACCGGTTCCTCCGTACACTATCAGATTATCAGGATCCTTGGCCACATCAGGGTCAAGATTGTTCATCAACATCCTCAAAGGTGCTTCAAGCTGCCAGTTTTTACAGGATATTGCCGTGCCTGTGGGTGATTTAATAACTCTTCTACCGGGCATAATACCTCCAACCGATTGTCATTATATCATTTTCCTCCGTATTTTCAAAAATAAATATATCCCGAAAAAGCATAAATTCGGTGCCCAGGCGGATAAGACGGGAGAAAGGGCGCCGCCGGTGCCGAGGGTATAGGAAAACCTGAACAATGATATATAAACCGCGATTATGATCAGGCCGTAACTCAGGATACTTCCGGTATTTCCACGCCTCATTCGAAAGCCCAGCGGGATACCGAATAAACTAATAATAAATATAAATACGGGATAAGCATTCCTTTCGTGGAGTTCAACAAGAAATTTCACCGGCTCCTTGCCCATCGCGCGTATCGAAATTATGACCTTCCGCAACTCCTTGGAAGTAAATGTGGGCGGACGGACATTCCTGGTCGTAAAAAGTTCCGGCGAGATAGCGAGCTCCATCGGGAGAGATTCTACTTCCTGATAAGCCATGATATTGCCGTCTTTATCAAAGTCCCTGATCCTGACCTTAGTGAACGCCCATTTCCCGCTGCCCTGAAATAAGGCACTGCCGGCATCATAGCGCTTCAAGAGGCGAAGATCATCATCGAGTATGATCAATACCGGCCTGGACATCTGCTTTTTGAGAGAATTGTAATAATCAGAAAAAAGATACATATTCCCCCGTGCCTTTGAGATAATTCCAAGGTCCTTCCTCCCAAGCTCAGAAAAGTAATTGGCCTGCCCCATCAGCTCCACCTTGTATATGTGATATGCCTTGGCCTTGTATCTGGGAACGAATGTATTCACATTGAACCAGGTAGTCACGGATAATAAGAAGATAAAGAGATAAACGGGGAAAAGTATTTTATTGGGATCGATGCCGGAGATCTCCATAACTATAAGTTCGCTGTCGCGTCCGAGCATACCCAACGCAAGCAGTATCGAAAAGAAAAGAATGAACGGCAGAAGGTCATTGAATATCTCAGGGAATTCATATATGTAGTACATGAATAATCTTCCTAGTAAAAAATTCTTCAATGAACCGATCTTTTCAATAAAATCTCCGATAATGAAAATGAAGTAGAAGGTAGATGTCATGATCAGGAAGTATTTCAGAAATTCCTTAAAGACATATCGCTGCAGTATCTTCATATTTGTTCAAGTTTTCCGAAATTAAGGGCGTATTTTTTCTCTGTCCGGGAGGCAAATCCGCTGTTATGAGTGACCAGTACAAGTGTAGCGCCGAATTTATCGACGATATCGACCATGAGGGAGAATATCTTCTCACCGTTCTCATTGTCCAGCTCGCCAGTCGGTTCATCCGCGAAAAGTATCGTAGGAGAGTTGACCAGGGCCCGCGCGATCGCTATACGCTGCAGTTCGCCGCCCGATAATTCATTCGGATAATGATCCTTTCTGGGAAGCATGCCCACTTCATCAAGAAGATACTTCACCCTTTCCCGGTCCTCACTGCCGCCGATCATGGAAGGCAGAAGGACATTCTCAAATGCGGTCAATTCCTTCAAAAGATAATGAAATTGAAATACGAAGCCGAATTCACGGTTCCTGATATTTGAAAGCTCCTTATCCTTGTACCCGTAGAGGTCAATGCCCTTGTACATGACATTGCCCGATGTGGGATGGTCCAGACTGGCAAGTATGTGAAGCAAAGTGGATTTCCCCGACCCTGACACACCCACTATCCCGATGGTCTCATTCGATTTTATCTCCAGGTCTATGCCCTGAAGTACCTTGAGTTCATCATCAGCTCCGCTATTGTATGTTTTGTGAAGGTCTTTCACCTGAAGAATATTATTATTCATGCCGTATCGCCTTTATCGGGTCTATCTTGCCCGCCCATTTCGCGGGAATATAGGAAAATATCACACTTATCACCATAGCAAAAACAATGGTCAGTATAAAATCTGGAAAAAATCTGAATTCAACGGGAAGAACATCAATATAATACACGGAGCCGCCGCCGGGTATACGGATCCCGAGATATTTTATCAGGGCGCACGCGATCACGCCCAGCACCGCGCCCAGAGATGTGCCGAGGCCGCCGATATACACGCCCTGCAGGAGAAAGACCCTTATGATCCCCTCTTCCCTGACTCCGAGAGAGCGTAGAATACCGATCTCACGGCGCTTCTCCTGTACCAGCATGATTATCGTATTTATCACATTGATGCCCGCGACAAGTATGATCATGAAAAGGATCAAGCCCAGAACGAATTTTTCTGTTTTCAAAGCCGTAAAAAGATTGTGATTCATATCGATCCAATCCCTGGCATAGAGGGTGGAAGGCAGTACGGGAACGATTTGCTCTATATAATTCTTCGTATCGTAAATATCCTTTACCTTGACATATATCGAGGTGCATGAATTTTCAGCCATATCAAAAAGGCCGGAGAAATCTTCGAGCGTTGTATAGAGAAAGCTCTTGTCAAAGTCGTACATCCCTGTTTTTATGATGCCTACCACATTCAGTTTAACCGTCTTCGGTATCAGCGATCCATTGGGAGCGACCTTAACATTCGGAGATATCACGGTCAGCGACCCTCCGATCGTCATCGAGAGATTGAAAGCCAATTCACTCCCGATTATAACATCGCCCCTTTTCAGATGTGTCAGATCGCCGGCGAGTACATGCTTGCTCAGATCGGTGACCTGATCGATGGTGGAGGGGTCGATGCCGAAGATGATGCCGCCGGTTACCGATTCCCCCGATTTGATCATGATCTCACTGGAAGATACTGGAGATACACCGGTAATACCGGGTATCGCGCTGACATCGCTGACTACCGCATTTCTGTCACGGATATCGCCGAACATCGAGCCGATGGTAATATGCGCCCGTGTTCCGAGTATCTTCTCTCTGAGGTCGGTCGAAAAGCCGTTCATCACCGACAGCACAACTATCAAAGCGAATACGCCTACAGTTATCCCTATTACTGAAATAGTGGAGATGAATGAGAGGAAGCCCTTTTTCTTGCTTTTGAAAAAGCGCTCCGCCAAAAAATATTGAAATTTCATATGTAAACCTTCATTAAGATATTTAATATAAGAACAAGAAAGACCGGTGAAATGATCGACACCGCGGAAAATCGGACAGGGGCAAGATCAAATCCCGTAATAAAATATTTTTGCTTGAATATGCTGAATTCCTTCTTGAAGGAAGCCAGATAAGCGGAGGGAGAAGAGAGTTTAAGCTCGAATAAACTGCTTTCTGAAAAGAAAGCGAAGCACAATCCGAGCAGTGTCATCGGCCTTGATCCGGGAAAGGAAAAGAGAAATCTTCTGATATTCTCCCTGCCGTTATATGTATAGATCAAAGCGCCGGTAACAATTGAACATATCAAAAGAGCGCTCTTTTCCAGGGCGGTCTCGGAAACTCCGTAAAGAAGCAGCAGGGCGATGCCGATAAAAGCGGCGCCGGGCAGGATCTTCAGCAATACGCCGGGAGAGGATAGGAGTAAGCAGAAAACAAGCACGGCAAGCGCGAGATATGATACATAAGGCCCGTAGAAGAATATACTTATCAGCTCAGCCAATAAGAACAGATTCAGAAATGCTCTCACAAATACCCCTCCTGCGAGATCTTCGCGAGTATCCTGACCGCATTGGTCGCGGCGCCTATTCTTAAATTGTCAGCGGAGATCACCATTGAGAGCTCATGCGGGTCAAATTGCGATATCCTCAATCTGCCGACCTCTACCAGATCTGTACCGGTGGAACTGAGAGGAGTGGGATAAAGATTGCCAGATGGGTCTTCCATGAGCTTCAAATACGGATCGTTCATGATCAATGATCTGACCTCCGGCATCTTCAGGGGCTTGCTGCAGCTCAGGGTAATGCTCTCAAAATGCGAGAAGAATGTCGGGACGCGCAATGTTGTCGCAAGTACCTGAATATCATTATTTTGAAAGATCTTCACCGTCTCCTTATACATCTTCTCTTCCTCGGTGCAGGATCCGTCAGCAAGGAGATCGCCTATCTGGGGGATCACATTAAAAGATATCGGGACATCGTAGAATTTGGCGTCCAACTCGCCTTTTTGCAGATAAGCGAGCGTTTCATTCGACAGGGCGTCGACCGCCGCGTTCCCTGAACCCGAAACGGATTGCAGTGTCGTCACAATGATCTTCTTCAGTCCGTATTTCTGTCTGATCGGAAATAATGCGAGCAGCATCTCTATCGTCGAGCAATTCGGATTTGAAATAAAGCCCGGCTTTGACGGTATACTGTCACCGTTAATAGAAGGAATCACGAGCGGAGTATCGTCATCCATGCGGAATGCCGAAGAATTATCGATAAAGTATTTTCCACTGCTTTTGTATTTTTTTCTGATATTCTTTGATATCGCGGGGTCGACAGCGAGGAGCACCGCGTCGCCTAAGATCTCTGAGCTCAGGTCTTGGACGGGAATATCACCGCCCCTGAAGAGAATGATTTTGCCCCGGGAACTTCCGGATGCGTATAGATTCAATTTTGAGACCTGCAGGCCGGATTTTTCAAGTACTTCCACCATTGTCCTGCCAACGGCGCCTGTTGCGCCGACTATTGAAAGCTCAAATGCCATTATTCCCTACCGAGTAATTTGAACATTATCTTTTTGCCGCCCTCTACTCCCGGTTGATCAAATGGGTCAACGCCCAGCAGCTGTGCTGTATAAACGGTGAATATATATGAGAATATGATCAATTCGCCTATGCGCTCCTCAGTGAGCTCTTCCATCGTCAGGAGCGCTGTCGCCACACCCAGCTGATCCAGATTCTCACGGGTGCCTTTCAGCTCAGCGTCGATCAATTGAGAAAAGGTCTTGCCCCTGAGGTATGAGAAAGAATTGTACGGAAGGTCCAGTGATATGTCCTGATCCGTTCCCCTGTTCTCGATGTCGAGAAAGAGGACGAACTTATCATTTGGGCCTTGCGTAAATAATTGAATAATGGAATGCTGATCCGTGGGGCCTACCGCGACTATTGGTGTCTGCCCGACATTTATCCCCTTTCGGTCGATCTTACCGAGGGATTCGCCCCAGAGCTGTATGAACCACTCGCCCCATAATTTCATTTTGCCGGAATAGGGAAAAAGCGCCAGTATGTTCTTTCCTTTCAGATAATGCTCCAGATTGCAGCCGGCGAGCGTAAACGGAGTTATGTCTTTATCGTCCTTGATCTTTTTCAGATACCGCCTTGCTCCCGATAAAATGGCCTTGATATCGATACCGGCGAGATAAAGTGGAAAGAGCCCCACATTTGAAAGAACGGAGTACCTGCCTCCCAATTCTGTCGGTATGTGCAATGAATGCAGTGAATTATCCTCAACATATCTGCGCAGATCGCCGGAAAGCGGATCTGTAATGAATATCATCCTGTTCTTCCAGACCTCACCGAAGACATTCTGAAGATGCTCGATGAAATAAAGCGTCAAGGCGGCGGTCTCCATCGTAGCGCCGGATTTGGAAATGGAGACAAATACGGTATCTTCTATGATCATCTCCGAAAGGGCCTCTTCTATGATCATCGGATCGGTTGTATCCAGGATAATCAATTCCTTATCCGTCTTTGACTTGAAGAGGCGGTATATCATCCTTGTACCTAATGCCGAACCCCCGATACCGAGTACCACTACTTTCTGATAATAAGGGAGTATCGCCTTGATCTCCTTAAAAATATCTTCATCAAAACTCAGATGCCTCGAAAAAGGAAAGCCTTCAACATTTAATTTCAAAAGGAATTCACCTCTCATATTGCGGCAATTCTCCTTATCCTTACCGATCATCTTTTCAAGAGCCTTAGAAAATTCTATTTTCACTAATACCTCCTTATCAATCCTTCGACCTTTCCCAAGATCGAAACATACCTTTTTATCATTCTCTCGTATTCCGGGTTCTCCGGCTGCAAGACCACCATTTTGTTCTCAAAAAATATACGCTTTACCGTGGTCTCTCCCTCGAACATAGCGACAACGATCTCTCCGTTCTGAGCATAATTCTGCTGACGGACGACGAGGATATCCCCTTCGATGATGCCGGCGTTTATCATAGAATCACCGATTACCTTGAGCGAGAAATATTCTCCCGCGGGGAAATACTCTTTTCTGATGGGAATATAGGTTTCTATATTCTCTTCCGCCATTAGCGGTATGCCTGCGCTGATCTTGCCCAGAAGCGGTATATGAGATTCGCTGTCCAGGTCAAGCTCCAGGATCTTGATGGTCCTCGCCCCCTTCTCTCTCTCAATATAGCCCTTCCTGATAAGCGCGTTAACACGGTCATACGCCGCCCGGATGCTGATGCCGAAGTTTTTCGCTATCTCGGTCAATGTAGGAGTGTAGCTTTTCTTCCGGTAGAACTTTATAATAAAATCCAGGGTGTCCCTTTGGATCTTGGTCAATTGATAACTGCTCATAATTCCCCCTTTAATGAGAAGTAAAATACAACAGGCGAATCATAAGTACTGCTGTCTCTGTAAAATTTGGCGGCGCCCAGTCCTATAATGAAGGCATTGTCAAATGGATAATGAACATTCAGATCGTATGTGATCCCGCCGGGTATCACGCCAGCGTCGCCGATGCCGGAGGTGCCTTTTACCATATCGGAATAGGATAAAAGCGCGGCAAAAGTAAGGCCGCGAATTGTCTTTTCACATTTGAAATTCAGCCATCCCGCGGGTACAAGCCCCTTGTCCTCTGTGAGTTCATAACCCCCTTCAATAGAAAGGCCGTTGATATGTATATTGACGAATAATGCTGATGACTCCCTTGATTTTGAAGAAGATCCCAGTATATATCCGTCACTGTTGAAAGAAAGAGTTCCGGGGAAAGACCTGTCATGCAGATACCAGCCCCCGGTCACGCTCAATTCCTTTCTGGAATATGATATGAAAACATTGTGCTTGACGAATTGATCGTGCATATCCCGAAAATACGCGAATATCGGAATAAGGTCTTCGGGAATGAAGCGTTCTTCAAAACCGATCTTATTGCTGATCTCAAGATAGAGGCCTTTTCCGAGATAATGCCTGAAGAGATAAAGCGGCTCAATGCCCTTGCCATTGTATTGTCTCGAAGCGACGCCTCCGCTGAAAAGCGAGTCGACAGCGCGGAACTTCGCGAGCATAGACAAATAATATCCGGGTTTCAGGCCCTTTGCCGCGAGAATGCCGAGCTCTGTCCTGAAAGAAAGCGAGGACGAGAGAAAGAGTTCCATCTCCGCGTTCTGAAGCAGGTTTTGGCCCTCAAACTTATTTATGAAAGAATCCATCAGCAGGTATTTTATACGGGTACTGCTCTTCCATCTGCCCATCGTACCCAGATCAGAACCCAGAAGGAAGCCGGCACTGTAGTATTTGGACGAGGCGAGGGAGTCCTTGACCAATTGCAGGATATCACCCTTGAAATCGGTTTGAACGGCGAAATCCAATACATTCTTAAAGGAAGAGGAAAACTCCGTCCCGAGCTGCCACTTCTCAAAGTAATCCGTCTGCTCATATGGATTGAGATGAAAATACACAAAGGAGGCTGATATCCCCCAGGTCTTTTTTACCAGATCGGCCGAGGTACTCAGCTCCGCCAGCAGCTCCGTTCCCAGCCGCATGCCGTAACGGTATTTATCGCGGAATTTCTCCATAGCCTCCGGATCTTTCAAACTACTGTCAAAAGAGGCCTTGTCTTTTTCCTCATCCGGGATCAGAACCTCGATCTCGCTTGATGGAGTATCACTGATGTCCGTATTTTCTATTTCACTGCCTTCGATGAGTATCTCAGGAAGATCAAGCTCATCCGCGAATGCGGCAGCTGCGCTAAACAATACGATTATCATTAAAAATATCAGTTTTTTCATCAGACCTGCTCCATGATGGCTTGAATGATCTCTTTTCCGGAGATCTTTGAGGCATCCAGCATCAATACCTTCTCTCCCATGCCGCTGAACATATCCCAGAAGCGGTTAGGGCGATAGTCCTGCAGTACAGCGATAAGAGGCAGGGATGTTTGCAGGAAATTAGTGACCGCCTGTGTAAAGAGCTCCGCTTTTGATTCCAGAAAGCCCAATTCGTCAATGATCAGCAAACGCTGATCCTCTTCGGTGTCGATAAGAGCCTCCACACCGAATGAATTGAAGATAGAAGCTATCTGTCTCGGAGGGTCGTCCACATTGAAATGTATCTTCTCCCCGGTCATAATATTCTGAATACTTATTCCCATGCCATCCAGTTTTTCCGTGATCAGTCCGCCTATGGGCCTTGTCAGAAGCTTGATCGCCCCCCCAACAGCTGAACTCTTACCGGAGCCCTTGGGCCCGTGGATAAATACATGCATATCAGTTCAAGGCCTCCATCATCGAATTTACGAGATTCAGGATCACTTGTTCTCTATATCCTTTGGACGCTCTCAGATCAGAGATCGGAGAGATCGCATTCAATACCTTCTTTTTTAATTCCGCCGCGCTGCAGTCCTTACGGATCTCCGCCACCGTTACAATGGGAGCCGCGCCGCCGAAGGCGAGCGTAAGCTTATCATCTTTCAGGCTCCAGCCTACCGATACCACAGCGATCGAAAGGGCTTTTCTCAATCCCGCTTTTATGAAACCGGAATTCTTTTTATTGAAGCCCGCGGGTACGATCACCGAATGAACGATCTCATCATCCGCCATAACGGTTTTGCCGGGGCCTTTGAAAAATTCATCTACGGGAACAAGCCGCTCTTTTGATCTGGACATGAGCTTGATCTTCGCGCCCATTACCATCAGCGGCGCTATGGTATCGCCCGATGGGGACGCATTGGCTATATTTCCCCCGAGTGTACCCATATTCCTTATCTGTGGCGAGCCGATTTCATATACTCCCTGATAAAGCGGATAATGCTGCTTTCTGATCAAAGCATTCTCCTCTATGGAGGTATGAGAGGTCAGAGCGCCTATGACGGTGCCGTCCTTCCCCTTGATAATACCCTTCATCTCATCTATATTTCTTATGGAAAGAATGGTATCGGGATCTATCATGTCTGTCTTCATCCTTACGACAAGATCGGTACCGCCCGCCAATATCTTACATTTGGAGCCGTATTCCGATTTCGCTTTCAAGAGTGATTCAAGATCGGAAATATTTAGAAATCTCTTAATCATTTTCGATCTCCTTACCCATTATTTCGGCGCCGGCGACAACACCTTCAACGATCTTCTTATAACCGGTACATCTGCAAAGATTCCCCGAAAGGGCTCTTTTCAGCTCGTCCATCGTAAAGGATTCCCTCTTTGAAAGAAAATCATATGCGGATACAACGAAGCCGGGTGTGCAGAATCCGCATTGGACTCCGCCATTAGCTACGAGTCCTTCCTGTATCGGATGAAGCCCTCTCTGAGGAGAGATCCCCTCAATGGTCGTAATGCTGGATCCGTCCACCGAAGCTGCAAGAACAAGGCAGGATGTAACGGTTTCTCCGTCAAGAATAACCGTACAGGCGCCGCATTCCCCGTTGCCGCAGCCGCGCTTTGTGCCCGTGAGGCGTAATTCATCCCGCAAAACATGGAGCAATGTATCGTCATTGCTTATTTCAAATTCTCGCCATGAACCGTTCAATTTCAATCTTATCTTCACTTTTTCACATCCTTTAGATCCAGTCCACCCTTTTGGTAGAAGATCTTTTCTATCTGCGCGGCTATCGACAAGGCCACTTCAAAGGGCTCATTGCCGTTGAGGTCCAAGCCGGCGGGAGCATAAATATTTTCCGGAAATTCTATCCCTTCATCCCGTATCTCTTTGCTGATCTGTACGAATTTCTTTTTGCTTGAGACCACCGCGAGATATTCGGTTTTGATTCCCGACTTCAGCAGTATCTTCAAGGCCTCTTTATCTTCATCATGATCATGACAGGCGATCACTATATACGAGGAATCCTCACAATTGCCGAATGCGCTCTCATATTCTTTAATGTTCGTGTAATTATCCCAGGGAAGTCCGGGTCTTTTGTCATAAAGAGTGACACCGTAACCCAATTTCTCCAAAAGGCCGGCAAGCGCTTGATTAACATGCCCGGCTCCGATCAAGGCTACCCGTCTTTTTCCGGATACGGATATCAGAAGAAGAGAGACCTTACCACCACATATGCCATCGGCATTGGCGACACCGGAAAGGTCGATATCAAGTGTATCGGTCTTTTGACCGCTTTTTATCATCGCACGGCCTGCGTCGATCGTTTTCTTTTCGGTCACACCGCCGCCTACGCTTCCTTCAATGGAATCGGGTGTGATGAAGATCATCCTTCCGACCGAAGCGGGGGTAGAGCCGGAAGTAAAAGTAATGATCCCAAGTACACCGGCCGAGCCGGATGCACAATTATCTGCCGCTTCTTGCAGTATCTTTTTCATACTCATCAAGATATCTCCTAAAATGTTGCTTTGTATTCACGCCGATCTTGGTAAAAAGGTCGCCCGAGTCATATGAGACGGTTCTATCGGAATGAACGAGTGTATGTGCGCCCCTCTCCAGATCATAGAAAAGTTCTGCAAAATACTTCCGGGGAAAGAGCGCCGGATGGCCCAAAGATCCCTTGAACGAAGGGGCGATTATATTATGCGGATTCTCCGCCGCCGTGATCAGCATCTTCTTCACGGTCTGTAATTTGATCAGAGGCATGTCTGCCGGCCAGAGGACAAAGCCATCGCAATTATCCGGCAATGCCTTTACTCCCGCTCTTATGGAGTCCAATTGCCCTGTTTCCGGATGCGGATTGTGAACCGTTCTGATCTCTGTCCCCACTGCATCACGGATCTCCGGATAATGATATATAACAATGGGTTCTACATTCATTTTGCGCAGCTTGCGTAAAATGATATCCAGAAAGGTTTCACCCTCAATGGTCAGAAGGATCTTATTTCCCCCAAAACGCTCGGAGCGGCCCGCGGCAAGTATGATACAGCAGATGTTTTCCATATAAGGATATTTTACTACAAAATCTTGTCTAATGCAATGTATTTTTAGTATGTTTTCTATTGTTCTGATTCATAAATACGATAACAATCGTTCACGAGTGAACGAGGTACGAAGTTTAAATGAAAACAATATCTACATCCGTAACCGGAGAATCGTTATATCGCTTGCCACATTAAATAATCCGTTAAAATAATAGAACGCCGGAGCTATCAGCCTACGGGACGGCAGGTTGAATATTTCAACTAATACATTCAATTTAGACAAATAAGCGGGTTGAAAAATTCACCACCTCCGTCCCTGGAGAATGGTGTTCTGATTCATAAATAAGATAACAATGGATTACTTAGATTTGAGCCAATTCCAACGATAAATGCAGTCTGAAGTGTGAAGTGTGAGGTGTAAAGTGGGAGTCAGGATGAAATAAAACTGGATCCCACGGTCACAAGTTCCCTCTGGATGACATTCTCCTCTTTCTAATTTCCTTCCCGCATCCGCTCAACGGGAGCCCGGTAGCACCGGGCGACCAACCCAAAAGAGTTTTGAACCATTTAAGCGACATTGACATTTTTAACGGCAGGAATGAATGGTGGCGAAGCCGAAAATATCCAATTGTCTGAGTGAGCGAAAGCTAACGAGTTTTGGGATTTTAATGAATGACGGCAGTGGTGAGTATCGTCGCAAAAAATGACATGAGAGCAAAGATGGATCAAAACTCCATTAAATAATCTTTATTGAATTGTCAATTTCACATTGACAATTCAAAGATAATACTATTTGATGAGTCCGAGCTTTCTGGTGATGGGGTCGCCGTCAGCGGGAATTATTACAAGAATATAAATGCCGGATGATACCTTTTCACCCGTGGTATTGCTCATTTCCCATTGGAGAATATCGCGGTCCGCGGTGAATGAAAGCCCGGAATTGAGCTTTGCGATCTCATTGCCGGCTATTGAATACAGTATCACATCCGTGATATTTGAAGGAGCGCCAAGGCCAGATATCAATACAGCATCATCCTCGGATACCCTTGCCGGATTAGGATATACATTGATTGATTCCTCGCTGATATCCCCGGGCAGGCATTCCTTGTCAGAGATCAGCCAGTCCACGACCCTCTTGAAAAGGTCGCCTCTATTGACTGCGGACTCAACTCCCGGCAGTGGAAAGGCATTGAAGACCAGGCGATAAACTCTCGCATATGCCAGGCCTGTAACGGTTGATGAATTGTTCGAGTACATATAGCCGTGAGCGGTGGACAAGGGAAAGATCCAGTCAATATAATTATACATCCCGAGGGGGAAGTCCAATTCTGAATAGAAATTCTCGCCTATTGAAGAAGGCCATGCGCCTACCAGATTAGACGGAGCGTGATCGTTAACAAAACTGCTTACTTTCAAATACTCATTGTAGAACATAGACTTACTCGCCCGGTCATACAAATAATCCTGAGAGGAGAAGAATAAACGCCCGCCGCCGTCCAGGAATGACTCAAGGAGTGCCTCTCCTGTATCGCCAAGTATATTGAAGATATCATTTCCGGTGAACCATACCACACAATCATAACGGTCCATTTCCGTTTTCGTCGGATATCCCGAATCCGCCACACGCCATATGGCATAAGTATATTTCGCGCTATCAGCAGCGGCTGTGAAATAATCTCCCCAGTCCCCGTCATTGTCATCATTCACTATGAGTATCTGAGGACGGCCGATCACCATTTGAAAGGTATCGGTATCAGAGCCCGACGATGCGGTTATTGTCATTTCAACGGTGATATTGCGCGGGACCGGACAGTCGCCGGCGACCGAGAAGGTAAAGGGCGCGGAGTTGACCGCAGAGCCGGAAGCAGCTACATCTCCGTAAGGCACCGAATTTTCAGTAAAAGTGATATAAGGGTCGGATACCGTAAGAGTGACCGTAACGCCTTCAGCATTGCTAATACCATCATTTCCGATATCAACAAAAAGATCGATCGACTCACCGGGATCGGCATCGCCATCAGCATTACCGGCGGTATCATCAATGGTATGATTCAGATATTTCAGATCCCTTTCAAGAGGAAAGCTCTCGCCTCTGATAAAATTGTCCCAGAAATAGTCCTTGGAAACATCCAGTTCGTCATAAAGGTATGAATAACTCGAGACATTGGTGGGATAATAGATCGCTGTCCCGTATGTATGTATCGAGGCGGTATCGGCAAAATTATTTATAACGGCATCATCTAAAAGTGTGCGGAGCTCGGTGGCATTCGTTTTCACCGTGGCGGGCAGTGTCGAAGATTCAATATTCAGGCAGAAATCGTAGAGATCCATGTGATTGGGAAAGGATACATTATAAGAAATGCCACGCACCGTGACGATCTCGGAGTCATGCCCGTCATCCCTGGCATTCATAAGAGAAAGCGCCAGAGAATTCACGCGGGTATCGATCTGCGGGGTATAGCTCAGTCGGATAGCGGATTGCGTATCGCCCGACATACCGCCTTCGCCTGCCGCGTATGCGTCAACAACAGATGAAGCCAGAGAGTCCGAACTAAGATCACCCGTAGCGCTGACAAGGTCATTCAAGAACAGGTCATAAGTCCACCCGTCAAGCCATTCGTTCTGCTCGGAAGCGACCATGACATCAAAATAGGGTGCGCATGCGGAATTATTCTCCCACATCTGATTCAGGCATACATCAAATCCTATGATATCCCATTTGATCCGGCCGGAATATGTATTGATCTGCGAGAAAGCGTCCTGTATCTCGCCATTGGTAAAATTAAGATAATACGGGTCCAGCGGGTCATCGGGATCCGCAGGGCCGTGTGCGTCCTGACATGCCCCTCTCGCATCCGTATCTGTTACAGCGGAAGTCCGCCATCCGTCCCCATGATCCCAGATGACCAGCATATAGCTGTCGGCGGGATAATTGTCATACACCCATTTTCCGAAATCTATGAGCTCATCGGGATCACCCATATTGATCTCGCCGAGGTCCATCAAAGCGGAAGCGGTATCGGGTATGCTGCCCTTTTCTACATAGAATCTCTTACATGTGGACCATTTATAGATATTTGTGTCATCATAGGCATCCATTTGCACTACAATATTCACTTCGGTATCAGAACCGATCTGCGCCATCTCAAGAAAATCGTCAAATCCGCAATCCCGAAGAGTAGAATCATCCGAGCATATGTACACCGCAACGGTCCACTTGTCCGGATGTGCAATAATCGAAAGGATCAGGATCAGGATTACCACTAACAATTTCTTCATCTTATATTTTAATCTAAATTCTGAGAATAATCAAATTTTCTTGACGAGTGTCAAGATAATGGAGGTTGGAGGCTAGAGGTTGGAGGCTAGAGGTTGGAGGTTAGTGCAGAAAAAAGGAGTCACATCCGTCTCGCTTTCGCTCCCCATTTCTTTATCCCCACTTGTGCACTTGTCACCTGTGCTCTTGTGCTCTGCGTAGCGTGTCCCTTGTGCACTTGTCACTTGTGCTCTGCGAAGCGTGTTCAAAGTAAAAAGTGAAGATCCGATACCCTTTCCGTCACCCTATTTTTAACCGTCCAGAACATCACGAATAAGATAGAGAAACATTTCGAGGTTAAAAGGTTTTTGAATAAAATTGACATTCTCTTCAATAATTCCCTGCTTTGTTATAATGTCTTCGGTAAAACCGGACATGAATAGTACTTTAATATCCGGCCGCTTTTTTTTGATATATTCAGATATTTGTTTCCCGTTGAGACGATTAGGGAGAACCATGTCAGAAACAAGCAAATGTATATCGTCTTCATATTTCTTCTCTTGCATTTTTGCTTTCTCTCCATCTGATGCTTCGAGAACCGTATAACCATGTGATACAAGCGCCCTTGCTATTGCGCGTCTCAACATCTTCTCATCTTCAACTAAGAGGATTGTTTCTTCCCCGTCAAGGGTTTTTCCGCTATTTTTCTCTATGTTTAAATCAACCGGGAAGGCATCGCTTTGCGGAATGAAAATATTGAATGTCGTTCCGACTTCAAGTTCGCTGTGGACAAATATCTCTCCTTTATTCTGCTTAACTATTCCATAAACCGTAGGCAATCCCAAACCTGTCCCTATTTCCCCTTTTGTGGTAAAGAACGGATCAAATATCTTCTCCAGAATTTCATCACTGATCCCCTTCCCCGTGTCGCTTATCAGGAGATGAACATACTTTCCGGGGCTAAGATAATAATCTTTGGCGGCATCGTCCACACCGACTTCAATGTTTGAAGTCTCGATCGACAATTTGCCTCCGGCCGGCATTGCTTCCAAAGCATTCGAAACAAGGTTCAAGAGGATCTGTTTGACCTGAGTCGGATCCATTTTTACTGCATTAAGCGCCTCTTCAAGATGTATCTCAAGGGAGATCTGCTCGCCGATGATTCGGGAGAGCATCTCTTTCATCCCAGAAACGATTGAGTTTAAATTGAGAGACCGGGGCTGAATGATCTGTTTGCGGCTGAATGCCATCAGTTGCGATGTCAACCCCCGCGCATGATCGATACCCATTCTTATTTCATCCAGATATTCATGTATCTTACTACTCTCAGATGGCTCCAGCGCACAAAGATCTCTAAATATAAGTATAGAATTCAGGAGATTGTTGAAATCATGAACGATCCCTCCGACAAAGGTTCCGAGGGCATCCATTTTCTGCGATTGCAGGAATTGTTCCTGAAGCTTTCTTTGGGTTGTAATATCCTGAAATATGCAGAAAATATTGTCTTCCTTCGGTAAATGCTGAAGTACGGATGCTATAGCGTAAATGTTGTCATTCCCGTCAGTTCCCTCAAATGCAACACTGTCCGGATTTCCTTTACTCAGCGGACAGAATTCACAAGGCTCATCTATTCGGAAAAAATGAGAATAACACTTTTTCCCGATTGAAGGGAATCTTTCCTGAAGAAATTGGCTTTGAAATGTTATTTTATAGTTCTCATCAATAATGGCGATCCCGATCCCGGCAGAGTTTAAACTGCTGACAATATTCAGGCGGACCTGATATTCCTGAATGGCTTTCTCCTGTATTTTCTGTATTTCAGTAACATCTTTTCCTGAGCATAGAAGACTGGAATAATTTCCCGAATTGTCTTCTATCAGCATATCCTGCCATTGGACGGCCCTGATATTGCCCTTCGCGGTAACAATTTCGTTTTCATATACCTCATTTCTATCTTTCTTTTTGTCAAAAGAATGCTTGAAAACGGCCTTGATCGAATCCTTGATATCTTTCGGAATAAAATTATCGAACCAGTTCTTCCCCAGCAGATCTTCCCTTTTTGCTTCCAGAACCTGGCATGCTGTGTCGTTGATCATGACAATTCGAGCATCCGGATCGAGTACCAGTAACATGACCTGAGCCATATTGAAATATTTTTCACTTCTCTCCTTTTCATTTCTCAAATCGCTTTGCCGCTTGATATCTTCGGAAATATCATCTACCAACGAAGCGGTTCCTGTAACATTTCCCTTTTCATCGGTCAAGACAACATTATACCATTCACATGTGATGCGCTCTTTGTTTTTGGTAATATTAACGTTTCTGGACCGGTCGCCTCCAGTTTGAGATAATAATCTCTTGTTAATATCTTCGATCGTATCGCGGAGCTCTTCAGGAACAATGAGTTCATCTGTAAAGCATCCCAGCGCTTCGCTACGGGAAAATCCAAATATTGATTCCGCGGCTTGATTCCATCCTGTAATTCTTTGATCAAGGGCAAATGTGATCGCGGCGAGAGGATTATTATGTAAATGACTTTTAAGCTGCTGCATAACTCTGTGCAATTCAATTTCTGCCATTTTACGATCTGTGATATCCTGAAGAGTCCCGTAAACGTTAACAATATCTCCCTTCTCATTACAATTTAGCTTTGTTTGGGCATGTATATACTTGATATCACCGTTTCTCATCACAAGACGGTATTCAAGCTCTCCGGAAGTCCTTTCTCTTCTTGATCTTTCCCGAAGTTCTAAAAGCGCGTCCTTGTCATCCGGATGGATGAATGTTAAGATCGGGTCATCGGTTTCAAGATCGATATCCTCGGGTTTGACTCCGTAGATATTGTACATTTCATTGGACCAGGTAACTGCTGTCGAAGCTGCCGACCAGGTCCAGCTGCCGATGCGGGCGACCTTTTCGGCTTCATTCAATAGTAACCTATTTTTTTCGAGAGATTCTTCGATCTGCTTCAATACTGTTATATCCTGAATGGTTCCCGTCGATTTGAGCGCTTCTCCGTTTTCATTACATTCGATGCTACCGATCTCGTTGACAAATTTGATCGAACCGTCCTTCAGGAGCAAACGGTAAATGATCTCATACATTTCTCCGGTTTCGATAGCTTTCTCCAAGGTCTCCTCAACGAAGCTCCGGTCCTGTGGGTGGATACTTAAGAGAAAGGTTTCGTGAACATCCTCAATTTCGTCAGGTTTGACCTCAAAGATCGCGTAAACCTCATCCGACCAGAACATTTTCCCCGAGGAGTGGTCAAAGGTTAATTGTCCCAGTCTGGCAATTCTTTGAGATTCTCTTAAACTATTTTCACTGTTTCGCAATTTCTCTTCTGCTATAAAGGCTTCGGTTACATCAATATCAACCCCTCTGTAGCCGAGAAATTTCCCGCCTTTGTCGAAAAATGGACTCCCATTCGTTTTCAGATAAACAATATCGCCGTTCTTGTGTAAATAACGTGTTGAAAAAGAAATGATATCTTCTCTGCTCTTGAATTTCTCCCGGAAAAATGCGACATATTCTTCTTTTACTTCAGGATGAAAGAAATCATAAAAGTGCTTTTTACCGATGATATCCTCCGGAAGATAACCGAGGATTTGAAAAACGGTTTCATTTGAATACACATACAGCCCTTCTGGATCAGTTTCCCAAATCCATTCCTCGGCTCTCTCGGCAATCTGATGAAACCTCAGGCTGCTTTCCAACAATTGCTGCATCAATGTTTTTTGGAAAGTAACATCTATGAAGGTTTCAATAACCGATGTAGGGCGGCCGTCATTCCAACTCACCGCGGCAACAGTTATTAAATACCATTTTTGCTCTTTTTCAAAATACCTCTCCGCGGTGTAACTGTTTGGATTATCGGGATTTCTCTGGATTTCCGAACAACAAGAGGTTTTCAATTCATCAAAGGGCAGATCATCAAGTATTTGATCAGCGAGCGTTCCTTCCCTGTTTTCAAAGAATATCCGCCAGTGATCGCTTGTTCCAAGCATTTCCTCGGCGGACAACCCGGTCAACAAGACACACGCGCTATTCCAATGTGTGATACGGTGGTCTTCGTTGAGGATGAATACCGCCACAGGCATTCCTTCCAATATCTCCTTCTGATACCTTGCCAGTTCTTCCAGTTTTTGATTAATAAGCTTATTATCCCTATTAGCCTTCACAAGTTTGTCGGAGTACCTTCTTGATTTTCGCAATATCACATTCATCACGATTGTCAATACGAGCAGAGCAAGATATCTTTCGTAATCCAATAGATGCAATCCTTGCCTGAAAACGAAAACATGACTGATGCTGTTCAGCGCCACTATATACGTTAATACATAGAAGGATTTTTGTCCATACCACAAGGCGCAGAGAACAAGAACAAAATAGTAGAAATTACTGATGAGTTCGTGGCTGTGACCCCGATAGTGAAGTATTATTGTAAGAACGGTGATACATACAAGTGATATCAGTATAATATTAAATCTGCTTTTGCTATTCATGTTTCATTCCTTTGATCTTCAATCGGCATTACCGGATGTGCCCCGGTCTATTTCTTGTACCGGTTCGGATTTATTTCCAAAGCGTTGAGTTTATTGTAAAAGGTTTTACGATTGATCTGAGATCTTTTCGCGGCTTGAGATACATTCCCCTCACATTTAATCAGCATATCGATAAGGAAGCTCCTTTCAAATTTATTTATTGTGTCCTGACGCCTCAGATGAAAGTTTTCGGATTCCTCCTTTGAGGGAAAGCGGTCATCTTTCACGATCTCAATAGGTAATTCGTCCACAGTGATCTCACCTGATACATTGAGAAGCACGAGAGTTTCTAAAGCGCCCTTTAATTGCCTTACATTTCCGGGCCATGAGTATTTCATCAATCTATCCTCAGCTTTTTTTGAAAAGAATACCTTTTTTTCAAATTTGTTATTGTAAAAGGAGAGAAAGTATGCCAGTAATTCAGAAATATCTTCCCGACGGTCTTTGATGGGCGGAATTAAAATTTGAATAATCTTTAATCTATAATACAGATCCTCTTTAAACTTCTCATTTTTGATCAATGTTTCAATACATTTATTTGAAGATGATATTATCCTGACATCACTATGAATGATCTTACTTCCGCCGACACGGAGAAATTCGCCGCGGTCCAGAAATCTCAAAAGACTATTTTGAAAAGTCATTGATGCGCTATTTATCTCATCAAGATATATCGTTCCGCCTTTTGCGATCTCAAATATTCCGTACTTCCTTTTGTCTGCACCCGTGAAAGCCCCCTTTTCATAGCCGAAGAGTTCCGCGTTCAAGAGGTTTTCAGAAAACGCGGCGCAATTCAAGGGAATGAACGGCTTGTCTGATCGAATGCTTCTTTGATGAAGAAGTCTCGCAACAACTTCTTTGCCTGTCCCGGTTTCACCCTCGATCAATACAGGAGTATTGAAACCCCGCACCTTGTTTATAATGCTTTTTATATCACGGATCTCTTTAGAATTTCCAAGTAACTCCAGCACAGGTTCTCTTTTGCGCAAATATTGTATCTGACGTGTCAATTGCTGCTTATTCTGCAAGCGCTTTACACGAAAGACAAGATCATCAGAGTTGAACGGCTTGGGGATATAATCATAAAACCCCATACTTAGGGCCTTAATGCCCTTTTCGATATCTCCGTGGCCGGTAATTAAAATGAACTCCGAATTTCCGCATGTCTTCGAGCTCATTATTTCATTGTACAGATCGAAACCGTTCGAATCGGGCAGGGAGTAGTCCAGGATAACAATATTGTAATCATTGTCATCGATCATTTTACGGGCTGCCTGCGCGCAGTGGGCCAGATGGCATTCTAAGCCCAGAAGCTTCTGCAGCAGCAGAGCAAGAGCATCGCATAATTTCCTGTCATCATCAACGATCAGAACCTCGATAGAGTTATTCCGCTTTGTTATCATAAAGTGATTTTACAATTTTTGGGCTACATTTTCAACTGTGCAATTTACCCGTCATTTGTATAATCCCTTACACACACCAGTATGGGCAGTGGCGGCGATTTCGCCCTTGATATGTAGATTTACAACTTGGCATAGATATTGGAAAGAGCTATTCACAGGAGGCCATATGAGCGATATTGACAATTTCCTTGGAAGTGCGGCTAACGATAGTGTTCAAATAGTCAGCTTCAATGTAGATGAAGAGGAATACGGGATTCCCATTGAAGATATTCAAAGGGTGATCAGGTTGCCGGAGATAACACGTCTTCCACAGACACCGGATTTTATTAAAGGCGTCATTAATCTGGAGGGTGAGGTGGTTCCCATCATAGATATGCATGAGAGATTCGGGCTCGAAAAACGGGAATACGGGACTTCCACCAGAGTCATCATAGTCAAATTAATGGAGAAAGACGTAGGAATGATAGTGGACAGTGTATCTCAGGTGCGCGTTGTAATGAACAAAGAGATCGAAAAGGTCACCGAAGTAATCAGCGGTATCTCAAAAGAGTATATCGCGGGGATCGCCAAGATAAGTGACTCGATGGTCATTCTTCTGAAGATAGAGAAAATCCTTACTTCAAAAGAATTTACCGTGGTATCAAAGGCCGGCAAAGGCAAAAAAACTAAGAAATAGGAGTTTATATGAAAAAAAGAAGAAAAAAAGGAAGAATCACAGAGAGAAGCTTTTTCAGCAATCTCGCGGATATGGCTTTCATGGTTGACAAGGATCTGATCGTTCAAAAAGTGAACGCGTCGCTTTTACAGGATATGGGCTACTCCCGTGAAGAGGTTGTTGGCCAGATGACATGCGGTCAACTCTGCAAAACACCTTTGTGCGGAACTGAGAACTGCACAATAAAGAGAGCCTGGAGGGAAAAGACAACGGTTGTCGGTTCCACCGTAGCTGAAACAAAATATGGCAAGAAGATTCCGATCAGGGCAAGCTGCGGAATTCTCACTGACGATAAAGGCAATATTACCGGCGGTTTTGAAATCATCTCAAAAATACCGGAACTTGATGAAGGATTCCTTTCAAATATGGCTGACGCTGCGTTCAGGGTTGATAAGAACCTCATGGTTCAGCATATTAATGATACTGCCTTGAAACTGCTCGGTTATCAAAAGGCTGAGGTTATCGGGCAAATGACATGTGCGGAACTTTGTAAGACCCCTTTATGCGGAACGACGAACTGTACAGTGAAAAATGCAATGTCTGACAGGAGCACCGTTATCGGAACAACCGTGGCCAAAAGTAAAAGCGGGCAGCTTCTCCCTGTCCGTGCCAGTTGCGGATTTACGGCAGATACCGACGGAAACATCACCGGCGGTTTTGAAGTTCTTTCTCTTGTCAAAGAGATTGACGAGGGCTTTCTTTCCAATATGGCCGATGCGGCTTTCAGAACCGATAAAAATCTGATCATTCAGAATATTAACGATGCAGCCCTCTCCCAACTCGGATATTCAAGGGAAGAGGTCGTTGGAAAGCTTTCCTGTGCGGTCTTGTGCAAAACCCCGTATTGCGGAACAGATCAATGCACCATAAAGCGATGCATGAACTCAAAAACAACGATCGTCGCTGAAACAGAAGCTCAAAATAAGTCTGGAGCAAAAATACCGATCCGGGCAAGTTGCGGAGTCCTGACAGATGTCTACGGAAATCCTACAGGCGGATTCGAAATACTTACCGATAACAGTAACCTCGTAGAAATGATCGAGAATGTCAGTAAGCTCGCGATGGACGGAAATCTTTCCGTTAAGGTGAGTGATGAGATCACGGCCAGAAACGATACGATCGGAAAACTTGGCAAATCCATGAATGAAATGGTGAAGAGCTTGAATGATACCGCAAAAGCCGCCGGCCGGATTGCAGCCAAAGACCTTACGGTAGCTATCACTCCGAGATCCAAAGATGATAAATTGAATTTAGCGTTCAAGAAAATGGTTGAAGACCTTAGAAATATGATCAAAGAGGTTATGGAAGCGTCAGATCAGGTGGCCGCTTCAGCCGAAGAGCTTTCAAATACTTCCCAAAATCTTTCCGACGGTTCACAGAAACAGGCAGCCGCCCTCGAACAGGCATCTTCTTCCATGGAAGAAATGACTACTTCGGTAGAGCAGGTGTCTGATAAGGCGCAGAATCAAGCTTCATCAGTGGAAGAAGTGTCATCTTCGATAAATGACCTGAACAAATTAATAAAAGATGTCGCGGAAGGAGCTGATAAAGTTAAAACGAATTCCGGAGGCTCGGTTACTCAAGCGGTTGAGGCGGCAGAAGCTTCGGTAAAGGCAAATGAGGGAATGAAAAAGATCGAAGAAAGTTCCAATAATATAAAGAATATCATCAATGTGATCAACGATATCGCGGATCAGACCAACCTTCTGGCTTTGAACGCTTCCATTGAAGCAGCCCGTGCCGGAGACGCAGGCCGGGGATTTGCGGTTGTCGCAAAAGAGATCTCAAAACTGGCCGAGAAAAGTTCGGAAGCAACAAAAGAGATTGCAATGCTGATCAATGAGACCGGCGCGAATGTCGTTGTAGGTTCGGAAATGGTGCTGAAAGTTGATGAATCCATTTCTAAAATGAAGGAACTGGCTGAATCGGTCTCCGGTTCTGGACAGACCATGTCGGATTCAGCCAAGGAGCAATTGGAAGGTTTCTCTCAAATCGCAATTGCAGTCGAGAATATTAACGATATGGCTCAGGGAATCGCGTCATCCGCCGAGGAACAAAGCAGTACATCTGAAGAAATGTCCAAAACGATCGAAGGTGTAAACGATATCACTCAGCAAGCCGCTTCCAGCTCGGAAGAGATGGCATCTTCTACAGAAGAACTGTCAACTCAGGCGGAGAGCTTGAAGAAATTGGTAGCTCAATTCAAACTCGATGATAAATAAACACTCCGCAGGAGGGGGTTTTGCGCCCCCTCCAACCATTCAGGTAAGAAGATGATAGAACCCGAAGACACAATGACTGATTCCAATTTTCGTCTGTTCAGCAAACTGATTTATCGTGAAACAGGGATCTTCATGGATGTGAAAAAAAAGGCACTATTAATTAATCGTCTTAAAAAGCGCTTGAAATATATGAATATCCCTTCCTTCTATAAATATTACAGATATGTGAAGAAATCAGGGGATAAGGACGAACTGGCGAGATTCATTGATGAAGTAACGACAAATGTTACAAGCTTCTTCCGAGATCCCAAGCAATTTGAACGGGTCAAGAAATTGATATTCACCAAAATTATCCCGACGCGGCGGAAGAAAACTCTCGATATTCTCAGTGCCGGTTGTTCGACAGGACAAGAGCCCTATTCTATTGCGCTTCTGGCAAGAGAAGAGCTTCTTCCCAGGCTTCCGGATTGGCGAATATCCGTTTCAGGTGTTGATATTTGTGAAAGCGCGATTGTAACCGCAAATAATGGAGAGTATGAAAAGGATGACATCGAATCACTTCCTAAGAAATACTTGCTCAAGTATTTTACACAGAATCAGGATAAATACACTATTTCCAATGACATCAAGGAGATGGTCGAGTTGAATCGGCGAAACCTTATCACGCAAACAATAGTGGGCAAATATGATATTATCTATTGCCGGAATGTGGTAATTTATTTCGACAAACACAGTAAAAATATCGTATATAATAAATTTCATCATGCCCTTAAGAAGGACGGCTATCTTATCGTCGGGCATTCCGAAGGATTGATGGGCGATCCGCGTTTTAAATTTCACACTCCGGGAATCTACAGGAAGGTACTTAATGAAGGAGATTAATTTCAAAGAATTCCAAACATATTTCCGTGAGGAATTAAAGGAATTTGTGGTAACTCTGAACAAAAATCTGGTAAAATATGAGAAAGAGCCCGAAAACCAGAGACTCATTCAAAAGATCTTCCGTATATTCCACACGATCAAAAGTTCTGCGGCTTCCGTAGGGTTTTTCAACCTGAGCACTCTCGCGCACAAAGCCGAAGACATTCTGCACCTTCTCAGGGCGGGGGAAATAGTGATCTCGGGAGAGATCATTTCACTTCTCTTGTCAGTGGTCGATCGATTTCAGGATCTCGCCGGTGAAACGGCGATTTCTTCAGAAGACATTGAACAACTGATCAAGGATCTCGAAAATTACTCCAAGGAAACAACAACTCCTGCAAATACCGCTGTGACAACTGACAAGGCGCCTGCTATCTCTGAATTCATCACACATCTATCAGAATATGAAAGATCGATCGTCGATGATCATGCCAAGGGTCACAAATATCATTATTGCCTGACAGTAACCGTATTCAATGATGAGGAACTTAAGGGTTTAAGAGCAGAACTTGTGTTCACAACGCTTGAGAAAGAATGTATATTGGTAAAGACATTTCCTGAAAGAGATGGGATTTCAACTTCTTCCGGTACTCATAATTTTTACGCACTGCTGCTTTCCAATCTTTCAGATTCGGAATTAGAGTCAATAATTTCTATTGATGGAATAGAGAAGGTCGAATTCGAAGAATTGAATTTCAACAAAGGCGCATTTCAATTAAAAGATGAGGGTGGCGAAAAGCATTCGGAAGGAACTCAGAATTACGGAAATAACCTCGTTACAAACTCTTCTGAAGCTGAAAATTCGAATATCATCCAGACTTCGAACACCATAAGAGTTTCAATTGATAAACTTGACAAATTATTCAATCTTGTCGGAGAACTCATCATTGCATCGACCGGTTTCAATGAATTGGAAATGAATTTGAGAGCCAAATCAGAGTATAAACAGATCAGAGAGGATTTTTCATTTGTTTCAAATAAAGTTATGGATATTTCATCTAAGCTTCAATATAACATTATGCGAACCAGAATGCTTCCGATCTCAATTTTATTTAATCAATTCCCCCGAGTAGTAAGAGACCTCAGTCAAGAACATGGGAAAGATATTGAACTTGAACTTATCGGGACTGAAACCGAACTGGACAAGAAGGTCATTGATGAGATTGGCGATGCACTCTTACATATTCTGAGAAATGCGATCGATCATGGAATTGAATCTCCAGAACAGCGATTAAAAAACGGAAAAGAGCGCACGGGAAATATAACGATTGAAGCGATCCAGGTCGGTAATCATATAGTAATCTCTATCCGTGATGATGGTAGCGGCATTGATCTCGAAGAGGTCCGCAAGAAGGCCGTCGGTATGGGTTACTTCCCAAAGACATCTCCTGAAAAGATTACCGAAAAGGAACTTCTGAAAATTATATTTGAACCGGGATTCAGCACTTCTTCAAAGATAACAACAATATCGGGCAGAGGCGTTGGGTTGGACGCCGTGAGAAGCGTAGTAGCTACTCTTGGCGGGTCGGTCACCATTCACAATCAACCCTCAGCCGGCTGCGAGTTCAAGATCGTCCTTCCGCTTACGGTTGCAACAACAACTGTGATTTTTGTCAGGGCAGGAGATTATACCTGCGGCATTCCGGTTGGGTATGTTGATCAGATCGTAAAATTCGATGTTAAGAAACTTAGGACTTTCCAGGGGAATTGGCTGGCGGAACTGAATGGCAAACCTGTTCCTTTGACATTTCTGGAAAGTATTCTGGATACTCATTCCCACAAGCAAATTTCAGAGAAGGAGATCAAAGTAGTGGTCGCGAAATTCAACAATGAACGCTTAGGTTTCATCGTTGATGATGTGATCGGTGATCAAGAGATCGTTGTTAAGCCGCTGGAAAAGAATTTCCGGGCGATCAAAGGACTGTCTGGGGCAGCTATTCTTGGCAACGGCAAAATTATCTTTATCTTGGATATCCTTGAAATATTCAATTTACACAAAAACACATTGAATCTGGCCGCAAATGAATATAAGAAGCAATTAGAAACGGAAATGACATTGGAGGACGAAGCGATGGATGAAAATAGTAGCATTACAGAAGAAAATGCTCATTCGGATGAGAAAAAAGCATTAACGACATTCACAACAGACGACATTTCGGATATCAATAGATGTCTGAATAAATTCTATAGCGAAGCAAGTGATTCCCTTTCTGGTCTATTAAACCGGAAAGTTACCATCGGAAGCAACAGCGATCCGATTTTCATAAACGGCCTGGAATTGATCAATCAGATGCTTGTGAATTTCGAGGACCTTTACTTCGCTTCAATACTTAAAATGTCAAAAAGCATTAATATTAATACCATTCTGCTTCTAAATGAGGAGTCCGGCAGAAAGCTCTTCGAGATATTCATGACCAGCTATCAAGAATCGCCCGACCCGGAAAATGCCGACATTATTGAAGGCCTGGGTGAAATCAATAATATACTCGGGAGTATTTTCATCAACAATCTGGCAAATTATCTTAAAGTTGAAATTCATCCTTCCCCACCAATCAATGTCTTTGATATGCTTGGGGCCATTGTTCAAGGAGTAGTATCACAGGACGAATTTTTGGACAAAACGATTCTTTATTCTGATACCGAATTCCATATTGATTCAGAAAATTCACTTCATGCGCAATTAATGACAGTTCTCGATTCAAAGGAACTAGCCACTCTGAAGGGGACGCTATGAGCGCTGCAAGGGCAAAGAATTACATCAATGTTTCGGAGATAAGAATATCACAGGATGATTTAACTCTGGAAACCGTTTTAGGGTCTTCGATTGCAGTATGCTTGTGGGATGGAAAGAGTTTGACCGGTGGGATAATTCATATATTACTGCCAAAAGGCCCCGAAGGGAAAGTTAAAGAACAAGGGAAATATGCGGATACGGGTTTACCTTGCCTGGTAAGTAAAATGATCGAATCCGGATGTGATCATAAGGTTTTGGTCGCCAAGATACTTGGAGGGTCTTCTGCATTCAGTGATGACTGGGATAATTCCCTGGGTGCCAGAAATTATCACACCACGAAAAAGACTTTGGAGCAAATGAAAATTCCGATAGTTTTTGAAGATATTGGAGGAAAGACCGGAAGACACATTTTCTTCTCCACGATAAATGGCGAGGTTGAGGTGGTTTGCTTGTCAAAACGGAGGACAAATTGCAACGCGTAGAAGGTAAGATCAATGTTTTGATAGTTGACGACTCTCCCATGATGAGAAAAATGTTGAAGGAAATACTTTTGACCGACAAGAAAATCCATGTAATGGGAAGTGCTCCGAATGGAAAAATCGCTCTGGCAAAACTTGCACTGCATACGCCGGATGTTATTACGTTAGACCTTGAAATGCCCCATGTTGACGGATTGACCACATTAAAGGAGATCATGTCCAACAATCCTATCCCTGTTCTGATTGTGAGTTCTCACACTACACACGGAGCGAAAAAAACTCTTCTGGCATTATCATACGGAGCCGTGGATTTTGTGACCAAACCCGATGCCAAGTTAAGCAGGACCGTAATGGATGTTGCAGATGAAATAGTGATGAAGATCAAAGCAGTAAATAAAGCTAAGATCAAGCGCCTGGATATAAAGAAAGTTACGGATTTTCACTCAATTGAACAGCAAGCGGTAAGTCCTCAGAAGCGAAAAGCAATTCTTGATAAAAATATTTCGGTGATCGCGATCGGGATCTCAACAGGTGGTCCGGAAGCTCTTGCAGCGATATTACCGACGATTCCCCCGGATATTAAGGCAGGAATTCTCATTGTTCAGCATATGCCGATCGGTTTTACCAAGGTATTTGCGGAAAGGATGAACAAGATATCTGAAATTGAAGTTCTTGAAGCTGCCAATGGCACCATTATAGCTCCAGGAAGAGTAATAATTGCAAAAGGCGGATTTCATATGGTAGTCAAGGAGCAGAAATTCGCTCATATAATAAGATTGAATCAGAATGCACGGGTTTCCCTGTTCCGTCCATCAATTGATGTAATGATGGAATCAGTTGCAGAAAATTTCGGAAACAATTCAATCGGTGTGATTATGACCGGAATGGGATATGACGGATGTGAAGGAATTGCTAAAATACAATCTGCGGGAGGTTTTTCTATCGCTCAAGATAAGTCATCTTCAGTAGTATTCGGAATGAACAAGACTGCGATCGCGAAAGGATATATTGAGAAAGTTGTTCCTCTAAAGAGGGTTGTACCGCTTATTTTAGAACGATTAGAAGTTATGGAGGTAGCATGAAAACTCTTTTAATAGTTGATGATGCAAAATTGATGAGAATGATGATAAGAAAGTCCATAAGTGAGGAAAGCTTCAATATTATCGAAGCAGCTAACGGGAAAGAAGCTCTGGCACTCTATAAGGAACACTCCCCTGATGTGGTTACTATGGATATTACGATGAAGATCATGAATGGTTTCGAAGCTACGAAACATATACTGGCATATAACAATGAGGCCAAGATCATAATAATTACTGCACTTGGGCAGGAAGTTCTTCTACAGAAATGTATTAAAGAGGGAATTTCGGATTTCTTGCTCAAGCCATTCTCCAAAGAACGGCTGGTGAAAGTAATTGAAAAACATATGAATGAAAAAAACTGAATATAGAACCCTTGTACTCGTCCCTGATGTTGAGCAGGATAAGGTTTTAAGCAATCTGTACGGAGTGGATTTTAATATCACTCTGAGGACGGACTTTGAGCAGGACATGAATACTAAATACGACATTCTCCTTACAAACACACCAGAATCCCACGAAGGAAAGCATGATTTTTTGGAAGAGCAGGCTATGATCATTTATTACTCGATTGAGGATCTTCCTTTCATCACTTCCACTCATTTTTTACATGACAAGTCGTACACAAAGGTTTTCAGGGTCGAGCTGCTGGAAAGATTTATCACTAATTTTTTTAACAATGTCCTCATCCCTCAAATTGACAACATCCCATTTGAAACCTATCATGCCAGGGGGCGAGTACTCTCTTTTCTATACAACATAGTAAATTCCTTCTCGAATATGATCGAAGCGAAAAGCTATTACACATGGGTTCATAGCAAGCGGGTTGGTCGTATCTCGTATAAAATCGGAGTGGAGCTCGGATTGCCGGAGGAGAAGCTTGAAGAACTTATTATAGGGGCATTGATACATGACCTCGGAAAGGTTGCGATTTCTGAAAAAATATTGATTAAGCCGGATAATCTGGATATGCAGGAATTTAACCAGATTAAGGAACACCCTCTGATCGGTTATTACATGGTCAACAGCTTCAAATGTTTGACGGAGTTGACCCCGTATATACTATATCATCACGAGAGATATGATGGATGCGGTTATCCTTTTGGGTTGAAAGGCACTCGTATACCTTTTGAAAGCCGTATTACTTCTATAGCAGATGCGATAGAATCCATGGTCAGTTCTCGACCATATCGTAGTGGAATGTCTCTTCAGAAAATTAAGAATGAATTGGAGAACAATTCCGGGACACAATTCGATCCGGACATTGTCAAGAGTACCCTTTCGTTGATAAAGGAAAATGTTTTTGATGATGTGTTTTTACAAAACCTAAATTATCACTTTTGATGTGATAGAAGCATGGTAGTCGATACAAATCTATTTGTCAAGGCAGGAGAACTTAAAACGGCACAAGCGCCGTCAGTGCTAAAATCTGTCTTAGGTTCATGTGTGGGTCTCACAATTTGGGATCCGGTTAAAAAAATCGCGGGATTAGCACATATTTTCATGCCCAAAAGTGATGGAAAAATAGTTTCTGATAATCTACGAGCCAAATTTGCTGATACAGCCGTTCACGAATTGGTCAATGAGATTTTGGCAGCGGGAAGTCGGAAATATAATCTTGAAGCGAAGTTGATAGGCGGGTGCAATATGCTTGGAAAAGATGGTGCTTTGTCAGTAGGGAAACGAAACGCGATGATGGTTAAAGAGAAATTACGGGAACTCCATATCCATCTTATATACGAAGATGTAGGAGGCAAGTACGGGAGATATATCGCCCTTGATTGTGAGTCCGGTGAACTTACAGTGAAAACGCTCGGACAAGAATAGGTCTCTGCTAATTCTCTTGGCTCTTTACTCTATTGTGATCAAATATCCATTCTATACTCTCTTCCCGCTTTCTCAACTTGCGGACTTGCTAACGCTTCGGCACTGCGAAGCTTAACTTGTGCTCGTGTGCACTTGTCGCTTGTGCTCCGCGCAGCGTGTCCATTGTCAATTGTATTTATCCCCCTCTGCCCTAACCTCTAACCTCCAGCCTCTAACCTCTACGAATCGTTTTCCTCGATTCGTTTCTCTTTCTTCCTGTCGTATTTCGACATGTCTTTGAATTTTTTGGTGGGCGGGACCGGCCCGATCGTCTCTCTCGCTCCCTTCTTCAGCTTCTTTGAAAGCTTCTTTTTCTCATCAACCTTCTTCTTTCTTCTCTTTTTAGATCTCTTCTTCTTATTTTTCTTATTCATAATTATCCCTTTCTCTCTTTCCTTCTTCACCGTTCATTGTTCATTGTTCACTGTTCAGTTGCGCAGCATTTTCCAGAAATTCGGCTTTTTCCTCGTGTGAATGCAGCATGAAAACATTGTTTATATTGCTATGGTTCAAGAGTTTTTCCAGAACCAAGGGACGAGTCTTTCTTCTGAAATTTAATACCCATTTCAGAAACGGCAGGTCAAATCGCTCACGGCACCCCTCAGCCATGTCGGGGCGGTTGTTCTGCCCTGTGATCCAGCGCTTCAATACATTGTACATGCATCGCGCGGTTGAGAAATCCAGATAGATTACCGTATCCGCCAGATCCAGTCTGATGTCAATGGTGGAATTGAAATTCCCATCGATTATCCACTTCTCGCCTTTAATGAGATCACGGACCTTCTTCTCCCACTCCTCAGTCGGGGTCTCTACCCAGCCGGGATTCCAGTAATGCTTGTCCAGATGTATTACCGGAAGATCCATGATATCTCCAAGCGCTCTTGAAAGTGTTGACTTTCCGGCTCCACTTGAGCCGAGGATCATTACTTTTTTTATGTTCTTCATAGTGAAATATTATACCGTTTCGGACAGATTTTATTTCATCCCAACTATCTGCGCATGCCTTCAAGCGACAGTATTATTGTTCTCATCCAATTTCTAAGGTGACAAATTGGCACCTTAATCTCTCTTCCATTCTTCATCCTTCATTTCCCCACTTGTCACTTGTGCTCTTGTCACTTGTGCTCTGCGAAGCGTCACTGTTCATTGTTCACTGTTCACTGTTCACTTCCTTTTGCACCTTGCCTTTACTCTCTTTCAGCTTCTTGATCTGTATGCCAATAGGTGCCCAGATGAAAAGCACATGCGCAACAGAGCCGCCGATGAGAATATTCGAAATTTTCCCATACATACCCGTCCCTTTCAGAACAAATGCACATCCGGTAATGACGGCAGCCCAAATAGTGGCACTGGCAATTATACTTGACCCGAGCAAGTTCTCATATTTTTTCAAATTCTCCTCCTTTATCGATAGCAAATAGCTTTGCTAACGCAGTATCTCAGGTGAACATGTGATTATACGGAAATGAACTCTGATTATTTCGAGACCGGTTTTGGCCATTTTCTGTTGGCAGAATATGCAACAAATGCAACGACCGTCCCCTGAGTTTCAACTAGGTAAAAAGTAAAGATACGATACCCCATTATTTCCTTATTTTGTTTTAAATTCATATATACCTTTCCAATGATTAACATCAAAAAGACCGGCATCCTTTTGCCTAATTATATTCTCACAGCGGTCTATATAAAAGTGAAGTGGTGGATCAGCACAAATATCTTCTAAATATCCATGCTCTCCTATTTCTTTCCTCATTTCTTCATAAATCCTTAAAGCAGCACCAAACGCACCTTTTTGATAATTCTCAAAGGCTTCTTTAAACTTTTCTAAATGTTTATATTTCTTTTCTTTTATTTTATCAGGCTCAAAATCAAATACCTCATATATTTTTATAGGTTTCTTTTTTCCCTTTACTAACACATTATCCAAAAATCTAGTATCGAATCCTTCATCAAGTTGTGCTTTGACATTTTCACAGATTATAATTCCTACCCCATAATATCTGGTTAAACCTTCCAATCTGGCTGTCAGATTAACCACATCTCCAATTAATGTATAATCCAGCTTATCTGTTGATCCTATATTTCCTATTACACATGGGCCATGAGCAATTCCAACACCATTACTTACTTCAAAGTAATCAACGCTTTGATCTGTCACTCCATTTTTCTGATATTCTTTTTTTCTTTCCCTGTTATAAATTTTCAGCTGTCTTTTTATATCTATTGCTGTACGGACAGCATTATCAACTGACTTTGAAGGATTTAATTCATCATAAAAAAAGGCCATTATGCAATCCCCCATTAACTTATCGATTTCTCCATTCCATTTTTTTATTGGTGCATTCATCTTATCGAAATAACTATTAAGAAATCTCACCAGTTTATCCGAATCCATTATTTCTGAAATATTTGTCATATCCTTAATATCCGAAAACAATATTGTCGTATCTAATCTTTTTGATTTCTCCATTCTTGGATCCTGACCATTATCTACTCGCTCAACAAGTGATTTCTGAGTATAGGACTGGAATATTTCAGATTTTCTTTTTGATTCTGTATATGCTATTTGCAGATTATCTTTTGCTTTTTCCAACTCAAAATAGAGCTTTCTTTGAATTGCCAATTCATCTTCCAAAGCTTCCAAATTTGATTTATCTCCGGCGATTAACCTTTTCACTTGATTGATAATACTCCTTATTACTGATTTATTTTCTCTCCATGATAATTTCTTAATGAAATATGGTGCGTTATATATCTGACCTTTTCTAAGAATATTTTGATTATCCAATACAAGTTCTTTGGTTATTAAAATTCCCTTAACTTCCTCGGCTCCATATATTCCCTCATTATCTAATTCACAATATTTCCCCTGATAAATCATTTTCCCGTCAATTATTTCTTTTTCTAGTAAAACTTCTTGCCCGTATATTTGTCCGTCGATATAAAATTTATTTTGTTTGTTCTCTGTTTCCAAGTTATATTTCGAATATTTCTTATCCAGCAACTCTTTCAAATCATATTCTATAAGCGTTGTCTCTATTCTTCCTTCAGGTAAATTCCATATTAAAGGGATGCCTGCCAATATTCCATCAATAAATAACTCGCCATCAGCATCTTCCGTTGGATTCACATCATCTTTAAATCTAATTTTTATTATACAGCTGCTTTTTGTAAGCCCAAAAACCTCCCAATCGTTAGTGTCGTTAAACTGCGGATTATACTTAGCAGCTTTTTTAAGAATTGCTCCGGGGGAGGTTACCATAGATACAATATTTTTGAATATCCCCAAGGATTCTAAACTTCCTGAAGATAATCCACATTTATATAGGGCATCAGGATCATTTAATATTTCTTTAGTTTTTTTAGTTAATGTGACCCAAGTTCTAAGTGAAATCCAATTATGTGTATTGGTAAGAAAAGACTCCGAATATTCCAAACCATTTAATAGCTCATCGATATTTTTGTTTTGTGCTTTGAGATATTTGATAAGAATGTTAGTGCATTTACAATTTACGTTCTTTTTTTCTGTTTGCATAATTATATTACTGTTTATGTATGCAGAAAGATTCCGCCTTCAAAAAGTACATATCACTTACACCTGCATTCTCTTCTCATTTACTTCCCTGATCCCTAATAATCGCCACAACATAACATCGTAACACCTTTCATACCTATTTCATTATATAACTATTTTGGAATTTCTACAAATTCTGTATCGGACATTTCCATTCTTTTTCAAAATCTTCCTACTATCGTTCAACTACTTTGCAAAAACATTTTCAACTAATTGGAGTTTGGACCTGAGAAACTGGGACACTGGGTTGCTTACTTCGCATTGTTCATTGTCAATTATATTTTGTGCCTTGTACCTTGTGCCTTGTACCTTGTGCCTGGGTCCACTGCGAAGCGCCATTCTTCATTGTATTCTGTCATTCCCGGCTTAACCTGGAATCTAGTTTTATTTCATCCCGTCTTTTTCTCTACTTGACACTTCACACTTCAGACTTCACACTTGCTGAGCAAGCTCAGCATTGCTTGTCCATTGGTTGAAGCAACCGTCCCGTAGTTACTTGTAAGCATACCCTATCTTCGTATCTTCGTATATACGAAGATACGAAGATGCCATTTTTCATTTACTCTTCTGTCCTGGGGTGTTGATCTACTTCACTAAGCACTGCTTGCATATGCTCTTGTATTGGCAGTTATGACATTTGCCGTAATTGCGATGATTGCGCTTTATTGATCTTGGAGCGGAAGTTCGAGAGATTATTTCAAGATTTTGCAACAAATGCAACAACCGTCCCCGATTCTGATTGCCAATCGCTGGGAATGGGAAAGAAGAGAAAGAGAAGATGAGAGGAAGAGAATTCATCCGGATTTCGGACCTGAAAGGTTGGGTCACTGGGCTACTTTCTGCTGTTCCACTGGGTCCACTTGTGCCTGGGTCCACTGCGAAGCGTGTTCATTGTCAATTATATTTTGTGCCTTGTACCTTGTGCCTTGTACCTTGTGCCTGGGTCCACTGCGAAGCGTGTTCATTGTTCACTTCTTAATTGTTCATTGTTCACTGTCAATTTCCGCAATTAGCTTTTTTCGCATATCAAGATCTTCTATTTTCTCAAGTTCCTTTCTTATCGCAGTGATTATTTCATTGCGAGAGTTCTCTTCAGTTTCTGCAGCAGGTAATCTCTCAATTTTGTCAATCACTTTTTGTATCTCATTGAATCGCTTAAGTGAATTGAAAATTCGAATTGCTCCAAGAATGTATTCGATAGCTTCTGTGAGCTTTCCAATATTAAAACAACAGTCAAAGAGGTCTTTATACAATATACCTATCGAATGACGGTCGCCACATTTTTTAAACAGTTCCAGTGAATTAATAAAATCCTTCAATGCACTCCGGTAATTATTATTTTTTCTAAGATGTACCTTTCCAAGACCATAGACCGCTTTTGCCTGCCCCTGCACGCTTTGATTTTCCACGGCAAGCTTTCTGGATAAGTTAAAATAACGGCGGGCATTACTCCACTCTTTCTGTTCCAGGTATAGAAATGCCATGTTGCCGTAATTAGCCATAAGAAGGTACTTATCCCCTGTGATCTTCAACATCTTATTTGAACTTTTGAAGTACTTGAGCGACTCAGCAAACTTATGAAGTTGCCTGTTTAATACAGCCAGATTTGCACTTAGATAAGATATGGACTCGGGATCTTTAATTTTCTTGGCAATAGCAAGACCATCTTTAAAATATTTGGAGGCATCATCCATTTTTCCAGACATCATAAAAACTATCCCTATATTACTCATTGTTTTTGATTGTTCAAGCAACCTTTTGTTCTTTTTCCATATACCCAGAACCCTGTGATAGTAATCCAATGACTTATCATATTTTCCTATATTGCGGTGACCGATGGCAAGATTCGATATGAGCAGTGCTTCTGTTTCTTCATACCCGTGTTTAGTAGCGATCTTCAATCCTTTGAGACCATCTCCAATGCTCTCCTTGAATCTGCCGGTAGACAAATGCATATCGGAAGATAAAAGGTAGGCTGCCGCTAGAAATTCCTGGTTGTCAAGTTTTTCAGCATAATCGAATATCCGTTTTATTTCTCTTAAAGTATCTTCTGCACGACCCTGGCTCCTGAGTATATAAGCTCTGCTCATTAAAGCCCGCTTTAGGAGTTTTACATGGTCAATTGTCAAAGAATCCCTCGCTTTTAGAATATTTTACTTGATTTACTGTTATTATTCAAATGACAAGGATGATGCTTTTCCTACCGGTACTCTGGGTCTACTGGTGCACTTGTTCCTTGTGCTCTTGTGCTCTGCGAAGCGTCATTTTGCTACAAATGCAATTTATCCCGTAGTTACTTGTAAGCTTACCCTATCTTCGTATCTTCGTATATACGAAGATACGAAGATGCCATTTTTCATTTACTCTTCTGTCCTGGGGTGTTGATCTATTCACTAAGCACTGCTTGCATATGCTCTTGTATTGGCAGTTATGACATTTGCCGTAATTGCAATGATTGCGCTTTATTGATCTTGGAGCGGAAGTTCGAGAGATTATTCCAAGATTTTGCAACAAATGCAACTACCGTCCCCGAGTTTCGCGGTACCCTATCGGCACCCTATTCTCCGATTCCCGCTCATTGTTAAAACGAAATGCACTGGATCAGCTTTTATCATCATTTTCGTTCTCATTTGGATCAGCTCCACCATCATCTATATTATCTAGATTATTTACATCTTCCAATGGTTCTTTTTCAGTAATACTCTCTGATTCATCCTGATGTAGTTCAGGTCCTTCTTTTTGTTCAGTTTTCTCTTCAACCTTTTCAGGAACTTTCTCTGCTTCAGTTCCTTCTGTTTGGTCAGCTTTCTCTTCAATTACCTCTTCAGGGACTTTCTCCGCTTCAGCGTCTTCTGTTTGGTCAGCTTTCTCTTCAATTACCTCTTCAGGGACTTTCTCCGTTTCAGCTCCTTCTGTTTGGTCAGCTTTCTCTTCAATTACCTCTTCAGGGGCTTTCTCCGCTTCTACTCCTTCTGTTTGGTCAGCTTTCTCTTCAATTACCTCTTCAGGAACTTTTTCCGCTTCAGCTCCTTCTGTTTGGTCAGGAATCTTACTAGTTTCCTTCTCTTTACTTCTTATCGTCAAGAATTGAAATATTAAACATATGATAAATGAAAATACAAATACATAATGAATGAAATGTATTGAATACATAAGGGCCGCTGCTCCATCTTCCAGAATGGACATAAAGAGCCAATCCAAATTGAAAAGGAAATTCCCGATACTCCCGGAAGATATTGCAGAAATCGCTAATGTCAGACAAAATGATCCTACGATAGAGGTATTACATATTGTTGCAATCCTACCCCCTTTGGCACCCCAGATGGAAAGACCTATAATCCCGGCAATACTTAATAATACAAGCATGGCATTGGCAGTTGCAAGTTCCATTTCAGGATTGATATGTATCATAATAAGAGTAATACTGGTTGCTAAGAATCCTCCGGCGACCATACCAATAACTATCCGGGTTATCTTATGAAGAAGAAAGCTTAGTCCGACTCCGATTACTATGAAGATCAAAACGATAATTGTTCCTTGCTCACTATTATGAAACAAAGCAGCTCCCAGGAACATGAATACAAATCCCCAGATCAAGGCATTAGTAAGCTTGAATACTTTGTATCCAAAAAGTCCAAGCATGACACCAAGGAATAGTAAATAAATCATAATAGCCCCCTAATCTTATTTATTGTAAGTATATCACTAAATACAAATAATCCTAAATATGAATTCCATAATATCACTATCATCATTTTTTGCGCATCGGTGAAAGAAGTGAAACACCGTCCCCATATCGGTTTAAACAACATTTGGGATACATTTTCAAATTAAACAAATAACTTTGAGAATTTCAGAGGCATTTTGCAGATTTTACACCACCTCTACGTAGTCTCTATCATTGTTTCCGTTTAAGCTTTTTCATAAATTTATTGACTTTGACCTCATTAAGAATTAAAGCCAGCAAGCTAATGAAGCAAGAAATTATAAATACGTATCCTGCTGCTTTTGAAAAGTGAAAAAAGACCCCTCCCAAACCAATTATAGCAATTATTGGAGAGAGCAGCAGTAATGAAAGAGAACAGAAAGTATCCAAATCATCTGAAGTAACCCCTCTTAAGGATTCATAATAGAAAATATACATTGTCGCACTTAATCCTGGTATTGCAACCGTAAAACAATACAATGAAAACACTAGATTTCTATCTAATTGGCTCAATCCTAATAATTGAATAACAATACAGGTAGAAATCGCAATTAAACCACCATAAGCAAACAATACCGTTTTGTTTGCGATTTGGTTTACTTTTTCAGCTTTCATAATTCCTCCCTTTTCCTTTGTGTTTTTTTTCATCTGAGCCTCCTTTAGTACTTAATGATTACTTAGCATTTTGTATGCCATTTTAAGGCTCGCGATAGAATATTTGGCGATTGAAAACCCGATTGATTTACGCTTGACTGGTAGTAACACTTAAACAACATTTGGGACAGATTTTCAAATTGAACTGGTAACTTCGAGAATTTCAGAGTCATTTTGCAACTTTCGCAACTACATCCCTATTGTCCTTGAAAATATTTTCGAACTTCTTTTAAAGAATCGATAAGTGATTGCTCAAATTTTTCATCAACAATAATTTCAGATAACTTATGGCCATATTTTGTCCCACCTTTCTTCTCTTTGATAACAACAATCATATAATTGCCTAAGGATTTTAATGCATTGCTAGTTTCCTTTGATAGATTTCCGTCATCATATAGCAACATTAGCTGGTCTTCTGAATTGCCAAATTCTAGTAAATGCATGTTATGTGCACTCATTTCTGCACATATATCGGGAGATAAGCTGGAAATGCTGATTGTTTTCGATACATAGATATTCCTTTTGGAGTGAATTTTTTTAATAATCTCAGAAATTAACCTTGGAAGTCGCATTATATAATTCCTTCTTTGCGTATTAATTTCATCTATTTTTTTAGTAATTTCTTCATCAGTGAAGTATTGACGCTTTCTTGTAATTCCTAATTCTTGATCCGCGTCAATATGTGAGCTAATTAGTGATAAGTCATATCCTATATTTCTGTAGAAATCCCTCTTATTTTTGAATTTTTCTTTAATAGTGCTTCTATCTATATCAAAGCCCATTAGATTAGCATAAGCATTATAAAGTGCTATTATTTTATTCGCGTAAACGTTTACATATGTCCTGTATCTAACTTGCTTTTCTGTTAAATCAAATATAGAAGAAGGAATAGTATTTTTATATTGCTGATTGTAGACATATCGCCTAATTGGAATATTAATCGTATTAATTACTAAATTCTTCTCTATCCTCGACAAGGAAAATATTTCCAGTTTGTATAGGAAGTTGTAAAATTCCCTCTTGATAGATGATTTTAGAGAAGAATCTTCAGGATCAAGAAAGTTTGCACCAGGGGGAGAGACAGTAATTTCATCGGTTATTTTAAAGAGTAACCTCATAATATCCTCATTGCCACTTTGCTTCAAATAATCATTCACATAATAGATATTTTCAAACAATGTAATAATCCGATGCAAATATGATTTCATATGAATTTCCTCATCACTCGATATATTGATATATGGGTGTCCAGAGTTATCAAATCCCGAAATAAGAGATTTTATCATCGATTTCAAATCAAAAAAATCATTTTTTGCATTATAACAAGCATATCTTAAAATCTTCTCCTTTAGTTTTCTATCCCCTGAAAAAGATTCTGTTATCTCCTCGAAATAGTGTTGAAGATCTTTCCAAGAAGGCCTTGGTAAATAGTATCTTGATGAGAAATATGTATAAGCTCTATCTCTATAATACCCTACTTCTTGATTAATATTTCCATCATCTTGATAACCTTTCTTTTCCCTTCCCATTTTATAAGTATCTTCATCTCCAATGAAAATAAATATTGCATTGGACAAGGTAAAAAAGTTTTTGAAGAATCTTAGAAGGTCTAGTGCTTGGTTATTAGCCAATTTGTCAAGTTCATCAATAATGTATATTATTTTCCTTTTTGTTTTTGCGTTTATGTGGATTTGTTCCAAGTCGTATTCCAAATTCCCTATACAATTATCCAGATTATAATATTCGCTTATGCTTGATTCCCTTTTTTTAGTCTTTACCTGAGTTTTGCTTTTATGTTTTTTAAAGGTCCAGATATTTGGAAATACTATAGCAACCAGTAACGAGACAATTCGCCACATTTGATTCAACGCTGACTCAGATTGCGTAAATAGGTGTACAATAAATGCAAATAGAAATGATCCTAGTATTATCAACCACTTAATATTTGCACTATTCAGTAGAATTGTCGTTCTATTTACTTCTTCATCTTGCTGGCTCTTTTCCGAAAGTTCCCCTTGAGAAACATCAACACTATATTCCTTGGCAACAGCTTTTATATACAGCTTTTTTATCCTCTTTTTTATCGAAGTGATTCCTTCAATATTTCGCGAAGCCGAATATAGTCTTCTAATTAAATTCTCCAGTATTATTTTGGGATGTATTTTCTCTCCTGTCACCTCTGTTTCTGCCACTAATTGAGCAGAATTGAGTAGCACAATGATATTCTTCTTATCATCAAGTTTATGGAGAGCCTTATAAACGAAAGAAGTTTTTCCGACACCTCTATATCCACTCACCAATATTGAACCACTTGAATTCCTATTAATTTCATTAACAAGAAGTTCTACTTCAAAGTCTCTTCCCAGAAATATTCCAGATTTTCGCGCAGATGGTGGCTTTTCTCGTGGTGGATAAATAGGAGAATCCCAATTCTTTTTTAATACTAATTTCAAGCTAACTTTACTCATTTACTCCCTCCACACCTCATTAATTCGATTTTTGATTTTTGTTCAAGATTATTGCATAACATCGTAACAGCTTTCATTCCTGTTCTATTGTATAGTTATTTCAGAATTTCTACAAATTCTGTATAGTTTATTTCCATTCTTTCACAAAATCAGCAATCCCAGACAATTTTCTGTTCCGCAAAATATTCTCAAATTCTAAATTTCGACAAACGCAAATATAGTGTCTGTACTTTATTGATTTTATTAGATCATATTTCAGAATAGATTACCTATTATAATAGGAAGGATAATGGAAGCTGGAATAAATATTAGTACTATGTTTATCCATACTTTATAGAATTTCGCAATCCTCTCTTTTTTCCCTAATCCTATCGTAGTTCTTGGCTTTATACTCAATAATATGACAATAAAGATAAGTATTAACGATACTTTGACAAAAGTTTTGTCTATTTTCACTTCTGGCTTGAACGATTTGGGAACATGACCTGACTCAAGTTCTAAAATTACTTCAAGGGCCTCACAAACTTCAGTGTTGCTAATCCCGTTATTTAATAGGGCTTCCGACTTTTTTAAAAGCTCTGCTTTGTATAAACTTCGATCTGGCATTATCACACTAGAAATTGAAATAAGGAGAAGGATAATAAATACGCTTGATACAAATCCTAAATCAAAGGAACTCCATATTTGATGCACTCGTTTAGGTTTATATTGTTTTATCCACTTCTTTAATGCATAATTGATATCATCTGCAATATTTTCATTATCCATTTTCAGATTTACTTCTAGGACACCATCATATTGAGAAGAGATGTTAAGGGAAAATTCAAATGGACCACGAATAATCTCAATTTGTAATTTAGTTGGTGAAAAATCATTTAAATACTTATCCTTTAGCAGGCTTAATAAAGATTCGTCTGTAATTTTTTTTCCATCTTGTGATCCCAATACTACAGATTTACTTGCTTTGTTTAAAGGATAGCTTCCTTTTATTTCTTCTCTAATCTCATCTAAACTAAGCTCGTTATTTTCTTTCCCGCTTTCAAGCATTACTTCTGAAGCCTTTTGATTAACTAACTCCTCATAAGCATCATATATTTTCCCTTCAATTTTTACCAATACTTCATTAAGTTCTTCCAATTCCTTATCTTGTACAAGCCATGGTCCCTTTATTTCATATTTACTAGGTGCAATTAATTTTGCCATAGATTTTCCTCCAGGATGTTATACCCACTCATATCATTTCCCCCACACCTCATCAATTCGATCTTTTATTTTTTGTTTAAGATTATTGCATAAGATCATAACACACCTCAGCCTCAATTCATTATATAGTTATTTTAGAATTTCTACAAATTCAGCATAGTCTATTTCCAGTCTTTTCAAAATCTTCCCTATTATCGTTCAACTGCTTGCAGAAACATTTTCAAATTAAGCTAATACTTAGAGAACTTCAGAGGGATTTTGCACCAAATGCAATAACCGTCCCAGATTCCTCTCGGAGTGAATCCTACTTCTCCTCTCTAATCTTCCTGACTTTTCGTGAAATATCGTTACGCTTATTTTTATTAAAAATAACAATTCGAGTCCATCGGTACTTGTCATTCTTCTTCACCCATCGAAGCCACTCCATCACGGGCTTATTACCCTTGCTGGTATTGCATTTCTTGCACGAAGGGACAGTAGTCACCCCACCTTTTGATTTTGCTCGAACATGATCTTCTTGAATCTCCCTGTTACTTCCACAATAAATACATACTTTCGTCATAAGTCACCTCCATTTATAACGTAATATTCTTATCAAGTTTAATGCCAGATATCTATTTATTGATGTGCTCGAAGATCTGATCTTTAGATTGCCCTTTACTTATTTGATTCGCTCATTCATCTGGGTTACATCCTTCAGTTTGTAATATATAACTATACTGAGAAGTTCTTGATTAAGCACCATTTTCAAATTGAACTAATAACTCCGAGAATTTCAGAGGCATTTTGTAACAAATACAATTTAATCCCCCACCTTCCGAATGATGCTGGAAGACACGGGACCCTATTCTTTGTTTTCACTTACTGTATTTGCTTTTCACAAAATCAGTAATTTCCTTAGGAATCTGCTCTGGTGATAATGATCTTAATATATCAACAAACTGCTTGCAGAACTCATTGGATATATCTTTATTATCTTTCAACCATTTCTTAAATGCAATGTTGCTTGCATTTCCCCAATATGGAAGTTGCTCTTTAAACCACTTCTTATACCATTTCTTTGCTGCTTGTGGATCAGAAGGAGTTGGATTTCCTGAAGTATACCTAACTATAGCAACTTGCTTTGTGTAAGTACCTCTTGGTGATATACACTTTTTCCAAAATGGATTATTATCATCGGTGGAATGTAGATTAATAAAAACTAATTCTTCTGGACATTTATCACCAGGAAGAAACATAATATTCTTTTCACTTTGATAAGCCTGAAAGTCTTTCTCCATATCTCCATCTGGAATAATTACGATTTTCTTCAATTCATGAACTTGTTTTGAAAGTTTACATAGTGTTAAAAGACTACCTGCACTTAAGCTAGAACTATCGTGTACTTTTATGTATTTTTTAAGTTTTGGCCCAATAATATTCCAGAACATGCTCTTTGAAACACCATCTTCCAAAAAGACAGAAATCTTTTTCGTTCTAGTTCTAGAAGTTTGAGTTGACTTCACCTTTAAATCATCTTCAATGGCTTCATAAGTATCATAATTACTATCTACAATATCATTCCCATACTTGATTAAATAGAGGACTTTAGTACTTTGCCTGCATTCAGACTTAAAAACATGATGCAACAATCCCATAGAGTGTGTAGTTGCAATTATTTGGAGATTCAACTCTTTGGAAACCTCAATTAAAGTTTTCAGCAATCGAAATTGAGCTATTGCATGGAAAGATGCATCAAGCTCATCAACTAGTAATAAACCGCCCTGATATTTACTTCCCAAAGTCTTTTTCAAGTTTCGAAAGGAAATAATTGAAGTTAGTATCTGACCTAAATTATCCTGGCCTGCTGAACAACTTTCACTGTTATAATCCTTGCTTGCAGGTCCAATGAAATCTTGTTTAAATCCTTTATCCGATTGCAATAATTCCGTATCATTCTCACTCTCATCTAAAACAAGGATTTCATTATATTTTTTAACATACCATTTTTGATCTACTTCGCTAGTTGACTTAGTTTTTCCAACATTAACTCTTTTTAACATGGCCAATGGCCAGAGCCTATTCAATCCCAAATAAATTACTGGATGAGGGAAATTCCCTTCTCCCGCTTCGTGGCTTCCGCCTGGTCCCGCTACAAAACGAATCCGATCGTTTCTTTTTTTCGCTTCTACCTGAAGACCATTACTTTCAATTGCAGAGTTTGAATCCAGGCATGTTCCTTGTAAAAATATCTTGTATTTATACTTTTTCTCAAGAGTATCATGACGATTGGATAATCTAAACACCTCATCAGAATCATATGAAAATTTAGAGCCATTAATCCCGGTAAATTCGTTGAGTTTTAATCCATGATAATTCTTCGTATACATTGAATTATCATCAGCACCGGATTTTGGACCTCTAATATTGCCAAAAGAGAAGGGTTGACAAAGCATTCCAAGTAATGTTGATTTTGAAGTTCCATTTTGACCTGCTATTAATGTTATATTCCCACTAAGAACAAATTCAACATTATTAAATCTTCTGAACTTGTCTATATAAATTTTGTCAATTATTATAGGGCTTTCTTCTACTGCTGGCATAATTACCTTGCCTCCTTTCTCTTACATTGGAATCCTCAGGTATCTTGAGATTACTAATAATAAGTTCTTCAGCCACACGCGGTTTTGATAATGAATAATTTAAACTCTTTGTACGAATTTTATGTTCCTTATAAATTCGAAAAATCAAAGGGTGAGAATCATACGATAGTACCCAAGGAAAAGGGCACTGAGAAATTGTCGCTCTGAGATCAATATGGTTTTTCTCATTGTAATGATTGTAGTATAATAATTTCCCTTTGCGAATATATGGAGGATCCAAATATATTAACAATTCTCTTCCAGAGTAATTTGATTTTAGGTCGTTCATAAAATCTAATGCGTCTTTGTTGAAGAGAGTGATGCTTTCTTTTAAATCTATTATTCTACGAATTTTCCTTTCCAAGTTAGGCTTATTAAATCTGGCAGATATCATATACTTACTATTTTGATTTATCCCACCAATAGGATTTGCAGCCAATATCCCGCCTCTGTTGCACCTGTTAAGATAAAAAGTTGCAAATCCAAGTTCTAAGATTGATTCAGAACTATTGAATTTTCTTTTTTGTTTACGCCACTCAGGTACTGAAATTGGAGTGGTTCGCAAAAGTTCTAAGAATTCGGCAGAATTGTTTAAAAGGGAGTACCAAAACGCATAAATCTTTGGGTCAATATCATTTAATATAACTTCTCTTACTATTCCTTCGAGTAATAAGGTCATTGCTGCGCCTGCACCACCAGCAAAGGGTTCAACAAATATCATATTATCAAAATTATTTAATTCGATTATCTTTTCAAAGAATTTCGCATATTTTGCTTTACCACCAGGAAATCTTAGTGGACTTGCGGTTACTGGCATTTACTTCTCCAACTCATTTTCAAACTAAGTAGGTCCATTTGGCACCTACATTGATTATAAAACATTTTCTTCACAATATCAATTATCTACATAACCTCATAGTATCATATTTGATGGCTAGCTTCATTTCCCCCACGCCTCATCAATTTGATCTTGGATTTTTCGTTTAAGATTATTGCATAACATCGTAACATATTTCATTCTTGCCTTATTATATAGTTATTTCAGAATTTCTACAAATTCTGTATCGGGTATTATTCTTCTTTTTCTAAATCATCCCTAGTATCATTCTACAGCTTTGCAGAAACATTTTCAGATTGAACTAGTAACTTTGAGAATTTCAGCGTCATTTTGCAACTTTCGCAACTACCGTCCCCGAGTTCCTGCGTATAGACTGCATATTATTTTTGCTCTTTTTTTGGTTTATGAAATCGAAATTTCACTGTTTCATAGTCCAATCCGAAATAGCCAAGTATCCCTAAAATAAGACCTGGACCACTTAGAAGTGATAGAACAATTCGTAAAGCTGTGGAAAATATTGGCCAGATCAAATATAGTAAAAGACCCCACAATCCCACCGCAAAAACAGAAACGACAATCCTACAAGTGTTCTTTTTCCTTTTTTCCTTTTGTCTCTCTTTTTCTTCATACTTCTCCAATTTATTTTCCGATTCTCTATTTTTCTTCTCAGCATTCTTTCTTGCATTGGACTCAATTAAATATTTATTTTCAAGCTCGATATTCTTGTCTTTTTCTCTTAATAAATTCCGCGTTGTAAAGTCGTTTTCTTTTTGATATTGCTCAATTTCTCTTTCGTGTATTGAAGCTAAAACACTTTCTACTTCATCCTGATTAATATTCTCCGGATCGATAGCTTTTTTTCGTAATTCTACAATTGCGGCGATTGCCTGGTCTTTAGTGATCTCACTTGATTCATACTTACTCTTTAATATTTCATACTGCTCAGCTATTGATTGATTTAACTTAGATGATAGTACTACTTGCGCTTTTGCTATAACGTTAAAAGTTTTGGGAAAATTGTTTGTTCCAAAACCCTTATTGGATTTAAACCATAAAGCATTTGTCATAAAATCTAAACTTACTGCCAGTGGTATCTCTCCAGAGATGCCAATTTTCTCTCTAGATAATCTCAAAGTATTAATTGTCCCTGTAATAAATAGATATTTTATTGATTCCAGTGGCGACGAATTTTTACCTTTCCTTAAGATATTTATATAGTTTAGATATTTCAAATTTTCTGTTATATCTTCATCTAGTTGCTCAGAGAATTGTAGTTTTTCGCCTATGCTAGTAGTGTTATATTGATGATTCTCTTCATTATAATAGTTTGTATAGCTATCCTCCAAAATATTATTAGTTTGGAGTAACATAAAGATATTCACTTTCTTCTGAACTACATCTGCCTCAGTATGACAGCCATTAATAATCCTAGTCATAGCACCCCTTGCAGGATTAAGTTTATCCTTGCCGCTAACAATATATTCAGCTTTTTTATAGTAATTTTCTATTTCAACTTTGGTTTCTCTAAAGTATTTCAGATGGATTAGGTCCTTTTTATTTTTCTCTCTATTCCTTTCATTAATTTCTTTTACAATCAAAATAAAGTCATTAAATAGAGTTCTATATAACTCTCCAGTTAATCCCGCAAAGTAAAAGAGAATTTCAGTATCAAGAACTATAGTCAATTCTTCTTTCCATCTCGAAATTTTATCCAATTCAGGGTAAAATTTTAATCCACTGTATACAATTACACCTTCCTTTATTGTATTTAATTGTTTTGTAAAATTCGCGTCTCTGCTTCTTTGAAGAATATAAGCACTAATATAATCCGAGTACTGACGAGGTAAATTCTCATCAATAAAAAATTGAGTAAAAGCTTGCTCAATTTTATATACTTCCTTTGAATCAAGTTTCCGGGCAAACTTATTTTCAATATATATAATTAGCCCTTTCAGTATTGATGCATTGTTCTCATGTATTTGATTGAATCTTGATTTTAAAACGTTCTGAGTCTTTAATTGCGAAAAATTGAGAATAGTATAATTCCCATGAGTTATTGTAAAATATTCTTTAAGCATTTTAAGGGATCGCTTAATCACCGCCTCAGGGATAGTAAAATCATAAGTGTCATTGAATGATTGAGTAATTAATGATAAAGAAAACTGATGAAGAGAATTTTCTAGTATTACCTGCATCAGGAATTCTGAAATTATTTTATAAACATCTTTTTGCTTGTCATACATTTCTCTAAATACCGCCAACGAAGCAAGACATTTGCATTCTTCAAAATTCTTTTTCACTACATAACTCCATAAAATATTTATACATTTAATTCATCTATCTCCCTCATAATCCTATGTGTCCCTAGGAGGGAGACGATGATTTTTTGTGGATTTCAATTTTCATTTCCCCCACACCTCATCAAACATATCTTTGATTTTTTGTTCAAGATTATTGCATAACATCGTAACATATTTCATTCTTGATTTATTATATAGTTATTTCAGGATTTCTACAAATTCAGCAATCACTTTGAATCGGGAATTGAAATCTTCATCAATTTCGTCCCTAATCCAGGTGTAACCGTCATAGTCAGGATTGAGTGCAAGTAGCTGGATTTTCTTATGTCTCCAATTTCCTTCGTATTCTTCCTTTTCACTATGATACTTCTTTAAGGTGAATCCAAGCTCTTTATCTGCGCCATACAGTTTATCGTGTTGGCAAAGCACAATCTTACCTTCTCGGGAGCCCTTCGGATGAAGGCGAAATATACAATAAGCTCCATCAGGTATCTTCGGTTCCATTGAATGTCCTTGCACTTGAGCGATAAACATATCTTCCGAGAGCTTCTTATCGAGAACTTCAGCCCAGCCCAATTTATCTCCTGTTTCCCCTTCAATGAATGCACCGCAAGCAATTTTCATCTCATAAACAGGAAGAAGCTCACTATATTCCCTATCCTTAGGATCTTGGATAATTGATATCGTTTCTCTTTCAGAATTCCCTTTAGATAAGGAACGTTCTAAATGTTGCTTAAAATATTTTTCAATCTCCTTGTTTGTGAAATGAACATAACACCCTCTAATACCCCTGGTAAATAATATTTTATAGATATTCCTGATAAGCTTGGATAGTTCTTCTGGCTTGTCTTTGAGGCCTGACTTACCTACGGAATCAAAATATGACGTCCAGTTTGCACCTAGCTTCATGTCCGAAATGTTAATTTTCAGATCATCTCCAACTAAAATGCCAACATAGTCAAACTCCAGACCTTGTGAGGTGTGTATGCATCCTACCTGCTCTATTCCTGAATCCTCAATTGCCCAAGTGGTTCTTAGCTTCCTTGAATTCCAAGGCATCGAAAACTTCCACTTGCTTATACTCACATCATTGATCTCACCGTTTTTGTTACCATTCCTTTCACTGGTCCATTCCCAGGCATAACCGGCGAGCATTCTGGCATTAAATCCATTCTCATTCTTTTCCTTGATATTACGATAAAGCTCATTAGGATCATCAAATATCTTAAAATCAAAGTCATCGTACTCCCAGCCATCATAATTGCCGGTTTCCTTCAACTGAAAAACATCAGAAAGCCAATTAATATACCCATCTGATCCTGAACACCTAAATTGAGTTACTAGTTCCATTTCGTGGATATCAGCTCCGAACTTTCTGGCAACTCTCTTTATTTCTGAACTTGATCCTATATCCTCCGGCCTGATCACTTGGTCATCATCAACAAAAAATACGATTGTTCTGGCAGCTTTGCAAATATCCTCAATCTGATTCTCACCAAAATACTGGTAAGCTTGACTATTTTTCAGTCTATGAGCTTCATCGCAGATTATTACATCGAAAACATCTTCTTCTGCTTTGTAAAATCCAGATGAGCCTTTGAATAGATTTCGCAATCGAGTTTTTTTCTCGTTTTGAGCAAGTTTACTTATCATAACATTTCTGAAAGATGCGTTTGGAGCTACAAATACGGTATTTCGACTTGATTTCAGCAAGCCTCCCAATAAATTCACCGAAATGATTGACTTTCCAGTCCCGGGGCCTCCTTTTATTATGATAACTGTTTTCTTCCTATTTGCTCTCTTTGCAATATGAAAAGCATTTTCATACGCCACTTTTTGATCATCAATAAGAATGAAGTCACTATTTCCCTGAAATAAACTGCCCACATGATCAACAAGTTTTTTACTGGGCCTAATTTTTCCCGATTCGATTTGAAAAAGGATATCAGCCCCATTGCCATATCGGACATACTTCTTTAGAAATTCCTCAAGTTTTTCATTATCCTCTTTGAAATAAATCGGCGCTTGACTCACTACCTCACAGTATATTGGAGCCTTTAGAGGTTCCGGAGTTTTCTGAGAATAATTATGTAAATAAGCACAAGCAAAGGGTGAAATTATACCTTTGTCCACATTTTCATTAAAATCCTTAAGAAATTGTTTATAGGAATTCACTTGATACGAAGGATGTGTAGTATCGCGAATATCTCCTCCCAAGTATGTGGAAACAATGCCATCCTTCTCTGTTTTCTCAGCACTTTCCCACTGTTTTAACTCAACGATGATGAAGTTTTTATTCTTCTTCTCATCCTCTCCAGAAATAAGAAAGTCTATCCGTTTGCTTGTTAATGGGAGCATATATTCCAACATGACTCCGCAGGAATCATCTAATTCAGCCCTGCGGACACGGGACCCCATGAATTGCATTGAATTTGAAATAGATCTTTTTTCATTTGGCGCAAGATGCCTACCTACTCGGATAAATGATTGTTCAACAATATCAGCTATTTTGCTACTATCAACATCGGCCTTGAAATTCCTAAGGTTATTCTTGTAAAGTATCATAGTTCTTTGTATTTTTTCGCAGTTCCCTTTGATTTCTCTATGGGATACTTGTTGCTATTCTGTTTCAATTTCTTTTCGATTGCTCGAGAAATATCCAAATCTGTCACATTCGAAAAACTTAAACAATAGATGATGATATCAGCAAGCTCGCTTGCGATTTCCTTCTTATTATCAACAACTTTTAGGAGAGTTTCTGAATCCTTTTGCGATTTCCAGAGGAAGTGCTCCAGAAGTTCACCTGATTCAATTGATATTGCCTCCGCGAGATCTTTTGGATTATGAAATTGTTTCCAATCTCTTTCATCTCTAAATTTTTCAACAAGTTGCTTCAAATCTTGAATGGTTGTATCTTTATCGCTTCTCACCTTACTCATTACAGCTCCACTTAAACATCATATATTCCTGGCATATCTTTCTCTAATATCTTTAAAACATCGAAAATATTCATATTTTTATTCCCTCTAATTTTTTTACTCTGCAATTCCACAATATTATTGTGATAATTTGCTAACCAAAGATATTTGTCCAGCACCCTTGTATTGTTTTCAAATTTGATTGCATTTCTTATGATTAGTTTTTTGTGTGCTACTAGAGTTTCCAGATCTGGAAACTTTTCCTTGATGTCTTCATGCAAATAATTCACAAAACATGTACCATTCTCTGATTTTGCGATAAGCCCCTTTACTACGAACTGCCCAGTAATTCGCTCAAAAGGCGTACATTTAGATTTATGCTCGTGCAGTAGCTTCATAATTCTTTGGTCAATAACTATCCTAGGGTTAACCGCGCGTTCAGATTCAAGCTTGTATGCATCAACGAGACCAGTTCCAAATACATACTTGTCTGAGTGAAAGATATCCCCAATTGTAATTCCCCCTCGAATAACAATGTCTTTTTTCATAAGTTCAAGCTGAATGTGCTTAATCTCGTTCAGTTCTTTTTTGATAATAGAAGCCATAGATTTCTCATCCTGAATAGCATAGCTTCTAATAATCAAATCAGAGAAGGATGTAACTTCTAAATTCAAATCCCAAAGACCTTTTTTTCTGCCAGTTTTCGTTATAGAATGGAGCGTATCGAGGGTTTTTTTAACTGTATTTGCATTTCTACAATTGTCTTCAATGAAATTTTGGAACCCCATAATATCAATATAGGTAATTAGGGATTCTTTATAGGAAGTAGTTCTCTTGGAAGATGCCTTTTTTCTAATGGGTTGTTTTATTTTCGAATTCAATTAATCACCTCAACCATGAGAATGTAATCCCACCCATGTTTTTTCTAGGAGTCGATTGATCTTGATTCGTGCTTGCGCCTCTTTAATCATCTAATCCCCACATGTGGAATTATACAATATTCAGGTGCGATTTGCAAAGGAGAACCTGAAGCGCACAAGCCCACAATGGACACGCTGCGCAGCGTGTCCATTGCCAATTCTATTCCGCTAGAACGTCAAATTCAGTGTCAGGTAATGATTATTTCTCTCGTCCATCTTTATTGAGAGATAGGGGTCATTCCAGTCAAAGAATGCGGCGTCTATCATATTGTATGACCAGAAGAGAATGTGTGCCGCCAGAACATAGTAGTAATCCATCTCAGCCTGCTCGTAAGCTGATTTCAGATCCGGATCATCGTTGCTGGCTTCATAGAGGTCCTTCTTATCGAGATAGATTATCAGATTGTGTATATTGGCACCATCGAAGATCAGTGTGGCTGTAATAAATGTCCACCCCTTCATTGTTTTGCCTTTGTAGAGCTGTCCCCATCCGGGAAGTAGCGCTGAGCGCCATACAGCTCCAAACCTGGTGGCTCTTCCGATCTGTGTGTTTGGGACGATCTCACCTGAGAAGCCTCTCAGATTGGATTTGCGGCGATATTCATCTTTGTACTTTCTGCCGGCTTCATAATCTCTGACACCCTCTATATGACCGCCTTTATCCCGGTCCTTATCTTTCTCGTGGCCGTAGTGATTACCCTTGTCACCTTTGTCCTTATCCTTGCCGTATTGGTTTCCGTTATTTTCTTTGTCACTCTTGTCTTTCTTGTCTTTTTGATCCTTGTCTTTCTTATCCTTCTTTTCCTTTTCCCAGCCGTACTCTTTATCTTCTTTGTCTTTTTTGTCCTTCTTTTCCTTATCCCAGCCGTGGTCTTTATCTTCTTTATCTTTCTTATCCTTCTTCTCCTTATCTTTACCCTGCTCTTTGTCTTTCTTATCTTTCTTGTCTTTATCCTCTTTATCCTTCTTTTCCTTGTCTTTACCCTGCTCTTTGTCTTCCTTATCTTTCTTGTCTTTATCCTCTTTATCCTTCTTTTCCTTATCCTTGCCCTGTTCTTTGTCTTCCTTCTCTTTCTTATCCTTGTCCTCTTTATCCTTCTTTTCCTTTTCTTCTTTTGCTTTCTTGTCCTTCTCTTCCTTTTCTTTCTTTTCCTTTTCTTCTTTTGCTTTCTTGTCCTTCTCTTCCTTTTCTTTCTTTTCCTTTTCTTTCTTTTCCTTATCTTCTTTATCTTTCTTGTCCTTATCTTCTTTTGCCTTCTTGTCCTTTTCTTCTTTTGCTTTCTTATCCTGCTCTTCCTTTTCTTTCTTTTCTTTTTCTTCTTTTGCCTTCTTATCCTGCTCTTCCTTCTCTTTCTTTTCTTTTTCCTCTTTTGCTTTCCTGTCCTTCTCTTCTTTTTCTTTCTTTTCCTTTTCTTCTTTTGCTTTCCTGTCCTTCTCTTCCTTCTCTTTCTTTTCCTTTTCTTCTTTCTCCTTCTTTTCCTTTTCTTCTTTTGCCTTCTTATCTTTTTCTTCCTTCTCTTTCTTTTCCTTTTCTTCTTTTGCTTTCTTATCTTTTTCTTCTTTCTCTTTCTTTTCTTCTTTATCTTTCTTTTCTTCCTTGTCTTTTTTATCTTCCTTGTCTTTCTTATCTTCCTTGTCTTCCTTATCCTTTTTGTCTTCCTTATCCTTCTTGTCCTCCTTTTCTTTCTTTTCCTCCTCTTCTTTATCCTTCTTGGAGGAATCGTCCTCTTTTTTCGAATCGGATTCCTGAGCAAGCAGTATATAATCTCCGCTGAAGAGATCCTCACCATTACCGGTAGCAGACATCTCTGTCCAAACACTTGTTACTGCAAATAAAATAATTACAATCCCTATAAGCTTCTTCATAATAGCCTCCAATTTTATATATTATGGCAATATTGGTGCCAATTTGCAAGCTCTGCTGAGCTTGCTGCAAGTGTGAAGTCTGAAGTGTGAAGTGTAAAGTGGATAAGGACAATGAACAAGCGCAGGGAAAGTGTGAAGTGTAAAGTGGATAAGGACAATGAACAAGTGCAAAAGCAAGTGTGAAGTCTGAAGTGTGAAGTGTAAAGTGACGCTACGCAGAAACCCAGTAGCCCAGTGTCCCAGTCTCCCAGTGGGTACAGGGAAATGAATAAGGAATAGTGAAACAAAACTGGATCCCACGGTCGCCAACTCCCTCTGGATGACAGTCGTTCACGAGTGAAAAGTGAACAGTGGAGAAATGGGTGATAGGATGATAAGGTGATAGGTTTAAGTATAGTGAACAGTGAATAGTGAACAATGAATAATGAGGAAAACACAAGAAGCAAATACCTGATGGATCTTTCGTTTCACTCAAGATGACAAATGCTGAAATAAACCCAGGTTCCCACTCCCCGATGAATCGGGGCAGGCTAAGTTCGACAGTGACGGAATATGGCAGGGATCACAGCTGGGAATCTTGGCGGTGTTTTTCGATTGAAGCGCGAATAGTCTTTTCAAGGTACTTGTTCTTGGTTTTTATGCTCAAGCTCAAAGCGGTTGAAAAGTGTTTTTCCGCGGATGTGGTTTTTCCCTTTAATATAAGAGCAGCACCCAGATTAAGATTGCAGACGATCTCACCGTAGATCTCGCGGGTATCTTCACATATCTTCAGGGCTTTTCGGAAATACGGTAGAGCTTTGTCATACTTTTCTATAGTCTGATATGTCATACCGACATTATTCAGGGAATTTGCCACCATGGGCAGGTTTCCGATCTGCTCACGGATCTCCAGGGATTCCTTCTGATATTTCAGGGCCTTTTCATATTTTTTCAAATGGGCGTATGTGGTGCCTATATTTACCAATGTGGTGGCTTGCCCTCTTTTATCACCGGTCCTGATTCGGATCTTCAGGGCTCGCTTATAATATTCAAGGGCCTCTTCGTGACGGCCGTGTTCATGGTAGAGGGTTCCTATATTGTTCAGTGTTATGGCCTGCTCTCTAAACATACCTAATTGCTCGTCGAGGTCAAGGGATTTCAGAAAGTAGGAAAGCGAGGGCTTAAACTTGTGAAGCTTACGGTATATGCTGCCAATATCGTCATATGCTGCATTCAATCCTTGGAGATCATTTTCGCTGACTTGTATTTTTCTGGCCTCTCCATAGTATTTAAGGGCCTTTTCATATTCTTCATTGACAGATGCGAGCCTGCCGAACTGCAATAGACAATCAGCTTCGCCTTTCTTATCATTTATTTTCCTTAAGAGTTTTAATGCAGGTTCTATTGCTTCATGTGAGGAAGAACGATCCCCAATATCGAAATAAACTCTTGACATCCCTAAATAACAATGTGCACAGGTTTTAAGCTCGTTTTCTTCCCCCGCCATGCGCGCACCCTGTTTATAATCTGAGAGCGCTTTTTGGGTCTTCCCCATAAGATGAAGAACCTGGCCGCGGAGGTAATACGCATTAAGGGCTAGATTGAGACTTTCCTTATCCGACCTCATTTACAATTAGAACTCGTTGACATTGATTGAAAATGATACTGTAATTTGAAAAATAAATATTCGCCAATCCCCAGTTCTTCTCCATATGATCATTATAATGGATTTTGTATTTGGGTTCAAGCAGTGTGGTAGAGAAATGAAGAATGAACAATGTCGCGGCGCAGAAACGCAGCGGCACGCTACGCAGAGCCTATAGAGAAATTGACAATGGACACTCTACGCAGTGGACCCAGGTACAAGTGGACCCAGTGGAACAGGGAGGAAGGGACAAGTGACAAGTGCACAAGGCGCAGAATGCAATGAACAATTAAGAAATGGACAATTGACAATTATGAAAGAGGGAAAGATGGATTTATTAGACAAAAGTGTTATTAAGATAAATTTCTATTAACACATAATGAGATTAGCGTTAATAAGAGCGGTGGTATTAACGATTTTCATACCTTGCGCTAATATAAGTGTTAATAAGCGGCATTGCTATTAACACTTTTAAGGTTAAGTATTGACAAGTAAATAGAGTATCGGCTCTTTACCTTTTACTTTTTCTAAGTACTGCAATTTGAAAAACGATCATAAATCAAGTAAAATGATACTAGAAGCCGGTTTCGAATGAAACCGGCGATAGATTTTGATTTGCCGGCAAACCGCGCTTTCCGGCAAGGAGGAAAAATGAAAAAATTATTAATGCTCTTACTTTTGACCGTCCTGATACCCTTTAGTACAGATTCAGCAGAATTCAACTACGGAGTAAACATAGATCTCGGCGGCAGTGCTCTTACCTGCGGCAACCTTAAGGACGCTTTGGAATTCTCTCAACTTGCTGATCCAGATATAAAAAAATACACGGCAAAAGGCACGCCTGGATTTGGGTTTGAACTTGGAGGATATTTTGAATATATTATTTCCGAAGTTATGGATCTTCGCCTTTCAATCAACTTCCAGTCCATCAGGTCCACCATTTCCATCGACAAGATCGAAGATGACTCCCATACTGTCCTCACCTGGAAAAATGATATCCAATCACAAGCTGATTTCAACCTCAGGTTCATAAGTGTACCCATAGTGTGTAAATTTAAGCTCGGAGAGACAGGAAAGGTTTTTCTTCTCGGAGGATTAGAATTCAAATTCCCCACCAGTGCTGAAATGTCTTCGGAAGAGACAGTAGTGGAAGAAACCTATACTTTGGGAGAACTCACCGATTCCCAGAGCGTTACTCTCAAATATGATGCGATTATTGATTCTCTCAATACTACTATGACGGATCTGATATTGGGAGCAGGGATGGAATTCCCCTTTGGTAAGTCTGTGATGGAAATCTTGATCAGTATTAATGTACCCCTCTCTAAGAAAGATTTGTACACTTTTAATCCCTGGTTCCACGATATCGCAGAGAACAATGAGGTATTTACATATTACGGAAGAAGTGACATATATCAAGATACCGGCAAATCTCTGGATGACTTCACTAACTGGTCACTATTTATTACCGCCACATATAGGCTTGGGAGTATTGGCGGAAGCAGCACAGAAGAAGAGTAGCTGCCTGCTGCGCAGAGACGCAGCGGCACGCTATGTAGAGGTTGGAGGTTGGAGGTTAGAGGTTAGTGCAGAGGGGAATAAGAGAAATTGACAATGGACACGCTGCGCAGTAACGCAGCGTTCAAAAGTTCAAAGGTTCCAAGTTCAAAAGTTGAAAGGTGAAGAGAAGGGGATAAATTAGCAAAAGCGCTGCTGATCCAGAATAGTTGGCCCTTTCTTCTCCTTCTATTCGTTTTTTTTCTACTCTCTTTTCTCTACTTCTCCCCCACACTCGAGCACGGCGCAGCCGTGCGCCCAACCGAGAGTTCCGGAAGGAGTGAATATTTATTAGAGCTTTTAGAGGCAGGAACGAATG
>JAGLGN010000018.1 GCA_023144005.1 bacterium
GAGAAAAGCATATGTTAATAATGAATAGTGAATAAGTGCAGAAGAAAGTGTGAAGTGTTATTTTTGATAACGCTTGGGATTTATAAGGTTTTCACCTTTTCTTATCTTACCGGATTGCCAGACATGCCAAGTACCATTGATCTTTCCTTTTATCCCCCAATATTTATATCCGCCTTTTGGGGGTCGGGGACCGCTGAAACTAGTCATTGTTATTAAAGCCGCATCCTTCATATTATATTTTTCAGCAATGATCTTTATAACTCTCTGCTGAAACTCCTTTGATTCCAAAATGTATTTGGGATGAATTACCGTAATAGGCTCAAGGAACGTTTCAAGCTCTTTATCTGTGTATTCTTTATTTGGATCGTAGCATTCCCTCTTATTTTTGTCAGAAGCACGAACAGCTACGGGTTTTACTATATTCTCCTTGACAGGTACCGGAGGGGTATAGGTTGATTGAAAATCTATTAATGTGTAAGGCGGACTCTCTCCGGAAAGATAAAATATACCACACTCTTTGATCTTAAGGGCGCGAAAGCTCAGCAATAATTCTCTTCCTTTTACGGAAATAGAGATAGTTTCCCCATTTTTAATGGATTTCCCTTCTAAAACTGCTACAATTTTTACTGTATAAATGATCTCTTTTAAAATGTCCGGTCTGCCCATTAAAGGATTGGACCGCCTATCCCATATTTCTTTTCTATTAAGGATCTCTCCTTTTATAATTGCATTGGAATCTTTTGCACATTCCTTATTTATAATAGTGCCTGAATTACTCTCTTGCTTTTTCAGGTTCATGGCAAATAAGTTGTTAAATAAAAGGGAAATAATAAGTATTTTTAAAAACATGATGTTTCTCAACTAACCTCCAAACTCTGCGAGGAGTGTTCAAATGTTGAAAAGTTCAAGGTGGAGAAATGGGTGATAGGATGATAAGGTGATAGGTTTGTAGGTGGAAAAAGATGGATTCCCTGCTTTCGCGGGAATGGCGGGTGTGTTTCTTTTTCCTTTCCTGTCTGCACTAACCTCAAACCTCTATCCTCCAACCACTATTTTCTGACTATTTTCTTGTAGTACTCATAGGTATCCGCAACGGTTTTCGCAACAGAGAATTTTTCGCGCACAAGCTTGCTGCCGTTCCGGCCCAATTCTTTGATCTGCAGCGGAGCATTGTATAATTTCTGCATATTTGAAAGCAGAGAATGCGGAGAATCCGGGTCGGCGAGAAACCCTGTCATTCCATCCATGACCATCTCATCATTTCCCGCGATACGGGTCGCGATAACCGGCAGTCCCATGAAAAGAGCTTCACGGATCGCACCGGCAAAGCCCTCGCCGCTTATACTTGGAGAAACAAGAACATCACAGGAGGAAAGGATATTTCCGACATCCTCTCTGAATCCGAGAAGATGCACCCTGTCTTCAAGCCCTAATTGCTTGACACGCGCCTTGAACGGCTCATCCGCCGTACGATGGCCCGCGAAGACGAAATGCGCCTCACGAAGACGGTTCTGGCCTAATTTCGCTGCTTCGAGAAGCACATCCTGCCCCTTCCATTTGAAATAATTGGCGATACAGCAATAAACGGTAGCCTTCTCGGGAATGCCCAATTCTGCCCGCAGAGTTCCACGACTTCCTGAAGAGAAACGGCTGGGGTCAACGCCGGAATATATGACCTCTATCTTGTCTTCCGGTATAGAGTTCTCCATGAGTACCATTTTGACACCCTTGGATACGGCAATAAGTCCGTCTATGTGTCTGCTGTTATATTTTGCCCGTGAAAGGACATTCTGCTTGAAGGAGACCCTGCGCGTAACTATCAATTTGAAGTTACGGTAGAAGAACATCTTAAGCAGTAGTATATTTGTATGCGCTGTCGATCTGTGAACATTGACAAGATCGATCTGCCTTTCCTTGAGGATACCTCTGATGATCTTGATATATCTTGTGTCAAATCCGCTTCTGGGGGCGAGATAATAAACGGGAACACCGATATCCTCCACCATTTTACCTAAAACAGATCCGGGAACCGTGATCAGTATATGCTCGACATCCCTCATCTGCCTGATAAGTTGATAAACCTGATTCTGCCCACCGCTCCAGGCATCGCCGACGATCAATTGCGCTATCTTCATCATTTTTTATTCCTATCGTTATAAATCAAAAATACTCCCCTGTCCTGCATCTTTGATTTTACCATTTTTTCCTTTTCAAGTACATCGAGATATTTATTTAATTCCTGTATCTTCAATCCGGTTACTTCCGCGAGGTCCTCCAGTGTACAGGGCCGCCGTCTGAGTGTATCGGCTATCAACTGCTCTTTATCCTCTCTGTAGGATGCGATCTCTCTTCTGGATGTGAATTTTGAAATGATCTCAATGCCTTTGACATCAAGGATCTTCATCGCGTCCCTCAATTCCTGTTTTGATAAAGGCAAGACCCCGCTTGAAGCGGCGGGCCTGTCCAGAGTGTTCAATTGCACCCTGTCCGGAGACAGCTCTCTCAAATATTTTCCAAGTGCCTGCAAATGGTCTTTGCCGTCATTGAATCCCTTGGCGAGAAATACTTCGACCCAGAGTTCGCCCTGAAATTCCCGGCTGAAGGCCTTCAGTCCCTCAAGATACTTCTCTAAGGACAATCCGGCAGCTGGCCTGTTCAATTTCTGAAAGACATCGGGAAATACCGCGTCCACAGAGGGAAGTACGATATCGCAAAGCGCAATGTCATCTCTTACTTTTTTATCGTAAAGGAGCAGGCCGTTGGTCAATAACGCTACCTTCAAAGAGGGGTATTCCTTCTTCAGAAAGCGAATTATCTTACCGATCCCTGAATTCAGTGTGGGTTCGCCCCCTCCCGAAAAAGTGGCATATTCCGGCAAAGGCGGCTTCAAAATACTTTTGAGCTCATTTATGATCTCATCCGATGCAATATACTCTTTTCTCTCTGTAGAATGTTTCTCCGCGGCACCGCATTCGCAATAAACACAGTTAAGGTTGCATGTCTTGAACGGCACCATATCTATTCCTAAACTGATGCCCAGTCGACGCGAAGGCACTGGCCCGAAAAGGTATTTATACGCCACTACCGCCTCCCGCCAGGGTCGGCTGTCCCACTTTGCCATGCAAAATGCCGGCGACAAGCTCACACTTGAGGACCAGAAGGAAGTACATATCCGCTGTACGCTGATCCCAGAGCATTTCGAAATTCGCCTGTCCCTTGATAAGTAGAATGTCATGCTTTGACGACACCTCAAGAAGTGATTCCGTTTGCGCGAGCAGCGGCTCATATGTAACCGGCGCGGTGCGCAGATATTCATCGAGGTCATCCATCGTACAATCATTCAGCATGGGTTTAGATCTCACGTAATGCGTGATCTTCATATCGGGAAATGTCTTGACCAGCTCACGCTCCATCAAAGAATCAAAGATCACCTCACCGCAATTATCTCCGATGATGCCGATATTTGTCTTGCTGTGGAGTTCTTTCTTTAACTGCTCGAAAGCGGTCCACTCATATATGCTTCCCATATCTTTTAAGGTATCGGCAGACCTCTCGACTCCCTGAGCAATATCGAGTATATTGCCTGAAATTGATATTCGGACGGCATCATAGAGCGGATCACTTGAAGAAGATAGCAGATCCTCGAAGAAGGGTAGAATAGATTCCGCCTGGATATTCATACGCCCCTTTTCCTCTTTGAAGACATCTTCGCTTCCCGTGTACTTTTCGATCAAGACACCGTAAAGAGTGTGAAAGTCCTTCGCCTGATCGTAATTATCTATTGTTGAGAGTAATTCCTTTGAGTCCCTTTGAAAATCAGGGTTCTTGGAAAGCCCTAATAATGCGGGAGTTTTTTCAGCAAATCTCAGAATACAGGCGCGACAGTATTTATTCAATACCGCCACCTGCGATCTCGATCATAAGTTCTACAGCGGCCTCCATTTCCTCTAAAACGGCAAATTCATATTTTGAATGAAAATTATAACCGCCGGTAAAAATATTGGGGGTGGGAATACCCATAAAGGATAATCGGGCACCATCCGTGCCTCCTCTTATCGCCGAATGCTTCAGGTCTATGTCAGCTCGCACCGCCGCCTTCTGTATCCTGCTACGGACATCGCTCTTTGAATCGATAATGAGTTTCATATTCTCATAAGCGTCAATGAATTTTATCTCGATCCTGATTCCCGGAAATTGTTTTTCGGTTTCATTCTTCATAGAGGTCATATCGTTTTTGAAACGCTGAACGCCCATTTTACTGAAGTCCCTGATAACAAAATTGACCTGCACATTGTTCACATTCCCGGAAAGAGAATCAAAATGTATGAATCCGTCTCTCCCCTTTGTGCCTTCGGGGGTAAAGCGTTTCTCAAGCCGGTTAACAAAGAACGCGCTGGCGCGTACACTGTTTATCATCTTGCCGAACGCGGTGCCGGCATGTGTATTGAAGCCATGAAATATTACATGGCCGTTAACCGCATTGAAATTTTCTTCCTCATAATAGCCCATGCCTGAACCGTCAAAGGTGTAGGCATATTCGGGCTTGAATATTTTTGTGTCAAAGTATTTGGTACCCTTGCCGATCTCTTCATCTGGAGTGAAGGCAATAAAAATGTCCGATCTCTTGATCTCAGGATGGAGCTGTAAATATTTCAGGCCGCTGATGATCTCAGCAACGCCCGCCTTGTCGTCCGCTCCCAGGAGTGTATCCCCTGATGCAGTGATCAGTGTCTTGCCCGCTTTTCCGTCCAACTCACCTTGAATACGGGGATCAAGACAGATCCTGCCGTCTTCTGATATGTCGATGACGCCGCCTTTGTAATCGAGTACACGCGGCTTTACATTCTTGCCGGGCTCTTCAGGTGAAGTATCAACATGAGCGATGAAACCCACGGGGGGAGTACTCTCGCCGCTATTTCCCGCGAGAAAGGCATAAAGGTAATTGTGCGGCTCCTTTTGAACGACCCAATCCATGCCCAATTTATCAAGCTGCCCTTTAAGTTTTGTTAAAAGCTCTTTCTGCCCAGAGGTCGAGGGGAAATCCTTGCTGGTCGGATCACTTGCCGTATCTACCTTCACATACGATATAAAATCATCCAGAAGATCTGGAAATTTTTTACTCATAGCGTATTAAATTATTTCCTTTTTATCTTCTTGGGTTTCAGCCGGCTCAGTCTGATAAGCTCTTTCAATACATCGAGAATCTTGGGATCTTTCTCAGAATAATATATGGAATTACCCTCTCTTTCCTGGACAACAACACCGGCGGTCCTCAGCATTTTCAGATGTCTTGAGGCAACCGATATATCGATCTCCGCGAACTTGGCGATCTCACCGACAGAGCGTCTTTTTTTGGCAACATACTTCAGTATCTGCAATCTTCTCGGACAGGAAAAAGCACTGAACACAGGATATTCATCTTTTCCGGGACACCTTCTTTTCTTTCTTCCATCAACAACCATGATCACCACCTCCACAACTGGCCTTGCCAGTCTCTAATTTTCCATCTATAAGCATTTTCACCGCATCGTCCACCGTTCCTGAAGAAAATGAATAAACCTTGATTCCGAATTCCTCAAAAAAGGTGATCGCCCGGCTTCCCATACCACCCGTAATAATCCCGTTGGCGCCCTGTTCATTGATAAATTTGGGTACCTGTCCGGGAGCATGCCCCTGTAGGAAAGGATTCTCTACAGAAACAACATCAATAATTTTATTGTCTTCTATTTCAACCATTGTAAAAACCGGTGCGTGGCCGAAGTGCCCTGCTATAGGGGCATTGAGCCCGTTTCCGTTTTCAGATGTTATCGCGATCTTCATATCGATCTCCTCTATTTGCAAAAAGCTACAATAAGAGTATACAGGATTATTTACTTTTTTTCAAGCCTTATTTCGGTTTTTTCGACGTTCACGAGTGAACAGTGAACAATTAAGAAATGAACAATGAACAATGAAGAAGGACGCTTCGCAGAGCACAAGACGCTACGCAGAGGTTAGAGGCTGGAGGTTAGAGGTTATGCTTCGCAGAGCACAAGTGACAAGTGCACAAGGCCCCAGCAATGCTGAGCTCGCTCAGCAAGTGTGAAGTCTGAAGTGTGAAGTGTAAAGTGGGAAAATAGATAGCCAGGTTGTAGGATGATAAGGTGATAGGTTGATAGGTAAAACAGGAGTGACAGAGGGGAAAGATGGATTCCTGCTTTCGCTGGAATGACAAAAGAGAAAGTGATAGTATTAGAAGATGTGTGGAGAGTGTTTGCATATGATTCTACGCCCATTCTCCCTCCACCCACCCAAGTGATCTGCTTTATTAATCAGATCACCATTCTCCAGGGACGGAGGTGGTGAATTTTTCAACCCACTTATTTATCTGAATTGAATGTATTTAGTTAAAATATTCAACCTGCCGTCCCGTAGGCTGATAGCTCCGGCATTCTATTATTTTAACGGATTATTTAATGTGTCAAACGATATAGCTATTCTTCGTATACGGGTGTGTTTCTTTTTCCTTCCCTGTCTGCACTAACCTCGAACCTCTAGCCTCTATCCATCAGAGAACTTAGGAACAAAGATACCGACGGCTTCAGAGTGGTAGGTATAGGGGAACATATTGAAAATATTGATCGATTCCAGTTTATAATTTTTAAATTGTTTGACTGATCTTAAGAGAGCGGAGGGATTGCATGAAATGAAATAGATCACTTCCGGCTTCAAGGACGCGATCGCGCCGAAGATTTCTTTGCCGGGGCTCTTTCTCGGCGGGTCCAGTATCAGTACCGTCGGGGAGATCTTGCGTTTTTTCAAAGTGAGAAGGCCCTCTTCGACCGGTAGATCCAAGTATGACACATTGATATCATCCGCGAAAACACCTCTGGCATCATTAGTGCCGGAATAGGAATTCTCCACGAGGTATATTCTTCTTGCATGCTCCCGCAGGAAGGCCGCGAAAAAACCGAATCCCGAATAGAGATCGACCAGATCCCCGGATAATCCCTTCTGACGGATATTTTCTGAGATGAATTCCGCGATCTCAACGGCGATCTTGGGATTTGCCTGCACGAAAGAAGACGGATAAAAACGAAATTGCTGTCCTCCCGTATGGAGTTCGAGTTTCTTTTCATGCATGGAAATCGTCCGGCGCTGTCTATCGGTTATAACCCAACCCGCCAGGCCCAGCTGCCTTGATATCTTGTTTATTCTTTTCGCGCCGCCGGAAAGTATTGAATCAAAGAAATATTCAATGCCTTCACCGTGTTCGGTGCTCGTTACCTTGATCTCTTTCAATTTATCCGACAATGGCCCTGAGCGGTTAACTATTGAATTCCATCTTCGGATGATACGGTTTATTCCAGGCACGCATACGGGACACTCCGAGATACCCTGAATGGCATTTGATCTTAACATCGAAAAGCCCAGATATCCATCTTTGGTAAAATGAAAGCGCGATGTGATACGATAGCCCAACTCCCCTGACATGGAGTGGAAATTTATTTTGTCCTTGTCAATATTCAATCTTTCGCATTCATTGTATATCGCCTGCTTTTTTACCTTCTCCTGAGATGTTGGTGACAGGTCGCCAAAGGTACATCCGCCGCATTTTCCGAAGTGCGGGCAATGGGGGCGGGTATCTCTCAGCGGAGAGGGTGTGATGAGCTTATCTATTGTTGCATAGAGTAAATCCTCTTTTTCTTTGCTCACGGTGTAGCTGACCACATCGCCCGGCACCGCCAATTCCACGAGGACTTTCTTTCCCGCGGTTTCGTCCATACCGACCCCGTAGATCCCGTAGGATATATCAGTTATTTCTACTTGTGATTTCGTCAAGGATTATACCTCTCGTGATTAAATTCTGATTGAAGAGTTCGCCCTCTTCCCTGAGAACCTGTTTATAATCTTCCACTTCAACATATTTCAGGTCCATGAGCAGAGTATCATTCTGTAGATAAAATTCATACTTATAGGAAAGATCGCCCTTATTCAGTATCAGAGCTCCTATTCTGCCTTTCTTATCCTTATAGATGGACCCAGTATCGTCTATCAGGTCATATTTGTGGTAGAGCCGTCCGTCTATCCTTCTATTACCCCTTTTCTTTGATCCCGCCTTAAATGAATAAAGCTTCCTTTCAAGTATCGTAATAGGCATTGCACAGCCCTTGGATGCCTTGAAATATTTCTGGCGGTCGGGGAAGATGAGATAATTCTCTTTTTTGAACCCCCATTGTATCAATTCAGCGGGGCGGTTAACATCCAGATCTATCGAGTAATTGTTCTTCAGATGCAAACGACGGGATTTACCCGCCACTTGCACAAAGAGGACAGAATCGCTCTGAAGCACGCCCTTTTCATGTATCTTCATCCGAAGACATGTTCCGGGATACTTCACCAGCTCTTCAATACATCCGGCGGGGATCTGAACATCAAATCCGTATTGCCCTTGAGGAAAAACGATAATGGCTGCTATGAAAGCAGCCATTAGGAAAAATCTTTTCATTACTGCATCTGGTAAAGCATCTTCACTTCAGTATCTTTGTGTTCCATAAGGAATGAGAGTTTTTCGCCTAAATTATCGAATATTAATTCAAAACGGCTCTTTTTCTTTTCCTTAGCTAATTTGACCTCTTCACCGATCTCATTCTTTATATACTCTAATGCGTCAACGGTATCTCCGATCTGATCCGCAAGTCCGAGCTTCACGGCATTGATCCCTAAGATGATCCTGCCGTCAGCATACTTTGTGATATATTCCGCGACCTTCTCATCAGTGTCCAATTCGGTGAATTTCTTAGCGACGGCTTCTTTTCTGCCCTTGATCACGGCATTCAGGAAAATAGAATAGGAATCATCGACCAATTGCTGAATGTATGCCTTTTCAAATTCCTTCATGGGGCGTGCAGGATTGCCTATATCTTTATACTTGCCGCTTTTGAATGTAAGGACATCCATCTTGAAGAACTTATAGACATCAGTCATATTGATCATCTGCATGATGACGCCGATAGAACCGGTAAGGGTGCTTTCAGCGGTGATGATATGATCCGCAGCCGCTACGATATAATAACCGCCTGAGGCGCATAATGAACCCATCACGGCATAGATCTTTTTCCCTTTGTCCTTAGCATGCATCACCGCTCTGTAGATCTCCTCGGTTGGCCCGATGGATCCGCCGGGGCTGTTTACATAAAGGAGCAATCCCTTGATCTCTTCATCTTCAGCGAATTTCATTATGCTCTTGACCTTGAGCTTTGAATCCGTAATAACGCCCTCGATCTCAACAAAGCCGATATTGCCTTTTGAATAAAGCTGACCTGTGAATTTAGAGGACTGCTTTGACGCGCTGCTTCCCAAACTCGCGAACGATACGGAAATGACCACGCAGATCAAAAGGAAAAACAACAAAGTTATACCGAGTATGATCGGCCCTGAATCTCTTTTTTCGCTCATAATACCTCCTGTAAAATGATTCTGTCTAATTCTACTTGAAAGGAAGGGGTTTTATTTCAATATCCCTCATTGATATATTCTCGGGCGGTTTCAACATAATGTTTTGCCGAGGATCTTAATTTGTTTATCTCCTCATCGGATAATTCCCGCAGTACCTTCGCCGGCATGCCGACAGCAAGGGAATTGTCCGGTATCACCTGATTTTCGAGAACCAAAGCATTCGCGCCGACAACACAATTTTTGCCTATTTTCGCGCCTGAAAGCACTGTCGCTCCCATGCCGATGAGAGAATTATCTCCGATGACGCATCCGTGAAGTACCACATTATGCCCCACGGTAACATCCGCACCGATGACAAGGGCATCCGGCGGGAAATCAACATGGCATGTGACATTATCCTGAATATTGGAATTCTTTCCCACGGATATACTGTTGATATCCGCTCGTAAGACCGCATTGTACCAGATATTGACATTATCTTCCAAAGTGACCTGTCCGATCAGCCGGGCTCCGGAAGCTATGAAAACATCTTTGCCGATCACGGGCTCCTGCCCGTTCAATTTGAAAAGTTTCAATTCTTATCCTCTTTGAGTTCCCTGATGATCGTATTTGTATTTCTTAACCGGCAGAGAAGGGTCTTGATGATATTTTCATATAATTTCTTTGATATTTCGGGGTTCTTCTTGGCGAAGATGTCAAAAGAGAATTTCCTGACAATAAAAAAAGTCGTATCCTTGGTCGCCTTGACGGTCGCTGAATGAAGTTTTCCATCCAGAAAGCTCATCTCACCGAAGAAGTCATGATTCTTCATCTCCGCCAGCACGACAGTCTGTCCCTCTATCTCCAATCCTATGGAAACCTCACCTTCATCAATAATATATAGACTTCTGGTCATCTGACCTTCTTCTAAAATAGTTTCGCCCGCACTGCATGATTCGGGACTGCAGATCGCTAAGAATGATTGCTTTTCCTCTTCATTGAAATCGGTAAAGATATTGAATTCCTTTTCCTCAAACAACATAAATGCCTCCTAAAAACCGTATGAGATCCCAATAAAATTATTGATCCCGGAAAATGCCCTTTCTATCTGCAGAGAATAATCCAGAATGATATCCTTTACTTTATATTGAAATCCTGTTGAAATATTATAATTATTTGTTCCGATAGAGAGCCTGAATTTCTCATTCACTCTATACCTCGCGCCGGCCCGAAAATTTAATTTCAGGGACATATCGAATATGAAAACCCCTGAGAACTGAAGCGCGTCTGAGACGGCATATGCCGAACAGACAGTGAATACCGGCTTGGTTTCCTCTTCACGGCCGCTATCATAAGTAATGACCTGTACAAGATCATCAGCGCCAATGCCTATGCTGAACTTACCGACGAATACGCTTAGATTGACCTTGATACCGTATCCCGAACTGCTTAATTCGTAGAGGTCCTCAAGAAAATACTTGAAGCCGAAAGAGGCGGTTAGCGGGGCACGGCCGAATCGATAGGCGAAACCGCCGGAAAACATGAATCGTGAGATAGAAAAAATATCCCCTGTTTTGCTGCCGTCCTGCAGGGCTTCTTCGAATCCTCCCACAGAAGAATAACGCAGGGAAATAAAGGGAGATATTCCCTTTTCGATCTTGAATGCCCCGGAAAGCTCCAAAAGACTTCTGCCGAATGAGAGCATGCCTCCGGAGAAAGTAATTCCACTGCCGGGGGTAACGGCAAGTACCGAAGGGTTATAGCCCGCATTGCCCCATTCCTTGGAAAGCGCGAACGCACCGCCGCCGCCGGCCTGCGAAGCACTTATGGGTACATTAGTCCAATCCACCGTATAAGAATATGGAAAGACCGAGAGGGTCAGAAAAATTATAAATATGCATATCTTGAGAGCTTTCATCTTATTCTCAGCCCCCTTACCGTTTTCTTTCCGTCCGGGCCGTTTATGTGAAGAAAGAATACACCGTTGACCTCATCAACGGAATCCCATGAAAAGATCACATTCGTACCCGCTGTACCCTCTCTCTCATCGGAATACAATTTGTCCATGAATTCGGAGAAGACCGTAAATGAGATCAAACCCGACTTCTCGGGCTTATAAACCACATTGACCAGCCCTGAAAATGGGTTGGGGAAGCAATAAGCGGCCTTCACGCCGGGATCCGTCTCCAGGACCGCGACATTGAGTGCATTGAAAACATCAAGGCGGCCATGTCCGGTTTCAAGGTCATAACCCGGGTCACCGGAGTCAACCGCAGTAGAGGTCAAGAGTAACTTTACCTGGTCAGGGTTCGTGAAGCCCAATGAAACAAGCAGAGCGGCGGCACCCGCAACATGCGGGCATGCCATCGATGTACCGGAAGAGCCGCCGTAATCACCTATTGTGGTGGACAGTATCCAATTGTTCCAATTGGCGGGACCGTCCACAGGGTCGCCTCCGGGAGCTACAATATCCATGCCTTCTCCATAATTTGAATAACTCGATCTGCCGTCGGAGTAATCCGACGCACCTACCGCAATAACATTCGTATATAAAGAGGGATAGTCTATTGATGATTTCCCTTCATTTCCGGTGGCGGCGATGACGACACATCCCTTTCCATAGGCATAATCGACCGCCTCTGCAAGTATTGTTGTTCCGGTTCCTCCGCCTATACTCATCGACAGAACATCTGCGCCGTTATCGGCGGCCCAGCGAATGCCTTCCGCGATATCCGAATCATAGCCATATCCATCGTCGGCAAGGACTTTGATCGGCATGATGCTGACACCGGGGGCTACGCCGACAACGCCGAGATTATTATTCGCGACAGCGCCTACTGTTCCGGCGCAATGCGTACCGTGGCCATGATCATCGTCAGGATTTGCCGGGCTGTATAGGTTTCCCTCTGAATCAGCGAGAATTAAGTTACGCCCCGTGACCAGATTGGCGGCGAGGTCGGGATGGTCAAGATCTATTCCGGTGTCCACGACGGCGACTATCACCGAAGGATCGCCGATGCTGATATCGGAGTAATTCTCAAAGCCGATGCGTTTCATATTCCACTGATATTCGCCATAATAAGTATCGTTCGGGATAAAGTTCACCTTTTTCAATTGATCTTTTTCGATGAGGTCCAGGCCGTATTTCTCTATCGCGAGATCGCTCAGGTCTTCCGCTCGTCTGATCTCAGGCATTATGATTATGGAAAAGGTATCTACCTTCTTAATGAATTCCGCCGATTCACCCTTTATAAAGGAAGAGACCGCGGAGGGATCTCCCTTTATTATATATCTCACGGGACGGGCACAAAAGCCCAATACCGAGATTAAAGCCAATATGATGATCAAATGCTTTTTCATCTGTACCTCTATCCTATATTTTATTCATTTTTACTTGTTTATTCAAGTAATGAGAATAAATATGTGAGGATAAGAGCAAAAATACGAGGCATATTATCGAAATAATACCGTTTATCATCATCCCGTAAAAGAGATCAGCCCTGTCATTAATATATCCGATGACAGGGATCAGGGTCATGGAGCCGGCGGCACCCGCGGCGAAAATTATCCCGACGGGTTTTCTGTTTTTTCCCAAAAGTCCGTTGTACATCGAGATCAGAGTGGGATATACGCCTCCGTAAAAGAAAGCAGAGATCGGAATGAGATATACGGGGCCGATAAAAAGCCCACAGATAAATACTGATGTCCCCAGAATATGACCAACTATCATGCATACTCCGGGTCTCACTTTCTTTGAAATAATTCCCGCGGTGAGGCGGCCTAATAGCAGAGAAAGAAAGAATAATGTGAGAAGCAGACCCGCGGAAGCTTCCCCGAGTTTCAAACCCTTCAGAGCATAATTATATACCCAGCCGGATATGCCGATCTCCGTGCCCACATAGAAGAACGCAGCGATATAGAATATCAGAAGCGAAGCGATGCCGGCTCTTCCTGCCGTGCGTGAATTGTCATCGGGAACGGCTGAAGCATGTCTGAAGGCGGCCGAATAGAAAGGAATGAGCAGAAGGAATGCCAGAGCGGGCAGCAAAAACAAAGGGCGGTATCCTTCATATCTGCCCATTATCAATAATGAGTACTGCGGTGCTGCCATCGCGCCGAAAGCATAGAAGAGATGCAGAAAATTCAAGGCGGACGCCTTATTTGTTGAAATTTCATGCACCAATTGATTGGTAGCCGCAAATACTGTAGAGGCGAAATAACCGTAAAAGAAGAGGACGATTATAAGAAAATAGAATTCTTTTGTTAAAAAGACGCAGAATACCGCCGCTGACGTAAGAAACAAAGAAAATACAACGATACGCCGTTCACCGAATCGGTGAAAAAGAAGGCCCGAGAAGAGATTTCCCAGAAGGTATCCCAGGCCCGAAAGGGTAAATATCAATGAGGACAGCGTGTAATTGATCCCGTATTCGGCGATCGTTTCAGGAATAATTATACCCCTGAGAGAGTCTGCCACGCCAAAAAGAAAGATATAGAAAAAGAAGAGCGGGAAAAATCCCTTAACCTTTTTCAATTACTATTTTCTTATAGGGGTAGAGTTTCCCAGTTATAATCCCTCTGAATCCGGAATATCCGCAAACGCATACCCATTCACTGCATGCCTCGGTATGATGATTGAAATGCATCTCTTCCTTTGGGATGAAACAATTAAAAAGCCCCATTGGAGAAGCGCAGCGAGGGCATATCACCGGATTTTCGCAATTCAGCGTATGCTCAATGGGACAAGCGCCGATAAATTGGCAATTATCCTTTTTACTCCTCTTCTTCATCCCACTCGTCGTCATCAAATTCTATATCAGCGATGATCTCATCAACCTTCTCACTGCCTTGCTCAAGCTCAAGGGCCAGCAATTCAACCTCATCCAAGAGGTCCTGAGCATCAGCGAGCAGGATATCCAGATCCTCATAGGTGAGGTCCCAAAGCTCTCTTCTTGAAAGCTTCAACTTTTTCATAACGCTTTCCAATTTCTCAAAGTTCATATATACTCCTAATTACTTAAATGTACTGTTCCATAAATACCGATGTGGGTAGGCGGCGTTCACTGCGCCTCTCATGCTAACAAAATAGCATCAGCCATTGTTCTGGTATTTTTTGAACAGTACATAATTACTTATCAAGTAGTTCTTCAAATATCTGCTGTGAAAGTTTCGGGTCGCAACGGCCATCGGTCACCTTCATCATCATTCCCATAAAGAATCCTATGAGTCCGGTCTTTCCACCGATATACAATTTGACCTGAGCGGGATTCTCGCTAAGAATTTTCTCCGCGATCTCTTTCAGTTCATCCCTGTCCGAGATGACCGATATGTTCTCATTTTCCAGCATCTCATTAAAATCTTCCCCGGACAATAATCTTCCGAGGATGGATTTAAAGATCTTTCCCGTTAATTTTCCTGTTCCGATCCGCTTTACTATATCGGCAAAGACCTTTGGAGGCAATTTGCAGTCCTCAAATCCTTCTCCCCTTTCCCGGAGGTAATGAATTACGTCTCCGGTGATCCAATTGACCATCTGCTCATATTGAACACAGTACTTCGAGGCCTCGATGAAGTAGAGGTACATCGCCTTCTCGGAACTCAATACATAGGCATCTTCCTTTCGCAGCCGGAAATTGAAGGTGAGCTGATTCATCGCGAATCCCGGGGTAAGAGGAAGGTCATCCTTCAAGGCAAAGAGGTTCTTTTCTGAAAGCAGAATAGGCGGGATATCGGGTTCGGGAAAATACCGGTAATCATTGAATGATTCCTTCTTTCTCATTGTCCGTGTCACCTTTGCTTTGCTGTCCCAATTTCTGGTCTCGGATTCGGGAACGAGATCACGGTCAAAGAGAACTCTTTGTCTTTCTATTTCATACTCAATCGCTGAGCGGATCCCGGAAAAGGTATTCAGATTCTTTATTTCAACACGGTAATCGGGAAGAATGGCAAGGTCATGCGTCAGAGAAATATTGGTGTCTACTCTGAGAGAGCCCTCTTCCATATTACACTCGGATATGCCCAGGTATTGCGCGGTCCTTTTAAGGAATTCAAGAAAATATACGACAGAATCCGAGTCGTGGAATTCAGGCTCCGTAACCACTTCCAAAAGAGGGATGCCTGAACGATTGTAATCGATCGTGCTCCCCTTTTCAAGAGAATCCTCCTTGTGCACCAGCTTTGCCGAATCCTCCTTGTGCACCAGCTTTGCCGAATCCTCCTCCATATGAACCCTGGTTATTCCCAGAGAATAAGTATTTTCCGGGGAGAAGAAAAAGAAATTCCCATCATATCCTATCGGGAATTCATTCTGTGTGATCTGGTAATTTTTCGGCGTATCCGGATAAAAATAATTCTTTCTGTCAAAACCCGTAAAGAGATTGGTGCGGCAATTGAGCGCGAGCGAGAGATTCAGAGCGCTTGTCAATATATTGCGGTTAAAGACCGGCAGCGTTCCGGGCTGTCCGGTACATATGGGACAGATATGAGAATTGGGAGCGGCGCCGAAAGTATTCTTGCAATTACAGAATATCTTGCGGTCAGACTTCACCTGAATATGGACCTCAACACCGAGCACGGGAAATACATCTTTTTTCATTTCAGCTCTCCCGCAACCTTTCCCGCGAATTTAAGCAGGTCCAGGTCAGAACCGATTCCGCCCATCAGCTGTATTCCGATCGGCAGGCCATCCGAACTCTCTCCGCAAGGCATGGTGATCGCCGGAGTGCCGAGTATATTGGCAATGGCGGTAAAAACATCACTGAAATACATTGAGACCGGATCATTTATCTTCTCGCCCAATCTGAACGGGGGTGTCGGAGTGGTGGGCAGCAGTATATAGTTGATCGTACTGAAAAACGCCTCGTAATTCTTTCTCATAAGGCCGCGTATCTTCAATGCCTTCTTGTAATATTGTTCTGAATATTCCGATGCCGTCACATATGTTCCCAGGATGATCCTGCGTTTGACCTCTTCACCGAATCCGAAACTGCGTGTAGAACGGCGCATTGAATCAAGGGTTTTGCCCTCTTTCCTCAAGCCGTACTTGATCCCGTCATAACGGGAGAGATTAGATGAGGCTTCGGCAGTTGAAAGGATTTGATATAGAGGGACAGAATTCTCCAGAAACGGTGGTGAAATATTCACCATTTCCGCACCGAGGTCACTCATTTTTTCTATTAATTCAAGATAACGGGACTGAATATCGTCAGAGACGGATATAGGGTCAAATCCGCTCATGATACCCACTATCTTGCCCCTCAAGTCCACATTATCATAATTGACCTGATCTATATCCTGCAGATCTCTATCCGCATAAGAGGTAAGGTCGAAGGGGTCTTTCTCGTTCATTACGGAAGACACCGTAATAATGTCATCTATATTGTTCGCTATAACTCCGATCTGATCAAATGAAGAGCAAAAGGAAACAAGGCCGCGGCGGGAAAAGACACCGTAAGTGGGTTTAAATCCGTACAGACCGCAAAACGCGGCCGGCTGTCTCACCGATCCGCCGGTATCCGAGCCCAATGCGAACGCACAACTGCCGACAGCGACAGATGCCGCCGCGCCGCCTGAACTTCCACCGGGTACATATTCAGAATTAAGCGGGTTCTTCGTAGGCCCGAAGGCGGAATTTTCGGTAGAAGAGCCCATGGCGAACTCATCCATATTCGTGCGCCCCACAGGCAAAGCGCCCGCTGCCAGTAATTTCTCCACAACGAAAGCGGAATATGGAGAAACGAAGTCCTCGAGCATACGCGAGCCGCAGCTTGATATCTTCCCCTCCAGAAGGATATTGTCCTTCAGAGAAAACGGGACATTGTTCAAACGGCCCTTCTTGGCCTTTGAGGGCTTGACCCCGTAGGTCTCAAGGAATATATTCAGTCCTTTTGAATTGTTTATCGCCGACTTTACTTTATTCTTGATCTGCTCGGCAGGTGAATTCAGCGTATCCGCGATAGTGAGTTTTTTCATTATTTATCACCCTTGATAGGAGGGATAACCGGGTCGCCGCCCTCGGTGACCGGGAAATTCTCCTTTATTCTTTCAAGAGAGTAAGTCATTTTTTTGGATGTCAGGGAAAATTGATTATTGACCTGTTGAAAGATAACATTGCCGACCAGGAAATCCTCCGAAAGGTTTTTTATCTTGTCTATTTCAACAATGATATCACCAAGGTCCTCGGTCAGTTTAGTGAGCTCTTCCGGCTGGACAGTGATCTTGGCAAGGTCCAGTATCCTTTTGATCTCTTTTTTAGTTATCTTTGAGTTTTTCATATAATTGCTCCTGCGTAAGGGGAATATTCCTCAATCTCTGCCCTACCGCGTTCTTAACGGCATTGCCGACAGCGGGCGCTATTCCCATAAGCGGCATCTCGCCCATGCCTTTGGCACCGAAAGGGCCCTTCGTATAGGGTTTTTCCACGATAACGGGCATCAACTCTCCCACATCCAGCAAGGTAGGGATAAGGTATGTGGAAAAATTATTCGAGATTATCTTTCCATTGTCAAGGACCATGTTCTCATAGATGGCATAACCGATCCCCTGCAGATTTCCGCCCTCTATCTGGCCCTGAGCCAATTGAGGGTTGATAACCCTGCCGAATTCCTCGGCTGAATAGAGAGAAACAACACGGGTCGAATAAGTTCTCAGATCGACCTCCACTTCGGCGTAATTGGTAACATATGAGTAAACCACATATGCGTCACCCTGGCCGTCCTTTTCGGCGTATGTTGTGCCGGGAGGCAGATACCAGCCGCTTTCTATCATCTTGACCCGGGCAAGCCACGCCTTGAGCGCGAGCTCCTCTACGGAGATGATCTTTTTATCCCGGGCAAATACATGACCGTCTTTGAATACGATCTGCTTGTTCGCGGCTATCATTCCCTGCGATACCATGAATTTTATGAGGTTAAACTTAATTCTGTCGGTAGCGGCCTTTATGGCATTTCCCGATATGAATGTCGCTCTGGAAGCGACGGTGGGGCCGGAATCGGATACCTTTTCAGTGGAAACACGGCTGTGATGCACTTTTTCCATGGGTATTCCCATCGCGTCAGCGGTGATCTGTGAAAGAACGGTGTACATCCCCTGGCCCATTTCTGTGGTTCCCACGGAGAACTGCACGGAACCGTCCTTAAATAAGGATACAAGAGCGCCGCCTTTCTGAAGAGGGCCGCCGCGCGCGCCAAGTCCGACACCGTAGAAGAGGGATGCAACTCCGATACCCCTTTTCAGATATGAATTCTTCGCGTTAAAGCGCTGAACTTTCTTGGACCTGCTCGCCCATTTGAACGCCTTCTTCCCGGCTCTGATGGTATCTCTTATGCCCACACTTTCTTTGAGTTTCTGTCCAGTGGCGGTTCGATCGCCCACCTTAAAAGCATTTATCTCCCTGATCTTAACGGGGTCAATGTCCAGTTTCTCTGCCGCTTCATCCATCTGGGTCTCGGCGGCGAATATGATCTGCGGTGTTCCGAAACCACGATAAGCACCGGAAGGAACCTTATTTGTAAGCATTCCGAACCCTTCGATATCTACATTATCACAGGGATACGGGCCAACCGCATGTATGACCCCGCGCCACAATACAACTGGCGTCAAGGTAGTATACGCTCCGGCGTCAAGATAATATCTGACCCTTACTCCCAATAATTTACCATCCTTATCAAATGCGGATTTATACTCGGTGTAAGACGGATGTCGTTTGCTCATCGTCTCAAGGTCTTCTTCCCTTGAAAGTATAAATTTCACCGGCCGGCCGGTATGATGTGAAAGTAATGCGGCTATCTCCGCGATAATGCTCGGAACATCTTCCTTTCCGCCGAAGGCTCCGCCCGTAGTCATCAGGTTCACGCTTATCGAGCTCAACTCCCTTCCCAGTATCGCGGCAACACCGTCCTGTACATAGAACGGACATTGCATGGAGCCGTAAATCGAAACTATACCGTTGAGTTCGGGCACCGCGATCATGGATTGCGGTTCAAGATAGGCATGTTCCTGATAATTAGTGGAATATTTATTCTCGATCAGGAGATGGGCAGTTTTGAAGGCCTTTGCCGTATCTCCCCTTTTTACATCGTAGCGTTGACAGATATTATCTTTTTTTTCGGGGTCCACAGCGATCTTCGCATTCATACTCTGATGAATGTCAAGCACCGGCTTATCTTCCCTTATCTTAATTTTTATCTTTTTTATCGCTTCTTTGACCGCTCTTTTCGATTCACCCGCCAATAAAACGATGGGCTCACCGTGGTATCTGACCCTCTTTTCCGCGAGAAGCGGCTGATCATCAAATACAACGGGGACAAGGTTCTTCCCCGGGATATCCTTATAGGTCAGTACGGCTTTGATCCCCTCTACAGCTTTAGCGGCGGCAATATCCAGCGACTCGATCGCGCCGGACGCGCAAGGGCTTCTGAATACGCCGGCATGCAGCATTCCCGGAAATGAGAGATCATCCGTAAATATGGATTCTCCCCTTGCTTTTTCATATGCGTCAACACGCTTTACAGATCTTCCGACTTCGCTTATCTTTTCCTTCATCCCTTAAGTAACTCCAGCGGGTCTCCGTATTCCCCTGTTAAATAGGGTTTCAAGCTCTTCATCGAACAGTACTTCCCGCACATTGTACAGACATCAGTATCCTTGGGGTCGGACTGGGAGCGCATCTTGTCGAATCGCACCGGATCCAGGGACAGCTTCCCCATTGCTTTCCAGTCAAGGCCGATACGCGCGGTCGCCATCTTCTTATCCCATTCTCTGGTCTCTTTTCGCTTGACCATATCCGCTACATGCGCGGCGATGCGTGTCGTAATTACTCCCTCACGCACATCGTCCAGCGACGGCAGTCGTAAATGTTCCGCAGGAGTGACATAACAGAGAAAATCCGCGCCTGCGGAAGCGGCTACGGCTCCCCCGATAGCGGCTGTTATATGATCATAACCGGGAGCGACATCGGTGACCACAGGCCCGAGAACATAAAACGGTGCATTACGGCACAGCTTCTTCTCTAAAATAACATTGGCCTCAACCTCGTCCAGCGGCACATGGCCGGGGCCTTCGATCATGACCTGTACTCCCTGATCCCAAGCTCTATCCGTCAATTCGCCCAGTATTATCAATTCCATGAGCTGGGGCCTGTCGGTAGCGTCATTAATGCATCCGGGCCGCAGGCCGTCGCCAAGGGACAATGTAACATCATATTCCCTTGCCATATCAAGTATCTCGTCAAAATGTGTATATATCGGGTTCTCTTTTTTATTCTTCAGCATCCAGCCGGTCAGGAACCATCCGCCCCGGGATACGATGAGATTCAATCTCTGCTGAAGTATCAATTGCTTTACCACTTCACGCGTCACTCCGGCATGTATCGTAATGAAATCAACACCGTCCTTAATATGCCTGTGAATACCCTCGATGATCTCCTTCTCTGTCATTTCAGGCACGGATCGGCCCGACTCGACGGTCTTCACTGAGGCCTGGTATATTGGAACGGTACCGACCGGAATGGTTGAATTCTCAATGATCATTTTCCGCATCTTATCGATATCCCCGCCGGTGGAAAGGTCCATCACGGCATGTGCGCCGGCTTCGATGGATGTCTTTAATTTTTTTAATTCATATTCGTAATCTATCATGTCCGATGATGTACCGATATTCGCGTTTACCTTGGTGTAAAGCCCCGCGCCCACTCCCATGGGCTGCTCTAACTTATGCAGCTTACTATTGGGTATGGCGATCGTTCCGTCCTTCAAACCGTTGAGTATATGTTCCTGAGAAACATGCTCGTACTCCGCGACCTTTTTCATTTCTTTGGTGATATTGTTCTTTTGTGCTTCGATGCGCTGTGTCATATCAATACTCCTTCATATCCGAACCTGTCAACATAACGCTGAAGATTCTTTTCAATATCCCCCTCAAAGATATCCGAGACAACAGCTGCCATCTCGAAACCCCCTTTAATTAACTTTTCCGCTCTATCGGTGTTGATCCCGCCGATGGCGACCTTGAACACATCGGGATGCCCGGACGCGATCTTAATGGCCGCTTTTTCTCCAAGAGGCGCGGAAGCGTCACTCTTTGAAGAGGTTTTGAAAACCGGGCCGAGTCCGATGTAATCCGGTGCCAGACCGGCGTATTCAGAGAACTTTTTCCCGTTGACAGCGGATACTCCGACAAGCAGCGAGTCACCTGCCAAGGATCGTACGGTCTTATAATCCATATCGGAATCACCTATGTGAACGCCGTTGGCGCCTGATGCCAATGCGACATCCATTCTGTCATTTATGATTATCAATGATTCGGAAAGAGCGGTTCTCATATATTTCGCGGAATCAGTATATTCCTTAGTGGATACTCCCTTCATTCTGAGCTGTACAATAGCGATACGGGATGCCCGTAATATATCGCATACCCTTTTGAAATCCTTATCAAAGCATTTCGGTGAAAAGACCGGATATATCTTCTTGGAATAGAATACACCGGTACGCTTATTAAAAAGCTCCGCCGCTTCCTTCTCCAATTGGTAGAATTCATAACGCAGTTTTTCGACCTCTTTCGCCAAAGCCGGGTCGAATAATTTAAGAAATTCCTCAACGACACGGATGGATTCCTTCACCCTGCCCGCGTTTGAGTAGAAAATAGCTTCAAGTCCGGATCTGATCTCCTCCTCCTCGGTAGATATCTCTTTGCCTATATCTTCCGCGATATCTCTTGAAATGTAAAGTTCTGTCGCTGAAAAGGACCTTTTTACGAAATGGGAGAAACGATGGCGGAAATTCTTCGCGGAGGTGGTTAATTTGATATCTTCAAAATAGAATCTGAGAAGTTCTTCCAGAACCCTCATACCTTCATTGAATCGATTCAGATTAACATCTATAATTCTTTTCACCCTGTCCATTACACCCGCCAGTTCTTCAATTGGAAGTCCTTTCCCGGACTCTTCAAAGAGATATGGGAAAAGGTAGGATGCATTTCGCTTATCACGCCGTTTTTCTTCAGAACGAAGTTGATATTGAAATCCTCATTCTCCCCGATGCCCAGTAGATAGAACGGTATCCTTATCTCTATTATCTCATCCTTGCCGAATTCAATGCTCTCTGTGACATCGGCATCACGCAGCATTGCCTGCTTCGTATTGACATCAAAGGTACAGCGGAGTTTTTCATCCTTCAGAATATTCACATCTATCTGATCAAAATCATCGCTCACCGTATCAAAACGGAGAAAGAGATTGTAAAGGTCATAGCCGAAAAATATCTTTCTAACCATCTGATCCACCTGCTTCATTGTGCCCGAAGTGTTCCTGGTGTCAATAAAACCCGCGAATACCCATTCGTAGTAAGTATCTTCTTTTCCATTGATGAAGGGGTTGATGAACTTGACCGGATCTCTGAAAAATACACTTTCGCCGGATTGACGAATAGGGGTATCTAGCCGTCCTTTCAGAGAAAGCTTGGCAGCAGAAGCGATATTCCGCAGATGCAGGCGGTACAGATCATCAAAATCCATCCCGGCGGCGCTGCCGTAAAATGTATCATACCACCAATTCCAGTCAGAGCCTTCCGCCGCATATAAGGCGTTCCTGCCCGCCGGTGAAAGGTCTTCAGGAGCAATAGTAGAACGGATAAGCGTTAAGCTATCCCAGGATAAGTTCTTTCCTTCACTGCCTATCCACAGGGGGAATCCCACATCGATCCAGCTTCCGGGAGCGACATTATCAAGCTCGCCGCAGTCGAATTCCTCAGCCGCATGTTCCAGCGTATAGGTCTCAACCTGCTTGTCCGTGAGTGAGGTAAATAAGTTTCTGAGAAACGGCAGGCCGTTCTCAGGAAAATATTCCCATGCGTTCTCGCCATCCATGATAACGATCAGCGGAATGGGGCTATGACTGAGATGATTATGAAAATGTGAAATGCTGTCGGATTTATCCATAGCGGAATACTTGAAAGCGATATCATCTGAGATCCTTCTGTCACGGAAGAAGAGCTTTACACCATCATACTTGTACAGCGTGAAATCTCTTTTTGAACCGTTCAGGCTCTTAAATAATACCCTTTCATCAGACCCCGCGTATTTGACTCCGCATTGTCCCATGAGAGAGACGGAAGCGGAATCAATGGAGCCCTCGGAAGGCCACATGCCATTGACATTAAGATCCAGTTTGTCCATATACTCCAATGCGGATGTTATCTGGAATTTCGCATCATCCGGATATGAGAAACGAAGGGAAGGCATGGGGATATTCATATCCTTAACGCAATTTGTGTCCATAAGAAGCGGAAGTATGGGATGGTAGAACGGAGATGCGGTGATCTCCAGATGATCAGCCGCCTGAGCCTTGGATAATAAACCGAAGAATTCACCCGCGATCGACTTGGCGGTTGACCATACAAGCTCCTTGTCAGAAGATGTTATCGCCTCCCTGCTGCGTATATTTCTGAGCTCCTCATTCTTCTCTTTGGCAATGGGTGACAGCCAATAGTAAAAGAACAATGTCTGAAGCGCCATGATATCATCGGGGGAATATTCCTCTTTGCTGTCACGCTTTCTATAAAGCGAATAATAGAGATGGCTATCCATAATCGCCCTTTCGAAATTAACGGAAAAGAAATGCTTCAGGATAAATTCCAGGGTCTCATCGTCAATGGAAGCCGGATCGCTCAAAAATGCGTGTATCCACGGATCATCGACCTGTTCAGGATTCTCCGTATAATCGGCGATCTGCTCCAGAAGGACAGGTGAATAATTGAAATTCTGCTTCACGCCCGGAAATTCCAGAGCAAGCTCAAGGAAATAATGATAATCCTTAATGAGATGTAGAAATACCCAGGGTAATTGATATTTACCGGTGCCGTTATCCTTATAAAGAGGTTGGTGAAAATGCCACCACAAAAGCAGTTTATTCATCTTATCTGGAAAGGAAGTACCTCGCCTTGATCTGAATGTCGGATGCGATCATCGCTTCTCCATCAAAGTCCTTGTATCCTTCAAGTACTGCGGCTGCTTCATCCACCTTGCCCTGCGCTTCCAATGAAAGCGAGCAGTAATAGGCGAAATAGGGCTCATAAATGCTTCCCTGAAATGCCGTCAGGCCTTTTTTATAGATCTCAGCCGACTTCACGAAATCCTGGGACAGCTCGAATGATATGCCCCAGTTCATCAACGCTAACGGGGCATAAGGTGATTTGGAATGTTTATCATAATACGCTTGAAATACCTTCGCGGCTTCTTCGTATCTTTTGAGCTTGGAGAGGACAACGCCCTTGAAGAACTTTGCATCTCTTGCCCCTTTGGTAAATTTCTGCTTGTCTATCACGACCTCAAGTTTCTTTAAGGCAGCGATATTCTTGTCTTCCAATGTATCGTAGATCGAATCGGTATTATTGGGCTGCTCTTCCTTGGTGACCTCGGAAAGTATGTTCACAGCTTCTTTTAACTTGATAACGCTTTGCTTATCTCGAAGGGATACCGTCTGAAATGCGCCGATTATTACAAGCACGACTATCAGGCCGAAAAAGAAATAATTATCAGCTTTTTTTCTTGACGCGGGATCATTCCAGATCCCTTGTAATTTGACAAATAGAGGCTTCCTCTTTCCGCCTTCCTTTTTAAGTTTTTTCATCTCGATGCTCCTATGTGTATATTAAGTATAATATTTTAACATTATATTACTTTTCCGTTATGTTTTCAAGGCATTAAGTGGGATGTAGAGATAGAGGTTGGAGGTTAGAGGTTAGAGGTTAGTGCAGAGAGGGAATAAATAATTAGAGAAATGAAGAATGAGGCTTCGCGGAGCACAAGTGCAAAAGCAAGTGTGACGAGTAAAAATATAATTGACAATGGACAATTGACAATGGACAATTATTAGTAAGTGCACCAGTGGACCCAGTGTCCCGGGGACAAGTGCAGAAGAAAGTGTGAAGTGTGAAGTGTGAGGTGTGAAGTGTAAAGTGGATAAGTACAATGAACAATTAAGAAATGAACAATGAACAATTATAATACAGATAACAAAGAGATTCTTATCTCAAACGGTTTTCCGGTTATGGATGTGATTCCTTATCCCATTCTCAAACCAACCTCTAACCTCTAACCTCTGCGGAGCGTCATTATTCATTTCTCCAGTACTACTTATTTCCTTTCAACTTGTTCAGTGTTTTTAACATTTCCGTCAATTGATAAGATTTCTTCTCTTTAATATATTTCTCACAGACCGAAATCCCATTCTCGAGGTATTCGGCATTCTTTGTCATTGTAAACAGCAGAATGCAGGATTCTACAATCATCTGAGGTTCTTTTGCATCTTCACAAAATTCGACCATTTCACTAAGGGCAAGATCGCCGGATTCCAGATGTTTCAATTTCAGAAGATAGAAACGGATATGCTCCAGAGAGATCTTATTTCCCAAAGTATTAGCCTTTTCCAGCGATTTATTAAGATATTCCCCGGCGAGCGAATATCTTTTCAATTTCATATACACAACACCCATGTAAAACTCCACTTGCATGAGCATTTTCATTTCCTGCATTTCTCCGGAAATCTGTTCTCCCTTTTCCAAAATCCTCAGAGCTTTTTCATACTTGCCTTGAATGCTCAAGGCTTTTCCCTGATTGAGATAATAATTACTCAGATTGAATTTATTACCCGCAGATTCCGCATGATGCAATGCTTCATCCATATACTTTTGTGATTCCTGGAATCGGCCTAAAAATGAAAGGCTCTCTCCGATACTCAGACAGATCGAAGTTAAAAGTGTAGAATCCTGAGCAGAACGGGCGTATTTTTCCGCTTGCTCGTACTGAGCGATGGCAGCTTCATGATCGTTCATATCCGAGTGAAGCAGCCCTATGCGAAAATAGGAATTTATTATTCCCTGAATATTTTCCGAATGCTTTGAAATCTCTTTTGCTTTACCAAAATATTCAATCGCCTTACTATACTTTCCGGCATCCTGGTAAAGTGTACCTATGTTCACATATACATTCGTCAGATTATATTTATCTCCCATTTCCAAGGCGATATTTTGTTGTTTGGCATACAATTCAAGTGCCCTGTCATGATCCCCCCATATAAGGTATATATTCGCGATATTACCCAATGCCATTGCCGTTAATCCTCTATCGCCAATATTCTCTGATTCAGTCAGGAAATCCTGATATTTCTCCAAGGCGATATCGTATTCACCCATATGATAATATACATTCCCGATATTGGCAAGAGCATTTGTCGTTTGACGCAGAAGGTTTGCATTCTTGCTGAGATCTTCCTGTTTGCGAAGATGCTCTAAAGCGGCATCATACTGCCCGGTAAACATATTGATGATCCCCAGCAACCCGGAAGCACGGGCGGAATTTTCCGTTTGTTTATTCTTCTGAGCAATTACTGCCGCCTTTTCCGTAAGGGCAGTAGAAGCCGCCATATCGCCTGTATAGTATTCAACGGTAGCAAGTGTTATGTACAGGTCAAATGCCAATTTGGCATTATCGGATGAACTCTTCTTCCCTGTAAATCTTCCGAGCACATCTTTCACTTCTGAATACTTCCCATAGAATGTCAGGACTCTTGCCCAGTGGATCTCGGATTCAAGAATAAGCCCGGCATTATCTGTACTCTGCGCTAATGACCGATTGCGGGAAGCTATATCATGCGCTTGCTGAAGATCTCCGATCACTATCAAAAGCGTGGTCAGCGCATTATTTATTCCGACCTTCTCGGAATTACTCTCAGTATGGGTATATAATCTCTGGTACTTGTCAATTGAATCATGATTCTTGAAATTTCTTTGTGAATATTCAGCGCTCAATCTCAGGAATTTTCTGGCATCTTCGATCTCTTCAGCCATCTCGTAATGATAGGCGAGGTCTGAATAATAATCCTCCTTGCCTTCATATACCTCACTCATCGCACCGGCGGCGATACTGTGAAGCTTTCTGAGGCGTGAGCGAAGCTGCATTTCATAAGCAGTTTCTCTTAAAAGTGAATGTTTGAAGATATACCTGATCTCGGAAATGGAATACCAGAGGTCCTCATTTTCCCCGGCTGTCAGAACATCTGTGATGTGTGATCTCTTCAGCATCTCGGAAAGTATTCTCACATCGAACTCCATTCCAAGGACTGCGGCGGTGTACATCGCGTCTTTAATGTTCTTCGTGAGTTTATCTATCCTCGCTATGATGATCGCGCTGATATTTGCCGGGAGTTTCACGGAGGAAATATTCAGCTCATATTCATCGTTTCTCAGAGAAACATATTCATTCTCCTTCAGAAAAAGGCAGTATTGCTCAATAAAAAAAGGATTGCCGTGGGTTTTGTTCTCAATGTAATCCTTGAGCTTTCCAACAGGAGGAGAGCCAAGATATTCCCCGATGATCTCAAAGATTGCATCTGAGCGAAGCGCTTGCAGATGTAGTTTTTTTGTTCTGATCTCCTTCTCCAAGGAAAGCACCACATCTTTGTCCTTGGCATATCTCGCGCATGCGTATACTGCCATCGGAAAGTCATCAATATTTCTTGTGAGATCCTTCATGCACGAAATTGAATCCGCGTCCAGCCAATGTATGTCTTCAAGTATCATGACCAAGGGTCTTTTAATACTGTGAAGTTTAAAGAACTCTTTAATCGCGACGAGAGTATTTTCATATCGCCCTTTCGGGTCAAGCTTATCATATAATGTGCCTTCCGTTCGAAGGCCTATAAGTGCCGCCAGCATAGACTTGGTCCTTTCCAATTCACTCATAGAATATCCAGCACGGAGATCTTTAGAAGCTTTCGCGGATAACAATAAGTCATTGAAGATCATATCGAATGTCTTGTGGTTTTCATCTTCGCTCATCGAAGGGTTCTGCTGAAAATATCTACTGAAAGTATAGATAAACGGATTGAAGGGTTTTCGGACCACATCATCCGTTTTCATTACAAAAATGTCGGCCTTGTCTCTGATATTCGAAGCAAATTCATAAACAAGCCGGGATTTGCCGATGCCGGCCGTGCCGTAGATGTAAAATACTCCGGCAAAACCTTTTTGAAATATTGGTTTTGAGAACCGTTTTATGGTATCAAGTTCTTTTTTTCTTCCCACAAGACGGCTCTTGAATTGCAGATCGAGATCCTCAACTTTTCTATCACCTAAAATGTGCGGGATCACGCCGATTCCCTTACCCTTAAACTTCTGAATCGGCAATTGCTTAAATGAATAATGCATTGACATTTTGCCCGCGATATTTTCATCGGTCCAGATTTGCTTTTTCCGAGCATTCGAGGTAAATCGCGCGGCCTGATTGACATTATCGCCGATCATTGTATAGGTGCCTCTATCGGAATTTCCAATGAAACCGGCATAAACCGCGCCGTAAGAGATACCTCCTCTGACGGTTAATCCCTTCCTTTTTTCAGCAAAAGAACCGATCCGCTTCACAAGGTCAAGTGCCCTGAAAATATTGTTCTCATATGACACGGGAGCTCCGAACACAATGAATATCACATTCCCCTTGTCGCCAAAATCAAGAAGATTCAGATATCCGCCGGTCTGCCTTGTAATATGCATGACGAAAGTGATGAATTCATTGAGTAATTTGAAGCCGAAATTCTCCATTTCGAAATTAAGGAAAATAGAGGCGGCATTCCTGAACTCACCCATTAAATTGAGCTCAAGGATCTCGGCGGGGAGGAACTTCTCGGCTATTGAACGCTGTATCTGTTTTTTACTGTCCCTGCAAACTACCGGTGCCGCATTGACATCTGTCAGAATGTATTTGCCGCTGCGCTTTTTATAGGATATTGCATCTTTGTACATCTCTAAAATACTGTCGTCAAATATCACTTCACCTGCGCTGCAATGCTTTTCACATTCGGCGGCGGCTATAATAGGATCGCCCTGAAAATAATAAGCGGATCCATCTTTATCGCCCAGTATTCCCCATTTCACCGTCCCATAGGATATCCCTATTTTCACTCCGATATTAAATGTTCCGAAACGAGACTTCTGAATGCTGATATCTTTGAGATCCTGAATAACGGAATTTGCGGAATGAAGAGCATTCACCGAATATTTTCCCCTGAAGATCGCGGTAAAAGCATCACCCGCAAAGGTTGAAATAAACCCTCCGTTCTTGTAAACGGCAGAGATCATTTCGTTGAAGATATTATTGATCATCAATGACATTATCTCGGCACCTTCTTTTCCGTGCTCCATAAGCTTTTCAGTCATCGATGTAAAACCGGAGATATCCAGAAAAAGGACCGCTGCTGTAAACTTGCCCTTAACCTGGCTTTTTTCATACTTCTTCTGAATGAAATCCGGTAAAAGATTTATCATTTATCTACCCTACTTATTAGAATCCAAATAGCATGGAAAGGCCGAATCCGCCGAGGATATCCCGCTCATAGTATTCATCCCCCCAGGGATCCATATGTCTAGTCCTTACGACTCTGAATGTTTTAAAAAGTGAGAACTGAATGGAACCGTATCGCTCATTGAAACTGATCGCTCCGATTTCTACAGAGAATTGCGCCTCTATATTGTCTCTATTGGGATAATCCCCTGAATAATACGGACCACAATTAATGGATAAAAATACATTGCTTTTTTTGAATGGATTAAAGAATTTTAATCCTAAGAATGCATCGAATAAATATTCATTTTCCGGGCTGAAAAAAACGCGGCTGCCAAGGTAGAGATATCCTGCCTTGTGGATCAATAGTATTTTTTCAAAGCCGGCCATAATACATCCGATATCTCGAAAATAACTCTCCAATGCCAACGCAAATTGAACATTAATCAGCTTTCGATTAAAATCTGATCTGATCATATTCTTCAATACTTTCACCGGTTCTGTTGCGTTTTCCAATAATTCTACAGAAGTGACACTTGCATAGGGAACCATCATTTCCTTTCCAGATAAGAGCCCAAGGTCAAAATACTCCTTCCACTCAAACCGCAGGATCTCCCCGTAAAGTGCCCTGCCGTCTGTCAAAGTTAATCTATATATTTCATTCCCGGATGAAGATATTAAAATACCGGATATTAAGAACAGGATAAGAAGTACACTATGTTTTCTCAAAATCCCAATCCTAAATTGAGGATCAGTATGACAGTAGTATTTGAATATGACACACTTCCCCACCAGGGGTCCCATTCTCTTGTAATATACTTATAGCTTTCCAGACCGAGTTCGAGAAATAATACATTACCGACACTATCTCGGCAGAAAAAGCCAATACCGAGCATGAAATTTGGAAAAATGATATCTTCATTGTATGCACCAAAGCCGAATAGTGCGCCGACCATTGACACAATATACATACCAGAGTTTGAAGAGGCTGGAAGCACCCTGATACCTTGAGAAATATTTATGGAACTGATCGAATCAGCATAATCCAGTCTGAAATCAAAGAATAGATTCCCCCAGTTGAATTTTCGGAAATTCAGTTCTAAGCCCAGCCGGCAAAGGGTATAATCTTCGAGTTTCGTAGCAAGCCCGATCTTCATCACTGTGGTATTAAAATTATTCTTTTCACCAGAATCTCCGAACTCCGCACTCCTTGATGTAAGGTCTTTGATCTGATCATATTTGAGTTCGAGAATTTCACCGTCATCTTTCTCAATAATCACTTTCTCACCGGGGACCAACTCAATAAGATTTCCCGCGATCGCCTGCCCTTCTATATCGACTATTATGACATCTTTACAACAAATCGAAATACTGAAGAGGACTAAGATGAGCGATATCAGTAATTTATTCATCACTAACAGTATAATATATCAGAACTTTTTTATCAACATACTATGGGTACGGTGGTTCACTTTTCACTTAATATCTCAACCCCCTTGCCCTCAACATACCTTATCCGGGCGCATCTTACAGGACATGACAATCTTGACTCTTTCATCAAGAATACTTCCGGCTCAGGGTGTTCTATTGTAAACTGCTCTTTTCCCTCAATTGTTTCTATCTTGTAAATAAATATCTTTTCAAGATCGGGTATGTTACCTACAGAGTACTCTCCCTTCATCTCATTATAATCTTTCGGGTATTTATGTTCATTTTCTACATAATTTTCGACACGCTTGCCGATCATCTTGATATTTAGAACATATATCTTTCTATTGGAATCACTTCTATACCATTCACCGCTTGGAATGCTGAAAAACAGGATCACAAAAGCAATTCCAAAGAATAGTGATAACCGTCTATTAATGCGGGCCAATCCTCTGATCGCTATATCGTGATCTTCTTTTTTGAGAATAAACATTCCTGTAAAAAAGAAGGCACATATTATCAGAAGAAGTATGTAAATATTTAGGACGAGGCCAACGAAATACAGCACGATAGCCAGAAAAAATACGGAATCTATCTTGAAATTGAATTTACTTAACACTTTCTTTGAAATATCTTTATTTTCTTTTTTAAATTTGAGTTTTGCTACATTTCCGACTATCAATGACAGAACAAAAATAATTAATATACCGAGAATCAGAGATGCCCCCAAGGAATCAAACGGTATGCATCCTCTGTAAAGCGCACTGTAAAGCGGGAATGCCAGCGTAACGGCAAACGCTAAAATAAACAAAATGACCGTAAAAGGCCTGTTTTTCTTTTCATTCTTCATAGGAGACCGTTCGCAAGTTCGCAGGTTCCAAGTTCGCAGGTTCATAATCACAACAATATTCAGATCCGTCATTCCCGACTTTATCTGGAATCCATCTTCTCCCTCTTTCATCCCTCATTATTCATTTCTCCTTTTCTCTCATCTTCCCTCATGCTATCCAGAAGACAGGTCAAGCCCTGTCCCTACGATTTCTCTCTGGTATCCATCTATCCATTCCTAACTTTGTCCCTGGGACACTGGGGTCCACTGGGCCACTTACTAATAATTGTCCATTGTCAATTGTCCATTGTCAATTTCTCTTATTCCCCTCTGCACTAACCTCTAACCACTAGCCTCCAACCTCTTTTATAATTGTCCATTGTCAATTTTTCTATAAGCCTCTAACCTCCTTCCTACCCGCATTTAGAGAGTATGTACCCTCCGATATTCGCAAAAATATGCACAATGACCGCGGGGATCAGGCTTCCGGTCTTTTCACGGTAATAACCTGCCACAATACCCATAATGAATGCGAGTATCACGATCGACAATACAAGTGCAAAATCCATTCCCATAGTAAGGAGCATCATATGCATTACTCCAAAGAGAAATGCTCCCACTAAAACAGGAATGCTGATGCGGAATCTGAAAATATTGAAGCCGTATTTTGACAGCGGAAAAAGAAAGCTCTGGATCAAACCTCTGTATAGGACCTCTTCACAGATGCTTGCGATGATCCACACGAATAACAAGGTATGCAGAAATCCCGTATTCATCATAGGGCCCGACATAGGGGCAAGAGGCTGGATTATTAATACAGATAGAAAAGTCCCCACTAGGCCGATGCCCAAACCGAGGATGATCATCTTGACCGGCTGGAAGTTCAACGGTAGTTTGAAGCCGTATTCAGAGAGCTTCCCTTTGGATAGGATCAATGCCATCATAAGCGTAAAAACCAGCATCGAGATATGATTGATAAAGCCAAATGCCCATGGATGGCCGGGCTCGGGCCGTATAAGTGTTATCGCAACTGAAGCCAGGAGAAGCGCGGCGAATGTAAATAAGACAGCTGCAAAGATCCTGAGAAGAGCCGAAAACAGCTTACTCATTTTTCCTCCACAGAGACCAGCCGGATAAGCTTATGTTTACCTCTGAGACTGATGTCGCCCAGATCATTGATCGCATATTCCTCTTTCAAAGAAAGCTGCTCAAATATATCGTTCGAGATTATCAGATCCTTTCCATATTTCCGGCACTCCCCCATTATCCTTGAAGTTGTATTCACTACATCGCCGAGAAAAGTGATCTCGCTTTTGATCAGCCCCATCTGTCCGACCGTCGCGCGGCCGCAGTGTACGGATGCCCGGAATTCGGGAATCTTGCCGTATCCGGCTTGGAATTTGCCGTCCATCGTGCCTATTAGGTGCTGAATGTCAAAAAAGCATCTGACGCAATTATTATTCTTGACACCGTTTTTCATGCTCCAGGTAATGATGACCTCGTCACCGATATATTTGTATATCTCGCCCTTACTCTTAAGAATAGGGTCCGCCACCGCAATGAAAAAATCATCCAGAAATGAGAGAAATTGTTTATTTCCCATCTCTTCAGCAAGTGTTGTGGAACCTTTTATATCCAGGAACATGAAGATGGTATCCTCTTCTTTGGGATGCAGATATTTACCTGAGATTATATTTGAAAATGCACGGGATCCGAGAAGGCGGTGCAATTCGACAATTGATGAGATCAGGAAGGTGATCGCAAAGGAAAATATGACAAGGGCGAGAAATATTTTAGGAGACAGTGTAACCGTCTCACTCTTGAATAAAAGACCTCCCAGCCATACGGAACCTGTAATGATCACGGTAAAAAGCAGGTTCTGAATAATACTCGCGATCAATGACCTCATTTTTCTAAGATATCTGTGAATGATAAAATGGAATGTCATTGTCATCAAAGAACTTATGGAGAACCCGATAAACGCGCCCTGAAAAAAAGTGATCGGATGCCATCCGAATATCAGCACAGGAAATGTTCCTCCGGATATAATACTGATAAGAGAAATCCTCAGAAGGTGTGTGATGAAATATTTTCGGGAAGCGTGACTACTCATTCTCTCATTCCCCAATTGTTGTACCGAATCGGTTTCTGATATTTATCTCTCGCATCAAAAGATACGGTAAAAGAGTTTTTCGGGATTCCAGGAGATGTAACGCTCCCGGGATTCAAGATAGCGGATATGCAGGAAACCCATATCTCCAAGTGTTTCACGATCCAATGAACGCTCATATTCAGGTTCGTTGAATGGTAATAATGCCTTTTTCGACCCCAGGTACAGGAGGTGTTTCTTCATGCCCAGCTTCCACTCGTACCAAATGAGGAACTCATATTCATTTCTGGAGAGGAGATTCTTGATATCTTGACGCTTATGTAGAATTTCTAATCTGTCTTTCTTCGCAATAGCGTTATTAAGCTCGCTATAGAGGTCAAGAAGGCGGATGTCACTGAAAGGGAATTTAAACTTCCTGCCCCAGTCGGAACCTCTTTTTAATGATATATCAAAGGTATCTCTTAAACGATTTCCGCATTGTGCTTGAATATACGGCTCCCAGAATATCACATAACAACTCAATATTCCGGACTCGTTCTTCAAGAACTTTGCGGGAGCGATAACGGTAGGAGCCTTGGCTGGGCCGAATGGTTTTAATACCGGGATTTTGATATCTTTGTAGGATTCCGCTTCCGATGACTTGACGATAGGGATCTTAGCCTTGAAAAAGGGATGGACTACACCGTACTTCCTTCTAAACTCATCAATGTTTATGTGGGAGGCTTTTGTTGTATTCATCTATACCCTGTATAAATATACTACAAAATAAACTTTTTTTCAAATGCTATATTACTATCTTGAAAATCAATGAATTCCCTTCTTGCAGATCCCTTCGGGCAGCAAGATATAGAAAGGCTCTGGGAAGAATTTCCCAAGAATACAAGATCTCGTAAATTTCCCTATTATACAATGTATTCATCTGCAGTTTTGCCCGAACGAACATCTTAGAGGTAAGATACCAAAGGCCGTAGAAAAGATGGTTTTCGCTCCCGCCCGAATATGACAAAGGAAGCGTCGTATCGTAACTTATTCCGTAAGCGAATTTCAAGGTACCCGTAGGCGAAAAGGCAAGGTCAAAGGTAAGGGTCTTATAGGAAATAGAAGATAAATTATAATAATCGGCACGCTTTCCCATTGAAAATACTGCGGAGAATCTCAACGGCAGCGATGAAGGAGAAGCAAATGCCGCACTCAAGTTATTTACACTCATGGAAGCACCGTATCTCTCTCTGCCAAGCGAACCGTTCACAGAAAGGGTGCTGAAATCATAAAAGACTAATGTTAGATACGCGCTGCTGAATATGTAATGGTCCTCACTATCGTGATAATCCCCTAAGCTGCTGTTCAATCCCGCATAGAGAGTATGAAAGAACGAAGATTTATATCTCATTATATTCAGAGACGAGGAGATCAGTGTCTGGCCGGCTTCAAAGAAATAGCCCTCAGGCGAATCAAGGTTATCGTCATTGTAGATCACATGCGCATTGAAACTGAAATACTTCGAGTTATAATAGTAATTCTGAAATGCACCGTAACCGGGAGTGCCCGTACTTGAAAATGTGAGCGAAGAAGTTGCGCCGGAATATCTGGAGAATCTTAAATTCATTCCAACAAAACCCGTCATGCCCGATGCGGCATCAGTATTGAATGCGTTGATGAACAGTCCAATATCTGACATCTTCAAGAACGATTTTTTAAGAGAGCCGATCAGATAATCTCCATGATTTCCCTCATTGTCCTTAAGGTACATCAAGAAAGCATGATCATCATTCTTTCTGTAAAGGGCCTTTCCCCCGACCAGCGGCTTCACTACCCTTCTTGTATAAAAAACATGTGTCGGTGGAAGATACTGGGTCACTGAGGTGAAGAAATTACGCTTCTCCGGTAAATATAATTCAAAGCGGGAAAAGTTGAATTGAAGTGTATCCGCTTCTATCTGCGCATAATCGGGGTTTATCGTCAGGCCGACATCCAATGCCTTTCCCTTTGAAATATCCAGTGACAGTCCCGCGTCATAGGAACTTTCCCCTGCGAGGTCGCTCTTTGCTAGCACGAACGGATCCAGATTGATATCAAATAAGGGTGAAAGCTTCTCCGGAAAAAGGAGCGTACCGCTCTTATCCATATTAGTCGAGGATTCAAAGGAATACAGAGGATACCAGGTAGTATTTTCCTGACTGTTGAAGTGAAATCTCAAGAAATTGATCCTGAAGGTATCCGTCTTCCCCTGTAAAGGAAGATTCTTGAAAGGAATATATATTTCTGCAGTCCAGCCCTCATCTATCTCCGAAACCTCGGAGTACCATACTCCGTTCCAGTTCTTATTGAAGATCCCTCCATTTTCAAAGTATGCGTCGATATGGGAATTCCCCCGCAGTACAGCGAAGTAATATCCAGTGGCGCCGTCATTGCATGGATCGATCAGAATAGAGATCTGATCAGAAGAATTTACCTGTTCGATCTCACCGAGTGACGGCGGTTTGCCGTCCTGACCGTCATGACTAACAAAAAGCAGATACAGGCCCTCTTTTGAATACAATACTTTGACCTCAGTGGGATTTGTCTCCGGCTCACCGGTATCCGGCGTCCGTTGTACAAAATCCGTGATAGTATCCGCTTCGCTCCATACGGCATCGATCTTTCCATCGATCACGGGTAAAGACGCGGGTTTATGTACGGAAATAGAAAAATCCGCGGCAAATGATGCGCTTGAAAATATCAGAAAAAGAGTGAGGAAAAAGTACGATCTAATGTTCTTCAGGTTTGACCGGAACAACTATCCCGGCAATGATGTAGAAAATAAGCATTGGCAGGACACCGGTGGCGATACCCAATAGCAGGAATATCAAACGGATCAATGTTGAATCAAGGTCAAGATATTCGCCCAGGCCTCCACAAAAACCGTTAATTTTTTTATCATCTCGAGACAGGTACATTTTTTTCATATTTCCTCCGCTCATTGAACTATACGGAGAATAAAAAGATATATTTCAATTGATTGAGTTTTGATCCGTCTTGGCTAAAGCGCTCTTATTCATAAAGACGGAAACAATGGCTGGATGCTATTTTGCTCCTAAAGATAGCCTCAGCCCGAAGGGAATATTGTATTTGAATTGTCAATATAAAATTGACAATTGAATAAAGATTATTTGATGGAGTTTTGATCCATCTTTTCATTATTAACATATGCTTTTCTCACATCATTTTATGATGTTCAAAAAGAAA